>CALIZL010000097.1 GCA_938028745.1 uncultured Prevotella sp.
CAAAATGGTGCAAAATGCAGGTAGTTTTCTTAAAATTGAACATATTGTAAGGCGTTAAAGGCTAGAAATAGGGGCGATTTACCTACATTATGACCTATATTTTCGCTAGAACGGAGCGAAAATTAGAGCAGTATTGTAAAATAAAAGATAATGATTTAAGATTTGAGTGGATGTGTTTGTGAGTTTTCCAGTTTGTAAGTTGATGTGTTCGGGAATTGTTAGTTTTTCGTGAGTTTATAAGCCGGTGGTTTGATTTGTCCTGCATTTCGTGTATGAGAAGGGTGCTTATCTTGTGTTGGCATCACAGAGAGAACAAACGCCTCTTAATGTATAGAAACATTAAAAGTCAAGACGACTTCAGTTTTTGAGTTTTTGAGTTTCTAAGTTTTTGAGTTTCTAAGTTTTTGAGTTGGTGAGTTTTTGAGTTGGTGCGTTTTTTAGTTTTGAGTTTTTGAGTTGGTGAGTTTTTAAGTTGATGCGTTTTTGAGTTTTGGGTTTTTGAGTTGATGAGATTTTAAGTGGACAAGTGGGCAAGTGGACAAGTTCGTCAGTTGATGGGCTCACAAGTTAACGAGCTGAGCGATTGGTCGCCAGCGAGCGTTAAATTCGCAAGGCATATCACTCCCCTCTCCCCTTGGAGAGGGGTTGGGGGTGAGGCCGGTAGTGGTTGGGGGTGAGGCCGGTAGTGGTTGGGGTGAGGCCGGTAGGGGAGAGGGGTGAGGCCGATAGGGGTGAGTCTGGTTGTTTTGCGGCACTGGCGAGTGCTTAGAAAACAAAACAAACCGCCGCACTACGTATTGATGTGGGTACGCGGTGCGACGGCTGTATGTTGTGCAAGAGTCGTGTTAGCGTTTAACGCGCTTAACGCTCTTGGTAGGTGTGTAGCGTATGAATTGCAGTTCACCTCCTTTGCCAGAAGCGAGGGTAAGGAAAAGGCGATCTCCCTTAAATGTGCAATTGTACGTCCTCGGTGCTTTACCCTTTGGGTTAAGTGTCAGTGTATTGTTGGAGAAGGTGTAACCTCCCTCCTCAGTGTTGCTGCCTTTGTTGATGTCGTTGGTAAAGAAGTATTGCTTATACTCGGTAAACTGCATGTAGTAGGTGCCTGTGCTGCTAGCTTGCGACTGCCATGTGCCGACAATTGGGCTTGCTTCTTCGTCTTCGCCGCTGTCGCTAGCGCAAGACATAAACGATAAGCCTGCAATCAATACCATGAACATGGCGGCAAGTTGCAAGGCGCGATTTTTTAAACTGGTACTTTTCATGAACTTATTTCCTTTCTTTATAGATGAATTAATTTGCCGCAAAGTTACAACAATTGGCCTTAACGCGAAAAGTAAAAAAGCTTTTTTTTGTTTTTTTAGGCAGATTGTGGAACTTATGTTTAGTGTAAACGCCCTTATCCTCAACTCCTTTCCTAGGGTAATGGGCTGTGGTGTGTGGTGTTGTTAAGGCATGTTCTAGAAATTCTCCACGAAGGTAATTTCTAAAAACCTGCCTTAATCTGTTTGGATGGCACCTTATATTTTCCCAATCAGCTCTTCCATTCCTTGCGATGCGCCCATGCGCAGTTGCTTAACCTGCGGGTTATAGGTGGTTTCTACGGGTTCGGGGTCGATAAGATAGATGGGTGTTGCGGGCGGAGCGTAGGCCAGTAGGCCGGCTGCGGGGTAGACATTGAGCGACGTTCCGATGATAATCAGCACGTCGGCTTGCCTTACGGTGCGTGCCGCCAAGTCGATAAGTGGCACCGACTCGCCAAAGAACACGATGAAAGGACGGAGGCGAGAGCCGTCGGCCGCCTTCTCGTCGGGCGTAACGATGGCGTTGTCGGGCGTTAGCGTGCGGATGTAACGCGGATTGTTTGGGTCGGCCGAGGAGCAGACTTTGAGCAGTTCGCCATGTAAGTGGATAACGTGCGACGAGCCTGCGCGTTCGTGCAAGTCGTCTACGTTTTGCGTGATAACGGTTACTTGGCATCGTTTTTCAAGTTCGGCAATTAGCTGATGCCCCTTGTTGGGCTGCGCGGCGAACAGCTGTTGCCGCCTTTCGTTGTAGAATTGGTTCACCAAATTAGGATCGGCGAGCCATCCTTCGTGCGATGCCACCTGCATAACGGGATAGTTTTCCCACAGTCCGTCGTTGCCTCTGAACGTCTTTATGCCGCTTTCGGCAGACATACCTGCGCCTGTAAGAAAAACTACGTGTTTGTTTTTTGTGTTCATGACGTTTCGTTTTAAATTGTTAAACATCCCTGTACTTTGCATCGGGGCGATGGTTTGCTGCTGGTGCGGTGCGGCTTTGCGCGCGGTTAAGCCATCGGCTTGTTGGCGATGTTCTATCCAGACATAATCTGAAAACAAGCAGGCAGGTGGGCTTGTCAACTCCAAATTTAGTGTTTTTTTTGCAAATATGCGTATCGAATAGGATAAATAATCGTAACTTTGTGCCATTGTACTAAAAATAAAGAGATAAAAGACAATATTTTATGGATAAACTTAGTTATGCTTTGGGCCTAGGTATTGGCCGCCAATTGTCGCAAATGGGTGCGAACGACTTGAATGCTGCCGACTTCGCACAAGCAGTAAAGGACATGATTGACGGCAAGGAACCCCAAGTTCCTACGGCAGAAGCACAGCAAATTGTGGAAGACTTCTTCCAAAAACAAGAGGAAAGGCAACGCGCCGAGGCTGCCGAGAAGTACAAGGGAGCTAAGAGCGAGGGCGAGAAATACCTCAGCGAGAACGCTAAAAAGGAAGGCGTTACCACGCTGCCCAGCGGCTTGCAATATCAAGTGCTTAAAGAAGGAAATGGTAAAAGCCCCAAGGCTACCGACAAGGTGGTGTGCCATTACGAGGGTATGCTGATTGATGGAACGATGTTCGACAGCTCTATTCAGCGCGGCGAACCTGCCACTTTCCCCCTTAACGGCGTTATCGCTGGTTGGACCGAGGGTCTGCAACTGATGAAAGAGGGTGCAAAATATCGTTTCTTTATCCCTTATCAACTGGGTTATGGCGAACGCGGAGCCGGCGCATCTATCCCTCCTTTCGCTACACTGGTGTTTGATGTGGAACTGATTGAGGTGAAGTAAAAGACGTGAAAAGGTGAAAGGGTGAAAGGGTGAAAAGATGGGCTGCGCCCTTTAAAGGGTGAAAGGGTGAAAGGGTGAAAAGATGGCTACGCCCTTTTAAAGGTGAAAAGGTGAAAAGGTGAAAAGGTGAAAAGATGGCTGACGCCATTTTAACAACTTGCCTAGTAAATCTAGGATAACTAGTAAGCCTAGAATAACTAGTAAACCTAGTAAACCTAGTGAACCTAGATAACCAGATATACCCCACCAACTAGCTTACTAAACCTACCCCCTCATAAACTTATAAACTCAAAACAACTTATATATCAATGAAGAAATTAACAATCTTAGCAGCAACGGCCATTGCAGCCGTTACATTCTCGGCTTGTGGCAACTCAACGCCTAAGGCCGACTTAAAGAACGACATCGACACCCTAAGTTATGCTTTGGGTTACAGTCAAACGCAAGGCCTGCGCGACTATCTTAGCAAGGGCTTGAATGTAGACACTGCCTACATCGACGAATTTGTTAAGGGCTTGAACGATGGAGCCAATGCTGGCGACGACAAGAAGAAAGCCGCCTACTATGCAGGTGTGCAGATTGGCCAACAAATCTCTAACCAAATGGTGAAGGGCATCAACCACGAACTGTTTGGGGAGGATTCTACCAAGACTATTTCGATGAAGAATTTCCTCGCAGGCTTCATCACTGGTGCAAAGAACAAGAAAGGCATCATGACTCAAGAGGAGGCTATGAAGTATGTGCAGACACAAGCCGAGAAAATTAAAGAGAAATCGGCCGAAAGCACTTATGGCGCAAACAAAGAGGCTGGTAAGAAATTCTTGGCCGAGAACGCTAAGAAACCTGGCGTAAAGACACTGCCCAATGGCGTGCAATATCGCGTTATTAAAGAAGGAAACGGCCCAATACCAAAGGACACTTCGGCCGTTAAGGTGCACTACGAGGGTAAAACCATCGACGGTAAGGTGTTCGACAGCAGCTATCAGCGCGGCGAACCCGTTACGATGCGTGCCAACCAAGTGATTAAGGGCTGGACAGAGGTGCTTACGCGCATGCCTGCCGGTAGCGTTTGGGAAGTGTATATCCCCGAAGACCAAGCTTATGGCTCGCGCGAACAACCAAACATTAAGCCTTACTCGGCTCTTATCTTCAAGATTGAACTGATTTCAGTGGGAGAAAAATAATGAAGAAATTAACCTTTATGGCACTCGCTCTCTTGGCGAGTGCCGCTTTTAATACCGCCTTCGCAGGTAAAAAGAAAGACGTAGTACAGGTGACCACCGCTGCCCCCGTAGTGTTAAACACATCGTCAGACTCGGTTAGCTATGCCGCTGGTATGGCTGCCACAAGAGGGCTGGCTGCTTTCATTCAACAGCAATATAAGGTGGATACCACTTATATGGCCGACTTTGTGCGTGGCTTCCGTAAGGCTTTGGAAAGCAATGGCGACGGTGCTTTCACGGCTTATGCTGCCGGTATGCAGATTGCACAGATGGCTCAACAGCGTATCTTGCCCTCGGTGCAGCAAGAGTTAATCGGAACGAAAGACTCTGTTGTCGCTAAAAACTTCTACAACGGATTTATTGCTGCCTTGGAAAAAGACTTCACCAAATATACAGAAGAAGAGGCGCAACAACTCTTTGAAAAACGTGTTGAGGCCGCCAAGAAAGCCAAAGTAGAGGCTGCTATCAGCGTGGGTAAGCAATGGTTGGCCGACAATGCCAAGAAACCAGGCGTGGTTACGCTGCCTAGCGGACTGCAATATAAGGTGATTACTAACGGAACTGGCGAAAAGCCTTCGGCTACCGACGAGGTTGTTGTGAAGTACGAAGGTAAGCTTATCGACGGAACGGTGTTCGATAGTAGCTACAAACGCACGCCCGACACCTCTTCTTTCCGTGCCGACCAAGTGATTGCTGGTTGGACAGAGGCTCTTCAACTGATGGCTCCTGGCAGCAAGTGGGAACTATATATCCCCCAAGACTTGGCTTATGGCGCACGAGAAATGGGCTCTATCCCAGCTTATTCTACGCTGATTTTCACCGTAGAACTGCTGAAAGTGAACAAACCTAAGCCCGAAGTGACCAATGCGACGACCGACAAGCCTGCCGCAAAGCCCGCTAAGAAGGCTGGAAGACCTGCCGCAAAGAAGAGAAAATAAATACAAATGAAGGCTTAGAAACCAGGTTAAAGAACATCTTTGGCCTGGTTTCTAATTTCTTAATTTATCTTTAAAGGCGTTAACCAATTGTCAAAACATACCATATATACCTTTTTATCTAACTTTTTGTTGCTTATTTCATTTAATTTGTTTACATTTGCTCGTACTTTATAAGCACATTAAAACAACTTAAATACATAAAACACGTTAGCAACACATGGAGAAAATAGACAGCCTAGACAAGAAAATCCTAAACATCTTGTCGCAAAATGCACGTATTCCATTTAAAGATGTGGCAGCAGAATGCGGCGTATCGCGCGCAGCCATACACCAACGCGTACAGCATCTGATAGAAAACGGTGTGATTACTGGTAGTGGGTTCGACGTCAATCCCAAAAGCTTGGGCTACTCTACATGCACCTATATCGGGCTTAATCTCGAACGTGGCAGCATGTATAAGAACGTTGTGGCTCGCCTTAACAGCATCAACGAAATCGTTGAGTGCCACTTTACAACGGGTTCGTACACCATGCTCATCAAGCTTTACGCCAAAGACAACGAACAGCTGATGGACTTGCTTAACAATAAACTGCAAACTATACCTGGGGTGGTTTCTACCGAGACGCTCATCTCGCTCGAACAAAGCATCAAGCGCGAGATATTGGTAGACCCCGACGAAAAATAAAATGGTTGAAGGGAGAAGGAGAACGGCCGAGTTGTTAGGGTAGAACCTACCAACCTGGCCAGTCTGACCAGTCCGACCAGTCTGACCAGTCCGACCAGTCTGACCCGTCCGACCAGTCTGACCCGTCCGACAATTCTGACCACCCCCTCACCAATCTAACCCAAAAACTATGCACAACTTCGACTTGCAAGCCCACTTGCAAAACATATACGCCTCGTTTCCGCAGGCCAAACGCCAACCCATCATTGGGCTAACCGCCAACTTTCGCGACGATAACGCCATACTTATGGACCGTTATTATCGTCAAGTGGTTGATGCAGGGGGTACACCTGTGCTCATTCCGCCCGTGGATAGCGTAGACGTTATCGTCAATACACTCGACAATATAGACGGGCTGATACTCACGGGTGGTGCCGATCTCAATCCCCTGTGGGCAGGAGAAGAGCCTTCGCCGCGCCTGCATGCGGTGAATGCTGTGCGCGATTTGCCCGAACTCCTCATCACCCGATTGGCCTACAACCGTCAAATACCCATCCTAGGCATTTGTCGCGGCATGCAAACTATGGCTATGGCACTAGGCGGAAAGGTGGCGCAAGACATCGAAGAACATTTTACTCAAGATGTTCGCCGCGGCTTGGCCGAGGGCGAGTTCAAGCATTTCTTACCGCGATTTTCTGAAAAGCTGATACAGCATTCGCAAGACGCGCAACGCAATTTGGCTACACAAACGGTGTATTTCGAACCCAATTCGTTGCCTGCGCAAATCTTCGAGGCCACCAGTCTGCATGTCAACTCGTTCCATCATCAGGCAGTTTGCCATGCTGGTAGCAAGTTTCGTTTCGTTGCAGCTACGGTCGACGGCATCCCAGAGGCGATGGAAAGCACCGAGCATAAGCCCTTACTTGGCGTGCAATGGCATCCCGAATGGATGGAAGAGCAGGGTTTGCCGCTCTTTCAGTGGCTCGTTAGGCAGGCCGAAACCTTTGCCGATGCCAAGCGTTTGCATGCCAAGGTGCTAACGCTCGACACGCATTGCGATACGCCGATGTTCTTTCCGCTTAACGTTCGGTTCGACCAACGCGACCCACGCATACTCGTTGACCTGCATAAGATGAACGAAGGACGGCAGGATGCCACAACAATGGTGGCCTATTTGCCACAGCCTAAGCCCGGCGAAACGTTCCGCCAGAAGGTTGCTTTCGATGTAACGGGTCCGAGAAACTACGCCGATCTCATCTTCGATAAGATTGAAAACATCGTTGCCGAGAACAGTCAATACGTGGCTTTGGCGCGAAATCCACAGCAACTATACGCCAACAAGGCGGCAGGAAAGAAGAGTATCGTGTTGGGAATAGAGAACGGACTGGCCATTGAGAACGACCTTGCAAACGTGTCGCACTTCGCTCAGCGTGGCGTAACGTACATTACGCTTTGCCATAACGGCGACAACGACATCTGCGACAGCGCACGCGGAACGGCTACTCATGGCGGCGTTAGCGACTTTGGCCGACGCGTTATCGAGGAAATGAACCGCACGGGCATCATGGTTGACCTTAGTCATGGTGCCGAATCGAGCTTTTACGATGCCTTAGAGATTAGTAGCGTGCCTATTGTTTGCAGTCATAGCAACTGTAAAGCGCTTTGCGATGTGCCGCGAAACCTCACCGATAACCAGATGCGCGCGCTTGCCAAGAAGGGTGGAGTGGCGCATATCACGCTCTACCACGGGTTTCTTCGCGCCCAAGGCGAGGCCAGTATTCTCGATGCGATGGCGCATTTGGAACATGCCATTAAGGTAATGGGCATAGACCACGTGGGACTTGGAACTGATTTCGACGGCGATGGCGGCGTGTGTGGCATCGCCAACTCGTCTGAAATAATCAATTTCACCATTCAACTGTTGCGCCGCCGTTTCTCCGAACAAGATATTGAGAAGATATGGGGCGGCAATTGGTTGAGAGTGATGAAGGAAGTACAATTGAAAAGGTGAAGAGGTGAAAAGGTGAAAAGGTGAAAGGGTGAAAGGGTGAAAAAAAGGCTGCGCCCCTTTTAAAGGTGAAAGGGTGAAAAAGTGAAATGGTGAAAGAATGGCTGCGCCTACCTGCTTGTTAACTTGTCAGCTGGTAAACCAGCAGGGGCGAAAAGGTGGTTAAGGCCATCAAGGCATGCGGCTTAACTCTTTAATCCCAATGACTCCTTAACTTCTTGCACAGATGCCTTTTACTCCTTAAACCCTTTAAGTGCTCAGCATTTGGCTTAACTCCTTAACTCCTTAACTCCTAATTTTCAAGATTAAATATCCAATGAAAAAAATCATCATAGCAGTTATCATGATTGCCGTTATAGCCATCATTGCCTATTCAATGGGCTTGTTCTCGCCCTCGCATAGTGCGGCAGAAGAAGCGGAAGAGGCCGAGATGGCCGCCGCAGAAAAGCTTAACCCTATGGGCCCGGCCTTTAATGCCGACTCGGCTTATGCCTTTGTTGCCGCGCAATGCGCCTTCGGGCCGCGCGCCATGAACACCAAAAGCCACGACGAATGTGGCGAATGGATTGCCAAGAAGTTTGAAAGCTTTGGCTGTAAGGTGAAGAGCCAACGCGCCGAACTGCGCGGGTACGACGGAACCATGCTGCGATGCCGTAACATTATGGCCAGCTTTAACCCCGAATCTACTACGCGTATCTTGCTCTGCGCCCATTGGGACACGCGGCCTTGGGCCGATAACGACCCCGATAGTGCCAATTGGCGTAAGCCCATTGATGGTGCAAATGATGGCGCGAGCGGCGTGGCGGTGATGTTAGAGATTGCCCGACTGCTGAATCAAAACAAGAATTTAAACATTGGTGTAGACTTTGTGTGTTTCGATGCCGAAGATTGGGGCACGCCAAAGTGGAGCGGACAAGAAGATAGCGAAGATACTTGGGCGCTTGGCGCGCAACATTTCGCCACCAACTTGCCTGCTGGTTATGAGGCGCGTTACGGCATTCTGCTCGACTTGGTTGGCGGTATTGGGGCTAAGTTCTATCGCGAAGGCATGTCGAAGGCCTTTGCTCCCGACATTGTTAAGAAGGTGTGGCGCGCTGCACGTGCCGCAGGCTACGGTAGTTTCTTTCCTAAAAGCGACGGCGGAATGATTACCGACGACCATGTGCCGCTTAACGAGAAAGCCAAGATCCCTACGATAGACATTATTGCTTTTTATCCCGATTGTGTTCAAAGCTCGTTTGGCCCTACATGGCACACCTTAAACGATAACTTGCAAAACATCGACCGCAATACGCTGAAAGCCGTGGGACAAACAGTAATACAAACGCTGTATAGCGAGAAGTAGTGGATGAGGGTTAGGTTGTTCTAGGTTTTCTGGGGCTTCTAGTTTTCCTAGTTTTCCTAGGATTTCTAGGTCTTCTAGCACAAACTTAACATACTTGTTCATCAGCTGGCGCAGCCATCTTTTCACCCTTTCACCTTTTCACCTTTAAAGGGCGCAGCCCATTTTTTCACCCTTTCTTATTTCTCGGATGGTGTTTGGTTATTTCCTCCCTTAGCGACGACGTATCTATGTGCGTATAAATCTCGGTGGTGGCAATGTCTTCGTGGCCCATCATCGCCTGAATGGCGATAAGATCGGCACCACCTTCCAGCAAAGCCGTGGCGAACGAGTGGCGCAACGTGTGCGGACTAATGGTTTTAGTGATGCCCGCTGCCACCGCCTGACGCTTTATCATGATAAGAATCATGGTGCGAGTAAGGTGCGCACCGCGCCGATTAAGAAACACATAATCCTCTTCGCCCGGCTTAATGCGCATTGCATTACGGTCGGCAAACCATGCGTTCAGCTCGTCAAGCGCGCGGCTCGATATGGGAACCAGTCGCTCCTTGTCGCCCTTTCCCGTTATGCGCACAAACTTCTCTTCCACATAAAGGTTAGAAAGTTTCAGGTTAACAAGCTCCGACACCCGCAATCCGCAACTGAACAACACCTCAATAATGGCCCTGTTGCGTTGTCCTTCCCATTTGGAAAGGTCGATAGAGGCCTCCAAGCGGTCAACCTCGGCCGTACTCAACACGTCGGGCAAGGCATTGCGCACGTGTGGCGACACCAACAACTCCGTTGGGTCGGCATCAATAAAACCATCGAGAAGTAAAAACTTGAAGAACGAACGCACACCACTCAGTATCCGCGCTTGCGAACGCGGCGTAATGCGTTGGTCGTGCAGCGAGGCCGAAAAGTTATCCAAGTCTTCCAGTTTCACCTCCTCCACCTTTAACCCGTGAAAGTTAACGTAAGCCAAAAGCCAACGCAGGTCGTTGCGGTAAGCCTCGATGGTATTGGGGCTAAGATTGCGTTCCAATTTCAAGTAACGCATATAGGCCTTCACCATATTGTCGACGGTTTTATTTTCTCTTTCCATCGTTTATTCGTAATTTTGTGAACAAAAGTACAAAATAAAGCTGACATGACGATACAAATTATCAACGGGCCAAATCTCAACCTGCTTGGCGTGCGCGAGCCAGACGTTTATGGTTGCACGTCGTTCGACGATTTCCTGCCGCGCCTGCGTGCTTGTTTCCCCGATGTGCAGATAGATTACTTTCAAAGCAACATCGAAGGCGAACTTATCGACAAGTTGCAAGCGGTGGGGTTTCAGCGCGACGGCATCGTGCTTAACGCCGGAGCCTACACGCACACCAGCATCGCCTTGGCCGATTGCATCCGTGCCATCAGCGCGCCTGTGGTTGAAGTGCACATCTCTAACGTTCATCAACGCGAGCCTTTCAGGCACCAAAGCATGATTGCCTCCGCTTGTCGGGGCGTGATATGCGGCTTTGGCCTAGACGGTTACCGCTTGGCGATAGAGAGTTTCAAACGCTAAGGCATGGATCTAACCACCTACATCGCCAACCACATCGACCCCGAAGGCGACTACCTATACCGCCTTTACCGAGCCACTAACTTGCATACGCTGCACGGACGTATGGCTAGCGGGCACCTGCAAGGTCGTTTGTTGAAGATGCTTGTGCAGATGACCCAGGCCAAACGCGTGCTCGAAGTGGGTACTTTTAGCGGATATAGTGCCATTTGCTTGGCAGAAGGGCTGCCAGATGACGGGCTTTTGTACACCTTCGAGATTAACGACGAGCAAGAAGACTTCACCCGCCCGTGGATAGAAGGCAGTGCTGTGGCCAACAAAATACGCTTTATTATCGGCGATGCCATCGCCGAGGCCCCACGCTTGGGCATCACCTTCGACCTCGTTTTCATCGATGGCGACAAGCGTACGTATATCGAAACCTACGAGATGGCTCTCGCGGTGCTTAGGCAGGGTGGTTTTATCGTGGCCGACAACACGCTGTGGGATGGTCATGTGTGCGATTCAGCCTACGATAAGGACCAACAAACCCTTGGCATACGCCGCTTTAACGACCTTGTGGCCAACGATTCGCGCGTAGAGAAGGTTATCCTTCCCTTGCGAGATGGGCTAACGCTGATAAGAAAGGTGAAAGAGTGAAAAGATGGCTGCGCCCTCTTAAAGGTGAAAAGGTGAAAAGGTGAAAAAGTGAAAAGATGGCTGCGCCTCTTAAAGGTGAAAAGGTGAAAAGGTGAAAAGGTGAAAAGATGGCTGCGCCTCTTAAAGGTGAAAGAGTAAAAAGGTGAAAAGATAACTGTGCACTTTTAACAGCCTGCCTAGTAAACCTAGAACAACTAGAAAGCCTAGACCCACCTAAGAATCCTAGAAAGCCAAAGGCCCCTAGCAACACAATCCCCCCACAGAAAAAAATATGCCCTCGATAACCCTTCGCGACCTCTCCGTAGGTTACCAGCATCCGCGGCGCACGCCAACCACCGTGCTAGCCCAACTTAATGCTACCTTGCATGCAGGGCAGCTAACCTGTCTTGTGGGTGCCAACGGCATTGGCAAGAGCACCCTTTTGCGCACTCTGGCCGCTTTCCAACCGCCCATTGCTGGGCAAATGCACTATTATTCTGGCGAACAAGCCGCGCCCATCAACCTCGCCACACTCTCTCAAGCGCGTTTAGCACGCCTTGTAAGTGTGGTGTTAACTGCTAAGCCCAGCGTTGAAAACCTCTCCGTCGAACAAATTGTAGCCCTTGGTCGTTCGCCCTATACCAATATTTGGGGTACACTTCGTGCCGACGACCGCCGCATGGTTGCTTGGGCGATGGATGTTGTGGGCATAACTGGCCTGCGCCACCGCCTAGTGCAGACACTTAGCGACGGCGAACGGCAAAAGATGATGATTGCTAAAGCCTTGGCACAAGACACTCCCGTGATATTACTCGACGAGCCTACGGCCTTTCTCGACTACAAAAGTAAGGTTGAAGTGCTTGGCTTGTTGGCACGCCTTGCCCACGAAACCAATAAGATGGTATTGCTTTCTACCCACGATTTAGAACAAGTTGTGCATGCCGCGGATGCCCTTTGGGTGGTGGCTAAGCAACAGCTAGGCGATGGCACGCAGCTGAGCGATCAGTCGGACAGCTCTGACTGGTCTGACAAGTCCGACCAATCGGACCAGTCAGACAGCTTTGACAAGCCTAACGCTTCTACCCAATGCCCTCATCTCCCCATGCTTTACGTCCTAGAAAAGCACATCCGCAGTACCGAACAAGGCCACCAGCTTGTGTTCCAACCCTCACCCGACACTCCTGCTCCGCCACAACTCACGCTTACCGCCACTCCTGATTTTGAAAAGCGCACCCAAGAACTTCTTCGGCTGTTGGGAGAAGAAGTTAAAGGTGAAAGGGTGAAAAGGTGAAAGGGTGAAAAGGTGAAAAAATGGTTGCGCCCCTTTTAAAAGTGAAAGGGTGAAAGGGTGAAAAGGTGAAAAGGTGAAAAAACGGCTACGTCCCTTTTAAAAGTGAAAGGGTGAAAAGGTGAAAGGCGAAAAAATGGCTGCCCCATTAACATGTTGGCTATCTAAACTAAATTAACCCCATTCATTGTCCTTATGTCCTTATGTCAAAAAAACATGTATTTATGTCACAACGCGAAATTAAATTTTGCAAACTTCATTTTCCCCTCTCGTGCGCGCGTATCATATAAATGAAGTCGACTTTACTTTTAATATTTCTATAAGCCGAGAGGAATGCAGTACAAGTCAACTCACTGGCTTATAAACTCACTATAAGCCAACAACTCCCAAAGACATCAACTCGTCTACTCACTAATTCACAAACCAACAAGCTCACAAACTAACAAGATCATTAACTCAAACCTCATTAACTCAAACCTCATCAACTCAAACCTCATTAACTCATTAACTCAAAACCTCACCAACTTAATTTATATCTTTTATTTTACAATATCGTTTTAATTCTCGCTCCGTTCTAGCGAAAGGATTGGTTGAAAAGTAGGTAAAAAGCTACTCTTTTTACCCTTTCACGCCTTGGTGTTTGTCTAAATTTAAGCTTAGAACCTGCATTTTGCACCATTTTGCCTTTCTAGTTTGGTTGCCAACTCATGATTTTTGCAGCCTCAAAAACCACTTTTACCCCCTAAAACCCCACTTTTTAATGGTTATTTTGCCCCTTTCATCCATGTGTTTCATGGTTCTAAGAGGGTTTCTTTATGCAATTGCTGTGGATGTTTATGCTTTTCGTCTCGCATTTAGCGGCAAATCGCACTGCATTTTGCACCATTTTACCTTGCGTTTAGCACCAAAACGCACTGCATTTAGCACCAAAACGCACTCCGTCTTGCGGCAAAACACACTGAATTTTGCTGCAAATAGCCCCGAAACTGGTGCAAATGGCTGACTTTTCAAATAAAAATTCATTTTGCCGCATGCACATGTAGGCACTATTTTGCATCAAAACAAACCTTCGCGAGAATCGATTTTTTGCGATGGGGTGAGTGGTTGGTTCAGGAAAAGGGCACTCATAATGTTAATTTTCTTACTAAAAAACAGACAAAACAAATTGGCAGTAAACACACACGCGTGGGCAGCGGCGTGGAAAGCATGTACGCTTACAACGGCCTGTGCGAACGGGTGCAGTGCATGTTGCTCATGGGCAACGGAAACAGCAGCATGCAAACTAAACTAAATAAATCCCATTCATTGGCCTTATGTTCCTTATGTTCTTATGTCAAAAACACTTATATTTATGTCAAAACGCGAAATGAAAGTTTGCAAACTTCATTGCACCCTCGCGTGCGCGCGTACCATATAATATATTTTGTTGTTGAGATTATAGGTTCTAAGCTTCTGGGCCTTGCGGTCTTTATTATGCGTATTTGTTCATAAGTGCATGCAGAAGGCACGAGTATAAGTTTCTACACTGCTGATTTATATCCATTTATCGCCGCCGTGCAGTCTGTAAGAGACGTTGTTGCTGCAAAAACGAACACTTTTGATGGTTCGTTCATTTTGTTTCGTCACGCCCTATTATGCAATCGCCGCCATCTTCTTGCCCCACATTGTTTCGCGAAAGGATTTATATTTCGTTGAAAATAAAATTATTTATTTTTATGAGGTTGATTAAGTAATATTTGTTTGTTAGCTGTGTTATTATTGTAAGGCGCATTAAAATGTGCCACACCGAATCCTTTTGAAGTTATAACTACTTTATAATAATATTACTACACGTATGAAAAGAACAAATGCACAGACAGAGGGCTTGCTGTTGAAAGCACTTCTGGCATTGTCTATGACCGCAGTTCCTAGCGTGGGCATGCTGGCTGGTGTTAAAGCCAACGCAACGCAAAACCCACTGCTTAAAGCAACTGTTACAACTCAAAACTCTGCCTTGCAACGCGTGCAGGCCAACACGCGAACCATTACGGGCGTTGTGAAAGACGCACAAGGCGAACCGCTCATCGGTGTGAGCGTTCAGGTGAAGGGTACTGGCAAGGGTGCCATAACCAACATCGACGGCCAATACACCCTGACAACTAACGAGAGCAACCCCACGCTGGTGTTTAGCTATGTGGGCTACACCGCACAGGAATTGGCTGCCGGCAGTCGTTCGCAAGTAGACGTAACCCTTAAAGAAGACAGCAAGGTGCTGGGCGAAGTGGTAGTTACGGCTATGGGTATTATGCGAAAGCAAGAGTCGCTTACCTATGCCACCCAGAAAGTGAAGGCAGAAGACTTGATGAAAGTGCAAGACCCCAACGTTGCCAACACCCTTGAAGGTAAGGTTGCCGGAGTTACCATTACGCCGAGTGCAGGTGGCGCGGGTGGTGCATCTAAGATCATTCTGCGCGGTAACAAGTCGATTACCGGTAACAACTCGCCGCTGATTGTGGTCGATGGTATTCCCTTGACTAACGAAACTCGTGGCAAGATAACCAATGGAGATGATTTGGGATATGCAGGTTCGTCGGAAGGTTCGGACCCGCTTTCTATGATTAACCCAGACGACATCGAGTCTATGAACGTCCTTAAAGGGGCAAACGCGGCCGCACTTTATGGTTCGCGCGCTGCCAATGGCGTTATCATGATTACCACCAAATCGGGACGCGAGGGTAAAGTGGACATCAACTTTACGTCTAATGTTACGTTCGACACGCCATTGCTTACCCCCAAGTTGCAGAACACTTATGGTGCTGCGCTTACCGATGGTTCGGTGGTAAACGGAACACAAACCTATATGCTGTCGCCTTCAAGTTGGGGCGGTAAACTTTCAGACCAAACAAACCTGCTTCCCTCTGTACAGCTAGGCGACCAGTATCCCCAAGGGGCACTTAACCAAGTGCATCTCCGTAAGAATGCGGTAAACGATATAGACAACTTCTTCCGTACAGGCGTTACGACCAACAACTCCGTATCAGTTTCGGGCGGTACGGAAAAGTCGAGAACCTACATATCATTGGGAAATAGCCACTCCAATGGTATGATAAAGAACAACTCGTATAATCGTAACAGTATAACTTTGCGACAGAGCTTTAAGCTTTTCGACCGTCTGAAGTTGGAAGGTTCTGTTAATTACGTTGAAACCATCACCCGGAATCGACCTGGTGGGGGAACGATAGGTAATCCTATCTATCATGCGTACATGATGCCTCGCAACATAGACATGGATTATTATGCCCAAAACTACTCTAAGCAAGGTACATGGCTTTCTAATCCTTTGTCGTATTATGAACCGAAGGAATTCACTGTGCTGGATCAAAATGGTAATCCAAAGAAAGAGACCCACTTTGTTTACACGCAGGGCAAACGTGTTCCGCTAAGCAGTGAGATGCAAGATTGGGCATATCTTTCGAACGGCAACAACAACCCTTACTGGCTGGTGAACAAAAACCGCAACCGACAAGACGAAAACCGACTGTTTACAACGCTTTCTGCAACCATCGATATATATAAGGGACTTTCGTTCCAAGCTCGTTTTAACTACACCAAGACTCACTTTACCAAAGATGCTCGGCAGTATGCCACAACCTTTTTGCCGTCTAGCATGAACAGCTTTGGCAGCTATTGGAGTGAAGATTTCAAGACAACCGAAATGTACACCGACTATTTGTTGAGTTACAACACAAACGTGAAAGATTTCAGCGTTTCAGCAACTGCAGGTTGGGTTGGGCATACAATTAAGAACACATACAAGCGCACCGCTGTCGGTAACGCCACTTTCGTAGACCCTATACGCCGCATTTTACCATCGGCCGTGAATGTGTTTGAAACCAGCGCAGGCGATGTGGGAGCTACAACAACGACTAAGAACTCTAACTGGGACAAGGCCATGCTCTTCACTGCCCAAGTGGGATGGCAAGATAAGGTGTTTGTTGACGGTTCGTATCGTTTGGACGCCTATCGTCCCTACCGACAATTTAAACTGAGAGGCATTATCGATTCGGAATGGCAAGGCTACTTCGGAGTGGGCGCCAATGCAATCGTTAGCTCGTTGGTTAAGCTTCCTTTGTGGATAGATTATTTGAAGTACCGCGTGTCTTACTCGGACGTAGGTAACTCTATTCCCAATAACAGTTATTTCGATGTCAGTCGCAACTACCTAACGGGAACGGCAACGGTGAACAAATATTCGGACTTTGTGCCGAAAGTGGAGACGTTGGGCTCTTTCGAAACGGGTGTGGAGATGTTATTCTTTAAGAACCGCTTGAGTTTCGACCTAACCTTGTATGATAGCCGCTTGCGCAACATGTATATGGAGTCGGCCAATATCTCCGCCAAAACGAACGCGGGGAACACGGGTAAAGTACGCAACCGCGGATTTGAGACAACAATTGGTTATGACTTTAAGTTTGGTAAAGACCTTCGTTGGAGAACGTCTTACAACCTGTCGTTCAACGACAACAAGATACTTGAAACAGCCTACGACAACCAGGGCAAACAGAAAGAAATAAAGAACGAGATTGCAGGTGTGTATGTAGTATACAAACCAGGTGGTTCGCTGGGCGACATGTACGTAGACGATTTTAAGCGTGATGCAAATGGACACATCAAACTGACACGGAACGGTGCGCCAAGGTTCGACAAGTCGGGCAATAGCCGCAAATATGTTGGCAACATGAACTCTAAGTGGCAGATGGGATGGAGCAATACTTTTAATTACAAGGACTTTACGCTCTCTATGCTTATCAATGGCCGCCTGGGAGGCAAGGTTATCTCACTTACAGAGGCTTACCTTGACCTTTATGGACTGTCTGAACGTTCGGGTAAGGCACGTCAGGATGCCGAGGCAAACGGTATTGTTGCCGCAAACTATGGCAATGTGCCTGGTATCCCCCTGCCTGATGGCAGCGGAAGAATTGTGCCTATCGACACCTATTATAAAACCCTGGGAGGCTCTTCCAACCCCAACAGCTACATATATAGTGCAACCAACTTCCGCCTTCGCGAGCTGTCGCTGGGCTATACGTTCAGAAACCTCATGGGACAAAACAAGAACCTTTCGGTTTCGTTCATCGCACGCAACCTGTTCTTCCTTTACAAGAAAAGTCCCGCAGACCCGGACGTGTCGCTTTCTACGGGTAATGGCTTAGGAGGTTTCGAATTGTTCAACACGCCCTCGTCGCGTTCGTATGGTTTGTCGATGAAGTTGAACCTGTAAGCAGCCATACTTTCAAGAGTATAACTAAAGAAAATGTTTCCCGAACTCCCTTTTTTCGGGCAAAGCTAATAAAGGAGGGAGGGAGTGTTAATAACAACAAAATTATGAACAGATATAGCAAATGGTTTGTAGGCGTTATGGCCCTGTTGAGCCTAACCTTACAATCGTGTCTGGATTTCGATACCACAGGCGACGAATTCAGCGCAACGCAAAAGAATACCAACAAGGTGAGCCGCCGAGGAAAGGTTGACTCCTTGAACTATCGGACTAAGTTTACGGGCGAGGATGTGAAACGCGCAGCCAACAAAATGTCTGATGTTATTGCGGCAGGACTTAGTGCCCAGTATGCAATGCGCGGTGGCAAGGAAGGTAAAAAGCCTGTTACACATGCCTATCAATATCAATATGGACTGGGTGCCGACTTGTATGCGCAGTATGGCGTTATACCACATACCAATTTCCCCTACTCAAAGGTGACTATTACCTCTGCCTATAACATCTCCGACAGGTTTTATGGTGGTGCGATGGGGTCTTTCAATGAGGTTTCAACGCAGATGGTGCCGTTGCTTAATCACGAGTCTATCGACACTATTCCTGAGTTAAAGGCCATTTATCTGCTGTTGTACAACTATTCGGCGGTTGAGGTGGCAAATGTCTATGGCCCATTCCCCTATCAAGATATCAAAACAAACGCCCAGACGGCTCCCTTTGAATATCAAAGCCTGGAAACGATATACAATAAGGCGGTGGACAATATAGACAGCATAGTGGCTTGTTTAAACTACTATGAAACCAAGCCCGAGGAATATAAGGAAGCCTTGCGCGACATTCTGAAACAGAATATGCATGTTACTGGCGATTACAAAACGGGTTTCAGCAACCTCAACACTTTTGTGCGTTTTGCCAATTCGCTGAAACTACGCATGGCCATGCATATTGTTAAAGTTAACCCAACGTTGGCAAAGCGATGGGCAGAAGAAGCCGTTAAAGCGGGAGTGATAGAAGAATACTCGCAAGAGGTATGTATCAACACGGCCGCCGAGGGTATAACTCATCCCTTGCTTGAGGCTAGCCAAAGCTGGCACGACACGCGAATAACAGCCTCATGGGTGTCGATATTGAAAAGTCTTAACCATCCTTACCTTAAGTATCTCTTCCTAAAGAACGATGGCGACATTGTCAATTCAAAAACGAAGGAAGTGACACCAGCCAATACAGACGTTATCGGTATCCGCTCAGGAGTAACACCTGGCGAAGGTCAGGATTACGCCGGCAATCAGTTTATCGCTTTCAGTGCCATTAATCCAGAGGTGGCGCATAGCATGCCCTTGTACTTGATGAAACTCTCTGAGGTTTGTTTCCTTAGAGCGGAAGGTGCGCTCAGAGGATGGAGCATGGGCGGAACGGCCAAAGAATTCTACGAGAAGGGTATTCTTGCTGGAAACTGCGAGGACCGCGAACAATTCTATACTGATGCCAATAACCAAAACCCTTACGATGCAGGTATGGCCGAATACATGCAACAAGAGAGTGCCACACCTTATACATATAAGGACCCTACTGGTGAGAGCGACCCCATTGAAAGCTTAACTAAGATTGGCGTTAAGTGGAACGAAGACGACAGCAAGGAGGTGAAACTCGAAAAGATTATCACCCAGAAGTATATCGCAGGCTATCCTGAGAGCTTTGAAGCCTGGGTGGACTTGCGCCGCACGGGTTATCCGCGTTTGTTCGATGTGCTCCAGGCTGATGAGGCCGACGGAAGTCTTAATGATGGCGACATTATCCGTCGTTTGCCGTTCCCCGGTCGTACCGATCCCGCTACGCAAGCAGACATTAAGGCTACGGGGCTTGGTGCACTAGGCGGGCCTGATTTTGTAGGAACAAGGCTTTGGTGGGACGTAAAAGGAGCCCCGAACTTTTAATTTAAAGCAATAAACTATGGGAACGGCTGCGCCACCCTTATTAGGCCACAAGGCACGGCTGCTCCCTTAGCTTAACAATCCTATCTTAAAACGCATTTTAGTTTGGCATAAACTTAGCCATTACAATGCGATTAACTCTAAATGTCTTATTATTTAACAACATAAAACTAAGCAAGAATGAAGAGAAAAGTTACTCTTAGCGCACTGGCGTTGGCCGGTATGCTGTCTGCGGCTCCCTTTACGGTTAAGGCGCAGGGTGGAAACACCGCACCAACTGCCTCTAAGGTGGTTTACGACTTTCAGCATTTCAGCGACATCAAGATGTTGCAATTGTTTGAAAAGGCAGTAAGGGAAGGAAAACGTTACCCATCGTACGATGAGCTTAAGGCGGCTGGTTTGGCCGACGAGATTGAGTTTGTGCGTTCGCACGTACGCAAACGTTCTATCCTTCCCAGAACAGATCGTCTTATAAAAAACACTTTTGAAACCCGTGAGTTGTTTATGAACATTCCCGCTGGTGCAGGAAGAACCACTGGCGGCTATCCTTCTTCCGAGTTTGCATCAGACAACTTCTCTATGTGGAACTACACCAACCTCTTTGGCGCATGGAACCACGGCTTGTTCCAGGCCCCAGGTTCATGGGCGGACGCTGCACATAAGAACGGAACTGACCTGTTGAGCGGTATTAAGTTCTTTGATACCACTGGCAATCCTGGCGGTGTAGGTGCTGAAGGTTGGTTGCCTACATTGAAAGCTAAAAATCAAGACGGTTCATTTAAGTATGCAAAGCCAATGATCTACATGCTGCAATATTTGGGACTGGATGGTATAAACTATAACTGGGAGGCAGCAAGCTACGATGATCCAGATGTGATAGCTTTTCATCAGAAACTGTACGAGATAGCAAAAGAAGAGAAGTTTGATAACTTCCATGTTGTACTTTATACTTCGAATGCCACGTTAACAGCGTATAATTCTGAAGGTCTGTTCGGCAAAAATAAAAAGAAGACGGCAGACGTAATGCTAAATTACATGAACATGGACTTTGCCTATACTCTGTCCCAGTCTGTACAGCAGGCAAAGAATGCTTTGGGAACAACCGAAGGACTGTATGGGAGTACATGGATTGTTACGATGAACCGTTCGTGGACACGCCTGAACTCCGCTCCTGAGTGTGGCGTTTGCCTTTGGGGTGAACATGCACAAAGTCGTTTTTGGAGCTACAATGCCGGTGGCGATGCTGATGAAATGATGGTTAACTACCAAAAGCTGCTTGAGCGTGGTTTCTCGGGTGGTAACCGTAACCCGCTTTATCGCCCTGCGGTTAGCAACACTGGGCATAATTGGGAAGAGGTTAATGGTGTTCAGCCCCTTTCTACTTTCCCTGGCATGGCAACTTGGATTCCCGAAAGAACAACCATCAATGGAAACCTCCCTTTTAGCACCCACTTCAACATGGGCGCAGGTTCGCAATATCATTATAAAGGTAAGAAAACCGCTGGCTCTTGGTATAACATGAGTAACCAAGACATCGTGCCAACCTATCGTTGGCTGGTAGTGGAAGGTAATACCAACAATCATAGTGATAAGGTAGACCCTGAGATAACCTATAAGGACGCTTACATGGGCGGTTCGTGCCTATTGCTTAACGGCAAGGGACAGGCTAACTCTACCGACATCGTGCTTTACAAAACCGACATCGCTGGCTCTAATGGCGCCATCACTGCCAATGTGGCCATCAAGAGTGGCAAAGAAGTGCCTGCCGAGTCGAATCTCTACCTCATCGTACACCTCAAGAACAGTAATGAGTGGAAAGAATATGCTATTGGCAGCACAACTGGTAAAACCTGGGAAGAGAAAAAGATTGCCTTGAACGACATTACTTCGGGAACGGCTATTGATAAGATTGGTCTTCGTGTTAAGAATAGCACCAGCAGCTATAAGATGATGGTTGGCAAGCTAGAGCTTGTAGATGGTTTCACTGCTGCTCCGTCAGGCGTTAAGAATGTGGCTATTCAGGTGAAAGAAGAAACTAAGTCTTCGCTTTCTGTTAAGGCTACATGGGCCGTAGACAAAGCCGAAACCACCACGGGTATGATTTACAACGATGATGCCAACATCGACCATTTCGAAATTCTGCTCAAAGACGGCACTAACGGACGTGTATCCGAAGTGGCTCGTACTAGCCAGTGGGCTGCATACGTGGGTAATATCGATTTGAAGGACTTCACCCACAATCCCTTCATCGGCGTTCGTGCCGTATCGAAAGACCTCAAAAGCTATTCGCCTGTTGTATGGACTGAGGTTGTTCGCGCCAATGCCAACGAATTGCCCGAACTGGTTCTCAACCCATATACCTCACCCGAATTGGATACCGATGCCGATGGCTACAAAACTGCGCAAGCTATTCGCTACGTGGAGATATTCAAAACCGAGGGTGGCTCCACCAACATCGACTATAAGGCTACAGGTCCTAAGGGTGGTACGAACTATGTCGATGTTACCGATCAAGTGCTGACTATCGGACAAGGCCAAACCGTTACATTGAAGTTTAAGGGCTATGAGGCTACTGACAAAAAGGACGGTTCACACGACGACTTGCGCTATTGCTTTGGTCGTGGATGGATTGACTTGAACGGCGACCATCGTTTCGATCCACGCGAGCTTGCCGCTAATCCCAAGGAAGGAGAGCAACTCTTTACGATTGGTGAATTGCGCAAGGGCGTGCCCGACCAAGTAAAGACAATCGTTACTAAGACCTTTAAGATACCCGAAGACGCACGTACGGGCGACACCCGCATGCGTATCGTATTCTCTGATGCTTGGTTCAAGGGAGCATTGAAACCTACGGGTAAGTTCAACAAAGGTTTCGCCATCGACTTCCGTGTAAAGATTACCGGTAACAACAAACAACGTCCTGTTCCCGCCGACACACGCGACCAAGGTTTGGCCGACGAACCCGCAGGACTTTCCACCACAGGTGTTAGCAATGTGGCCGTAGCTCCTTCGCAATTGCAGCAAGAAGGCAACAGCCTTAACTTTGCCAATGTGGAGAAAGCATGGATATTTGCAGCCGATGGCTCGTTGGTTGCTGCCCTTAACAATCCTGCCAACTACAACTTGTCTTCGTTGGCATCGGGTGTTTACCTCGTGAAAATGCAAAACAAGAATATCATTCGCACGCAGAAGATTACTGTAAAGTAAGCACGTGGCGTTTGGTTTTCTTTAAACCCTAACTCAAAGGGGGAAAGCCTTCTCGGCTTTCCCCCTTTTTTATTCTCCTTTGGCATGCTAACTGCAATGTATGCACACTAATAACATTTAAAAACATTGTATATTCAATGAAACGAAACCATGTTTTAACATCGTTGGCCTTCGCCGCGCTTTTGACGTCGGCACCCGTTAGTGGGTTTGCCCAACAACAGTCAGAAACAGCATCGACAGACATTTACGATTTCTCCAAGTTTGATGAAAAACTTTTGCTCGACCTCTTTGTGAAAGCCGAGGAGGAAGGACGTAAATATCCCACCGTGGAAGAGTTGAAAAAGGCTGGCATTTACGAAGAGCTGCAATTTGTGCGGTCGCATGTGGCCAAGCGAAAGCTTCTTGATAATGCCGACCGCCTTATACCCAGCACTTACGCCGACCGCGAACTGTTTCTTAACCTGCCAATGGCTGTGGGTAAAGGTATTGGCGGCTATCCTTCGAAGAGTTTTGCCAGCGACAACTTCTCATTCTGGAATTACACCAACCTATGGGGCTCGTGGAACCATTCCTTGTTTCAAGCTCCCGGGGCGTGGGCCGATGCAGCCCATAAAAATGGTACCGACATCCTTAGCGGAATGAAGTTCTTCGACAGCAAGAGCGGAAATCCACGCGCATGGATTGCATTGTTGAGCCAGAAAAAGTCAGACCAAACCTACAAATATGCCCAACCTCTCATTAACTTGTTGCGCTATCTGGGTATGGACGGCATTAACTACAACTGGGAGGCAATGGGCTACAGCAATGGGGATGTAGTGAACTTCCATCGCGAACTATATGCGATAGCCCAAAAGGAAGGTTTCGACAACTTTCACATTATGATTTACACCGTCAACTCTACCTTAGGCGGTTGGGATGCCCCCGCACTTTTCGGCTCTAATGGCAAGCGCACGGCCGAATTGATGCTTAATTATTCGGGGTCGGGCTTTACTTATAACATGCGCCAGTCGGTGATGATGGCCGAGTCGGTGATGAAAACTAGCAAAGGCCTTTATGCCGGGGGATGGCTGGTTGGCATGGATAAGAACTGGAGCCACTTGTCGAACGACGAAGTTACCAAACGTTGCGGCATTGCCCTTTGGGGCGAACACGACCAAAGCCGGTTCTGGTCGTATAACTCAGGGAAAGGGCCACACGACCTGATGAGCAATTACCAAATGTTGCTCGAACGAGCCTTCTCTGGCGGTTATCGCAATCCTGCTAAACGTCCTGCCGTGGCCGACCAAGGCAATAACCTGCGTTGGAGTGGTTCAACACCGCCCTTGTCTACCTTTGCTGGCCTGGCCACGTGGATTCCTGAACGTTCTGCCATTGGCGGAAACCTGCCGTTTGCCACCTACTTCAACCTTGGCAACGGCGAGCGTTATTGCTATAAGGGGAAGAAAACGGGCGGAGCATGGTACAACATGGCCAATCAAGACATCGTGCCTACGTATAGATGGTTGGTTTACGAAGGTGGCTCTACAAATGTAAGCACCGCAGTACAGCCAGAGTTTACCAATACCGATGCGTACATGGGTGGCTCGTGCCTAATGCTTACAGGCAAGCAGGCCGCTGCGCAGACAGATGTGGTGCTTTACAAAACAGACATACAGGGCACCAAAGGAAACATTTATGCCAACGTTGCCATAAAGAATGGCAAGGGTGCAGAGCAGGCTTCTAATCTCTACTTACTGGTTCGCGTTAAGGGCAACCCTGCGTGGAAAGAGTTTGCCGTGGGAGATGTTGCCACCAAGCAATGGGAAGAGAAACGCATCCCGCTTACTGGCATTAATTCGGGCGACGTAATAGACCGAATTGGCTTACGCGTGAAGAATAGCGACGCTAACTATAAAATGTATGTGGGCAAGCTTCTCCTTGCCGACGACTTTAAGGCTGAACCTAAACCTGTTGAAGACTTTACCGTTCAGATTAAAGAAGAAACAAAGAAAAGTTTATCGGTGAAGGCTGCATGGGCAATTGCTGGCGAAGACGGACAACGCGTGCTAACGAATGCAGATGCTAACATCGACCACTTTGAGTTGCTGTATAAGAATGGTGAAAAAGGTAAGGTTAGCGAGATTGCCCGCACAACGCAATGGGCAACGTTTGTAGGCGACATCGAGCTGCCTAACGCAGGCGATGCGCCCTTCGTTGGTGTAAGAGCGGTTAGTACCGACCTGAAAACCTATTCGCCCGTTGTTTGGCAGCCTATTACAAGAGCAAAGCAAGAATTGTTACCCGACTTGCCCGAAGAAGATTATGGCACTGTTGAACTGGATATGGCAGCAGACGGAGTGGCAACTGCTCAGAAAGTGAGATTCCTGACTGTGGTTAAAACAGAAGGTGGTTTACAAGACATTGAATACAATGCCAGCAAACCTGTTGGTGGAAAAAACTATGTTGATGCAACACATCTTGTATGGCGAGTGAAACAAGGCCAGACCGTAAAAATAAAGTTTAAAGGATACGAGGCCACCAGTTATGCCGACAACACCACAGACGACTTGCGCTATTGTTTGGGTAAAGGTTGGCTAGACCTTAATGGCGACCATGTTTTCAATGGCGACCTTTTGGAAGACAACCCAGATGCAGGAGAGTGCCTGTTTAATGTGGGCAAGTACAAAAGTTCAACGATATATAATGTGCAGTCATTGCAAGAAAAAACCTTCACCATTCCCAATGATGCACGTGTGGGCAAAAGCCGTTTGCGCATCGTGTTCTCCGACGCATGGTTTGAAGGGGCTTTGCAGCCTGTGGGCAAGTTTAACAAAGGCTTTGCCATCGACCTTGGCGTAATGATTGAGGGTACTAATACCTCGCGGTCAGATAAGTCGGGCAATTGGGATGAGGGACAAGCCGATCAACCCGAAGGGCTTGACATAACCAATAGCATTACTAATGCTGCTGCAGAGGTTTCAACCTTGCAGATGGACGGCCGTAACATAACCTTTGCCCATGTTGAACAGGCATGGATATTTGCAGTAGACGGAACGCTGGTTACTACCTTGCATAAGCCAAGCTCGTTCGATGCAAGTGTGCTGCCCAAGGGAGTTTATCTTGTGAAGATGAAGAACAAGAATGTGGTTCGTGTTGAGAAAATTACGATGAAGTAGACTTACAAATCCACATATAAACATTAAGCGATTTTAGCTTTCACCCTGCTGTTTCTTATATGGAATCAGCAGGGTGATTGCCTTTCTGATGGTAGCTTTATATTTAATTCAGAAATGCAGCCAGCTCGCAGACTAATATAAGTCTCCATCCATAACTTCACCATCTCACCAATTTATATCCCAACCCTAATTTTTTGCATTATATTTTACAAAAAGCTCCCTTCTGGCCACCCCATTCTAGAAAAAAATGGGCACGAAAAGCATGCAAATAGCGGCAATTTGGGCTTGGTGCGTTTCTTCATTTGTATCATTTTTGAGTGCTTTACTTGCATTTAGCACCATTTTACCTTTCTAGTTTGTGCCCAGTTCGTAATTTTCTCACCCCCAATTACCTGCTTTTGGCACCTAAAAACCCACTTTTTAACGCTCACTTTACCCTTTCTAACCATGTTTTTAATGGCTCTGAAAGGTTTTATTTATACCGTTGTGGCGGATATTTATGCTTAATCGCCACGCATTTAGCGGCAAATCGCAAGGCATTTAGCACCAAAACACCTTGCGTTTTGCACCAAAACGCATTGCATTTAGCGGCATATTGCACTGCATTTAGCGGCAAATAGCCCCAGAAATGGTGCAAATGGCGATTGTTTTAAATTAATATTCATTTTGCCGCATGCACAGGCTAACCGAATTTAGCATCAAAACAAACCCTCGCGAGAATCGATTTTTTGCGACGAGGTGAGCGGTTGGTTCAGAAAAAGGGCACTCATAATGTTAAAATCTTTACCGAAAACAAGACATTCTTTGGTTGGCAGGCGTTAGGCCTAGTAGGCTAGCTGGGGTAGTTTAGCTTGCTGTTCTAGGCTTGCTTTGTTTGCCTAGGCTTTTTAGTTATTCTAGGTTATCTAGATATTCTAGGTTATCTAGGTTCTCTAGTTATTCTAGATTCTCTAGTTATTCTAGATTCTCTAGTTATTCTAAGTTATCTAGTTACACTAGGATTTCTGGGAGCTCTAGTTATTCTAGGTTTTCTAGTTACACTAGGTGTTTTAGATTGTTGCATGGTTTTGAGTAGGTTTTGTATCTTGAAATACGCGGATGGTAAACTATTTGGTTTGTTGTTGGTGTGATATAAAAGGAAGTAGGTAGTTAGAACACCCATAACGAGAAAGATTTATTTTTATTAAAGCACTAAGTAATAATGCTTATTAAGTTGTTATAGTATTGTAAACTCGTGGAATAAATACAGTTCCATGCGTTAAGGCGTGCATCAATCTCGCGCCTACTACCTGTAAATAGAGTATATACTTAAATATTATTTACTAAACTTATGAACGAACCCAAATTCAAGACAGATGGATTGCTGTTGAAGGGATTGTTGGCTTTGTCGATAACGGCGACGCCAATGGTTTCGGCGTGGGCTGGCGTGAACAATGCCGATGCGCCCACCACAATGAGCAAACCTACGATTAGCGCCGTGGCAACGGCGGCTCAGCGAGCTCAGGCCACGACTAACACCGTTAAAGGCGTGGTGAAGGATACGCATGGCGAGCCGCTTATCGGCGTTAGCGTGCTGGTGAAAGGTACGGGTAAAGGTGCCGTTACCAATATCGACGGCGAGTACACCATACAAGCCGATGCTGCCAACCCTACGCTGGTGTTTAGCTATGTGGGCTACCAAACACAAGAAGTGGCGGTAGGCAACAGGCGCGTGGTGGACGTAACGATGCAAGACGACAGCAAGGTGCTGGGCGAAGTGGTTGTTACGGCTATGGGTATTATGCGAAAAGAAAAGTCGCTTACCTATTCAACGCAGAAAGTGAAGGCAGAAGACCTGATGAAGGTGCAAGACCCCAACGTGGCCAACACACTTGAGGGTAAGGTGTCGGGTGTTACCATTACGCCCAGTGCCGGTGGTGCCGGTGGTGCATCGAAAATTATCTTGCGTGGTAACAAATCTATTTTGGGTAACAGCGCGATACTTATCGTTGTTGACGGTGTGCCCATGCTGAACAACACGCGCGGCCAGATTGGCAGCGGCAGCAATGTTACCTATTCGGGTGTAGGCGAAGGTTCCGACCCGCTGTCTATGATTAACCCCGACGACATCGAGAGCATCAACGTGCTGAAAGGTGCCAACGCTTCGGCGCTTTATGGCTCGGTGGCTGCCAATGGTGTGGTGATGATTACCACGAAGAAGGGTAAGGAAGGCAAGGTGGCCGTCAGCGTAGCGTCGAACGTTACCTTCGACACACCATTGCTTACTCCCGAAATACAGAATACTTATGGCGCTAGTTACAGACAAGGCGGTGGATTGTCTATCGACGGATGGGGCGGAAAGATTACCGACCTGGCTGAGGCAGACAAGCTGTTGAAATATAAGCCCGACCAGAACTTCTTCCCTGGTTACGAAAACGTGGCCCATCTGCGCAATTATGCCAAGGACGATGTGGCCGAATTCTTCCGTACGGGCGTTACAACCAACAACTCGGTGTCGGTGTCGGGTGGTACAGAGAAGGTGCAAACCTATTTCTCAATAGGTAACTCGCATGCCAATGGTATGATTCGTAACAATGCCTACAACCGTAATACGATGGCTTTCCGGCAGAACTACAAGCTATTCGAAAAGCTGAATGTTGAAGTGTCGGCCAATTACGTTAGTACCAAAACAACCAACAGACCTGGTGGTGGAACGGTTTATAACCCCATTTACCATGCTTACGTTGCACCGCGAAACATTGATATGGACTATTATCGCGACAATTATGTGCATGAACGTGGCAGTTGGATTTCGAAACAATCTTATTATAAAAAGGACAAGACGTTGAAAGACCTTTATGGTCGCCAAACCCACGACGTGCCACTCGAAGGCCCCATGCAAAACTGGGCTTATATGGAGAACGGACAAAACAACCCCTATTGGCTGGTGAACATGCACTCGAGCGTACAACGTGAGAACAGATTTACTGGAATGATGACGGCCAAATACGAAATCATCAAGGGGTTGGACTTCCAAGCACGTTTCAACTATATCCTTACCAATTATAACAGTGAGGGCAAGCGCCACGCCACCAACTTCAGTCCATCAGGTGTAGACCCCTTCGGTATCTATTCGCTGGGTTGGGAGAAGACGCAAGAGTTCTATACCGACTACCTGCTGTCTTATAATAAGGAATTGATACCCGATTGGAGCCTTTCGGCAACGGCGGGTTATGTTGGCCACTCGGTTCGCGGCGAAAGCCAGAACAAGTACTCGGCTGCCACCTACGTACACGTAGCACAAGACATGCCTTCTACTGAGGTAAACTTCTTCGACTCGCGTGCTGGCGGCTCTGGAACACTTAACAATTCTACTACTTCTAATTGGGACCGCGCCGCACTGGCTACCGCCCAGATTGGCTGGAAAGACATGGTTTACATCGATGGTTCGTATCGTGTGGACTGGTATCGCGCTTTCCGCCAGTTTAAGAACCGCGGAACAGCCGACCACTATGGCTATTTCTCGGTAGGTGCCAATGCCATCGTTAGCCAGTTGGTGAAGCTGCCCGAATGGGTTTCGTACCTTAAATATCGTGCATCTTACTCGGAGGTGGGTAACTCCATCCCCAATACGGTATTCTCTAAGGGCTCGCGAAACTTAGAAACGGGTGCCATATCGGCTAGTCCTTTCGCTAAGTTCGAAAATCCCATCCCTGAGAAAACCAAGTCGTTTGAAACGGGTATCGAGTCGTCGTTCTTCGGTAGTAAGCTCGACTTCGACTTTACTTTCTACAACACCATATCCGATAACCTCTACATGATTGGTAGCAACGCTTCGGGTAAGCAGATACCTGTGAACTCTGGAAAGGTGCGCAACCGCGGATTTGAGACCACTGTGGCCTACAACTTCAAGTTTGCTAAGGACTTTACTTGGCGCACGTCGGCCAACTTCTCGTTCAACGACAATGTTATTTTGAACGTTGCTACTAACCCTGATGGTAGCGATGCCTTGGTGTACAACGACATTGCAGGCGTTCGTGTGAACTACTTGAAGGGCGGACGTATTGGCGACATGTATGTAACCGACTTCCGCAGAAAGGCCGATGGCACATTCGAGGTAGAGGACGAGGACGGACCAATGCGCGAAACGCAGGTGAACAAGCTCTTTAAGAAGTATGTTGGCAACATGAACAGTAAGATACAGATGGGCTGGAGCAACACCATTAACTATAAAGATTTCCAGTTGTTCTTCCTCATCAACGGACGTATTGGTGGTAAGGTAATCTCGCTTACCGAAGCTTATCTAGACTATTACGGCCTCTCTAAGCGTACCGAAGAGGCACGCCTTAATGCCGAACGCAACAACTTGCGCACCTCTGAAGGCCAGTTGGCCATGTACTTGCCCGATGGCAGCAACCGCCTTATCGGTATTGAAGAGTACTATCGCACCATTGGCGACCAGAAGAATCCCTCGGAATACATCTACAATGCCACTAACTTCCGCCTGCGCGAGCTGTCGTTGGGCTATACCTTCCGTAACCTCTTAGGTCAAGGCCGTAACCTGAACCTGTCGTTCATTGGCCGCAACCTCCTCTTTTTATATAAGGACGCGCCTGTTGACCCCGACGTATCGCTATCTACTGGCAACGGCATGGGTGCTTTCGAGGCCTTTAACATGCCCTCGTCGCGTTCGTATGGTTTTTCAATTAAACTTAATCTGTAACGAACAATGAAGCTAAAAAGATATTTTGCCATGGCTATGGCTGTGGCCGGAGTGGCAACTTTGGCGTCGTGTCTTGACTATGACACGCCCGAAGACACGCTGCAAACCAATGAGGTGAAACTGCCCGACAATGTTTATCATGGCAATGTAGACTCCATAGACTACAAGAAAGAGTACACCGCTGATGAACTTAGAGGCGTGAATAATCGCTTATCTGTAGAGGTTGGCTCGTTTAAAGGTGCCCAGCAGGTACTTATGGGTGGTAAAATTAATGGTGGAAAGGTTGAAAAGCCGGGACCGCACGCTTATCAGAGCTACGCTACGATAGCACAGGTATATGCCCAGTATTCGGTTATACCCCATTCTAAGTTTCAGTTTGGCGATGAGATACGTGCATCTTATCATGTGGCACGTGGGTGGAACGCTGGAGCAAACGGCACTTTCGTGGCAGTAAAGAACCAGCTGACACCGCTGATGAACCATCCCAATGTAGACTCGATACCCGAATTGAAGGCCTTGGCCTTGCTTTTCTACAACATCGCCGCTGTGCACAACACCGACCTTTATGGCCCGATGCCCTATCAGGACTTTAAGCTAAACAAGCAGTATGCGCCCTTTAAGTACGACTCGCAAGAGTTTATCTATAAGCGTGCGGTGAAGAACATAGACGACTTTGTGGCTTGTTTCAATTACTTCAAGAAAAAATCGACGGAATATAAGGAAACGGTAGACGAGCTGTTGAACAGTCATGCTAGTATCCTTAAACAACAAGCTACGTCTAGCCCAGACGAAACGGCCGATTGTTGGATACGTTTGGCCAACTCGGTAAAGTTGCGTATGGCTATGCATATCGTTAAACGAGATGCAAGCTTGGCTAAAAAGTGGGCGGAAGAAGCTGTGGAAAGTGGAGTGATAAAAACTCGCGAACAAGAGTTCTACATGCCTGCTGGTTCTGCCATCGGACAAACTCACCCGCTTGCCGGAGTTTCTGAGTGGAACGACCTCGCTCCCAGTGCCAGCTTCGTTACCTTGCTTAAGAGTTTGAACCACCCATACGTGCAAGAGGCTAAAGACGACTATGCACCGCTCTTCACGCTTAATAAGGGCGACATCACGTCTACGGATGGTACGCTTACCGAAGGTAGAACTATCGTGGTGGGCATACGTTCAGGCTCGAAGGTGAAAGCAGGACAGGGTTCTGATAACCCCTATACGTCGTTTAGCGTGTATAATCGCGCCCTAGTTGATAAAGCGCCACTGTTTCTCTTTAAGTGTGCCGAGGTTGACTTCTTACGTGCCGAAGGCGCTTTGCGCGGATGGGAAATGAAGGGAACAGCCGAAGAGCTTTATAAAAAGGGTATTGAGAACTCTATGTTGCTAGAACCCTATGATACCAAAGCTGATGAATTGAGTGCAAGATTGCAAACGTATCTCATGGTAGAGTCTCCTGTGGAGGTTGTGTATAAAGACCCAACAGGGAAAACACCTAACGAAACTACGCGCACCAAGATTGGCGTGAAATGGAACGAAGCCGACGACAGGGAGGTGAAACTCGAAAAGATTATCACACAGAAGTACATCGCATTGTTCCCCAATGCCTTCGAGGCTTGGACCGAAATGCGCCGTACGGGTTATCCCAAGCTCTTCCCTGTGCTTACGAGATATAACGACGGAAGCTTGAATCCCGGCGACTTGGTTAGGCGAATGATATTCCCCAACGACGACCAAGCATCAATAGCCGACATCCAAACCTCTGGATTGGATGCGCTGGGAGGTCCCGACCAACAAGGCACGCGCCTTTGGTGGGATGTGCAAACGCCGTCTAACTTCTAGTCCCTAAGCGATGGATTCTGGGGTTTATGGGTTGGCAGGAACTTCGAATGCTAAGCCCTTCGGCCTGCAAACTCATTAACCCAAGATTCATAATCAACGCATAACAATAGCATTTTATACGTGTAACCCCGCATTCTGCAACATGCGCCAGCGTAAAATCCACATATCGCTCATGGCTTCAATGGCTCTTCACCGGGCTGTTGCGAACCATTGCATGGTGGAAGATGGCCTTTGCAGGATGCTTTTTTTGTAGATTATACTAAGCATGGACACTTTTTTCGTTGTAAACTTGTGTCCGCGCAGGTCTAACTAATAAACAACTAAACCCATTATGAAGAATTTCAACAAGAACATCCTCTTTGTTGGGCTTACCCTTACTTCGCTTGGCGCACACGCTCAGGCGTACAAGGACGGGTACGTAACCTACAAAGACATTGAGTCGAGCAAGTTCCACCTCATGCTGCAGCAGTGGGATGCAAACGGCAAACTCAATGACGACGACCACTTCTTTATCTCGCGTGTAAAGCCGAAAGTGCGCTTTCGCAACAAGGCTACGCAGGTGAAGAACACGCTTGAAGCAAAAGACGACAAGCGACTAATTGCCTGGTTGCCCTACGACGACCCACACAAGAACGCATTGCCCGACGGTAACTTCAATTCGGAAGTGTTCTCGATGTGGAGCTACGTTGACCATTGGGGCGACTGGTCGATGCCACTTGGCCGTGTTCCTGCTGCGCTGCTAGACGTTGCGCACAAGAATGGTGTGGCCGTTACCTCGGTTGCAGGTATCCCTAACGACGACTTACCACCAGCTTATGCTACGCTTTTCGGCGCGTTGGGTGCTAATGGCATGGCACAAAAGGCTGCACGCTTCTTTAATTATTACGGAATTGATGGATTAGGTTACAATTCAGAGTTCTGGAGCTCAGCTTCCGATGTAAACAATGTACGTAAGTTCCACATTGCCTTGAACAAGGAGATGGCTTCGAAGAACCCCATATTTGAGAATATGTGGTACGACGGAACGAACGACAATGGCGGTATCGCCTTCGACCGAGGTCTAGGTGGCCATAACCGCAAGAACTTCGGCCAGAAGGGAGAAGAGGCTGCGTCGTTGTTCTTTAATTATAACTGGAATAAGACGGGGCTCCTTGAAAGGTCGGTTGCTTATGCACACGATATCCAACGCGACCCGCTTTACCTATATGCTGGTATCAACATGCAAGGTGGTGAACCAAGGAGTAATCGTATTTGGACGCTCTTGCAAACCCAGCCCATTTCTATCGGATTGTGGGGTGCTCACTCGCGCAACATGTTCTGGGAGAGCCGCAACGAGAAGGGTAGCGATCCCGAAACCATGCAACGCACCTACATGTTGCGTACCGAACGCTGGTTCACGGGTGGTACACGCAACCCCGCCAACTGCCCCGATGTGGGTAGCAGCCTGCGCTATCATGCCGACAACTTCGACTTCCAAGGCATGTCGCCTTTCATGTCGGCACGAAGCAGCCTCTCTTGGGACCTTTCTAAAGAGCCTTTCGTAACCCGTTTCAACCTAGGTAACGGTAAGTTCTTCAATTGGAACGGCGTTCGCCAACACGATAGGCAATGGGCCAACGTGGGTGTTCAAGACTATCTGCCCACATGGCGTTGGTGGTTCACCTCCGAATTGATGGGTCGCGAAAGCAGCAAAGTGCCACAAGATGGCCTTGACGCCGAGTTCGTATGGGACGATGCCTACATGGGCGGTTCAACCATGCGCGTATATGGCTCAATAGATAAGGAGTATCTGCAACTCTTTAAAACACGTTTCGACCTACAAAAGGGCGACGTTATCACGCTGAAGTATAAGATGAAGGCCGGTGCTGCCAAGATGAACTTGGTGCTAACCGCCGAAGGTAGCGAAACAACTGAGCATGCCTACGCCCTGAGAACAAAGGATGAATTGGCCGATGCCGACGAGTGGGTAAGCAAAAGCTTTGTTGTGGGCGACGATTTCAACGGCAAGAAGTTGGCGTTGGTTGCTCTGAAGTTCGAAGAGGCCAGCAACATGAACCTCTATATGGGCGAATTGTCTATCACGCGCGGCGATTACGCAATGCCACAAAAGCCCATCAACCTCAAAGGCAAACTGCTTTCGTACAACGCTAGTGGAGTAGACGCTAAGCTTACTTTCGACATGCCCAACCAAGTGGCTAAGGGTGAGCCTTGCTACAATCTCGATGTTAACACCTCGCTCTTTAAGCTTTACGCACAAGAAGAGGGCAAGAACCCTGTTTGCATGGGCATAACCACATCGTGGGGCGCATTTATCTATCGCATCCCTGTTGACCCATCGAACAACAATCCCAAAGTGAAGTTGGGTGTTTCGGCTGTTTCGCTCGATATGAATCGTGAGTCGGACATTAGCTGGACCGACAACTTCACACCCTCTGGCTACGATTATACCGACGACATCACCATCTCGCAGACCATGATTAAGCCCAACGAACCTTTCGAAATGAGCTATGCAGACCCACGCCATAAGGCTGGCGACTGGAAGTTGGTGGGTGCTAATGGACAGGTAGTGTACTCTGGCAACGGTGTTTCGGTAAAAGTACCCGGCATTCCTAGCGAAGGCGTGTACAAACTGCAACTTAACGGAGATGTGAACGGTTCACCCGTTCTGCGCACCTTTGATAGCTTCGTACAGGTTACGAGCGAACACATTGGTGCTATTCCTCAAATCAAGACGCTAACTGCCAACGGCAAGGACGAGAACATTGAAATAGAGGCTGGCAAGGCTGTTGATTTGGCTTACACGGGCCGCAAGAGCGATGGACAACTCTCTCGCGCGTTGAAGGTTAACGAGAAGGGTATCGGTATCCGCTCTAATCCTCTTGGCTTTACCAACATGCAACGTGCTTGGACACTTTCGTTCTGGGTGAAGTTCAACAGCATACCCGCTGGTTCGATGCAAGTGCTCGACCTACGCGACCAAACCACGACATGGCCACAAAACAACTGGGGTTCGTTCTGGTCTACTTACGAACCTGCTAGCAAAACCCTTTCGTTTGTTATCCGTCATAACCAAGGTGGTGGCGACGAGCACAAAACGCATTGGAAGGTTGATTTCGCACCTAACACTTGGACACACCTCACCTTTGTGATGCAGCACGTACCAGGACAAGGTATCCGCGAAGTAATTTACGTTAACGGCAAGCAGGCCGAAGTGTCAAGCTGGCAATTTGGCTCTCAAACGGGCACGGGATTGCCTACTGTTTACCAGAACCCAGGTTACTATTGGTCGCGTGGTGACAGAAGCTGGTTCCTCATTGGTAAAGGTCGTCACCAAACTGCTGCCATCGATGGCGTAGTAGACGATGTGAAGTTCTTTGATCGTGCGCTCAACGACAACGAAGTGGCTACGAGCATGAACAATGCTGATGCAACGGATAATCCGCTTGGCTTCTGGAACTTTGAGAACGCTCCTTCTGCAAACCACGAGTTTGCCAATGTTAAGAATACCGAGGCTCCCATATCTGCCATAGACGTTGTAACAGGCGCAGGCGAAGGGCAAGGTAGCATCCAGCCCATCAAGCCCGATTTCACTGCAGGTAGCGCATTCTGCAAAGGCACTGGTTTCCAAGTTAAGACCACCGCTGAATGGAGCGCACCTAAGGGTAAGCTTAGCGACATGAGCGGCAACGGCGAGTCTGGTAAGGCTAAGGTGGCCTATGCACAGCCTGGAAGCTACAAGGTAACGCTTACCTTGCAGAACGCTTATGGCAAAGACATGCGTACGTTCAGCGTTATCAAGGTGGGTAACTCCACGGGTATCGATGGCGTTGAAGGCAGCGATGCTCAACCCAAGGCTTACACCGTTGGCGAAGACATCCTCGTTGATTGCCCCCAAGAAGGCAACTATCAGTTTGAGGTTTACGCCCTCGATGGCACTCGCCTCTTGGCCCAGGCCGTGAAGGTTGCTGCTGGCAACAACGTTCGCCTGCACATTGCCAACAAGGGTGTTTACATCTTGAAGATTCGCAAAGACGGCAAGTCGCTGCCTAGCGTTAAGCTGTTGCGTCAATAAGATGCCTACAAGCCTATAGCCGAGGCACGCTTAACAAAGCTAACTCGGTAACTTATATTCTCTACGCCGACAAGGACATACGTTCTTGTCGGCGTTTTTTGTGCAAGTAGGGGAAGGCGAAAAGGCATTTAAAGGTGAAAGGGTGAAAAGGTGAAAAGGTGAAAAGGTGAAAAGATGGCTGCGCACCACCGACGAACGAGCGAGCCTAATGCTACCAAAAATCTAGAACGTCTAGTGTAACTAGAAAATCTAGAATAACTAGGGTACCTAGAAATACTAGAATAACTAGATAGCCTAGAAAACCTAGAATAACTAGAACACCTAGAACACCTAGAAATCCTAGATAAGCAAAATAAGCCTAGTATATCTAGCTAAACCACCCCAGCCACCCTACTAAACCTAACGCCTGCCAACCAAAGAATGTCTTGTTTTCGGTAAGAATTTTAACATTATAAGTGCCCTTTTCCTGAACCAACAGCTCACCTCATCGCAAAAACTCGATTCTCGCGAAGGTTTGTTTTAGTGCTAAATAGGGTTAGCATGTGCATGCGGAAAAATGAATATAAATTTAAAACAATCGCCATTTGCACCATTTCGGGGCTGTTTGCCCCTATATGAAGTGCAATATGCTGCTAAATGCTGTGCGTTTTGGTGCTAAATGCACTGCGTTTTGGTGCAAAATAGACTGCGTTTTGCACCAAAACGCAAGGCGAAATGCTGCTAAATGCAGTGCGATTTGCCGCTAATTGCCAGATGAAAAGCATAAATATCCATAGCAAATGTATAAACAAAACCTCTTCGAACTATGAAACAGATGGCTAAAAAGGGCAAAACACCCATCAAAAAGTAGGTTTTTAGGGGCTAAAAGGGCGTAATTGGGGGGAAGAAATAATGAGCTGGCAAGCAAAATAGAAAGGCAAAATGGTGCAAAATGCAGGTTTTCGGCTTAAAAACAGATAAGCCTCAAGCTGTGAATGGGTAGAAATGGTAGATGTTTGCCTACTTTTTAACCAATATTCTCACTAGAACGGAGCGAAAATTAGAGCGGCATTGTAAAATAAAAGATAGAAATTTAAGTTTTTGAGTAAGTGAGTTGATAAGTTGTCGAGTTAGTGCGTTGGTGTCTTCGGGAGTTGTTGCCCTTTTGTGTGTGTATAAACCAGTGCGTTAATTTGTCCTGCATTCCTCTCAATTTACAGAAATATTAAAAGTCAAGACAAATTCAGTGACTAAAATTGCAAAGCCAATTACTTTCTCTTTGCTTGGGTGGGGCATGCGTTAAAGCTTAGTAGCTTGTATATACCAACTTGGTATATGTATAAAGAAAAAGATGACGGCATGATCACTCATCCCGTCATCCCAAAGAATAATGTTAACGGACGTTGGTGTGTTGCAAAGCGATAATGCTAAGTGCAGTTACGATTGTAACGCCAACCAACATCGCGATTGTTTCAAAATCTAATAACATAATCTTTAACCTTAAAATCTATCAAACTACTAACCTAATGAAAACTTAT
>CALIZL010000098.1 GCA_938028745.1 uncultured Prevotella sp.
CAAATAATATATTACACTGACAAACAATTAGTTAGATATTTACTGAATATCCCTAATATAAGATTTTAAGTTTTGAGCTGATGAGTTTTTGTGTTTTTGAGTTGATGGGTTAATGAGCTTTTGAGTTGATGAGTTTACTTGTGGAGCTTTCTTTTGGTGTTTCGGTTGAAAAATGGTAGCTTTGCGGTTGAAACAAAGCATGACGAAGAAACAAAACATGAGGAATGAAACAATGGAAATAGCGTTATTGCAAACCGATATCGCTTGGGGCGATAAGGAAGAGAACCTATTGCGAGTGGAACGACTGATGGGCGAGCATCCACAAGCCCAACTGTTTGTGTTGCCCGAAATGTTTGCCACGGGTTTTATGGTGGGCGGAGATGTTGTTACCGAGCCACAAGAAGGGCAAGTGCATCGTTGGATGGTGGATGTGGCTAGGCGTAGAGGCTGTGCCGTGGCTGGAAGTGTGGCGGTGGAAGTGGACGGAAGGCGGCATAACCGCTTTTATTTCGTTACGCCCGACGGCGCGACATGGCATTACGACAAGCATCACCTTTTTACATACGCGCGCGAAGATAAGCTTTACACCAAGGGCGAAGAGCGCGTTGTGGTGCGCTATGGTGGTTTGCGGTTTCTTTTGCAGGTGTGTTACGACCTGCGTTTCCCCGTGTTTAGTCGCAACCGCGGCGACTACGATGTGGCCATATATGTGGCCAACTGGCCCACGGCGCGCCTTTTTGCTTGGCAAACGTTGCTTAGGGCGCGCGCCATCGAGAACCAATGCTTTGTGTTGGGCGTTAACCGCGTGGGCAACGACCCTGCTAATGCTTACAGCGGAGGGACTGTTGCACTAGACCCACAAGGCCAAACGCTGGCCGAATGTCGCGAAAACGAGGTGGATGTGGCGCATGCCACGCTCTCGCTAGAATGTTTGGAAGGACTGCGCCGCACGTTCCCTGTGATGAAGGATGGGAATGTGTTTATATTATAAAGGAGTTATGGAGTTATGGAGTTAAGGAGTTAAGCCAAATGCTTTGTTGCAAGACGATAACGTCTTGATAAACTCGTCAACTCTTCAACTCTTCAACTCTTCAACTTGTCAACTCTTCAACTTGTAAACATGTAAGCTTGTCAACTCGTCAACTTGTGAACCCGTCAACTTGTGAACCCGTCAACTAGCCACCCTTTGTTTACGTTTCGAGTGTAAGCAGTGCGGGGACGTTGACTAGGTGGTATTGATCGTCTAATACTGCGCCGTTGGAAAACACGGTATTGCCAAATACGCCTGTGCCATACGACTCGTGAGCGTGACCGAAGAGGTGAAACTTGGGCTTAACTTCCATTACGCGATTGCGGAGTGGCAGGTTACCCCAATGTTAAGAACAGCACTTCTCGCAGTACTTGATTTGCTTAGGGAATTTCTTCTCAATATGCTTGATAATAGCCTCACAAACTTCTTGATAATCCTCGTTTGTCATTGGTTCTTGTTCACTTCTCCAACCTCCATGTGATAAGTCATTAATAAAGGTATATGATTTTTTGTCATTTGGAATATTCTCCTTTATATATTCCGAGATACTATCCTCTGATATTTCTATATTCTGGAATTTGGAGAGAGTCTCTATAATATGTCTTATAGAATTAGCTGTAGTGTGGCTATACAGCTCCCCTTTGCGAGCAGTTCTGTATATGTCAACTAAATGATGAATATATGGGACGGTAAAGTTCTCATTAAAGGCAATTAAGTTCCCTCTACTAAGGAGAAGTTTTGTTGTAACAATATTATTTGAACATAATATTCTCATAAAGTCATTATTGTGAGTAAATATTATAAACTTCTCATACTGAATTTTGTTAACTATCTTCCGTAAATCTCGAATAACCCCACATAGTGTATAGACATATGTGAAATCCATACTTGATATTGGGTCATCAATAATAAAAAACAACTTATTATAATCTTCTTCCCGTTGAATTTTTAAATGCATGTCCCCAATATAATAGGCAAATGCGACTATGTTTTTTTCACCCTCACTGAGTACTCTTTTTACTTGTCCTTTCTCCAAAGACTTTCTCTCAAAAATCAGCCTAAATGAATCTTCATCTAGACTGTATTTTCCAGCAAAGAAATAATCGAGAATTTTCTTTATCGCTTCACAAACTAATTTTTTCTTACTTATTTTTTCAGATTCTTCTTTTTTCTGAATTTCATCGCTAAGCTGTTTATAGTCTTTACGTAAAGAGAAGAGAACTTCTAAATCTTTTGAAGTCTCATCCAGTAGCTTATTATAAGCTGATTTGCAAATTTCCCGCCTTATAGATTTACTTTCCTCACCAATTTTGTTTTTGCGGGCGTTTATTTCGTCAATTTTTTTATTGTTGTCCTTGATTGTCTTCTCAACTTGCGAATAATGTTCAACAATTTGGGATATAAATTCTGTGCCAAGGTTAATCTTTGCACTTAAATTGTCTAGTTTCTTTTTGAGGTGTATACTCAAATTATCTAAATCTTCTACAAGGGATTTGATTTCTATTTCTTGGAGATTCTCTTTTTCAAAAGATGGTATATAGTTCTGTTTATACTCATTAAAGAGATTAATTGCTTGTACAGATTGCACCTGTAAACCTTTTAGCCTCTTCTTTTCTTCCTCAATGTTGTTTTTATATACTTGAAATTGTTTTATTGCCTTAGCCTCTTCATCTGCAAGATAGTGAGTGTATTTGTCTATTAAGGATAAGGATTCCTTTTCAAACTTCTGACCACAAAAAGGGCATACCCCATTCTCCTCCTCCTTGTATCTAAGACCTAATTCTATAAAATCCTGCCTGTTTTTTACTTTTTGTTTAAAATCTTCAGCAAAAGAACTTATAGAGAAGAATGGGCTCAGCGGAAAATTAGTGGGGACAAATTATTTTTATTACTTTTGCATCATG
>CALIZL010000099.1 GCA_938028745.1 uncultured Prevotella sp.
ACTTTAATTGGTCCTCACTCGATAGTCCTATGTCTTGAAGGACATAGCAAAGGGGAAACTGCACCATATTTTTTCGGAAGTACTTTCTAAGCTTTTTCACCATTCTCTTTACTTGGGTTTCGGGAAAGTTGCCTCTACCATTCCACACACTTACCACATACCCAGCAGTATCAACGTTCAGCACAAGGAGAAAACGTTGACCATTATCCACCATTTTATGGACGAAGCTTGTATCAAAAACTTCGAGTATTACTTTTGCGAATATCCTGTTACTCCTATCAAAACAATCATCATCCATAGTGATTTGTGCCGAACAGAATAGAGGCAGTAAGAAAAACATTGCTAAAATTTTTGTCTTCATATTGTATTGTGCTATTTATTATATGTGTCTAATACTATTTTCTGTAAAGAGTAAGGACTGACAGTGGTGTGTAGATGACAGCGTGCGCAGGGATCATTCTGGAAGTCGCAGTCGATGTGAGTGATACCGCGTGTTATCATTCTAATCGTCCTTTGCCTTAACCTTACTTATTTTCTTCTTAATCGGAATTTCCTGTTCGTATAGTTTCAACAACAAATAATCGAACTTTGAACCCTTATAGCCACGGTACTTATCAAATTCATAAGAAGTCAACAATTCTCCTGGAAAGTACACCATGGTGTATTTATTCTTAGTTTCGTGGAAATACGCTAATGCGTTTTTTAGTTGTTCCTCATACGTAAGTCCATTATCCTCAAACGCATAGCAAATTGGAAACTGCACCGCATGCCGTTTAAAATATGCTCTAAGGCTATCCACCATTAAGCCAAGTTGCGGTTCAGGCATTTTTCCCCTACCCTTTTGAACACTTGTTACATAACCTAAACTGTCTACATTCAGCCACAGGCCAATGCTCTGCTTAGAGTCTATCATATTTTGTATCTTATCCGAGCCGAAGACTTCCAGCATCACTCTCCCAAAGACTCTATAACTCCGAAAAATACAATCAAGATCAACAGCAACCTGTCCAAAGCATGGCAGACTGGCCCAAAGGAGAAATGCAACAATCTTTGTTCTCATATAGTTGATGTTTTATTTATAGGTGCTTAATTCTAGTTTTAAATTTCATGTTCTATTCCTTTCATCAATCATTCGCTAGTGCGTCGTATTTGGGAGCAGCCGTATCAAAAGACAACAGAGTTTATCCAGTCATACTTCTCTATTCCTGGTTGTATACCATAAAAGCCCAAGCTGTTTCTTTCGAAAAGATACTCTTTCTTGTTGTCAACACCTTTATATATGTAATTTTTAGGTGTCACTTTAATGTCATAATGTTCAATGAGTCTTTTATCAAAACTCGCTTGCCCTCGTTGCTTCAACAAGATGTCTTTATGGTGGACAAACATCGTTTTCATTTTTAGTATTTCAGAAATGATATTCGTTTTATCGACGAAATCTTTCTCATGAAGAAGTACCATCAACACACAAGATTTAGGCGTCTTGATATAGAAAGTTTTAAATCTGGTTTCTTCTATGTAAGTACAACAATATTCCAATATTGTATCATTACAAAATACCCTGTCGTATGTTCTTGCTGGCCAGTCTGGGCTGCTCTTTGTAATAGGGCCATTAATCTTATACATTTCCAATTCTAGATGTTGATACCAAACATTCTCTTTCGTTCTAACGTAGTGTTTAGGGGAGGTTGGATCGTCTGATGGCACAACATCTATTCTGTTCGCCGTTCTCTTAACGTACACGAAAGGCTTGCGGAGTGGTTTACCCTCCCCTCTCATTTTGAATTCATTGAAAGTCTGGTAGCGTTGATAGCCTTTAAATGGGTCTGCCACCCCTTTGTTTTGTTTGTCTAGTTTTCCCTGTTTTACATCCTTAACACATGGGGTGAGAAAAATTCCCTCCGCAGCAATTAAGTTCATCACTGATGTGCACCATAGTGTTATTAGTGCAACAACCACAGTCTTTGCACATGTGGGGGACAGTATAGTTAAATTCTTGTTTGACATAATCATTCCCTTTCTTATTTCATCTTAACACCTGAATATTGGTAATTTGGAAATCTTCCTTTTATAGACCCAACGTTACATGCACCTATAAAAACGAAATGTCCGCAAAGGCCTTCGCACAGACTAGAGAAATCCGTTTCTGGGGTAATAACATCTGTGCCGATGGAAAAGTTTGCGGGCCTATCAAGAGAGCCTCCACTCCCATGACTATTTAACGTATAGGTTTCTGTTGTATAATGTATGGCGCGGAGTTTCTCGCCTGCGGCCGAATAGACATATTTGGTTACGTTGCCGTTGGCAAACTGTATGCGCAGGGGGTTGTTGTGCAGGTCGTAGTCGATGGGGGTGATGTCGCGCGTGCCGCCCATCGTGAGCGAGCCATTGGCGTTATAGCGGATGTCGTTTGTACTACGCTCACATCAGTATTCTTATTACAAGAAATATAACTAGCTTGGCTCTAAGCTTTTAAGGGAATTTCCTATTCTACAATCCACATAAGCAGCATTATCAAGGATGCAAACCTCAACATATCCAGCTGAAATGTAATAACTGCCTGACTTCATGTTCCTAACATAAAATCGATTATCGTACTTTTTTATTTGCTTAAACATGCCTTTATTCGTTACACTTAAAACCGCGCTATCATCAGTATAATAGATAGTGTCGTTATCGTCACCAACATCAGACATAATTAACGTAACTCTAGTTGCATCATACTTCAGAACTTTCAGATCGAATTTATTCTCTCGCGCCACGCCTTGCCTTCTAACAACAATATATGCCTCCCTACTAAATGCAGGAGAGTAAATAGCTAATTCCCTATCCGTTTTAGGTATCTTGTAGACCCTTGTTTTTTGACATGAGTTCAAAACAGCAAAAGCCAGCATTAAGAGGACAACATTAAACTTACATTTCATATTCATTCTATTTAGAATTAATGGACGTGGGTTCTTTCGTACTTGACCAAAAACGCCATAATACTTCTCGGCCAAAGGGTCTACCCTATCCCACATAGGCAGCAGCGGGGCGTATTGGCGTGCGCCGTAGTCGTAGGTGTTGAGGCCGTGAAGCTCGTCGAACTCCTTACCGTTGTACTTGTAGCGTTGTTGGCTTTCGTTGGTGCCAAGGGCATGGATGGGTGTGCCGAAAGGATAGTAGGCGTTTACCTGCTTCACCTCGCCCGTCTCTGAAACCACCTCGCGAACGTTGCCCAGGTGGTCTCGGTGCAGGTCGCAGCCGATGTAGGTAATGTTGCGTGATATCATTCTAATCGTCCTTTGTCGCATCCTTACTTATTTTTTCTTAATCGGAATTTTCTGCCCGCTTATTCTCAGCAACAAATAGTCGAACTCTGAACCCTTAAAGCCTTTCCTTTTATCAGCTTCATAAGGAAAAAACAAGCCTCCTGGGAAATTTGCACCGAATAGCCTCTCTTTCTTTTCGCTAAATATCTTACGTGCCAACTTTAATTGGTCCTCACTCGATAGTCCTATGTCTTGAAGGACATAGCAAAGGGGGAACTGTACCATATTAGTTTGGAAGTACTCTCTGAGCTTATCCGTCATTTCCTTTACTTGGGTTTCGGGAAAGTTGCCTCTACCATTACGCACACCTAGCACATACCCATTACGCACACCTAGCACATACCCAGCAGTATCAACGTTCAGCACAAGGAGAAAACGTTGACCATTATCCACCATTTTATGGACGAAGCTTGTATCAAAAACTTCGAGTATTACTTTTGCGAATATCCTGTTACTCCTATCAAAACAATCATCATCCATAGTGATTTGTGCCGAACAGAATAGAGGCAGTAAGAAAAACATTGCTAAAATTTTTGTCTTCATATTGTATGTTTTATTTACCGAATCCGTCTTTACTCTTATAAATTGAGGGGCGTTGATTAGCTTTGTGTTGCGAAAAAATAAAGCAAGACAAACACACCTTTCATATACAAAGTACTGAACAAATTTACAATAAAATTTGAAGACCAATCCCTTTTTCTGGAGTAAAATTCGATTCTGTCTTGAAAAGTAAGCTGTTGTAGGGTATTCAGTGTATGCCCTACAAGTTGAAAACAGGCTGTCAATGACACATATTTCCTGTATCTTCCTTCGTCACAAGGAGCGTGTTGCAGTGTAAAGCTGCGTATGGGCATTATTGCAAGCGGTAGAGGAATGGCTAGTAAGAAGCCTGGGGACTTAGTCTTGGAACGGCACAAGCCTTAAACTAAACACGTCTAAAATGGGCATGGCAGACAAACAAATTATCGGAACTTCAATGCCAAGTTGGCCATAAATTGCTTGCCATTTATGATATATGGTATGGACGACTTGCATTTCGACCTTCTACAACTTCGGCATCAATGGCTACTGTGTAGACCTTTGTAAGCGTTTCTCGCGGCAAAACATCATAACCGATGGCATTATACAAAACAACAGCTCCACCTGTTAGTTTCTCTTCGTATCGTTTCCATCCGCCGTTTGCTGTGTGGAAATCAAGAACGCACTGCCCGCCAACAGAAACAGTTTGCGCGTATCGGTTTAGAAAGAACAGCCGCATGGTGATCTACCACTTTGCATGAATGCTTTCTAGTCTGATAGCCAATTGAACGCTTTCAATCTCCTTAATTCAGTTTTCAATAAGCAAATTGGATAATAGAATCTACATTCACATGTTTATATGCAGCATACTCTGGCTCGTAGAGGCAGGCAGGTTGGGGCTTATTGTGCAACTGGCTATTAACACGATATGAAATAATAACAATACCGAACGAATGGAATAAGCATCTAGTGACATGACGCAAGAGACTTTTCTAACAAGGCGGAGTAAAGGTGGTTCTCACCCGCCACAAATCTAAGTCTATGCAGCCTTTACCTTTTATAACAGGCAGGGGAGACAAGAGAATACTTGTGGGACAAAGCTAATAGAAGTGCGTGAAAGCGTATTGGTTGGCTTCGTGAAAAAGATGTAGCGGTAAGAAGTTATGGGTAGCCACGGCATTCAAGCCCAATCGCCCAATAGAGCATGAAAGGTCTATGCTTGCTTGTCGGCATCTTACCAGTGATATTCTTGAAGGCATGGTGGGCTACGTCAAAGAGAATGAGACAGGCATGATGCCGACAGGCAAACGAAAGATGGACAGGAAGGGATGAAAACAGCCTAGAAAATTTATTTGCGGTATAATGGCCGATTGAGGTTAAAGGGGTTCGCGGATAAGATTTGCTCACTGCGAAGTTATATGATGTTGACGAAAGCACCGACAAGGCAATGTAACGTTTTGCGCACGAAATTTAACATTATGGCTGCAATTTTTCCAGCCAATCCTCCATTCGCTCACATTTTTGCGAGTATTGCGCCAACTTGTTTGGGGCAAAACAGGACATGTACAGAGGTGGATGAATATCCGCTTGCCTCTGTTTAAATATACATTTTATGCGCCACACCACGCCTTTTGCAGCACAATTTGGGGTAAAAAGCACCAAAATGCAGGGTAAAATGCGGCAAAACACACTCCATTTAGCACCAAAACGCAATGTAAAATGCACCAAAACGCAATGCAAAATGCACCAAAACGCAAGGTAAAATGCACCAAAACGCAAGGCAAAATGCACCAAAACGCAGAGTGAAATGCACCAAAACGCAGGGCGAATGCAATAATATGCAGTGTGCAAAGGAGCCAAAAGGTGCCTCAACAGACTGAAACAGCATGCAAAATGGGGCAAAACGATGCTTTAACCACTGCCGTTTTGGTGCTAAATGCAGAAAAATCGGACGATAAATTTTGCGGTTGGACAACAATCTAGAAGGGTAAAGTGATGCAAAACGCCGCTCGGACTATCATATCTTGACAGAAAATGGGGTGCGTAAGCTCACCAATAGCGGCAAAAAGCATACTTTTAGCGGTGTTTTGGGGCTAGAATGGGGCGGCAAGAAGAATATGTTTTGTAAAATTAAAAGAGCACGCTTAACATTTTAATCCGGGTGTTAAGTATGGCATATTAACCCCAATCGGTCGTTAGAACGCTTATCAGTTATTTTATTTTTTCCATCGCTTCCTGTTCATCTTTCGTTTGCTTGTTGAGCACATTGCCTGTCTTATTCTCTCTACGTAGCCCGCTACCCCTTCAAGAATAAGACAGGCAATATGCTCAACAATACACAAAATCTGCACAGGCTCTAACGACCGATTTGGGTTTAAATTGCCCAACGAACGACTTAACGATTTACCAATCGCACTTTACAGCCATTTTTTACCCGCCTTGCCGCAATCATACCCACCGAACAATTTGCACAAAGCCTCACACGCAAAACCACAAAAGGCATGGCACTTGGCGCAATAGCAAAGGCAGATCCTTAAAAGTGGTAAAAGAGAATAAACAAAACTACATTCAAAACACAGTTGAACCCATGCACAAACAAACAGCCATCGCAGCCCACCTACAAGCGCAACACGAATACAAAACCAAACTAAAAAACAGCATAAAAATAACATAAACAAACAAAATAGCCCAAAATTGAAATAAATTTGTAACTAAATTTGGATTTTAAATTATGATTTGTTACTTTTGCCAACACAAAAGCATTCAGTATTGATGTGCTATCGCCCCATTGTACGTATAACTTTGAGGGCAACTTAGCCCTATTTGAACAAGAAATAACGATTAAAAAAGCAAAAAAAACATTACACGCAACACCACCATCGAAATTAAGAAATAGAACAATTGTTTGCTCCCCAGTTCATTAGCTATTAAGATTGCTAAATATACTTGTTGTATGAATTATTAATTAATTGAGAGAATTTATGGAAAAAAGACTGATGATGTTTTTAGTCTCGCTATTCATAAGCGCAGGGATAGCGACGGCGCAAACACAAGTTTCCGGAACAGTTATCTCGTCGGAAGACAACGAACCCATCATTGGAGCGTCCGTCATTGTGGAGGGTTCGAAAACAGGTGCCGTGACAGACCAAAACGGTAACTTCACCCTATCGGTGCCAAAAGGCAAGAAAATTGTTGCAAGTTACATCGGCATGCGTCCCCAAACGCTTAGCCCCAAGCCAACAATGAAAATCACGTTGTCGCCAAACAACGAGACTTTGACCGAGGTTGTGGTAACGGGCGTGTCGAACATGGACCGCAGAATGTTTACCGGTGCGGCCGACAAGATTAAGGCCAACGATGCCTTGATAAGCGGTATGGCAGACATTAGCCGCTCGTTGGAAGGCCGTTCGGCCGGTGTGAGCGTGCAAAACGTGTCGGGAACGTTCGGCACTGCGCCTAAGATACACGTGCGCGGAGCCACCTCTATCTATGGAAACTCAAAGCCATTGTGGGTTGTTGACGGCGTTGTACAGGAAGACATTACCGACATTAGTGCCGATGCACTGTCGTCGGGAGATGCCGAAACGCTTATCTCTTCGGCCATTGCCGGCCTCAACTCAGACGACATCGAGAGCTTTCAGATACTGAAAGACGGCTCGGCAACGTCCATATACGGCGCACGCGCCATGAGTGGCGTTATCGTCGTCACCACCAAGAAAGGCCGTTCGGGGCAGGCACACGTTAACTATACGGGCGAGTTCACCTCACGTTTGGTGCCCTCTTACAGCCAGTTCAACATCCTAAACTCGCAAGAGCAGATGGGCATCTATAGGGAAATGGAAAACAAGGGCTGGCTCAACCTCTCGAGCGTGCTTAACGGCAGCGA
>CALIZL010000100.1 GCA_938028745.1 uncultured Prevotella sp.
TTATCATGAATCTGAAAATACGCTTGTCGCTGATGAACTTCCTCGAATTTGCTGTTTGGGGAGCTTATCTCACCTCCATGGGGACTTATTTGGTAAAAATCGGAATGGCAGACCAAATTGGTTGGTTCTATGCCGTGCAGGGTATTGTTTCCATTTTCATGCCTGCCATCATGGGTATAGTGGCCGACCGCTGGGTTCCTGCCCAACGATTGATGGGCTTATGCCATCTGTTGGCCGCCCTCTTCATGTTTGCCACAGCTTATTACGGCTTTGTGGCTATGGGCGAAGTGGCAGATGGTGCCTCCGTTGCAGGCACTTTCGCAGGTTCGATGATATTTCCCCTTTACAGTTTAAGCGTAGCTTTCTATATGCCCACGTTGGCTTTAAGCAACTCTGTGGCTTATACAGGGTTGAACCAAGCAGGAATGGACACCGTGAAAGATTTCCCGCCAATACGCGTTTTTGGCACAATCGGATTTATTTGTACCATGTGGTTTGTTGATTTGATGGGGTTCCAGCCCAACCAAAACCAATTCGTGGTGTCGGGAATATTCAGCATCATCCTCTTTTTATATAGCTTTACGTTGCCCACATGTCCCACATCGAGTGGCTCCGAGCGTAAAAGCATTGCCGACCAGCTAGGGTTGCGAGCCTTCTCGCTGTTCAAACAGAAAAAGATGGCCATCTTCTTTTTCTTCTCCATGCTGCTGGGCGTCAGCTTGCAAATCACCAATGGCTTTGCCAACCCCTTTATAACAAGCTTCGAAAGCATACCCGAATATGCCGACACTTTTGGTGTAAATCACGCCAACATACTTATTTCGCTGTCGCAAATCAGCGAAACCTGCTGTATTTTGCTCATCCCCTTCTTCATGAAACGTTTCGGAATAAAGAACGTTATGCTCATAGCCATGTTTGCATGGGTACTCCGTTTCGGCCTGTTTGGCTTGGGTAACCCTGGCAATGGCGTATGGCTCTTCGTGCTTTCGATGATTGTTTACGGAGTGGCATTCGACTTTTTCAATATCTCTGGCTCATTGTTCGTAGACAAATCTACTGATGTGCACATGCGTTCTAGTGCGCAAGGCCTGTTTATGTTGATGACTAACGGCATTGGCGCAACGGTTGGCACGCTGAGCGCACAGGCCATTGTTAACCATTTTACCGCGGACGGAGTGACCGATTGGCAAACCTGCTGGTATGTATTTGCCGCATACGCCCTCGTTGTGGGCGTGGCCTTTGCCTTGGTTTTCCGCCCTAAGGGAATAGACAAAAAATGAAAACGAAGATAAAACTAATATTCAACAATGTTGCCGAGATAGTGGGTAACGAGCGTCTCGGCCTACTTGCACTCACCGATGAGGCCCAAACGATGGAGTTGCTCATCCCTTGCGACAGGGAAATGAAAGAACAACTGGGTCTGCGGCTTAACCATTTGCCCATCACCAAGATGCTGTTGCCCGAAGTTTTGTGGCAATTGGTGCGCTCGCACACCGATGTAGACTTCGAAATAATCATCGACGACATCATTGACGGCCAATATCGGGTGTTGCTTTACAACACCTTAACCCTCGAACCCATAAAGCTTAGGGCCAGCGATGCCGTGTTGCTTTCTCTCATTGGCAACATACCTATATATATAGAGACCTCTCTGATGGCGCGCCAAGGTGCGGCTTTCAACAAGAACGCTACGGGTGCGTCGCTCCCGATAAACATACTAGACAACAAAATGATAGAAGATGCCCTTGCCAAAGCCATTAAAGACGAGAACTACGAGCTGGCATCGCGCATCAGCGAAGAAATAAAACGAAGGAAAGACAAGCAAAAATGAAGGAAACGCGCTATTTCTATGTTCCCGATGCAGCAAGCACCAACGAGTTACCTGCCGAAGAGGCGGCGCACGCTTCAAGGGTGTTGCGCTTGGAAAGTGGCGACGAGGTGTTTCTGATAGACGGCACTGGCTGTTTCTTCAAGGCGCAACTCACCCTCGTAACAAAGGGCAGATGTCTTTACGACATTGTGGAACGGCTGCCGCAAGAAAAGACATGGAACGGCCGAATAGCCGTGGCAATGGCTCCAACAAAGGTTATAGACAGGGTGGAATGGACCTTGGAAAAGGCCACGGAGATAGGTATTGACGAGTTTTCGTTGCTTAATTGTGCCTTCTCCGAACGTAGAAACGTTAAGTTAGAAAGGCTGGATAAGATTGTCGTTGCAGCCGTTAAGCAAAGCAGAAAGGCTTGGAAACCGCTGTTAAACGACCTCCAACCCTTTGAAAGCTTTGTAAATCGGCCACGAAAGGGAGCCAAGTACATCGCCCATTGCTATGCCGAGATTGATAAAAAAGACTTGTATGGCGAGTTGTTGCAGCTAAACGGCGATGAGGAAGTAACCATACTCATCGGGCCAGAGGGCGACTTTTCCATCGACGAGGTGCGTTTGGCGATGAGTAAAGGTTACGTTCCCGTTTCGCTTGGCCAAAGCCGACTGCGGACAGAGACTGCTGCCCTGGCCGCAACAATGATTGCTCAACTTGCATTTAGGAAATAAACGATAAGATGAAAGATATTATAGGAGTGTTGTTCTCGCTGGTTGTGCTGTTGGTTTCGTGCTCGAAAGCCAATTATGTACAGTCTATACCCAAAAGCAGCATGGCTGTTATGGCGATAGATGCGCCCAAGTTGGGTAAGGACTTGAAGGCAGAAAACATCCTGAAAACATTTATTGGGGTAGACAACAACGTGGCCGATTGCGGAATAGACCTATCTTCTAAGCTTTATCTTTTTGAGGCAGCTGACATGAATTTCGGGCTTTGCGCAAGAGTAGACGATGCTTCTAAACTTGCTGCCACCTTTGATGCGCTTGTGCAAAAGGGACAGGCTGTGGCAGGAAAAGAACGCAAGGGATGCCAATTCTACACCGTTAACAACGTTTGGGCTGTGGGTTTTAACGACGATGCCCTGCTGGTGATGGGGCCGCAACCGCTTGCCGTGCAGCCCGACTTGCAGTTGCGCATGGCTAAGTCGCTCAACATCGACCCCAAAAAAGAAGACCGCCAATCGCCTTTGTTGGCCTCGGTAGACGCCATTGATGCGCCAATGGCTCTTGTTGCGCGACTTGATGCACTGCCCGAAAACGTTGCGCTGCCCTTTACTTTGGGTTTGCCAAAGCGCGTAAACCTATCGCAAGTGGTGTTGAAGGCTGGTTTGCATTTCTCGGGAAACGCTCTTTTGATGAAAGGCGAAACCTTTTCGTACAACCAAACGATTGACGAGTCCTTGAAACGAGTGGCTAATGCCTACCGTCCCATTGGCGAAACCTTCTTGAAAGACGCAACTTCGCCAGCCGCACTCACCCTTTTTGCCAACATGGAAGGCGACAAATTGTTGGGCATTGTGCGAGATAACGTTGTGTTGTCTGTCATGCTTACTGGACTAAACACGGCCATCGACATGGACAACATCATCCGAAGTATCGACGGAAACATCATCATTTCTACCTCCACTTATGCCAGCGGACAAGCCTATCTCTCGATGAAAGCTCAGATAAAGGCCACCAATTGGCTGATGGATGTAGGTTATTGGAAACGTTCTTGTCCGCCGGGTTCCACCATTTACGATGCTGGCCCTCGCGCTTACGTCTTCGACAACGGCAGTTATAAGTACTATTTCGGGTTAAAACCCGACAGCAGTTTCTATTGTTTGCCTCATCCGCCTTTTCAACAACCCGTTTCGGCTACGGTCAACGGCCAAGTATCGCCAAGCGTGGCTAACGAAATACGCGGAAAACGGCTTGCCCTAGTCTTCAACTTAGATGCTTTGGTCGGTACGAGGGGCATCAAAACCAATAGCTTGGCCACAGTGAAGAGTTATTTGGGAGGGGTAAACACAATTGTTTATATATTAGAATGATGAACAGTATTAGCTTTGAACAAGTTACGCCGCACGTGTTCTTGCAACGCGAAGACCTGCAATCGGATGTGTGGCAACAGCCCAATCTTAGGTTCGAAAAAGGCAAGTTCTACCTTGTTGAGGCTCAAAGCGGCCTCGGAAAAAGCACCTTTTGCAGTTACATCTTGGGCTATCGGCAAGATTATGAAGGTGTGGTGAAGTTCGACGAAACGGACATTAGCCTGCTCTCCACTGCCGACTGGGTGAACATTCGTCAACGAAACGCAAGCCAGTTGTTCCAAGAATTGCGGCTGTTTCCCGAACTAACGGCCTTGGAGAACGTGATGCTGAAGAACCAACTTACCCACTTTAAGACCGAAAACGAGATACGTGCGTGGTTCGAGCAGCTAGGAATTGCCGACAAGATAAACACGAGGGTGGGGAAGATGTCTTTCGGACAGCAACAGCGCGTGGCTACATTGCGTGCCCTTGTGCAGCCTTTCGACTTTCTTTTAGCCGACGAACCCATTAGTCATCTCGACGATTTTAATGCCGATACCCTTGGCGAACTGATGGCCAAAGAGGTAAAGGCACAAGGCGCAGCACTGATAGTAACAAGCATTGGCAAGCATCCAGGCTTGCAATACGATAAAATTCTGAAACTATGAAACTGGTATGGAAATTACTTCGCCAACATATCAGTTGGCCACAGTTCGTTGGTTTCTTCTTCGCCAACCTCTTCGGCATGACCATTGTGCTGCTTGGCTACCAGCTATACTGTGACATCTTGCCCATATTTACGGCAAATGACAGCTTTTTAAAGGCCGATTACCTTGTGGTTAGCAAGAAAATAGGCATGGCTAACGCCTTGGGGCAGCAACATTCGGGCTTTTCAAAAGACGAGATAGCCGACCTACAAGCCCAACCTTTCGTTAAAGGCGTGGGCCAGTTCACCTCTACGGCTTACAAGGCAGAGGCGACGATGGGCGTTAGCGGCATGAAAATACTTAACTCTGAATTGTTTTTCGAAAGCGTTCCCGACCCTTTCGTTGATGTTTCGCTTGATAATTGGCACTATACGCCAGGTGATAGCTTGGTGCCGGTTATCCTCCCGCGGAGTTATATCGCCATGTACAACTTCGGTTTCGCCCAAAACCATTCGTTGCCTAAAATAAACGAAGGGCTTGTAGGCATGATAGACCTGCACATACAGGTGCAAGGCAAGGGCGGACAAGGCTATTTTAAGGGAAAAGTCATCGGCTTTTCGTCCAAGCTTAACACCATCCTTGTTCCCCAATCGTTCATGGCGTGGAGCAACAACCACTTCTCGCCCGACAGTGAGTTGCCTCCATCGCGACTGATATTAGATGTAACCAACCCTGCCGACCAGCGTATCGGGGCATATCTCGAAGAACATAACTACGAGTTGGAAGACAACAATCTCGATGCCGAGAAAACCACTTACTTCCTCAAACTCATGGTTACGTTGGTTATGGGTGTGGGTGTCGTTATATCGGCACTAAGCTTTTATGTGCTGTTGCTGAGCATCTATCTGCTTGTGCAGAAAAACACCACCAAGCTGCAAAACCTCTTGCTCATAGGTTATAGTCCTTCGCGCGTGGCGTTGCCTTACCAGATGCTCACCCTCGCACTTAACTTTGCAGTGCTGGTTGCAAGTTTCTCGCTCCTGCTAATGATACGGAGTTACTATATAGACATTGTGGAAACACTTTTCCCCGACCTCCCTTCTACGGGAGTGGCAGCCACTTTGGGTATTGGCTTGGCACTGTTTCTATTTGTTACGGGTATCAATTTCGCCATCTTATGGCGCAAGATAATCAGCATTTGGCGACATGGCAAAAACTAATGGGCGGCAAATGGCGTTGCACTTGTTTCGTTCTGCCCACCTAAACTTTGCCCATACATTTTGCGCTTTAAGCATTTTAGCGTAACTTTGTAGGCTGAAAAGAAATAACACGAAAGATAAATGGCAATAGAACTAAAAGATTTAACCAAGCGTGCCGACAATTATAGTCAGTGGTTTAACGACTTGGTTGTGAAAGCCGACTTGGCGGAACAGTCCGCCGTGAGAGGATGTATGGTTATCAAACCCTATGGTTATGCCATCTGGGAGAAGATGCAACAACAGCTTGACCGTATGTTTAAGGAGACGGGAGCACAAAACGCCTACTTCCCACTCTTGATTCCAAAGTCGTTCTTCTCGCGTGAGGCCGAACACGTAAAGGGATTCGCCAAAGAGTGCGCTGTGGTAACGCACTACCGCCTACGTGCATCCGAGGATGGGAACAGCGTTGAAGTTGACCCCTCGGCCAAGCTCGATGAAGAACTTATCATACGCCCCACATCCGAAACCATCATTTGGAATACGTATAAAAACTGGATACACTCTTGGCGCGATCTGCCCCTAATGTGCAACCAATGGTGCAACGTTATGCGTTGGGAGATGCGCACACGTCCCTTCCTTCGTACTTCCGAGTTCCTTTGGCAAGAAGGACACACGGCGCATGCAACGCGTGAGGAGGCCGAAGAGGAAGCAAAGAAAATGCTAGACGTGTATGCCAAGTTTGCACAAGATTGGATGGCCGTGCCTGTTGTGTGTGGCGTAAAGAGCGAGACTGAACGTTTTGCCGGTGCATTAGACACCTACACCATCGAGGCCATGATGCAAGACGGAAAGGCCTTGCAAAGCGGAACGAGCCATTTCCTTGGCCAGAACTTTGCCAAATCGTTCGACGTTACTTTCCTCAACAAGGAAAACAAACCCGAATATGTATGGGCTACGAGCTGGGGAGTTAGCACCAGGCTTATTGGTGCATTGATAATGACCCACTCGGACGACAATGGTTTGGTTCTTCCTCCAAAACTTGCGCCCATACAAGTGGTTGTTATTCCCATTGGTAAGGCCGGCGAACAGATGCAAGCCATTGCCGATAAGCTGCAACCTGTTATCGAGCAGTTGCGCAAAGCTGGCGTGACGGTGAAGTACGACGACTCGGATAACAAGCGTCCGGGCTTTAAATATGCCGACTATGAGTTGAAGGGCATCCCCGTTCGCATCGTTATGGGCGGCCGCGACCTAGAAAACAATACGGTGGAAATTATGCGTCGCGACACCTTAGAGAAAGAAACTATCGGTTTCGAAGGTTTGGCCGAACATATTGTTTCGGTGCTCGACGACATGCAGGCCAATATCTTTAAGAAGGCATTAGACTATCGTAACGCGCATATTTACGAATGCAACGACTACGAAGAGTTTAAGGAGCGTATTAAAGATGGCGGTTTCTTCCTCTGTCATTGGGATGGAACGGAAGAGACGGAGGCACGCATTAAGGAAGATACGCAGGCAACTATCAGGTGTGTTCCCTTTGAATTTGAGCAGACTGAGGGCGTAGACATGGTGAGCGGTAAGCCTGCTAAGCACCGTGTTATCATTGCACGCAGCTATTAAATCTGCATATTGGGGGGCTAAGTTGGCCACCCAAATCGTGCAAACGCCATATTCATGTACGCAATATTGTGTATGATATAGGGGTGTTAGGCTAGTTTCTAGCCTAACACCTTTTTGTATGTAACGTCTGTTGGCTGTTTATCCCAAATCGGTTGTTAGAAAAATCTGCTTTCATTTTGCCAAAGGAAATACTGAGCACGCGCAAATAGTTAACTCGCTGGTCGTACTTCAAATGTCAGATGAAGACTTCCCTAATACTTTGCTTTTGAAAATTCGTAATGGCCGAATTTCGGTTTATTGTGTTAGTCTTTCTAAGACAATGAGGCCGTCTTGACTTTTAATATTTTATAAATTGAGCGGAGTTTATTGTCTTTGTGATGCCAACACAAGATAAACACCCCTCTCATATACGAGGTGCAGGACAAATCAACGTACAGGTTTGTCAACTTGCGAAAACCCAATAACTCACGAGAACCCAACAACTCCCGAATACATCATCGCATCAACTTACAAACTTACCACCCCATCAATTTACAAACTCAAAAGCTCCTCAACTTACAAACTCAAAAACTTATCAACTCACATCCCCACCAACGCATCAATTCAAAAACTTAAATTGTTGCTTTTTATTTTACAATACCGCTCTAATTTTCACTCCGTTCTAGCGAAAATATAGGCCATAAAGTAGGTAAATAACTACTATTTCTAGATATTCACGCCCTTTTATTTGTCTGCTTTTAAGAACAGAACCTGCATTTTGCACCATTTAGCCTTTCTAGTTTGGTTGCCTGCCCATATTTTTTTACTCCCACTTACACCCTTTTTACCCCTAAAATTCCACTTTTTAGCGGCTATTCTGACCTTTTCAGCCATGTGTTTCATGGTTCTAAAAGGTTTTGTCTATACAATTGCGGTGTATTTTTATGCTTTTTGTCTTGCATTTAGCAGCATTTTGCACTGCGTTTAGCACCATTCTACCTTGCGTTTAGCACCAAAATGCACTGCATTTAGCACCAAAACGCACTGTGTTTAGCGGCATATTGCACCGCGTTTTGCACCAAAACGCACTTCATTTTGCTATAAATCACCCAAAAACGGGTGTTAGTGGCGGTCAGTTTAAATAAAAATTCATTTTGCCGCATGCACATGCTAACCTCTTTTTGCACCAAAACAAACCTCCGCGAGAATCGATTTTTTGCGGCAAGGTGAGCGATTGGTGGACGGAAAGGGTACTCATAATGTTAAATTTCTTACTAAAAACTAGACAAAATCTAGTTGTGCCGGATGCACATGCGTGGGCAATGGCACCGAAAACTCGTACGCTTACGACCACCAACGCGAGCGTTTGCAGGGCATGCTGCTCACGGTCAACGGAGACTGCATTATGGAAACGCAGAAGACATCTTGGTTTTTGGAGATGAGGGAATAAAAAAAGAAGTGTCGATAACGACACTTCTTTGTTGAGCCTCTTGTCGGATTCGAACCAACGACCTCAAGATTACAAATCATGCGCTCTGACCAGCTGAGCTAAAGAGGCGGGGTGGGTAAGCTACTTACATCGCGCCGCTACAACCAACTACCTTTGCTACGTTCCCGTCCTGGAGGGTTCGAAGGGAGCTGGCCGTGCAAGACTTACCCGTTTTGCGGTGCAAAGGTAATACTTTTCCATTAAAACCGCAAGACGCACTTTGCTTTTATACATATTTTAACACTAAAGGCCGTGAATGGAACTGATGCCGTTGGCTTTCTTGTGGCGTTATGCCTATGGGTTGTTCTTGTTGGTGCGGTGCTTTTAGCATGTCTTCTTGGGCACAAGATTGGCAAGGGTATTGTGGGTTGGCTATAATGATGGCAAGGAGCTAAGCAGTTTGGTTAGGGTTCTGTTGGGGCTCTTTGTTCGGTCTTTTAGGCGGGTTCTAAAAACACTTTTGCTGTATTTTTAGCTTTTAGCTGAACAGGTTTTGCTTAATCCTTGAAAGGAATATAGTGAACTATGCTTTCTGAAAGAGAAAGCAAAAGATGCCAGACAAAAGCAAAATGACAATGAAGAGCACTACAAGGAACAACGATTGAACCTTTGCGGGGGATTTTTAGAACATGCCTTTACGCAAAAAGTGGGCATAAAAGGCCTGCATAATACATTTTTTATTGTACCTTTGCGTAAACAATAAGCATAACTCACAGCTAAGTCCGTGCCGCATTCTCCGCGACAAGAACGCGGATGCACGGGCGAAAGCCATTGATTGGACGAAGTATGAAAACAACATTTATCGCTGGGCCATGCGTAATAGAAAGCCAAGAACTGTTGTACACGGTTGCAGAAAAGCTGGTGGAGATAAACCAAAAGTTGGAGGTTGACATTATCTTCAAAGCCTCTTTCGACAAGGCTAACCGAACGTCCATCAGCTCTTTTCGCGGTCCTGGACTAGAAAGGGGACTCGAAATGTTGGCTAATGTGAAGTCAAAATACGGATTGAAGTTGCTTACCGACATTCACGAAAGCTATCAAGCAGAGGCTGTGGGGCAGGTGGTAGACGTGTTGCAAATACCTGCTTTTTTGTGCAGACAAACAGATTTGCTGGTGGCCGCAGCCCAAACGGGTAAGGTTGTGAACATAAAGAAGGCTCAATTTTTGAGCGGCCCCGACATGAAATACCCTGTGGAAAAGGCGAAAGAGGCCGGTGCAGCCGAGGTTTGGCTCACCGAACGCGGCAATACCTTTGGTTACAACAACCTTGTGGTAGACTTTAGAAACATTCCCGACATGAAAGAAATCGTTCCAACGGTTATCATGGACTGTACGCACAGCGTGCAACGGCCTGGGGCTATGGGTGGAAAAACGGGTGGCGACCGCCGATTTGTGCCGTCGATGGCCCTTGCTGCAAAAGCCTTTGGCGCAACAGGCTACTTCTTTGAGGTGCACCCCAATCCCGACAAAGGGTTGAGCGACGGCCCCAACATGCTTGAACTAGACAAGCTTGAAAGCTTGATTGCGAACCTAATATAAAAATACGTTCATAGAGAACATATACGGAGAAGAAACACTTATGTCTACATTGGCAACAGATTCGACAGGAAACAGGCTTAACAATGTGAGGGAATACGCCACGCAATGCCTGAAAGACGAGGCGCAAGCACTGCTCGACCTTATTCCGCAACTAGACCATCATTTCGACAAAGCCGTGGAAATGATGTTCAACTGCAAGGGTAAGGTGATTGTAACGGGCGTAGGAAAAAGCGGAAACATCGGTGCAAAGATTGCTGCAACGCTTTCTAGTACGGGTACTCCTGCCTTTTTTATTAATCCATTGGACGTATATCACGGCGACTTAGGCGTGATGACGGCCGATGATGTGGTGTTGGCACTTAGCAATTCGGGGCAAACCGACGAGTTGCTGCGCTTTATTCCTGCCATATTGCATCGTGGCGTGCCGCTTATTGGCATGAGTCGCAACCCCCATTCGTTGCTGGCCAAATACAGCGTGGCCCATATTACGGTGAAGGTAGACAAGGAGGCGTGCCCCCTGAACCTTGCTCCTACAAGCAGTACCACGGCAGCATTGGCTATGGGCGATGCCTTGGCGGTGGCATTGATGCAGGTGCGCAACTTCAAACCCACAGATTTCGCGAGGTTTCATCCTGGTGGAGAGCTGGGAAAACGATTGCTTACCACAGCGGCCGACGTAATGCGGGTAGACGATTTGCCCGTTATACCACGCCAAATGCACCTTGGCGATGCCATCATACAGGTGAGCAAAGGCAAGCTGGGGCTTGGGGTGTCGGTAGAAAACGGCAAGATTGTTGGGCTGATTACCGACGGCGACATTCGTAGGGCGATGGAAAAATGGCAGGCCGAGTTCTTTAACAAGACGGTTAACGACATCATGACCACCAATCCTAAAATTGTGTTGCCAACGACAAAGATTGCCGATATACAACAGATAATGCAAAAATATAAAATACACACGGTACTCGTGGCAGATGAAAATGAAAGGCTTGTTGGCATTGTAGACCATTACCGATGCATGCTGTAAGGCTCTCTGCAACACTTAACGAATTATGATTGAACCATCGAGAATACGCTCGCTCCTTTTATCGCTCCTTATATCGTTGGCTGCCTTGTCGCAAGGTAGCGACTCGCTTATCGTGCAACAGATGCGCGACGAGGGGGTTAAGTTCTCCCATAACAACTCGGTGGTGCTGCTCACCACGGGGCAGGAGAAGTTCGACGACATGTTTTCGGCCATATCAAGGGCGCGACATAGCGTACATTTAGAATATTTCAATTTTAGAAACGACTCCATTGCCGACCGCCTTTTCGAGCTGCTTGAAGAGAAGGCAAGCGAAGGTGTGCAGGTACGCGCCTTGTTCGACGGATTTGGAAACGACTCGAACAACCGCCCATTGAAGAAGAAACACCTGCGCACCCTGCGCGAAAGGGGCATCGAAATCTTTGAGTTCGACCCTGTTCAGTTTCCTTGGGTGAACCATGTTTTCCATCGCGACCACCGCAAAATTGTTGTCGTAGACGGCAATGTGGCCTATACTGGCGGCATGAATGTGGCCGACTATTACATCAAGGGCACAGAAGTGGTGGGGAGTTGGCGTGATATGCACTGCCGAATTGAGGGACAGGAGGTGAATACCTTGCAGGCTATCTTCTTGAAAATGTGGAATAAGGTGGCCAAACAGAATGTACATGGGGCAGAATATTACCGCGGAAACGATAACCTTGGGTACTTTGACAACTTAAAGCCCGACACTTGTCAATCGGCAGGAAAGAAGATGGTGGGCATCATAAACCGCGAACCACGCATATCAAATAAGATTATCCGTAGTTTTTATACTAAGGCAATCAATGATAGCCAGGATAGCATTAAGCTCATCAACCCTTACCTCACGTTGAATAGGGCGTTGAAGAAAGCGTTGCGCAACGCGGTTAAGCGTGGTGTGAAAGTAGAGATAATGGTATCTACCCACAGTGATATTCCTTTAACGCCCGATTGCGTTTTCTACAATGTTCATAAGCTAATGAAACGTGGCGTAACGGTTTGGATGTACGAGCCGGGCTTTCATCACACCAAGGTGATTATGGTTGATGGTAAGTTTTGTACCGTGGGCAGTGCCAACCTTAATGCGCGCAGCCTGCGTTTTGATTACGAAGAGAATGCCGTTATTGTGGATAAGGAGACAACGCAACAGCTGTCTGACTTGTTTGATAAGGATAAAGCCGACTGTTTTAAGCTGACGCCCGAATCGTGGAACAAGTTTAGAACCCCTTGGCAGAAGTTCGTTGGCTGGTTTGCCCACTTGTTGGCACCATGGTTGTAGCCCTTTTCGTTACATCAGCAGCAAGTCTTGGCGCGATTTGTTATTTCTTGTCATCGCACACCATATAATATGGTAATAAATGTTTACGTGCGTTTAGTGCTGTTTAGTACTTTTGTATCAATTATAGAAGTGCTAGATAAGAAGGGGTGTTGCTTGAATGGAGGGTGGAACACAGAAGATAAACGTTTAATAAGGGGGTGAATATCTATGTGATAAACCTGTTGCGGAGTAGATGCGGATTGTTATAAAAGTCTTTTATAATAGCATGTTTTGCTGATAAATGGCACGCCGTTCTTTATGTGGCACGCATAAATATTGAGTAAAAGGAATAGGGCGCATTGCTTATTGTTATGGATGTAGTATTGGTTGCAAATAGTGGTAGGTGCTTGGTTGTGAGCAGTTAGCGTAAAGCTTGGCGAAATTCGTTTACATGTCATTGAGCATAATAGAGTTAAATTATCATTATATTTCAGTAAAATATTATCCAAAATATAACTTTATGCGTTTGAACTATGGGGGAAAAATCGTAACTTTGCATTCGTGATTGAACTACATAGACATATCGAAATCTTACTGCTGGATAACGACTGCGTCATCATTCCCGACTTTGGGGGATTTATGGCGCACCATGTTGAGGCTAGGTACGACGACGGCGACCATACATTTTTGCCGCCGACGAGGACACTTGGGTTCAATCGCCAACTCCGTTTGAACGATTCTTTGCTTGCTCAATCGTATGTAGAGGCCTACGATTTGAGCTATCCTGAGGCCTTGACGCGTATTGCGAGCGAGGTTGAAGAGATGCGCCAGCACCTGCACAACGAGGGGTATTACGAGTTGAACGACCTTGGCGTGCTTTATTATGCAGATAATGGCACGTACACTTTTGAACCTTGTGAGTCGGGCATCCTTACGCCATCGCTTTATGGGTTGGGTTCCATTGATATTATTCGTCTTTCTGTTCAGGATGCTTTTAGTGAAGTTCCTGCTGTTGAATCAGTCGGCAATGTGCAAGACATCGAAACGGCAAGAGTTCAACAACGCGAGTCTAAGCCCATTCTGTTAGAAATGGACGAAGCGGCTAGGTCGCTTTCCAACAGCGATGCTGAAGAGGATAACGACGACGAAACCAACAATAGCGACCTTATCATTCCCGTTGCTTGGGTTCGAAACGCAGTTGCCGTTTGTGTGGCTGTCGTTGCTTTCTTGCTTTTCCCCTCTACCGTCACCGAGGGCGAAGTGAACACTGTGTCGCATAGCGTAGTAGATACAGGTCTGCTAACATCTGTGATGCCCAAAGAGATGATAAAGGGCACAGAGAGTATAGCCGAGATAAAGGCGCCTGCTCCTTCTGTTGCTAAACAAACGGCACCAAAGTGCGAACAGGCCAAGCCAACCGAGGCCAAACACGCCAACCAGACGTTTTATTGTTTGGTTCTGGCTAGCAAAATAACAAAACGCAACGCCAACCGTTATGCCCAAATGTTGAAGGATAAGGGCTACGATAAGACCGAAGTGTTGGTTGATGATAAGGACGTGAAAGTTACTTATGGCCGTTACGAAACAAAGAACGAAGCTTATTTGGCTTTTGGAAAATTGCATGGCAAGGCTGAATTTAAGGATTGTTGGGTGATGCGCAGCGACGTTCGTTGATGTATAAGCATCTTACATGGTAGAATTAAACACACTAGCAAAACATGAAGAGAGTAAGATGTCCGAAGTGCGACAATTACATAACTTTCGACGAAACACGTTACCAAGAAGGGCAATCGCTCTTTTTTCAATGCCCAGATTGTGGCAAGGAGTTCGGCATACGCATTGGCGTTTCGAAGTTGCATAACCGCCAAAAGGAAACAAACGCCGACGAACTAGACTGCAAAGACCACTGCGGCACGTTAACCGTTATCGAGAATGTGTTTCATTATAAGCAAGTTTTGCCCCTTCGTATGGGTAGAAACGTTATTGGACGGTACATGAAGAATAGTGGAATAAATTGCCCCATAGAAACTAACGACCCAAGCATCGACATGAATCACTGCGCTATTGAGGTGAGTAGAGATAAACGTGGACGCTTGAAATATGTGTTAAGCGATGGCCCAAGCTACACGGGGACATTCGTTGACAATGAGATATTGGGCGACCGAGAGCGGCGTTTGCTCGAAAATGGTTCGCTGTTCACCATCGGCGCAACAAGCATTATCTTGCGAACACTAGACGAAGAGGACTGATTCAGTCCTCTTTTTTTGTGCTCGTTATTTTATGTTTCAGGCTAGTTCTCTTCTAAACAAATTATGTGAAGAAAAGTAAAGCACACGTGCGTAGATGCAAACAAATTGCAGCACACGCGATAATAACCCCCATTTTATTTCGATTTTGTTGAACTTATCGCAATAAAATCACTAACTTTGCACAACTTGTACCGTGCAAGCAATTAATTGGCGCGGGCTATTGTATTTCATAACAAAACGAGATGGCCAATGCTTATAGAATATAAAAACGTAAATGTTTACCAAGACGACCGCGAAGTGTTACGCGGCGTTGATTTTCATGTAGACGAAGGCGAGTTCATCTACATTATAGGTAAGGTGGGGACAGGTAAGAGTTCTTTCCTCAAAACCATCTACTGCGAACTGGACATTGACGAAGAAGACGCCGACACGGCAGAGGTGTTGGGGCGCAATTTGAAGACTTTGCGTAGGCGAGAAGTTCCCGCACTAAGGAAAGAGTTGGGCGTGATATTCCAAGACTTTCAACTGCTTCACGACCGAAGTGTATGGGAAAACTTGCAGTTCGTGCTTAAATCTACGGGATGGAAAGACAAGGCTGAGCGTGCCGAACGTATCGAGAAGGTTCTGGCCGACGTGGGAATGAGCGATAAGAAACACAACATGCCCTACGAACTTTCGGGTGGAGAGCAGCAGCGTATCGCCATTGCGCGTGCCATCTTGAATAATCCGAAAGTGATTATTGCCGACGAACCAACGGGCAACCTCGACCTCGACACGGCCACGAACATCGTTGCCTTGTTGCGCGACATCACACAAAGCGGTACGGCCGTGGTGATGTCTACCCACAATTTGTCGATGCTGAGCAAGTATCCTGGCATTGTGTACCGTTGCGGAGACGGAAAAATAAAAGAGGTTACCGACGAGTACAGTAAGATAGACCTCACCGAAGAAGACGACATTTAATCATAGTTACACTTACTTTTAGCTTACATTGGGTATGAAAGTGATGAAATTTGGAGGCACTTCCGTTGGCTCCCCCGACCGCATGAAGAACGTGGCGTCGCTCATAACGGCATCGGGTGAACCCACGTTTGTTGTGCTCTCGGCCATGTCGGGCACCACAAATTCGCTTGTGGAAGTGGCCGACTACCTTTATAAGAAAAACCCCGAAGGGGCCAACGAGGTGATAAACAACCTGGAAAAGCAATATGTAAAGCATGTTGACGAACTGCTTGCAGACCCTCAACACAGGGAACAGTTGCGCGCTTTCCTAGTAGATGAGTTCAATTACCTTCGTTCGTTCACCAAAGATCTCTTCACTAGCTTTGAAGAAAAGACCATTGTGGCGCAAGGCGAAGTGATAAGCACCAACATGATGGTTAGCTATTTGCAGGAAATTGGCGTTAAGGCCGTGTTGCTTGATGCCTTGGATTTCATGCGGACAGACAAGAACAACGAACCCGATATGGCTTTCATCAGAGAAAACCTTGCTCGACAGATGGAAGAGAACCAGGGCTATCAGATATACATCACGCAGGGATTTATTTGCAAGAACGCGTATGGCGAAACAGACAACCTATTGCGTGGAGGTTCTGATTACACGGCCTCACTAGTGGGCGCAGTATTGCCTGCCGATGAAATTCAGATTTGGACAGACATCGACGGCATGCACAACAACGACCCACGTGTGGTAGATAAGACCGAGGCCGTTAGGCAACTGAACTTTGAAGAGGCTGCCGAGTTGGCCTACTTTGGCGCGAAGATATTGCACCCCACATGCGTGCAGCCGGCCAAGTATGCTGGAATCCCCGTGCGATTGAAGAATACCCTGGACCCAGATGCCGAGGGAACCATCATCAACAACGAGGTTTTGCACAACAAAATAAAGGCCATCGCCGCCAAAGACAAGATAACGGCCATTAAGATAAAGTCTAGTCGCATGTTGCTTGCCACGGGTTTCTTGCGCAAGGTGTTCGAGATATTCGAGAGTTACCAAACGCCCATCGACATGATTGTAACTTCCGAGGTGGGCGTTTCGATGAGTATCGACAACGACTCGCATCTTGAAGAAATCGTCGACGAACTTAAAAAGTATGGCACAGTTACCGTAGACACAGGTATGTGCATCGTTTGTGTGGTTGGCGACCTTGATTGGAACAACGTGGGATTTGAAACATTGGTGACCGATGCGATGAAAAACATCCCCGTAAGGATGATTTCGTATGGCGGTTCTAACTACAACATCTCCTTCCTAATCAAAGAAGAAGACAAGCAAAGGGCCTTGCAAAGTCTTAGCGACAAGCTTTTCAATTCCTAACAATGTGAGCTGCGGTGCCAGCACGAGGCCTTGTGAGTCAGGCCGCTGTCCCGTTATTAGGTACCGCGCGTTGCATCTGGTTTCACCCTGCACACAATTGCATAACACTCTTGGTTGTAATTTCATTAACAATGATTAGTTTACCTACACACGCATTTAAGCACCTGTCAACACCTTTTTACTATTACGATGAAGGCATGTTGCGCGCCACGCTCGATGCACTGAACGAACAATTGGCTCAACATCCAAACTTTATCGTGCATTATGCAGCGAAGGCCAACGCCAACATGCGCATTTTGCAGACGATGAAAGAGGCAGGATTGGGAGTGGATTGTGTAAGCGGTGGCGAAATAGAGGCGGCATTGCGTGCTGGCTTTAATGGCGACAGCATTGTATTTGCAGGTGTGGGTAAGAGCGACTGGGAAATAAAGCTGGCCTTGGAAAACGGCATTTTCTGCTTTAATGTGGAAAGCACAGAAGAACTAGAAGTTATCGAACAGCTTTGCAACGAACTGAACCGAACGGCCGATGTGTGCCTGCGTGTCAACCCCAATGTGGCTGCCCACACGCATGCGAAGATAACAACGGGCTTGGCCGAGAACAAGTTTGGCATTCCCATAGACCAAGTTTGGCCAACCATCGAAAGGCTACAAGTATTGAAACACATTCGTTTTATCGGTCTGCACTTCCACATTGGGTCGCAGATTGTAGACATGAACGACTTTCGCGAAGTCTGTACGAGCGTGAACAGCTTGTTGAACCTTTTGAAACAGCATGGCATCGAACCCGAACATATAAATGTGGGCGGTGGGTTAGGAATAGACTACGACAATCCTGACACGCATGCCATACCCGACTTTAAGGCCTATTTCGACACCTATGCTCGGCATTTGCAACTTAATGAGAAACAAAAGGTACATTTCGAGTTAGGTAGGGCGTTGGTTGGGCAATGTGGTTGGCTGGTTTCGCGAGTGCTCTATGTCAAGCAAGGACAAAGCAAACGTTTCCTCATCCTCGATGCAGGAATGAACGATTTGCTCCGTCCAGCCCTTTACCATGCTCGGCATCAAATCTTAAACCTGTCCAACCCATCAGCTCCAAGCGAAGTGTATGATGTGGTTGGCCCCGTTTGCGAGTCGAGCGACGTATTTGGCAGCGATGTTGTTTTGCCTGCAAGTCATCGTGGCCACTTGGTAGCGATATGTTCGGCAGGCGCTTACGGCGAGGCGATGGCATCGCAGTACAATTGCCGTCAGTTGCCTAAGAGTTATTTTAGTAACGATTTAAACATTTAAAACAAGCCTTATGGTTTTAACCTTATATATTGATGCAATAACGATAGTCTGCTGTGTATCGTTAATTATGCTGTTTTTCATCTCCCTGTTCTGCAATCCTTTCTTGCGGGGCAGACGCTTGAAGAAGTTGGCTTTGGCGAATGCTGAAATCGAAGTAGACGTTACCGATGCCTCCGCCACACCCGTATCAATTGTCATACCCATATTGGAAGACGCTCCCGAACTGGCTACTATGGTAGAAACGGTGCTGCAACAAGAATACGCCGCACCTTTCCGCGTAATATTGGTTGCCGATAAAGGCAATGCCCTAGTAGAGCGGTTGTCGGCCGAACACAAAGGAGACAAACACCTGTATTGTACCTTCGTTCCCAATTCTTCGCGCTACATGAGCCGTAAGAAGCTAACGTTAACCATTGGCGTAAAGGCTGCCGAAACCGATTGGATCGTTATCATGGAACCCACATGCGTGCCAACGTCTTGCAAATGGCTCGCCGCCTTTACCCAAAGTCTCACAGACGACAAACGCCTGGTTGTTGGTTACACCGCGCTCGACACTGATGCCAAGACCTCTTGGCGCATGCAACAGTTTAGATCTGGCTTTTACACACTTACCCGAACCCTCAAAGGCAAGCCTTATTGCCATGCAGGTGGCGTGGTGGCCATAAGGAAAGACGACTTCATGAAACGCGACGGCTTTTCGGGAAACCTCAATCTGTTGCGCGGCGAGTACGATTTCTTAGTGAATAAGTTTGGCGATGAAGGTGCTGCCGCCGTGGCATTGCATCCCGATGCGCATACGCAGACCAAGGCTCCCACGCTAAAAGAGTGGCGCACGCTGCAACTTTTCTTTTGGGAAACGCGCAAAAGTCTGCAAAGGGGAGGGGTCATTAGGTTCTTGTTCAACCTAGACAACATCATGCTTTACCTCAACTACATTGTTGCCGCCACATGTTTGGCCTACGGATTGATAGAGGAAAGGTGGTTCATCCTATCATTGGCATCGGCCAATCTGTTGCTCACCATCGTGTTGCGCATTTTGTTTGCCCACAGAGCCATTAAGATATTCAAGGCCGGCATACCTGCGTGGCGCGTAATCGGGTTCGAATTGATGGTGCCTTGGCGTAAGATGCGGTCGTATCTAAAATACATGAAGGCCGACAAATACGAATTTACAAGCCATAAACTCTAAATTAGATGAACGTGTTGGTGTACATATCAAAAGGTGTATCAGATGTTGACAGGCAATATCTGACAACGCTTTTTGCCCTTTTAGATACCAACCCCGACATCGAAATAACATTCGATGCGCCCCTGTGGCGACACGATTTCTCCCTATTTCATATCTTTGGTTGCTGGGATGCCAAGGCACTACGCCTATACAACATGGCACTACGCACGCATACGCCCGTGGTGTTGTCGCCCTTTGGCGAACTTAACCCCTGGCGAATACACAACCTTCTAAAAGTAAAACGCATGCTGCTCAACATTCCTGTGCAACGAATGTTGAGTAGGGTAGAGGTGGTTCACGCTTGCGGACAGTTCGAAAGCAACACGCTAAAAAGCCTAAACGCCACTGCAAACATCGTGCGTATAGACAATCCACGTATCAGCGGAGCTATTGACACTGCGGACATGGCAGCCCAGTTTGTGCGCCTTTATCATAAAACGCTCAACACCTGGCCTGCCACGATGCTCACCGCGGCCGACCTCGAACTAGTGGGCGCGTTGGTGCTTGCTGGCATAGATGCCGAAATGTTCGCCGCAATGGACCTGCGCCTTGAAACCATCGACGCGCTTACAACGCCCCAATGGCGGTACGTATTGATGTATGCCGCACAAGAACGCGTGCTCGACTTGGTGAGAAAAGGACTGGAAAGGCTGCAAACCGAAACGCCTTCGACCGACCTTTCTAAGTTCGAAACCTTCTGTTTCGACCCCATTCCCGAAGACGACAACCTTGCCGAAGGCGAAGAACAAGAGGCCGAGGACGAACAACAAGAAGAAACGGACAACCCAGACGATAATTCCACGGTAGATGGTATCGTCGAAATTGTGCGCACTTTGTACGATGCCCTGCCCAAAGACACGGCGCACCTGCAATTGTTGGCAACGCTTTACGCCAATTTAAGGCTCACCGATTACGACGAACAGGCCCTTGTACAAGCACTAAACAAGGTTAAGCTGTTGCCTTTTTTCAGACGGGTGGAGAGCGTTATGCACCATTTGTTCAAACTGCCAGAAGGATTCATGCCCATTCTTCCGCTCGACGACAAACAAACAAAAAGCTTAACGAACAAGATAACAAAGGTTTACAATTAGATGAAAAAGAAAAAATACGAAATAGAACGCGACTTGCGCTACCTTACACTCTTGGCACAATCGTTCCCAACTGTGGCCGAGGCCAGCACCGAGATAATCAACTTGCAGGCCATACTTAACCTACCCAAGGGTACGGAACACTTCTTAGCCGACCTGCATGGCGAGTACGAGGCTTTTCAACATGTGCTGAAAAACGCATCAGGAAACATCAAACGTAAGGTGAACGACATTTTTGGAACGACGTTGCGCGAAACGGAGAAACGCGAACTGTGCACGCTTATATACTATCCAGAACAAAAGCTAGAACTAGTTAAGGAGAGCGAAACCGACATTAACGACTGGTATCACATCACCATTCATCAACTAGTGAGCGTATGCAGAGACGTTTCGAGTAAGTACACACGGTCGAAGGTACGCAAATCACTGCCAACCGACTTTAAGTATATTATACAAGAGTTGTTGCACGAACGTGTTGACGACTCGAACAAGGCGGCTTATGTAAACGTTATTATTGAAACAATTATCAGCACAGGACGTGCCGACGACTTTATTGTGGCCATTTGCAACGTTATTCAGCGTTTGGCCATCGACCAGCTACACATACTTGGCGACATATATGACCGCGGACCTGGGGCGCATGTCATCATGGACACGATGGAACGCTACCACAGCTGGGACATACAGTGGGGCAATCACGATATGCTTTGGATGGGAGCGGCTGCCGGCAACGTGGCATGTATCTGCAATGTGATACGTCTGTCGTTACGCTATGCCAACCTCACCACGCTCGAAGAAGGCTACGGCATCAACCTTGTGCCGCTTGCCACTTTTGCAATGGAAACTTATGGCGACACCGCATGTAAGGAGTTCGTTCCGAAGAGCAGTGGCGAATCAATGAAACTCGATGAAAAAACAATGCGGCTTACGGCACTTATGCACAAGGCCATTGCCGTAATACAGTTCAAGGTAGAGGCACAACTCTTTGAAAAACATCCCCATTGGCAAATGACCGACCGAGCCGTGTTGCACCACATCGACTATACAAGAGGTGTTATCATGCTCGATGGGAAGGAATACCAACTCACCAGCAACGAGTTCCCAACGATAGACCCCAACACTCCGTTGGAACTTACGCCCGAAGAGAAGATGTTGGCCAAACGTCTACGCCACTCTTTCAAGGTGAGCGAGAAGTTACAACGCCATGTGCGCCTGCTTTTGCAGCATGGTTGCATGTACGCCATCTATAACAACAACTTGCTTTTCCATGCTTCGGTGCCGCTAAACGATGATGCAACGCTTAAAGAAGTGGAGGTGTTTCCTGGGCAGACCCTTTCGGGACGAAAGCTGATGCACAACATTGGCATGCTTGTTCGCACCGCCTACCAAAAGGATGCCGAGCCTGAAGAACGCGAGTATGCCATTGATTATTTTCTTTATCTATGGTGCGGACCCGACTCGCCCCTCTTCGACAAATCGAAGATGGCCACCTTCGAACGTTATTTCATCGCCGAAAAAGAAACGCATAAGGAGAAAAAAGGCAACTACTTTACCCTGCGAGACAACGAGGCGGTGGTTGACAGCATTCTTGATGCCTTCGATGTTAAGGGCGAAAACAGGCACATCATCAACGGGCATGTACCCGTACACGTGGCTAATGGCGAAAATCCGATAAAGGCCAACGGCAAGCTGATGGTCATTGATGGTGGTTTCTCTGAGGCTTATCACAAGGAAACGGGCATTGCAGGCTACACATTGGTGTATCATAGCCGTGGTTTCCAATTGGTTCAGCACGAGCCTTTCGCCAGTGCAATGGATGCCATTCGCACAGGAAGAGACATTAAGAGTACCACGCAGATTATCGAAATGTCGTCGCATAGGATGCTAGTGGCCGATACCGACAAGGGCGTTGAACTGAACAAGCAGGTGGCCGACTTGGAAGAACTGCTCTATGCCTACCGACACGGCATAATAAAAGAGGCAGAACGGAAGAAAAAAGAATAAGAACTATAATAAAAACTTAGCCCCAAGCAAGCATTGTCTTGCTTGGGGCTAATACTTTTATACAAATAACACGAAGAATGTAAGTTACAAGCTAAGCCATAGCTTAACAGGGGGCATCCTCTGCTTGTTGTACATCCGAAGCATTCTATTTTTCAGGTACAAACTGTACTTCTGTGTAGCAAGCGCGCACTTCCACCTCGCGATTGCTACGTAAAGATCGAACCCTATATGAGATAGGTACAGCAGATTCAATGAGCGATTGTGCGCTGGGTGAACTTATGGCATCTATGAACGACTCATAACTAGTGACGGTCTTAGAATTAGACAAAGGACCACCTGCAACAAGAATCCTTATCTTTTGCTCTCTAAACAGATCCTTGCACTTGTCTACGATCTTTGTGTCAACGCTTCCACTAAATTTGGGGAATGCTGCCGATACGCCAGCCTCGATACTCTTGGTCGTCGTTTCGGAATCTTCGGTGGTTTCAACCAATAAGTGCAACACGCGCCCATAATCTACATTGCTCACATATACGGGTTCGTACTCTCCCAATTCGCCAAACTTTCCCCATGAGTTGGGGGCCTTTGTATCTACCGCTATGCTATAAAGATGTTGTCTAACCTTAATAAGCACATACTTTTTCTTGTGGCTTTTGGTCTTACTGTAGTTGTAATCAAAGTGTGCACTAATAATACCTTTCAGCACACTGGCTTTTACATGTATGCCAAAAGTCTTTTCAAAGCTCTCTTCGGTATCCACTTCATTGCTTTGATAAGTCATATATGCAGGTGCGTTATCGTACTTTATCATACCCTTATTAGGGAAAAGTATCTTATTGATAGACGCCCTTACGTTACTCAGTACGGGCGGTGTTTCTTCTGACGCATCAATGCCTTTGCCCAACAATGTGGCAGAAATCTTAATGGGCTGTGGGTTGGTGATGGGAACTGGCGTATAATCTCCCTCCATAAAATGGTCGCCTCGCAATACGCATCCTGGGTAAATTACCTCCGACAGGTCGGCCGTAACCAATTGTACAGGAGCCAACGTCATCTGTTTCCTGACGACTTGGCGCAATATTCTCTTGCCACCACTCACATCTTCTGTGGGTTCAGAAGAAATTACTTTGTCTGCAACAGCATTAAACTGCACAGGTTTAAGATTCTCTAACGCTGCGGGGCCATTATCATTTGAACACCCCATAAATACCAATGTCGCTGCAACAAGCGACATTCCTAAAAATGCTTGCTTTTTCATTACTCAGAATATCTTTGGTTCATTTTAATATCATAATACGTGATATTTATGGATTCACGTCCTAACTCGCTAATATGAAGGGTAATCGAAGTTATAGTTTGGTTATGTACGATTGAGGCTGCTCCTTTCCTTGGCTCGTCTGAGTAGAATAGAATAGGTCGTCCTTCAACAAACTTGCCTCCATAATTGTTCCCATTATAAGTTACATCATACTTTATCTCTCTATTTTCTCTTTGTGTCAAGTATTTATCTGCAGCCTCATCACCATCATTAATTTGGAAATAAAAATTATTATGGCTCTTTGAATGACTAAAGATGTTGCCTTTCTCATCTTCATGGTCAAACCACCATCCCTCAACTTTTGTACAATTAAAGCAAATTGGAGTTTTAGCGTTTATATCTTTTACATCTCCTTTTTTGGTCTTTGTGCATTTTGCATCTAATTGGAATGTACCTGGGCACATTGGCCTAACAAGCATAACATATTTAGCGTTAGGCTGAATTGTCATGCCAGCCTCCTTTAATTTCGCTTCTTGCATCATTTTGTTTCGTTTTGCAATAGGTGTCTTCTGGTCTTTGTATACCTTGTAATTAGCTTCGGTAAATATCCATGCCTCGTAATCCTTTCCCAAACGTGCATGACGGCCATTGGCATCACTATTTGGATCGAACTTATAATCGAAATCCTTTGCATCACCAGTTCCCGTTACTTCTAAATCATAACGCACAAGTTCTCCAACCTGAATGCTATTGATGTTATGTTTGGGGTCGTCCAGGAAGTTTTCCTTTAACATGGCTTTAATGCCTGCCCCATTGTCATCGCCGCCATTAGCACTCCCGCCTCCATTCGGGTCTTCATTGTTACCACAAGCCGCAAGGCTCATCACTACGGCACAGGTAGCTATTTTTGCTACTGTGCCCATTCTTTGTTTAAAAGTTTGCCACCTTGTCAAAGTGTAAAACCATTGTTGTCTTCTTAGCATCATAAATAAATACAATTAAGATTCAACATTATGTTTATTAATACGCTGCAAATTTACTTCGTTTTTTTTGAATGATAACAATGTTTTAATGTGTTATAAAGCATGTTCAATCACCTTTAACCATGATAAATAAATATAATTATTTGTTTATGATATTTTATTCTGCTAATCAGATAACTTACTGAAAATAATAATGGATAAAACGAACAAACGCAAGTGCTAGGATACCACGTCGCATCGATTTAGATTGGTGGTTTGGACAAAAGTTTTTCATTCTGAAGATAAATAAAGTAAGTTTACAAATCAGTAAGATTGCTTTTATATGTTACTCTTCGGTGTTTTTTTGCTTTTTATCAGGTATCTTTGGTTAATTTTTTCACTAGTATCGTTCACTATACACAACTATAGGAAGTAAGCTAAATCTGTTCGCGCCGACTTAAAAACTTGTCAACTGGTTCATTTATGGCCTTATCAACTCGGATTTTGTAATGTTTTTACTGCGTTTTTTAACATTCTGAGTGCCCTTTCCGTTCACCAATCGCTACCTTGCCCGCAAAAAATCGATTCTCGCGAAGGTTGGTTTTGATGCAAAAAGGGGGACGTTGTACATGCAGGCAAAATGAATATATATTCTCCTAAACCGCCATTTACACCATTTTTCGGGCTATTTGCAGTAAAATGCAGTGCGTTTTGGTGCAAAATAGCGTGCAATATGCCGCTAAACGCAGTGCGTTTTGGTGCTAAATGCAGTGCGTTTTGGTGCTAAACGCAAGGTAAAATGGTGCTAAATGCAGGGTAAAATGCCGCTAAATGCGGAACGAAAAGCATAAAAATACACTGCAATGGTATAAACAAAACCTTTTAGAACCATTAAAAACATGGCCGAAAGGGGCAAAATAGTCGTTAAAAAGTTGGATTTTAGGGACTAAAAGCGACTAATTTGGGTTGCAAAATTACGAGCCGGCAACCAAACTAGAAGGGCAAAATGGTGCAAAATGCAGGTTTTGTGCTTAAAAATAGACAAACCTCAAGGTGTGAAAAGCGAGAAATAGTGGTCTTTTGCCAACTTTTTAACCAATACTTCCGCTAGAATGGAGTGAAGAAAGGAGTGGTTTTGTAAAATAAAAGCAACGATTTAAGTTTGTGGGTTTATAAACCTATGAGTTTGTGAGTTGATGGGTTTTGAGTTGGTTAGTTGATGAGTTAACCAGCAAACGAGTTGACAAGGGTGGAGGGTTCGCTACTTTATGTGATGACAGGTTAACAAGTTGATGGGTTAAATGGTTTATGAGCTGACGAGTTAACAAGTTGACGAGCTGACAAGTGGATGAAGTCGACAAGTGGTTACGTTAACAAGTTGGTGAATAGATAATTGGGTAAGCGTTATGAGTTGGTAAGTTAATGGGTTTAGCGGTTTTGGCTTGCGAGAAACTTCACAGCATCATAAACTCATCAACTTACAAGCTCATAACAAAACTAGGATTGGCTTATAGCGCGGTGAACGCAGCGAAGAACCCGAAAATAACGCCTGGCGAATTGGCTAGAACCAAAGGAAGGTCGCGCTTTTCTTTAAACAAACCGTAGCAAACCCATAGCGTGCAGTTGATGCCTGCCATGAAAGGCTGAATAAACGAGCCTTTGTTGCCGTTTAAATTCTCCTGTATTTGTGGAAAATAAAACACGTACATAAGGATGGAGGTACACATACCCACCCATCCTACATAACCAAAAAACTTTTCTTTCTTCATCTCTAATTAGCTATTTAACGTTGTGTGAAACTATAAATGGGTTGACCGGTTGACGATTTGACCAGTTAATGAGTGAACTAGTATGATGGGTGCATGCGTTTATGAGTTTTTATTACATTCGGCCACAAGCTAAAAACTTATGAATATCAACAACTCACAATCTTATCAACTCACAACCTCATAATCTCACTAACTGAAAAACTCACACCCTCACCATTCCCTTTATTCGGTGGAGAAGTCGGCCACCATCTTACGATACATGGCGTACATGCGTGTGCGCGAAATGAATCCTTGCAGTTCGTTATTGGCACCGACAACGGGCAGATAAGTTGCGTCTGTCTTGTCGAACTTATTCATCACCTCTTCCATTGGGTCGTTACGTCCAAGCACGGCAGGCGTGGGAATCATTATTTGCGCCACACTAAACTTTTGATATAGCTCTGTTCGGAACATGATGTGCCTTATCTTGGTAACGTCTATCTCGCCAATGAGCCTTCCCGCATGGTCTAGTACGGGGATAAAGCTGGTGTGGCTGCGGCTGATGGCATACACCAACTTGCCCAAAGGCATTTCGGGATTAACGGCAATGTAGTTCTTGTCGATGATGCTTTCCATACTCATTAGCGTAAGGATGGACTTATCCGTGTGGTGGGTGATGAGTTTTCCCTCGCGTGCAAGACGCATGCTATAAATGCTATGCGGCTCGAAAATGTTGATGGTGAGGTAAGAACTGATGCAAACAATCATCAGTGGCAACAATAATTGGTAGCCCCCGGTTATCTCGGCAATGAGAAATATGCCCGTAAGCGGCGCGTGCATCACGGCAGTCATTACGCCTGCCATGCCCAGTAGCGTGAAATTCTTTTCTGGAATGTACACACCGATGTTGTACATGTTCCACAAACGGGCGAAGAAAAAGCCGCCAAAGCCGCCGATAAACAGCGAGGGGGCGAACGTTCCGCCACAACCGCCGCTGCCATTGGTGGCCGATGTGGCGAATACCTTGGTGAAAAGCACCAGACCAACATACACAACCAACAGGTTGTCGTGGCCATAGAACAGCGAATTGTTGAGTATCTGACTCCAATCGGTTTCGGTATTGCCGTTGAGTAGGGTGTTTACCGAGCTTAAACCCTCGCCATACAGCGAAGGGAAAAGGAAAATAAGCGAACTGAGAATGATACCGCCCAAAACTAATCGTTGGTATGGGCGGTTCTTCATCTTGCCGAATACGTTTTCGCAAGCGGTCATGGTGCGCATGAAGTAAAGGCTAATCATACCGCAGAAGATGCCGAACAACACGCTTGCAGGCACACGTTCTATCATCCATTCGCCGTCGAGGTGAAAGGTAAACATCGAATCGGTGCCCACAAAGATGTAAGTAAAGCATGTGGCCGTTACGCAAGCGATGAGTATGGGCAGCAAAGAGGCCATAGTCAGGTCGACCATGAGCACCTCTAAGGTGAACACCAAGCCTGCAATAGGCGCCTTATAAATGCCTGCGATGGCGGCAGATGCACCGCAACCAACAAGCAATATCATGGTGCGGTTGTCGAGTTTAAAGAGCTGTCCGAGGTTAGAGCCGATGGCCGACCCCGTTAATACGATGGGTGCCTCTGCTCCTACCGAGCCTCCGAACCCGATGGTGATGGCCGATGCGATGACAGACGACCAGCAGTTGTGCCCCTTTAAACGCGCTTGCTTGGTGGATATGGCATAGAGCACACGGGTGATTCCGTGCGAGATATTGTCTTTAACGACATGCCTAATGAATAGGGACGTGAGATAAATACCTACAACGGGGAAAACAAGATACAACCAGTTGATGGAAGATATGGTGAACCCTTCGGTGAGGAGCATTTGTATCTGCTTGATAATCCAGTGCAGAGAATAGGCCGCAATGGCAGCGAACAACCCCACGAAGAACGAGAGGATGAGCGTGAATTGCCTTGTTGAAAGGTGTTCGGTGCGCCATTTGGTAAACCTGCCAATCGGGGTTTTGTCTTCAATCTCTATTGTCGTATCCATTTCTTAGGCTTGTCTGTGTTGTTCTAAGTGTGTTGGCGTTACTTGCGTATTACGGTTACTTCTCCGTCTTTGTTCAACTTGATGATGCAGCTAGGCGTATGCGGCTTGTGTTCTTGCCGTCTGGACCAGCACACGTAGTCGACGGCGTTGAGCAATTCTTCGCTAATGTCCTTGTAATTTTGTGCTGCGGGCTGTCCGCTAATGTTGGCACTGGTGCTAACCAAAGCCTTTTGAAAACGGTAACACAGTTCTTTTGAGAATGGTTCGTCCGTTACACGCAAGGCCACCGACCCGTCTTCGGCAATGAGATTGGGCGCAAGGTTAACGGCATCGTCGAGTATTAGCGTTGTGGGTTTGGTGGCAAGCTCCACCAAATCCCATGCCACGTTGGGCACGTTACGCACATATCGTTGCATGCGCGTGGCCGAATCTACAAGGCATATCATTGCCTTGGAGTCGTCGCGCTGTTTTATTTGGTACACTTTGGCCACCGCCTCGGCATTGGTTGCATCGCATCCGATACCCCAAATGGTGTCTGTGGGGTAGAGTATGATGCCGCCTTTCCTTAATACCTCAACGGCTTTCTTGATGTCTTCTTCTCTTGTCATGTTGTTTTTCTTCTGTTCGACTTGCAAATATAAAACAAAAATACGTTAGCCCCAAGCAAATGGCGTTTTATTTAGTTGCTAAAACGTGGTGTGCGCAAGGTTCATTGGCTGATGGCACGATATAGGTTTGCATCGCGAGTGCCATTGAGAAAGTCGCGGCTGGAGATGCGTTTCTTGCCTGCCAGCTGTATTTCTTGCAGTTCAAGTAGGCTGTCGGCAGTGTTTACGAATAGGCGATTGCCTTCTACAACAAATGTTCCCGGCTGGGCATTTGCTGGTATTTGGGTTTTTGTTGCACTGAAAATTTTCAGCACTTGGGGTTTGTTCTCGCCCTCGATGCCTGTTTTTTGTATCTCGGTCCACGCGCCAGGGTAGGGGCTTAGTCCGCGAATAAAGTCGTATATGCGCTTTGCAGGTTGGTTCCAATCTATTTGGCAGGTTTCCTTAAATATCTTCGGCGCATGTTTTAAGGGCAGGTCTTGGGGTTGTTCGGTGCTCTCAACCTTGCCGTCGTTTTGCAAAATGCGGTCTACGGTTTCGATACACAGCTCTGCACCAAGGTTCATCAGGTGGTTGTACACCCATTCTACGTTGGCATCATCGGGTATGGGCAGGCGTTTATGGTCGATAATTCGGCCCGTGTCGATGTCTTCGTCCAGGAAGAAAGTGGTAACGCCTGTTTCTGTTTCGCCATTGATGACCGCCCAATTGATGGGGGCGGCTCCGCGATATTGTGGAAGTAGGGCTGCATGTACGTTGAAAGTGCCGAAGGGTGGCAGGTTCCACACCTGCTTGGGCAGCATGCGAAAGGCCACAACCACTTGCAGATGGGCATCGAAAGCACGGAGTTGGCATAGAAAATCCTCGTCTTTCATGCGCTCAGGCTGCAATACGGGTATGGATTTAGACAGGGCATACTGCTTAACGGGGGGTGCTTGAAGGGTAGAACCGTGTCTGCCCACGGGCTTATCGGGCTGTGTAACCACGGCCACCACGTTGTAACCGCCTTCGACAAGCAGTTTAAGCGATGGCACTGCAAATTCGGGCGTGCCCATGAAAACTATTCTTAAATCTTGTTTGTTCATTCTGTTGCTTTATACTTTGGTTGTTGTAAGGGGGGCGAAGGGGCATTTACGCGGTCTTTATTGGCGCGGATGAGTCTGCGCTGTGAGCGTTCCTGTTGTTCGTTCCCCTTGGTTTTGTTGCAGGGATTAGCCTTACAGGCGCGACACGTGCTTAACGCCTTTAACGGTTCGTAGCTTTTTCATCAGCGCCTCCAACTTGGTAACGTCTTCTAATTGCACAACGATAGTGCCGTCGAACAGGCTGTCGTGCGAGTCGATATTGATGGAACGCATCACGATTTTCTCTTCTTTCGAGATGATGCTCGTAATGTTGTTGACAATGCCGAGGTCGTCGTTGCCCACCACTTTGATGGTGATGCTATATTGTCCTGCACTCTTTCCGCTCCATCGGGCTTTCACAATGCGGTAGCCAAAGCGTTTGCGCAGTTCGGGGGCGTTAGGACAATTGGCGCGGTGTATCTTAATTCCGCCGCTCACCGTAACGAAACCGAACACCGGATCGCCATATATGGGCTGGCAACATTTGGCCAACGAGTAGTCTACTCCTTTTAAATTGCGGTCGATAACCAAAACGTCGTCGTTGTTTCTGGCAATCTCTTCGTCGGGATTGTCATAGCTATACTCGGTTGCACTCCTTGTCGTTTGGGGCGCATTAAGGTTTTGGTCGTAGTCGCGCACCGCTGCATACTTCTCGATAACCTCGTTAACGTCGAGCTTTTCGTCGGCTATTTGCTTGTAAAAGTCGGTTGCAACCTTAAAGCCCATACGCTTGATGAGGTGCATCATGGTGCTTTCGTCGAAGTCAATCTTTCTGTTTTTGAGCCTTCTTTCCAGCAGTTCCTTGGCGTAGACGGTGTCTTTGGCGATGGTATCTTTGAGTGCCAGCTTTATTTTAGCCTTCGCCCGTGGGGTTTTAACGATGTTTATCCATTCTTGTTTGGGCGTTTGGTTGCTCTGCGTAATGACTTCCACCTCGTCGCCCGACTTCAATTCGGCTCTGAACGATACGTTCTTGCCATTGATTTTGCCGCCCACACACTTGTTTCCTACGCCCGAATGGATGCGGTAGGCAAAGTCGAGGATGTTGGCTCCCTTGGGAAATTTGAGCAATTCGCCTTTGGGTGTGAACACGAACACTTCGTCTTCGTACAGTCCCATCTTGAATTGGTCCATCAACTGCAAGTCGTCGTTGTTCTCCAAGGCGGCTCTGATGTTCGAAAGCCATTCGTCTATGCCGCTTTCTCCCTTAATTCCTTTGTAACGCCAGTGTGCAGCCAGTCCTTTTTCGGCTATTTCGTCCATCCGTTCGGTGCGTATCTGCACTTCAACCCATTTGTTTTCGGGGCCCAACACCGTGATGTGTAGACTTTCGTAGCCGTTGCTTTTGGGCACACTGAGCCAATCGCGCAGGCGTTTTGGGTTGGGCATGTACATGTCTGTTACGATAGAGTAGGCCTGCCAGCATTGCATCTTCTCCTTATCTATGGGCGAATCGATGATGATACGTATGGCAAAGAGGTCGTAAATGCCCTCGAAGTTGCACTTTTGTTTCTTCATTTTCTGCCAAATAGAGTGTATGCTCTTCGTTCGGCCTTTCATGTGAAAGTGCAATCCGGCCTCTTCCAGTCGTTGTTGTATGGGCGTTATGAAACGTTCGATATAGCTGTCGCGCGACTTCTTGGTGGCGTTGAGCTTGTCTTTAATCATGTAATAGGCGTCGTGCTCCAAGTATTTCAGGCTCAAATCTTCCAGTTCGCTCTTCAACTTGTACAGTCCCAGCTTGTGAGCGAGGGGTGCATACAGGTAACTAGCCTCTTGTGCCACCTCCAATCGCGCCTCTTCGTTGTCGGTATCGCGCACTTGTCGCATCAGATTAACGCGGTCGGCAATCATGATGAGTATCACGCGCATGTCTTCGGCGAACGAGATGAGCAGGTTTCTAAAATTCTCGCTCTCCACCACAGGCGTTCTTTTGTACAGCTCTTGCACCTTAACAAGCCCGTGAATTATTTGCGCTACGCCTCGGCCAAAGTCTTTTTCTATCTGTGTTGTGTCGCTAAGTCCAGCCACAACGCCCGTGTATAGCACGATGGCTATTATCGCATCGCGTTTCAATCCTATTTCGTCGAAGGCTATTTCGGCCGTTTCTAGGGCGTAGACAATGGGATTAAGCCCGAAGATGTTGCGTTGTAGTGTTCCCGAATGAACGTATTGGTCAATGTGTTGGCGTAGTTTTTCTGCATCGTTAGGTTGAAAGCCGTTGGCATCGTTGGCCAACAGCTTAGACAAGAGGCCGTTAGCAGTGTCTTGTTCCTCTGTACTGAAAACGAGTTTTTCTTCCATACGCTGTCTTTTTTCTTAGTCAACCTCATAGGCTTTGTTAAAGAGGGGGACGCATCTCTTAGTGTTTGGCGATATGTGTTGTGACATAATATCCCATTCACCATGCTGAAAGGTTACCCTGAACGTTAGCAATGGGCATCCGTTTACTTGCTCCATCTTTGCCTATATATATAATAAATAAGGAGTAGATTGGCTACTCCGATTATTGCAAAGATACAAAAAATAGCCCAATAATTTCTTGTTTAGCAGAAAAGTTGTTACATTTGTTCAGCACTTTACACATATAATATAAAACCTAGATATTATGTTAACAAAACAAGACCTACAACAGATTGAGGGCCTAGGCATCAGCGAGGCGACGGTTGAGCACCAAATGGAACAGCACCGTAAGGGTTTTCCTTACCTTAAACTGCAAGCTGCGGCATCAATAGGCAATGGAATTATGGCTCCAACGGCAACAGAACGCGACGCGTTTTTGGCCGAATGGGAGCGTTATCAGGCCGAAGGCCGCAAGGTTGTGAAGTTTGTTCCTGCATCGGGAGCGGCTAGTAGGATGTTCAAAGACCTCTTCGCGTTTCTCGATGCGCCCTACAACGAGCCCACAAACGCCTTTGAGAAAGAGTTTTTTGACAATACGAAGTTGTTTGCATTTAGGAAACAGCTTTGCAAAAGCTGCAAGGCCGACACGCAAAGCAGTGTTTGCGACTTGAAAGAGGCTGGTCGGTATAAGGAGATTGTGGCGCATTTGTTGGGCGAAGAAGGGCTGAACTATGGCAATTTGCCCAAAGGGCTGTTGCTTTTCCACAACTACGACGACGAACCGCGCACGCCTTTGGAAGAGCATCTCGTTGAGGCGGCTCTCTATGCGGCATCTAATGGCGAGGCAAATGTTCACTTCACGGTGTCGCACGACCATCTGCAACTCTTCAAAGATAAGGTGGCCGAGAAGGCTGAGAAGTACGAAAATGTTTACAATACGCGCCTGAACATCTCGTTTTCTGAGCAGAAACCCTCTACCGACACGCTTGCAGTGAACCCCGACAACACGCCTTTCAGAAACGAAGACGGCTCGTTGCTCTTCCGTCCAGGCGGTCATGGCGCGCTAATTCAGAACTTGAACGATGTAGAAGGCGACGTGGTGTTTATTAAGAACATTGATAACGTGGTGCCCGATAGACTTAAAGACGACACCGTTACCTATAAAAAGTTGCTTGGCGGCATTCTTGTACATTTGCAAAAGCGGGCGTTTGCCTACTTGTTGATGCTTGATGAAGGCGGGTGTACGCGCAAACAGCTTGATGAAATGGTGCACTTCCTTGAAGAGGAACTGTGTTGTAAGCGCGAAGGTGTAAGCGAACTCGACGATAAGGCATTGGCCGAGTACCTCCACAAGAAACTTAACAGGCCTATGCGTGTTTGTGGTATGGTTAAGAATGTGGGCGAACCTGGCGGCGGACCATTCCTTACTTATAACGAAGACGGAACGGTTAGCTTGCAAATTCTTGAAAGTAGCCAAATAGACAGCAACAATGCCGAGTACGTTAAGGCCTTTAAGGATGGCACACACTTCAATCCTGTTGACCTTGTTTGCGGCATTCGCGACTATCGTGGCAAGTCTTTCCACTTGCCCGACTTCGTAGATCACAACACTGGATTTATCAGTTCGAAGAGCAAGAACGGCAAACAGCTGAAAGCTTTGGAACTTCCTGGCTTGTGGAATGGTGCCATGAGCGATTGGAATACGGTGTTTGTTGAAGTGCCGTTGTCTACGTTCAACCCCGTAAAGACTGTAAACGACCTGTTAAGACCCGAACACCAATAAACTTATCGCATAGTAATAGAAATAAGAAAGGGGAAACACCATTACGGCGTTTCCCCTTTCTCTATTTGATAAGCCAATATTAACTCCTTGATAAGCGAATATTAACTTTTACTTAAAGGCTTTATCTTATCCTGTCTGCTGCCCTCACCAGTTTTTCATCGGCAAGCACACCCCTGCGTGCCATCCAATAAAGAATAATGGCAACGAACGGGAAACAAATGGCGATGTTGGCGTGGAAAGTATAGTCGCGAAATCCAACGTGCAACGCATAAAAGGCTGCAAGCGCGTACCAAACAATCAGAAGTAGTATGTTAACAACGCACAACTTGGCTTGGCGAGGCCTATTACGAAAGCCCACTATCGCCCAAACGCCGATGGATGCCGTAAGAACTTGAATGGCGAAAAGCACGCTTGATGCCATACTTACGCCTCCTTCCGGTTGTTTAATCCAGAGGTTAAACAAGTCTGCATTCAGTCCCATGCCCTTTGGTTCGAAATATCCCAACGGTAAGCACAGGCAAGCAATGGTGAAGGCGATGGCCAACACCATGAATACGGTTTGCTTACGTTGCCACATTAGTCTACCTGTTGTCCTTCTTTCGACGGGTCGCGCCAGTAAATGCAATCGTCAACAAACTCTTGTGTAGCCAACAATGTGGGCTTCGGCAGCTTTTCGTAGTAACGCGAAATCTCTATCTGCTCGCGGTTTTCGAATACCTCTTCCAGCGTGTCGTTATACGAGGCGAACTCTTGCAACTTCTTGTTCAAGTCTTGTTTAATCTCAACACTTATCTGGTTAGCCCGCTTGGCAATGATGGCAACGCTTTCGTAGATGTTGTTCGTTTCGTTGCACAAGTCCATAATGTCTCTTGTGATGGTGTTTAGCGGAGCCTTCGACTTTTTGTAATCCATAAATTTAATGTTCCTATTCTGTTTAATTACTAATTCAATTTTTCGTTATCTCCTTGCATTTGGCAATGTATTTCTCTGCCAACACGCGCTCTTTCGAGTCAGGATATTCGTTGATGAAACCGTAGCACTCGTCTTCGGCATCTTGAAAGCGTTCCAACTTCTTTGTTTCTACGCTTTGTTGTGCCAGTTCAAACTTGCTTTTCATCAGCAACACGGCAAAGTCTTCGCGCAGCCGGCTATAAGGATAATCCTTCAAAGCGTTTTGCGAAGTGATGATACAAGCCTCATAGTTGTTGCCGCCAAAGTTGCAATTGCCAAAGTAAGTGCCCAAGTCGTAATACAATTTGGCTGTGTACAATTCCTTTTCAACCAACTTGTCTTGCAGGTCGAAGAGTCTTTGCTGAGCCTGAGGCTTTAACTTCGAGTCGGGATACAGGTCTAAGAAAGTTTGGAAGTCGGTTATGGCCTGGATAGTCCTCGATTGGTCCAAGCGAGGCTCGGGGGTGCTCATGAACAAGCTTTGCCCCACGTAGAACTGTGCCATCTCTGCGTAGCGTCCTTTGGGGTACGATTGGTAATACTTCTTGAAGTATTGAGCAGCCGTTTCGTAGTCTTTACTGTTATATTGGGCCATAGCCAGCATGTAAAGGCTTTCCTGTGCATTCTCGGTACCTTTCTGTAGGGTTACAAGCTCTTGTAAAAGCGTTATGGCGCGCACGTACTTTCCTTTTGCGAAACATTCTTTTGCGTACTCGTACTTGTATTGTACGTTGTCGCTTTTGTACACCTGATTGAATTCGTGTGCGCAACTAGAAAGCAGCAAAGCGGCCGTAGAAATGATGAGCAGTGGCTTCTTCATTATTTTTGTTCTTGTTTTTGAACTGCAAAAATACACATATTTCGCTTATTTACAAAGTATAAAAAGCTATTTTTAGCAATTTGAGCGGATGTTTTTTTGTAATTTTGCACTTATGGAATTTAAACTAACGTCGAAATATAAGCCGACAGGCGACCAACCGGAAGCCATCAGGCAGCTTACGGAAGGATTGGAAAGGGGTGACAAGGCGCAGGTTCTGCTAGGCGTTACGGGGTCGGGTAAGACGTTTACCATGGCCAATGTTATTGCCCAGCACAACGTGCCCACACTTGTTCTGAGCCATAACAAAACCTTGGCGGCGCAGCTTTACGAGGAAATGAAGAGCTTCTTTCCCAACAATGCAGTTGAATATTACGTGTCGTACTACGACTATTATCAGCCCGAAGCCTATTTGCCCACCACAGACACCTACATCGAGAAAGACTTGGCCATCAACGACGAGATTGACAAGCTGCGTTTGCGTGCGGTGTCGGCTTTGCTTTCGGGGCGTAAAGATGTGGTAGTGGTGTCGTCCGTGTCGTGCATTTATGGTATGGGAGGGCCTACGGCCATGGAAAGCGGAATTATTTCGCTGTCAAAGGGGCAACGTATCGACCGCAACGAGTTTCTTCGTAAGCTGGTAGACTCGCTCTATGTTCGTAACGACATCGACCTGCAACGCGGAAACTTTCGTGTGAAAGGCGATACCGTAGACGTGGCTATGGCTTATAGCGACAACCTTTTGCGCATCACATGGTGGGATGATGAGATAGACAGCATTGAAGAAGTGGACAGCTTAACTTATCACCGCATTGATAGTTTTAACGATTACAAGATATATCCCGCCAACCTTTTCGTCACCACGAAAGACCAAACGGAGCATGCCATACGCTGTATTCAAGACGATTTGGTTAAGCAAATTGATTTCTTTAACGAACTTGGCGACGGCATTAAGGCCCAGCGTATTAAGGAAAGGGTGGAGTATGACATGGAGATGATGAAAGAGTTGGGCCACTGTTCGGGCATCGAGAACTATTCGCGTTATTTCGATGGCCGCCAACCTGGTCAACGTCCGTATTGCTTACTCGACTTTTTCCCAAAAGATTATCTGATGATTATCGACGAAAGTCATGTTAGCGTTCCTCAGCTTGGCGGCATGTACGGGGGCGATAGGGCGCGAAAGCAGAACCTTGTTGAGTTTGGTTTCCGCTTGCCCGCTGCTTTCGACAACCGCCCGCTTAGGTTCGAAGAGTTCCACAGCCTTATCAATCAAGTGATATATGTGTCGGCAACGCCTGCCGACTACGAGCTTGGAGAGGCCGAAGGGGTGGTGGTTGAACAGCTGATTAGACCAACGGGACTGCTCGACCCTGAGATAGTTGTGCGTCCGAGCGAGAACCAAATAGACGATCTTTTGGCTGAAATATTGGAACGAAGCGACAAGAACGAGCGTGTTTTGGTGACAACGCTTACCAAACGAATGGCCGAAGAACTGACGGAATATTTGTTGGATCATGGCGTAAAGACCAATTACATACACAGCGATGTGGCTACGCTGGACCGTGTGCGTATCATGAACGCACTTCGTGCAGGCGAATACGATGTGCTTGTGGGCGTAAACCTTTTGCGCGAGGGACTAGACTTGCCCGAAGTTTCGCTTGTTGCCATTCTAGATGCCGACAAGGAAGGTTTCTTGCGCAGTCATCGTTCGCTGACACAGACTGCTGGACGTGCTGCCCGAAACGTTAACGGAAAGGTGATTATGTATGCCGACACCATTACGCAAAGCATGCAACGTACCATTGACGAAACGGCTAGACGGCGTACCATACAGATGCAATACAACGCAGAGCACCACATCACACCGCAACAGATTGTGAAAGACATCAAGGGGGCGTTAACAGGTAACACCACAACTGTGGAAACTGCGAAGGGTTACCGTTCGCAAACGAGTGGATATGTGGAACCCGATGCTGTTGCCTTTGCTGCCGACCCCATTGTAGAACGGATGACGCGCCAACAGTTGGAAAAGAGTATCGCCAACACAACGGCTTTGATGAAACAGGCGGCCAAAGAACTCGACTTTATTCAGGCTGCTCAGTATCGAGATGAAATTGCGCGCTTGCAAGAACAATTGGAGTTGAAGTGATTTTAGGTTGTGAGGTTTTGAGTTTATAAGTTTGTGAGTTTTTAAGTTTATAAGTTTCTGAGTTTATAAGTTTTTGAGTTCATGAGTTTTTGAGTTCATGAGTTTTTGAAGTTCATGAGTTTTTGAGTTCATGAGTTTTTGAAGTTCATGAGTTTTTGAAGTTCATGAGTTTTTGAAGTTCATGAGTTTTTGAGTTCATGAGTTTTTGAAGTTCATGAGTTAGGCCCTGCAACCGCTTGCGCTGGCGGTTGTAAGTGTACGTGTTTTCCGTGCCGTTGCCCATATGCGTGCATACGACAGAATTGTTGTTTTGTCTAGTTTTTAGTAAGAATTTTAACATTATGAGTGCCCTTTCTGCCCACCAATCGCCAACCTTGTCGCAAATAATCGATTCTCGCGGAGGTTTGTTTTGGTGCAAAAAGGGGTGAGTTGTAAATGCAAGTAAAATGAATGCACATTGCATAAAATCGCAATTCGTACCCGTTTTGGGGCTGTTTGTCGCTAAATTCAACGCATTTTGGTGCTAAACGCGATGTGTTTTGGTGCAAAATGCGGTCTATTTTGGTGCAAAACGCAAGGCATTTTGGTGCAAAACGCGTTGCATTTTGGTGCTAAATGCAAGGCAAAATGATGCTAAATGCGAGACGAAAAGCATAAATATACACCGCAAAGGTATAGACAAAACCCTTTTGAACCATGAAATACATGGCGCAAAGTGGGCAAAAAACACTTAAAAAAGTGCGTTTTTGGTAGCTAAATGCTGAAAAACGGGCTTGAAAAATAGCGAGCTGGCAACCAATCTAGAAAGGCTAAATGGTGCAAAATGCAGGTTGTTTTCTTAAAAACAGACAAATTTAAAGACGTGAGAGGTTAGAAATAGTAGCTGTTTACCTACTTTATAGCCAATATTCTTGCTAGAACGAAGTGAAAATTAGAGTGGTGTTGTAAAATAAAAATAACTATTTTAAGACTTTGAACTGGTGGGTTTGTAAGTTGATAAGCTTGTGGAATTATGATTTTGTGAGCTGATGAGTTGATGGTTTGGCGGGGTTGAGAGTTTGTGAGTTGACGTGTTTGTAAGTTGATGAGTTGATGTTTTCCGTGGTTGTTGGGCTTTCGCGAGTTTGTGAGTTGATGAGTTTGTGAGTTGATGAGTTGCTGCATTCGGGAGTTGTTGGGCTTTCGCGAGTTTGTAAGCCAGTGAATTGTTTTGTCCTGCACTTCGTATATGAGAGTTATTTTTATTTTGTGTTGGCATCCCAAAGATAACAAGCACCTCACAACTTGTAGAGATACTAAAAGTCTGGACGACTTTATGCTGTATTGAACTAAAACAAGCCGTTGAAAAATGGTTGAAAGATGGTTCTAACAAATCGGTTTGGTTTACATGCTTAGCAGTGAAAGGGAAGTTTAAGGCATGTTCTAAAAAATCCCCGCAAAGGTTCAATTGATGTTCCTTGTATAGCTCTTCATTCCTTTTTGCTTTTATCTGGCATCTTTTGCTTTCTCTTTCAGTAGTTATAGTTCACTATGCTCCTTCAAGAAGCAAGCAAAACCTGCTCAGCTAAAAGCTAAAAATACAGCAAAGGTAATTTTTAGAACTTGCCTCAAATTGTTTTGGGCCAATTGGTCTCTAACTGGTTGATGCACCAAGCAAAGGCCTTGGCTGTGCGCACATCCGTTTCGGCGAAGTGGTTTCCTTCGTTCCATTCAAACGTTGTTTTCTTGTTTTCAAGTAGGCGCAGAAGGCTCTCCATGTCTTCGCCCACATGGGCTAACAGCTGATTTTTGGCCTTGGTTTCCTTATTTCCTAAGCTTAGATAAATGGTGTCGGCATGAAAATGGCATGTCGATACGTATGTAGTCCAGTTGGGAAACCAAACCGAAGGCGAGGCCGCGGCACAGGCTTTGAAATGCTTTGTTTGGGTAACGGCCCAAAGGGCAAACAGACCTGCGAGCGAATAACCGCCGATGATGAACTGCATTTCGGTGGGTTTCGCCAATACATTGTTTGTAAGGTGGGGGATAAAGGTGTTGACAACGAAATTTAATGTGTTGGTAGCACCGTCGCCAAAATGATTTTTGCCGAACACAGCAGGAGCTTTCCACGGGCTAAGGTCGTGAAACCAATCGTCTACAAGAAAGGCGGCGAGCATCACCTTCTTATCGTTGCAGCGTTGGCGAATGGCGTCGAACTCTTTTTCGAGCAGCTGTTCGTCGTGCTCGTCAACGGCTTGTATCAAGCAATAGTCGGCATCCTTGTCGCCCAAAATGCGGTAGTTTTGTTGTTTCATTGTGTACGGGTGGACAATTACTTTAAGTAGAAGTCGCCTGTAAGTTGCAAATACCAGGCCGTGTATTGCCCAAGGGCATCTCTTATTGTGGCCTCTTCTTCTTCCGCGAAGTGGGCGGGACGTTGTTTGGAAAAGGCCACTAAGCAGCGTTTGGCAGGCTTGGTTTCCACGGTTTTCACCTTAACTAGGCGGTAGACGAATAGGCCTTTGATGCAAGCCTCGGCCAAAAAGTTGTCCATCTGTTCGGTGGGAATAACCGCACTGAAACAGCCATCGGGAGCGAGGAGCAGGCTAACGCACTGGAAAAGTTCGGTAAAAGTAAGGCTCTCGGTATGTCGGGCCAGCGTGCGTTCGTGGCTTTTGCTTTTTAACGAGTGATAGAAGGGCGGGTTAGATACGATTGAACTAAAACGCCCATGCAGGTCTGGTTGGTGCGAAAAACGCTGTATTGGTGCGTTGTTTATCGTTACTTGATGGGCAAACGGCGAGCCAGCTACGTTTTCTTGTGCTTGCAGGGCGGCTTGTTCGTCAAGTTCAACCCCCGTAATTTCAGCATCGGGGTATCGTTGTGCAAGCATCAGCGCAATGAGTCCTGTTCCTGTGCCAATGTCGAGAATGTGTTTTCCGCCTTCTGCCCATGCTCCCAGCAGCACACCATCGGTGCCTACCTTCATTCCACAGCGGTCTTGGTGTATCGTGAATTGCTTGAACTGGAAGAAATCGGGCATGGTTTACACGTTGTTATACTTAATGCGATGGGATTGAAGGGGGAAAGCCTAGGAAGTGGTCGACATCAGATTTTGCTGATGTCTACATAGCCGTGCATCACGGCGTAGATGGTAAGTGCCGATACGCTTTTCATGCCTAGCTTGTCCATGATGTTCTTGCGATGTGTGATAACCGTTGTTAGGCCGATGTTCAAGCGGTCGGCAATTTCCTTGTTGATAAGCCCCTGCACAATGAGCGAAAGCACTTCTATCTCGCGGTCGGATAGTATTTTCATCTGTAAGGCATGGGGTAGGGGCGGCAAATTGCGGCCATGAGCGTGGGCGTATTGCTCCAATTGTAAGATGGAACGCACCAGTTGTTCTTCGGGAACGTTGATGCAAAGGCTGTTAAAACCCGCCATCTGGCTGTTTGGTTCGGTAGAAGCAGTAAGCACAATGGTCTTGTTTTTGTGTTCAAGGAAGAACGTTCGGTTTTCAATCACAACGCTAGTGGCCACGAAATAGTGGAAAAACACTTCGGGATTGGCACTTTTCAGTTCGGCAAATGTGTTGAAAGTGTCTACCTGCATGATGGGCAACACGTTTTGTAATATCTGTTTCAGTCCCAAAATGGCCAGCGTGTTTGGGTCGACGATGGCAATGCGTGGACGTTCTTTGAGCATGTGCTCAGGCTTGTTGTGCATCATTTGCGGGCGTTTTAGAGGTTTACGGCGGAAATGTCTACCAGGTTGTTCACAATGGCGTAGATGGTTAGCCCAGCTGGCGAGTGTATTTGCAGCTTGCGCGCAATGTTTCGCCGGTGGGTTATCACCGTGTTGATGGAAATGCAAAGGTGGTCGGCAATTTCCTTGTTGGTCATTCCCTGCACTAGGCTGATAATTACTTCTTTTTCGCGTTCGCTTAGGTTGTCGGCGTTGTCGTTGGTTTGGTTAATCATGTTCGAAATCTTCACCGACACGTCGTTTTGTTTCGACTTAGCCTCTAAGCGGCGTATGGCAGGCACAAATATCTCGTCTTCTACCTGTCCGTGGTGCAACAGCCATTCCTCGTTGTTGTAGATGTCGTATAGAACGGCAGTTAATTGGTTGTTGCGAAGGCCGTCGGAAGGCAGGTACTTGATGATGATGTTCTTCAATTCGCGCAGTTTCACGTCCGTTTGGCCGTGGTGTTTGGAGAAGGTTTCGATGTCGTAGTTGTTCTGCGCCTTGTTGTTGAGCAGCGAGTTTACGTATGGAAACACCATTTTCTCTTCATACTGCATGTGCGAACGTATGCTGTGCGCATACTCATCGTACAGTTTAAGTATGAGCCGAGCTAGGTTATCTTTCTCGTCCAGTGCCGCAACGAGTGCCTTGCGCATGAAGGGGAGTTGGAAATCGAGGAAGTATTCGTGGCTTGCCTTTAAGTATTTGATAAGCGTGGGTATAGAAAGCTTATCGGCATCATCGTAATCGCGATAGCCGTTTATGGCGAAATTCACCACAGCCAAGAAGGTATAGGTGTCTACGCTTTGGCTCTCGCACACGTCGCGCACCGTCTTATCGCCGAAACCCAAGCTAATGCCGAAGGCGCTAAGCGTCTGCAAGATGCTGTAATTGTCTTTGATAAGCAATATCATCTTATCGTCGGGTTCGTACATCTTATGATTCTTCATACCAATGATTACCTATTTGTTATTATGTGGGCTATAACGACTTGCAAAGTAATAAAAAAAAAGCGAAACGGCCAATAATTATTAATAGGTATTTTACGCGCGCGTACCAAATAAAGCCTTATGCGCATGTAAAGATAAGGTGGGTATATACCTATTACTGATGAACGTGGTAATTACCAACTTTTAAGTATTGCCCAATAGTTGAAAACCATTTAATTTTGCACTCAGATAAATAAGGTGGCGCGGTGATGATTGCATCTCTTGGTCGTCAAGGATTTGGTTATCCCCAATTCAATTCTTACAAGTTACACCGGACATTGGAGACAAGAACGTAACCAGAAATCTGCGCCGCCTTTACTTTTATGGCCTGTTCTAGGTGTTTTTAATGCGTGCGAACATTTTGTTTGGCTGTTATTCTGCCTTTATGTTGCTTGTTTGGGCATGGTTTGCTCTTTGCTCCTACAGCTTTAGCACAAGCTAATACAACAAACAGTGTATTGAACCACGCTAGGTAGGGTTTGCTTACGCCGTGCGGTTATAGCGAAATGGCGCGCTTATAACTCGATACTTTTATCACCATTCATTGTATTTTTATCCTTGTGCCAAAGCTAGTTGGTGCTGTTAGTTTGTTCTTTGCATCTAGCATAAGTGGCGGTAACGCCTGTCTGTTGCGGAAGATGAACAGAGCTGTGTTTGTTTTGTGACGAATGATTTCCTTGTTGGCGTGTATAAGTATACCATTAGAAACATTAAAACGCAACTTTGTAATACTTTAATAGGACAATATCGAGGAAATTTCTATTAAAAGTTGGGCGGCTGCCAAAAAAGAATTATCTTTGCACACGTTATCCTGAAAACAATCTTTTTACCTTAGAAGAGGACTGATACCTATTGAAGATCTGAAGCGATAGCCTGCGAAGGTCGTCGCTTTTTTGTCCCTATGAAGTTTGTGCAGTGCTGTATTTAGCCGTTCCTTTCGTTCCTCGAAAAGTGCGTTTTCTCGCCAGGACAATGCCCAAGCAAGCTCGACGTTGTTCATTTGGCTCAACGAAAAAGTTCTCTTTTAAGTTTTACTGTGTGGTGTTAAATGAAGTTACGCGTACGTTTAAAGCCCCTCGGTGTCGTTGTTTTCTTCCTCAATCTCTGTATTTCTCCCTTATACATGGCTTTTTCGTTGAGGCTTTTCTCTCCCTTTTGTTTGGCCTATTTTTTCGTAAGCAGTGTTCTTGTTTGCGTCTGGTGTGGCGATTTGCGATTGAAAAGTTTCCGTGTTCGCCAACAATTACTTATCTTTGTAGTTGGTTCTAACCACTCATCGTATTCCCAAACACATGAAGTTAGAGGACTGGTCGATGTTTTTATGCAGTGGTAAACTGCACTTATAGGGGCTTTTCCATAAGTCTCGAACTTCGTTTTTACAACGCAAAGTACGTTATGAAGTATGCAATTATAGCCGCAGGAGAAGGTTCGCGCCTTATGCAAGAAGGTGTGCAATTGCCCAAACCGCTGGTCAGAGTGGGGGGCGAACACCTTGTTGACAGGCTTATCAGAATATTCTTGGCCAACAAGGCCGACGAGATTGTGGTTATTTGTAACGAGCAGATGACCGACGTTGCTGCCCATTTGAAGGACGTGCAGCGCAATGGCTTGGCGGGCAAACGCGTACCGTTGAGGATAATCGTTAAGCGTACGCCCAGCTCAATGCACAGCCTTTACGAGTTAAGCCCTTATCTTCACGCTTCGCCTTTCGTCCTTACAACGGTAGATACCGTCTTTAATGAAGACGAATTTGCCCTTTTCGTTAACTCGATGAACACGGCATTAGCGGCCGGCGACAACGGAATGATGGCTGTAACAGGCTTTGTCGACGACGAAAAGCCATTGTATGTGCAAACCAATAACCCACCATACATATCGGGCTTTTACGACGAATCTGCCCCCAACTGCCACTATATCTCGGCTGGCATCTATGGCTTAACTCCCCAATGTCTGCCCGTGTTGAAGGTTTGCATCGAGAAAGGAGAAAGCCGTATGCGCAATTTCCAGCGGGCATTGATTGCCAATGGTATGAAATTAAAGGCTTACGTAATGGGCAAAGTGTTGGACATCGACCACGGTTCAGACATCAACAAAGCAGAGAAGTTCCTTTATGAGCAGCGTAATTGCCATTTATAGAGACGTGCGTTTCTCACCTAATTCGGTAGCGGCAGACCGTTCTATAATGGATGCAACGATAGACCGACTGGGTCAACACCAAGTGTTGGCCATCGCCGAACACGAACTAGGCGAACAACATCGTGCAGACTTGTTTCTATCAATGGGTCGACTTCCTCGCACAATACAGCTTTTGAAGGCGCGCGAGCAACAAGACCGCGCCTTGGTAATTAACAACGCTGCTGCGTTAGAACGCTTTTCGCGCCGCCACATCTTGCAAATGATGCAAGAAAACGGCATTCCCACTCCGCCCGAAACTGGCGAACACGGCTATTGGGTGAAGCGAGCAGATGCTGCCGCACAAACAAAAGCCGACGTGGTGTTTTGCTCGGACAAGGCAACGGCTGAGAAAACCAAGCGCAATTTCGCGCTGCGCGGAGTTAACGATGTGGTGGTTAGTGCCCATGTGGTGGGCGATCTCATTAAATTTTACGGCGTTGGCGATAGTTTTTTTTGGTATTTCTATCCCACAGACAATGGTCATTCCAAGTTCGGCAACGAAAAACGCAACGGCATTGCCCAGCATTTCGGTTTCAATTTACACGAACTTAGGGCTGCGGCAACGCGTCTGGCAAGGCTAACAGGCATTGATGTGTATGGTGGCGACTGCATTGTAGACCGCGAGGGCCGCTTTTTCATCATCGACTTTAACGATTGGCCCAGCTTTTCGCCATGTCGCGAGCAGGCTGCCGACGCCATTTCGTTATTCGTAAACCGGCTGCTTGCAGCACAAAATAACTCACAACAGAAGAATGGATAATAAATTCAAAACCCTGTTTCGCGAGTCGTTAAAATCTAGCGACACAGAAGAAACCATCGACATATACTTCACTCGTCCCATCGGGTTGGTGTTCGCTTTATTGTGGAACAAGCTGGGAATACACCCCAATGTCATTACCATACTCTCCATTTTCTTGGGAGTTGGGGCGGGCTATATGTTCTACTTCCCCGACCTTACCCATAACATCATGGGCGTATGCTTGCTGATGTTGGCCAACTTCTGCGATTCTACCGATGGGCAAATGGCTCGTCTTACGGGCAAGAAAACGCTTTTGGGGCGCGTTCTCGATGGTTTTTCGGGCGACTTATGGTTTTTCAGCATCTATCTTGCCCTCTGTTTACGCTTGCAGTCGAGCCTTATTCCCTACACCAACGTTAAGTGGGGCTTATGGATTTGGGCCTTAGCTGCCGTGTCGGGGTTGCTTTGCCACTCGCCACAAAGTTCTTTGGCCGACTATTACAGGCAGATACACCTGCTGTTTTTAAAAGGAAAGAAAGGCAGCGAACTAGACACTTACGCCCAACAGCGCGCTATCTTCGAGGCTCTGCCTGAGCGTGGGCAATGGTTTAAGCGCCTGTTTCATTATAATTATGCCAACTATTGCAAGAGCCAAGAGAAACGTACGCCCAAGTTTCAGGCTTTCTTCGCACAGCTTAATGCTGCATACGGCGATGCTGAAAAGGCTCCAGCCCAACTGCGCGATGACTTCTTACAGGGCAGCAGACCGCTGATGAAGTACACCAACATGCTCAGTTTCAACCTACGTGCCATCGTTCTGTATGTCACATGCCTAGCTAATTGCCCGTGGGTTTACTTTCTTTTCGAATTCACAGTGTTGAGCGGCATATACATTTACATGCACAAGCAGCACGAGGAACTGTGCGAAAGGTGTTCGAACACGATAAAGCAATAACACGTATGCACGAAAACATGATAACAAAAGAATACTCGTTCAACAAGCTTAGCGCCCTTGGCATCGAGGGAATAATATTTGATTACGGTGCAACCCTCGACACCAGTGGCAACCATTGGGGGCAAGTTATTTGGCATGCGTACCAATTTGCGGACGTACCTGTTAGCGAAAGCGATTACAGAGCCGCCTATGTGCATGTTGAACGCACGTTGGCAACCAACAAAATAATCATGCCCGACTTTGCGTTCGATGCCGTGTTAAGTACCAAGTTGCAGATGCAACTGGCGTATTTGCGCGACAACAAGGTGCTGGATGTTCCGCAATTGGAACTCGATATCATGCACGACGTGATGCTGACATACCTTGCTCGCAACTTGAAAAGAACGCTCGACCACAGCCGTTTCGTGCTCGAACAACTGCGCAAGCGTTATCCGCTGGTGCTGGTTAGCAATTTCTACGGCAACATAAAGACCGTTCTCTACGATTACTTCCTGCTCGAACTCTTCGAAGACGTTATCGAATCGGCGGTCGTAGGCGTGCGAAAACCCGACCCAAAGATATTTGCGCTGGGTATCGAAACCTTGAAACTGCCTGCCGAAAAGGTGCTGGTGGTGGGCGATAGTTTCGATAAAGACATTGTGCCAGCACACGCGTTGGGTTGCCCAACGGCATGGTTTAAGGGCGAACCCTGGGAAGATAAGCCCCACGACGAAAGCATACCGCAAATGATAATTAAAGATTTGGAGGACTTGTTAGGCTAGTATCGACTGGCGATTAGCCCCAAAGTGTTCTTTTTCGTTCCTCGAAAAGTGCGTTTTCTCGCCATGACAATGTCCGAGCAAGCTCGACATTGTTCATTTGGCTTAACGAAAACGTTGGGGTATGTGCCCATTCGGGCTGCGTTAATGGTTTTTGTGAACTTCTCCTTGCAGTCCTATGGCTGTTGTTTGCGTCTTTACGAGAGTAGGTCACGAAGTTAAAACAGTAAATTTAAGAGATGAGTTATAAGATAAGTAGACTATTAATGGTATTTGCTTTGCTCTTTACGGGCTTAGCTGTTTCGGCCCAAACAGAGGGCGTACTCACGGGTATTGTTACCGATGCAGCCACAGGCGACACCATATATTATCCCAGTGTTAGTTACAAAGGGCAGCATATAGCCGTGTCGGGTACGGCTAAGGGCGAATACGCCATCGTGCGAAAAGAGGGACTTGTGCTTACTTTCAGTGCCGTGGGCTATGCTCCCGTGCAAGTGGTTGTTAAGGCGTCTACGCCCAAAACCTTAAACATAAAGCTCAAATCAGACACTCGGCAACTGGCCGAAGTGGTTGTAAGGCAGAAAAGGGGCAAGTATTCGCGCAAGGATAATCCTGCTGTCGAGCTGATGAGAAGGGTGATTGCGGCCAAGAAACGCACGCGATTGGAAAACCACGACTTTTTTCAATACACCAAGTATCAAAAGATAACGCTGGCCATGAACGACATCACGCCAACACAAATAGATAGTGGCTTTATCGGCAAAAGGCGTTGGATGCTCGACCAAGTTGAACATTGCCCGTATAACAACAAGCTTATTTTGCCCGTGTCGGTAGACGAAACCGTTACCCAACACATATATCGCAAGCAGCCCAAGACCGAACGCGACATTATAAAAGGACAGAGCAGCACCGGCATTAATCAGCTGATTCAAACGGGCGACATCATGGACATCATGCTCAAAGATGTGTTTACAGACGTGAACATCTACGACAACGATGTGCGACTGCTGCGACACCACTTCACTAGTCCCATTGGAAATAGTGCCATTAGCTTTTACCGTTATTACATTGAAGATACGCTTTATGTGGGTAAAGACCTCTGTTATCACCTGCAATTCACCCCAAACAACGGACAAGACATTGGTTTTCGTGGCGAACTGTATATTGTGGCCGACTCAACCCTGCACGTTAAGCGTTGCAACCTTACGCTACCCATACAGAGCGGTGTTAACTTCGTGCAAAACCTGCAAGTGCGGCAAGAGTTCGCGCAGCTTGAAAACGGCGAGTGGGCATTGAGCGAAGACGACATGATTGCCGAGATTGGCGTGAGCGGCCTGTTGCAGAAAGCCATCGTTATCCGAACCACACGCCTGAACAACTATGCTTTCGACGAATTGCCCGCTAAGCTGTTTAAGGGCAGTGGACGCGAAAAACGCGAGGCCGATGCCATGATGCGCGACGAAGCCTTTTGGAAAAGATATCGCGCAGTAGAGCTTAGCAAGAGCGAATCGTCGATGGATGAGTTTGTGCATCGCGTGGAACAGATGAAGGGATTTAAGTACATCATCTTCGGCTTGAAAGCTCTGATAGAGAACTTTGTTGAGACAGGAGGGAAAGACCATCCCAGTAAAGTAGACATCGGGCCAGTAAACACGATGTTTACAAGAAACTTTATCGACGGATTTAGAACGCGTATCAGCGCGCAAACCACGGCAAACCTTAGCCGGCATTGGTTTTTGGCAGGCTATATGGCGCGTGGATGGGGTAGCAAAAAGAACTATTATAGCGGCGAAATAACCTATTCGTTCAACAGAAAAGAATATCTGCCGCGCGAGTTTCCCAAGCGAACAGTGTCATTCAAGTCTACTTACGACATCATGTCGCCTTCGGATAAGTTCTTACGAACCGACAAAGACAACGTGTTTACGGCCTTAAAGTGGGCGAAGGTAGACGCGATGATGTTCTATAATCGCCAACAGCTTACCTTAGAACGCGAAGAAGAGTGGGGGATGAAAACCACACTAAGCCTTCGAACTGAGGAGAACGAGGCTGCTGGTTCTTTGTTCTTCGAGAAACTAAGCAACTTTTTCCCACCCATCATCTTTCCAGATACGGATGTTAGTAGCCTGTTGCACAATGGTAAGATACGCACAACAGAACTACGTTTCGAGTTGGAAATTGCCCCTGGACGTACCTTTATCAACACCAAGCAGAGGCGTATTGCCATTAACTTGGAGGCACCTGTGATTACGCTTTCGCATGCCGTGGGATTAAATGGCGTGTTGGGCGGACAGTATCGCTACAACTTTTCGGAAGTAGGACTGTTTAAACGTTTTTGGTTGAGAAGTTGGGGTAAGTTTGATGTGCAACTGCGAGCGGGTGCACAATGGGATAAAGTGCCCTTCCCCTTGTTGATTATGCCTGCCGCCAACCTGTCGTACATCGTACAGAAAGGTTCGTTCAACCTGATAAACAACATGGAATTTCTTAACGACAGGTATGCTAGCGTAGACCTGGCATGGGATATGAACGGTAAGATATTCAACCGCATACCGCTGCTTAAAAAGCTGAAATGGCGCGAGTACATCGGTTTTAAAGGCCTATGGGGTTCGCTTACAGATAAGAACAATCCCTTTTTGTTCCAGAATATGGGCGATGCAACATTGATGTATTTCCCAGAAGGGTCGCATGTAATGAACCCCAAGCGTCCTTATATGGAGTTGATATTGGGTGTGCACAACATCTTCAAGTTGTTCCATGTACAATATGTGCGTAGGCTAAACTACAATGAGTTGCCCACCGCGCAAAAACAAGGCGTGCGACTGATGATGCGCATGAGTTTTTAAACCCGTACTTCTGTTTACGATATGGGGCTGTTCGAAAGCATTCATTGCTCGAACAGCCCCATGTTTTTGTTTGTTAGCGAATGTGTTAAACGCATAAGTTCAAAAGCCCATAAACTCACAAGCTGCTTATTACACAAAAATCGCCAACTTAAAAATTATGAACTAGCAAGCTTATCAACCGACCAACTTATTAGCTTTGAAACCGATGAACCAACAAACCCATAAGCAGGACAACTCATCAACTTCGAGACTTATGAGCGAACAAACTCATAAGCCGATAAATTTATCAACTTCTAAACTCATGAACTCACAAGCTACAAAGTTAAAAATATTACAAAAGTTTTACAAAACATACCCTACTCGCCGCTCCTTTCTAGCGAAAAATGAGGCCAAAAAGTAGGAAATTAAGCACTAATTTCCACTTTACATGTTCCATTTTTAGTCCAATTTTCAGCCTGTAACCTGCATTTTGCACCATTTAGCCTTTCTAGTTTGGTTGCCGGCTCGTAATTTTTCAGGCCCAATTACACGCTTTTAGACCCTAAAACCCTACTTTTTACTGGGTGTTTTGCTCCTTTTGGCCATGTGTTTCATGGTTCAAAAGGGTTTTATTTATACCATTGCAGTGGATTTTTATGCTTTTTGTCTCGCATTTAGCGGCATTTTACCCTGCATTTTGCAGCATTTCGCCTTGCATTTAGCACCAAAACGCACTGCATTTAGCGGCAAAACGCACTCCATTTAGCACCATATTGCACTATATTTTGCTGCAAATAGCCCATAAACAGGTGCAAATAGCGATTAATTTAAATAAAAATTCATTTTGCCGCATGCACATGCTATCCCCCTTTTGCATCAAAACCAACCTTCGCGAGAATCGATTATTTGCGGCCGAGTGGGAGATTGGTGGAGAAAAAGGGTAGTCATAATGTTAAAAAAAATGCTGAAAAGAAGACAAAAGTTTGAGTAGATAAGTTGACGAGTTAACAAGTTTATGAGTTGACGAGTTGACAAGTTCATGAGTTAACAAGTTTACCAGTTGACGATTTGGCGAGTTAACCTGTTCGCCAGTTAATAAGCGCAGCCTTTTTTTCACCTTTTCACTCTTTCACCTTTTCACTTTTATCTTTTCACCCTTTCACTTTTACAGCGATGTGTTGGAAAAATAAAAAACGCATCTCCGTGACGAAGATGCGCTTGTTGGTTGGGATACTCGGACTCGAACCAAGAATGACAGGACCAGAATCTGTAGTGTTACCATTACACCATATCCCAAT
>CALIZL010000101.1 GCA_938028745.1 uncultured Prevotella sp.
TTGCATGGCATTTCACTCCCCTCTCCCCTTGGAGAGGGGTTGGGGGTGAGGCTGGTAGTGGGGGGGTGTAAGCTCGGTTGTGATTGGAGGTAAGCCCGGTAGCGGTGCTGTTTCTTCTTCCTTGCCCATTTCCTTACGGCGTTACTGGCGTTAGTTCCACATCAAACAAGCCATTTTCTTTCACCACAAGCGTTTCGGTGCGATAGCCGGCGAGGGCGAAATGGAGGGTGGAACCAATGCGGGCAGAGAGCGAATACTCGCCGCGGGCGTTGGTTTGCGCCGTCTTTCCATCGGCCGTTACCTTTACGCCAACTAGCGGAAAGACCTGAACGTTGCGCACTATGCCTGCAATGTGGATGGTTTTGCTTGTGGTGGGCGTGGCTTGCGGTGTGCGTTGGGGGGTTGTTTTAAACGTTGTGGGAGCGCTGTTGGCAGACTTCTGTTGGGCGACAGACACCACGGTGAGCGTGTCGCGAAGGCGAATGTCGGCCGAGGAGGCACCAACAAGCAACTCGAATTGTCCTGGTTCTACCACGCGGCGCATGTTTCTATCGTGCAAAAACAATTCGGCAATGGGCAAACGAAGGGCGAAATGTTGTTCTTTCTCTGGGCCAATGGCGGCCTTGTGGAACGCGTAAAGCTGCTTTACGGGTGTGGCAACCGAACTTTTAAGGTCGCGAACGTAGAGCTGTGCCACCTCCATTGCCGCGCGCTTACCTGTGTTGCGCACCACGAAACGCACCTCCACGGTGTCGGTTTCTACGGCCGTGCGACTGGAAAGTTGCAGCGCGCGATAGGCGAAAGCGGTGTAACTAAGGCCATGACCGAAGGCGTAGGCGGGGTAAGGGTCGGAAAAAACGTAGTCGCGACCAGGCTTTTCGGGCGTGCCTTTCTTGTTGTAATAGCCCTTATCGGTGGGCAAGGCGTTGTAGTACACGGGCAGTTGACCCACGCTTTTGGGGAACGACACGGGCAAACGACCCGATGGCGAGAACTCGCCGAAGAGCATTCGGGCCAACGAAAGGCCTGCTTGTTCGCCGCCATACCATTGCACAACCAATGCACCAACACGATGTCGGAAATTCTCCATTACCAAAGGCCGACCCGTTACCAACACAACTACCAGCGGTTTGCCCAAAGCCACAAGGCTATCCACAAGTTGTTGTTGCGCGCCAGGGAGGGTAAGTTCGGACAAGTCGTAGCCTTCGCCACTGGTAGATGGTTGCGAGGCGCGTGCCAACAGCATGCTTTGCGTGCCCACAACCGCGATGGTGAGGTCGGCTTGGGCTGCCAAACGTAGGGCATGGGGGATGGAATCGGCCTTGGGCGAGTAGTAGTCGCAACCGCGTTCGTAGTCTACCTGTACGCCTTTGCCCTGCAAGTACTGGCGAATGCCAGCCAAAGGCGTGATGCCGTAGCGGTTGTCGGCCGTCCACGAATAGTCGCCAAACTGCACTTGATTGGCATTGGGACCCACCACGGCGATGCGTTTCAGCCTTTGGGCGTTAAGTGGCAGCAGGGCGTTGGGGTTTTCGAGCAACACCAAACTCTCGTCGGCCAACTGTCTAGCTGTGGCCACGGCCGCTGCGGTGTGTATGGCTTTGCGCCAGTTAAGGGTGTCGGGGCGGGCGTCTTCAAATAGTCCTGCGGCTAGCTTTGTGCGCAAAACGTTGGCCGCTGCGCTGTCTATCAGTGCGGCGTTGAGTTCGCCTTGGTCCACCAACTGCTTGGCCGTGCGATAATAATCGCTGCCCGCTTCGAGGTCTATGCCTGCCTCGATGGCCTGTTTAGCAGCCTCGCGTTCGGTTTCGGCCGTGTGATGGAAGTAGCGCAGCATGGGCACAGAGCCCCAATCGCTGTACACATAGCCGCGGAAATGCAGACTATCGCGGAGCAACTGGCGCATGAAGAAGGGCGAGGAGGTGATGGCCTCGTTGTCGTAAGCGCTGTAACAGTTCATCACCGAGCTGGGAAGGGTGTGCGAAATGACGTGGGCAAAGGGCCGAACGAAGACATCGAGCAGCTCGCGACGGCCGCCTTTAACGGATGCTAGGTTTAGTCCGCCCTGCGGAGTGCCGTGCGCCACAAAGTGTTTCAGCGTGGGAATGCACCCCGTTTGCTGAATGCCCGTGGCGTAGGCCAAGCCCATTTGTGCCACAAGCAGGCGATCTTCGCCGAAAGTTTCTTCCACACGGCCCCACCTAAGCTCGCGTGCGAGGTCGAGATCGGGCGCAAGTACCTGCCTTGCACCTATGGCGCGCATCTCTTGGCCCACGTGTTGGGCCATGCGTTGGATAAGCGGGGGGTTGAAAGTAGCCCCTTGTGCAATGGCTTGGGGGAAGATGGTGCAGCCGTCTTGCACGGCTCCGTGTATGCCTTCGAGTACGGGAATGAGCGGAATGCCCAGTTGGGTGCTGTCCATAGCGTGGCGTTGGATGGTGGAAACGGCCGCTAGATATTGCGCCGACGAGTAAGGGAAGGCCTCGAAACAACCGAAACTAAGTCCGCCAGTGTGGTTGGCGCGCAGCTTTTGCAGGTTAACGGCACCATTGTCGTTATAGTGTTTGGCGTGTATGTGGCGTGTTTGGGCCAGTTTTTCGTCGAGCGTCATCCGCGGTAGCAGGTCGTTTAGTCGCGTTTCTACGTCTAAACTGGCGTTAAGGTAGGGCGGAACGATGGTTTGCAACACGCGTTGGGCCATCTGCACGGCATCACCTTGGGGCTTGGTGTTGATGGGTTGGGGCGTGTTGGCCCAGCGTTTTTCCATGTCGAAAAAGTCGATGGCAGGCGGATTGCCCGTGCCGATGGTGGCTTGCAAGCCGCGGAAAAAGGCTTGCCAACGCGGAAGATAATAGGTGGAGAGCATGCCTGCCCACTCTTTGTTGGCATAATCGTGCACCTTTGTGGCGGGGTCGTCGGGTCCCCAGTAGCTAATTAGGGTTTGCGCATTGAGCACGCACAGCTGGCGGTCGGCCGCGTTGGGGGCATATTGCGTGGCTTGTTGCAGCCAATTGCCTAGCAGGAAGTGGCGATTGGTTTGCAGCAGACTGTCTTGCAGCGCGATGAGGTGTTCAAAACGGCGTGTGGCCTGTTGCAGTTGTTCGGCGTTCTTCTGCTCGTAGGCTTGTACCACGTTGGCGTATGCCGTACGGGCGAAGTTGGCTAGCGATTGTCGGGCAAGGTCTACCAAGTCGTATTGGTATGTTTCGCTATTTCGTAGCGTTGGGGCTGCGGCAGCCTTTAAGAAGAGCCCCAAGGCGCGGTAGAGGTCGGCCGGTTGGTATTGCATTTGCTTGGGTCCCCATGTGGAAACGCTGGTAACGCGTAGCGATGGGCGGGCGCAAAACACCGACTCGAACGTTCCTTCGCCCTTAACGGCAAACTCGCCATAAACGGATTTGAGCATGATGCGCCATGCAGCGAGTAGGTCGGGATGAACTTCTCCGTAGCGATAGCCAAGGTATTGCACCAGCATACTATCAACATCGGGCGTCGCTGTGTGCCATGCGGTTTTTAAAGCCAAGTCGTACACCACGGGATTTGTGCCTATTCCCTCGGGCAAGATGCCTATTCCTTGCATCACGCTGTCGACAGTTAGGGACAAGGCGCGGTGTGGTTCGGCCACCACAACGGGCAATTGTCCGCCCATGTCGGTCTTTCCGCCGAAGTGGTTAACGCTACCCCAAAGCCAAGGCGTGCCGCCAAACTCGTCCGAACTTTGCCACGAGGCGGCAATTTCGCCGCTGAGGTTAACCAAGAGGGTGTGTCGTTTGTCGAGGGCACGTAGCAATTGGGGCGATGGATTTTTGTTCCAGCCCTGCAACACCCATTTGGCACGAGGAAAGAAACGTAGCATTTGGCGTTGAACTTGTGCGGCAACGCTGCCCACATCTACGCCCGTGGTTATGCCCCCTTCGTGAAAGAGGTCGCCACCAAGAAACTCGAAGTCGGCCCCTAAAAGCTTCGTTAGACTTTGATAATATGCCTCGGCCACCTTTTCGAACACGCCATCGCCATTGGGCAACAGTACGGCGGGCCGCTGAAAGCTGCCCCATTTGCCTTGTTCGATGATGCGTGCTTGCGGGAAACGCGCTTTAAAGAAGGTGGGAACGATGCCCGGAAACCCCTGCACCACGGGCTGTATGCCCAATTGACGCATGCGTTGCAGCATCTGTCGTTGCTGTTGTAGGCGCAGGGCGATGAGGCTTTCGCTCATTGGTCCGCCCCATCCTTCGAGGTTTCCCATTAGCCACCACGCGGTGTAAGCGGGTCCGGGGATGAAGCGTTGAATGTCTTTCTGCCCAAAGCCAAGCGTTTTAAGCGTTTCGGTCCATACTGCCTCCATGCCCAAAGGGGCCAGCATGAGGTTAACGCCGTTAAGTGCCATCCAATCTAATTCCCACTCGAAGTCGGGCCAACGATAAAAGGCGTAGCTGTAATTATAGGTGCAGTAGTTAAGGGCGTATCGGTATTTAAAAGGTGTGGTTCGCCTAACGGTGCCTTGTATGGGCACTAGGAGGAAGTGGGTGGGCAGGTTGTTGCCGCATCGGGAGATGCTGATGTGGCAGTAGTGGTTGAGGTAATGGTTCAGCCCGACGGCCGCTGCCGAGGGCGAAGTGGCCTTTACCACGAGGCGTTTGCCTGGCGTTTGCAGTTCGAATGCCTCTTCGTTAGTGCCTGCGAGGGGCTGAAACACCACCTTGCCAACCATAAACGGAAAGCGGCGAGCCACCAGTTGGTGCACGCCGTCGTACGTGGCCGCCTCGCTGCGTGTGCTGAATGTGCAGGCTGCCAATATAATAAGCAGGGAGTTTATGAGTTTTTGAGCTTTCGAGTTCATGAGCGTTTGAACTTATAAGTTATTGAGTTGGGGCTGCGGTAAAAAAGAGATTGGTTCTGATTTCGTGTGCCAATAACTTCCTTTTTCCGTTAGATGATGCAGTACAAAGGCCTTTGTACTGCGGCTACAAGGCTCTTGTACTGCTACTACAAGGCGTTTGTAGTGGGGCTACAAGGCTCTTGTAGTGCGACTACAAGCTGCTTGTAGCCGAAAATGACAATGGCAAATGCCACATCGTTTAGAAGTGATTGATTTCAAATCCGTGTTTATTTTAACGTTATTGGCCAGCTCAAAAACTTATAAGTTCAGAAACAGAGCGGCTTAAAGGCCGATAAACTCTTACCGCACAAACTAGAAACGAACATCCACAAAAACGGGGAAATGGTCGCTTATCGTTCCCGTTTCGGTTACTTTCCCATTTATTTCGAGCTGCTTTACCACGGCCGTTTGAACCACTTTCACCGCGCCCTTGTGTGCCTTGTCAACGAGAATATAGTCGATGGTTTCGTTGGGTTGGTCGACAGAAGTGCCAGTTTGTGGGGTGATGATGTCGAAAGCCTTGGTTATGATGGGGAAAGCAGTTAGTTCGGGTTTCCACGAAGGCGAGTCGTTAAGGTCGCCAGCGAAGAAAACGGGCTGCGTGGCGAGCGTGGTTAGCTCGTGGTTTACGATTTCGGCACTGGTTTTTCGGGCCGTTGCGTCTAGGTCGAGATGGGTGCCTAACAGCGTAAACCGCGGGAAAGTGAGCACCATCAGCGCGCGAGTTTCTTTGCCGGGCAACGCTATTTTCTTGATGGATGTGGGCTGCATGGCGCGTTTGTACAACACGCCCGGCCCTATTTTGCCCTCCGAATAAGGGGCGGCCGAGGCGAAAAAGAGGTCGTAGTCTAGGCCTGTGGCGCGGCGAATGTCGTCGAGCAGGTAGCGTTTGGCGCGTTCGGTTGTGCCGCTGTCCAGCTCTTGAATCACCACCACGTCGGGGTTCACTGCCTTTATCACCTTGGCGAAGTCGGCGGTATGCTCGTCAGAGAATGTTTTGTTGCTGGTGTTACTTTTGCAATAGAAGCAGTTGTAGGTCATAATGCGCACGTTGCCTTCTGCCTTGGCGTACTTATAATCTTCGTTTTTCGGCTTTGGCTGGTAGTCGGGGATGTGTCCCGGCGTGTCTTTTCCGCCACAACCCATGATGGGAAGCGAGGTGATAAAGAGTGAAGCGGCGGTAATGAGGGTGGAAAAAATGGGTTTCATAAGCAATGAATGTATTTTAAAGCCTCACCCCCAGCCCCCTCTCCAAAGGGGAGAGGAGAAAGGGTGAAAAGGTGAAAGAGTGAAAAGGTGAAAAGGTGAAAAAATGGCTAACGCCCACCAACTTTTCAATCCGTTAATTTATCAGCTCGTTAACTTATCAGCTCGTTAACTTATCAGCTCGTTAACTTATCAGCCCGTCAACTTATCAACTTGTCAACTGAATTACCATCCTGGGTTTTGTTTAAGTGCACCACCATATAGGGTGATTTGGCTTTGCGGGATGGGATAGAGATAGTCGCGGTCTTCGTTCCAAGTGCGAGTTTTGTTTTTTATGTCGTGTACGATGACGTTACCTCCGCTCATTCCGTTTTCAAGGAAAATGTTCTCACCCAATTTAAGAAATACCGTAATGTCTTTTAATTCGGGGTAGTCCTCCTTTGAGGGAATCTTTTCGCTGGAGTAGATGCAAATGTCTAAGGCATCGTTTACAGCATTCCCATTCATGTCGTAAACGGTGAACTGCTTGTTTGTATCAATGGAGCCGAAGTACATTCCTTTGAATTGCTTTTCAAAAGCCTTTCCCGCTTTCCAGCGTATCAGGTCGTAATAACGGAAACCCTCGCAGAACAATTCGATGGTTCGTTCGCGCCTTATTTCGAGTATTACGCCTTTGTTTGCACCCGTAACATTGGGATAACCCGTTTCTTCATTCGAGAGATAGGGGTCGGGGGTGGCGTTAGCAGCAGCCATGTCTATGCCCGGCATGCCCACTCTTTGGCGAATTTTAAGTATGGACGCATCGAGGTCGGCTTGCGTAAGTGTTCCTAATTCGGCCTTTGCCTCGGCGTAATTGAGGTAAACTTCGGCCGCGCGGAAAAGCGAAATGTCGTTTTGCGACTTATGCCAGCCGTCGTCGGCAGGGGTAGTCACTCCTTTTATAATCTGATAACCCGTGGTAGCCGATGAGAAACTAGGCGATAGGGCATCTGTTCCACCGATGCGTTTGTAGCCAGGTGTAACGATGGTTTGTGCCAATCGTGGGTCTCTTCCTTGCATCTCGTCATAGAAACCCATTGTTTGGTAATCGGTTTGGTCGGTAAAACGCGTGCCGTCGCTCATCAGGTAGCTGTCTACCAACTTCTTGTTCATTCCAGGTTTCGACCCATCGCTGATAAAAAAGCGGTTCAAGTCGTGCACGATGTTCAAGCCTATGTTGAAGTTAAGTGCCATTATCACCTCGCTGTTGATGGCATTTTTTGAGGCGAAGAGACTCATGTATGGCGTGTTACCCTCTTTATAAATGGTGTAAGGGGCATTGTCTATAAAGTCTTTGGCAGCGTCGGCAGCCTGTTGCAGAAATTGCTCGTACCCATTTATGCTGTGATATTTGCGGAATGTGCCTTCGAAAAGGGCTATTCTCGACTTTAAGGCAAGTGCCGTCCACTTGGTTACTTTGTAAGTGTTCTTAGCTGTGGGCAAGTGTTGTACGGCATAGTCGATGTCTGCCATCATATTTGCGAGCAGCGTATTGCGATCGGTTCGTCCTTGGTAAAGTTTGTCGTCGGTAGACGTTAGCGGCACGTCGAACCAAGGCACTTCTCCAAATCTCTTTACTTTTTCAAAGTAGAAGTAGGCGCGGAAGAAACGCGCCACCCCATCGTACTCGGCTCGTACGTTTGCGTCCTGGCATCGTGCCGAGTAGATAAGGAATGTGTTAATGTCTGAAAGCATTTTCCAACTCCATCCGCCACCTGATGCAGGCACGGTTCGGATACCCAAAACCTCGTTCGTTAGTGTAGTGGGTATAACCACGTCGGCCGACTCGCCATAGATGTCGCTGCCCTCTGGGAGCAACGCATAGAAGCCATTAGTTGCCGTTTCCAGTTCTTCTTTGTTGTTAAAAGAGTTTTCTGGCGCAATCACATCTAAGGGAAATCTGTCCAAGTTGCAACTGATAAGAAGTGGCAGAACTAGGAATATGTAAGTTATCTTTTTCATAACGCTTGCTGTTTTTATGTTAGAATGTGACGTCAAGTCCGAAGGCAAAGGTCTTTGAGTAGGGATAAACGTTTCCTGTGGCCCTTTTTCCAGAGATTTGTTCGGGGTCGAGATACTTGCTGTCTAACTTCGAAATGGTAAAGAGATTCTCGCCACTGAAATAGATTCGCAATGATGCTATCATGATTTTCTGTGTAAGCGATGCGGGCAGCGTGTAGCCCACCGTTAGGTTCTTTAAGCGGCAATAGGCTAAGTTTTGTAGGTATCGGTCGTTTACTTTCGTAAGTACCATGCCGTTGCGTGCAATTCCTGCGGCGGGTCGGGGGAAGTAAGCGTTGGGGTTGTTCTCGTTCCAGAGTTGCGAAGGCAAGTTTGTTGGGATGAACGAAGAGTATACACGCGAGAAGGGTCCCCAAAAAGCGATGTTCTCTCCGTTGGGATAGAGGTGTTGTCTGCCGATTCCTTGGAAGAAAACGGAGAAGTCTATGCCGTTCCACGACGCGCTGGCACTAACGCCATAGTGATAGCGTGGCAAGCTGTTGCCTAGCTTAACAAGGTCGCCGTGGTTGTCTAACGTACCCTTGCCGTTGTCTATCTTCTGACTGCCATCTATGTCGGCAAATATCAAGTCGCCCGCATTGCTGGTGAAACGTGAACTGATGAAGCTCTGGTCCACTTGTCTGTCTATGGCCTGTTGGTTGGTTTGATAGATGCCTTCTATCTTATAACCCCAAATCTCGCCCCACTCCATTCCTTCGTACGCTGAGCCTAGCACTTTCGTTTCGTTGCCTTTAAACTTGATAAGTTTCGACTTGCTGTCGGCCAATGATGCCGAAACGCTGTACGAGAAAGGCTTGCCACCTAGGTTAAAGCGGTCGCTCCACCCGATAGTTAGTTCGAAACCCTTCGTACGCAAGTGCCCGTTATTCTCTTTGGGAGCAGCGTAGCCATATACATCGGGCAAAGTGAGCGATGTAGCCAGCATGTCTTTGGTGTCGCGTTGGTATAGGTCGAGAACTGCTGTTAGGCGGTTGTTGAAGAAACCGAGGTCGAATCCAAGGTTCTTCGTAACCACTGTTTCCCACGTTAGGTCGCCCGATACTGGCGGGTCTAGCTCAATATAGTAGAAGTATTTGTTGTCTGCAATACGATTGATGAGATTAGATTGCTTAATCGATGCACGCCTGATATAGGGATAATAGGGGTTGGCGTAACTGTCGGTAACTTGATTTCCAAGCGAACCAACCGAAAAACGCAGTTTCACATTGTTGGCAACAGTCTTCAACGACTTGAAAAAAGCCTCGTCGCTTAGTCGCCATCCTAAGGCAATAGAGGGGAAAGTACCCCAACGATGGTTGGCAGGAAAGCGCGAAGTGCCATCGTGACGAATGTTAAACTCTACGAGATACTTGCCTGCATAGTCGTAACTTAAACGGCCGAAGTAGCCTAACAGGGCATATTCGTATTGTCCGCCCTTAACGCCTCGTGTGCCTGTACCTAGCGCAAGGTCGTTGAGATATATCGAAGGAAGGTCTTTTACGTTGCCTTCCACGTTTTTGTATTTACCCGTTTCGTGGTTCAAACCTACGATGGCATTGAAGTTATGCACGTCGGCGAATGTCTTTTGATACGTCGCATAGAGGTCGTACACCCAATATTCTTCGGTTGTACGGATTTCTTTCAAACGATTTTGGAAAAATATGGTGTTTGCTTGTTCTAGTACGCCAGGACGTTCCGAGTAAGTCATAGGGGCTTGCCTAGTCATCTTCTCCTTATAATATAGGCGATAGCTAACGTTTCCAACAATGCTTAGCCCCTCTATGGGAGTGAGCATACCGTTGAGGGCGTATGTCGATTGCGTTTTTTTCACCTCTGCAAAGCCGTTGCCTTCGCGCAACATGGCATGGAAACCATTTGTTGGTCGGTTTTTAGATGGTGCGTAATTGTATACGTTTGTGCCATCGGGGTTGAAGGGAAGTACCCACGGCATGGCGTGTTGCGAAAGGTTGTCGAAGTTTCCACCGTCTTCATAGTCATAGCCGATGGCCTTGTATTCCGACCTGAATAGCGACGTGGTGCCCGTTAGCCTGAACCAAGGCTTTACCTGCGCCGACACCTTCGACATCAGTGTCTTGGTGCTATACTTGTCGGGATTGATGGCGAAAATGCCAGTCTTGTTGTTTAGGTTGGCACTAACAAGGTAGTTAATCTTCTCTGTTCCTCCACTTACGCTTAGGTTGTGGTTCCATGTGGGCTGCTTAAAGTCGTAGATATAATCGTACCAATTGAAGTTTCCATAATAGCGATACTTTCCGTCTGGGCCAACAACAGTCCACGGACGGGCGGGGTTTTCAACGGTGTCGTAGCGTCTAGCTTCCAGTTCATCGTAGTCGCTCTTCTCGAACGATGTGTAAGTACTGCCGTTGTCTGCCATTTGGAAAGCGTCTACTAGTCGGGCTACATCATATCCCACCGTCATGAAGTCGGTCTTAGTCGTTGGTGCCGAGAAACTGAAACGCCCGTTATAACTGATGTGCGCCTGCCCGTCTTTGTTGTTTTTGGTGGTGATAAGCACCACGCCAAAACCTGCACGCGCACCGTAGATGGCGGCCGAGGCTGCATCTTTAAGCACCGAGATGCTCTCAATGTCTTTCGGATTAACGCGGTCGATGCTACTTTCAACACCGTCTATCAGCACTAGTGGCGCACCTGTGTTGGCAATCGAAGTGGCACCACGAATGTTTAGCGTTGTTGTTTCGCCTGGCGTTCCCGATGCGAACGTGATGTTGAGGTTGGGTACTTGCCCTTGAAGCATTTGCCCAACGCTCCCCACAGGCCTGTCTTTCAACTCTTCTGCCCCAACTGTACTCACTGCACCGATGAGGTTGGCCTTCTTTTTGGTGCCATAACCAATAACCACCACTTCGTCTAGTCCGCGTGTTTGTTCGTCTAGCGTTACGTGTATGCCCTCGGTGGGCTTTACCGTCTGTGGCTTAAACCCCACATACGACACGGTGACGAGGTTTCCGGGTGTCAGTTCGAGGGTGAAGTCGCCGTTGATGTCGGTAATCGTACCGCCCGTTCCGCCTTTTTCGCTAATGGTTGCGCCCACGATGGGTTCGCCCTTTGCGTCGCTCACGTTTCCTTTTATCCGGCGTTTCTGTCCCTTGTCGGGTTGGCCGGACTGCGCGTTTTTTGCTTGCGCCAAGCTAATTTGGTTGCCTTGGGCCTTGTAGGCCAATCCCGTAGCGGCGCACATCTCGTCTAGAATTTGCAGTGCAGGTCGTCCGTCGAGGTTCACTCTCACCCTATTGGGCATCATCTTTTGCACCTCGGCGTTGTAAACGAACACGTAGTTGCTGTTCTTCTCGATGTAGCTTAGCACGCTTTTCACCGTATACATGCTGTTGCCAGCCGTTAGAGCCGTTAGTTGCCCATGCCCTATGGCGGCCAATGTGGCCGAGGTTGAGGCCATGCACGCCACGGGTGTAAGTAGCATGAGGGCCGATACGTAGCGTTGGGCGATGCGCCAACGCCAAGTTTTTATGTAAACGTTTTCTCTCATGGGGTTTGTATTAATGTAGTTATTGTTAATTCGCTAATAGAATGTTTAGGCAATAGCACCTATATATATAAGGTGTGTTCCTATTAATAAAGTCGTAAGGAAAGGGTAAATGTATAGGTGGGAGATGAAAAAAAAAGCCTCACCCCCAACCCCTCTCCAAGGGGAGAGGGGAGTGAATAGTAAGACTGAATATATTTTAGTTTAACATGTGCAACGTGTTTGCGAGTATATTTTTGATATATGGCAATATATATAATGGCGATTTGTTTGGTTGCGGCTAACTAATTGGTTATCTTTGCAATGTGCGCAGAACGCCATAAATATAAAAAAGAAGGTTATTTCGGACGATAAAGTTTCATCTTAAAACGATGTGAGAACTTATAAAATGAATAAGAAAAAGAAAGATGATGTGCAACTCACACCCATTGAAGAGCTTATTAAAGAAGATTTTGGGGCTGAGGGGACAGTGGAACGGACTGCCTTTGAAACAGGCGTAGACGCTTTCATCCTTGGTGAGTGCCTGAAAGAAGAGCGTAAGAAATAAGGACTTACACAGGCACAGCTGGCAGCAAAGATTGGTACGAAGAAGGGTTATATCTCACAAACTGGGAATGGACATGCCGATGTGCAGCTGTCTACGTTGTTCCGAATCTTTGCAATACTGGGTAAGCGGGTGTCCCTGTCGGTTTCGTAGGGGTGTGCTTTGCCCCTTTTTGCGCTCCAACACATCAAAAAAGCGACCCGCACAGTGGCCGACGTTCACGCCATTGTCTGCCAAGTGCGGGTCTGTGGAGCATGATGCTCCATTTATTGTGAGTGGTTGTTCTAGGAGTTAAGGAGTTATGGAGTTAAGGAGTTAAGCCAATGGCTTTGCAGGCTTTTAAGGAGATTACGGGCTTGCCAGTTTAGTATAACAAACGGCTCAGTTGAAAAGCCTTTAACATAGCATCTTAATCACAAGAATTGTTTCCTTTTGATGTTCAAAGCTATTGGCTTAACTCCTTTACTCCATAACTCCTTAACTACAACCTGCGTGCTATCGTTACCACGCCATTTTTCACCATTGCTTCTGCTCCCGATATGTTGCAGAGACTTGCGAGCACATCTGCTAAGGGCGCAGCCGTAACCAGCTTGCCGTAGAGCCGTTCGTTGCGTAGGCCGTCTTGCACCTTAAAGCGCATGCCGTAATAGTTCTCCAAATACTCCGTAACTTCTGATAAGCGCATGCCCTGCATGGGCAGCACCCCTTTCAGTCGGTCTACGTATGCGGCTGCGTTAACCTTTGTTTTCGATGCAAACTGCCCTTGGGCAATGTTAAGCCGTTCGTTGGGCAGCATGTTCACCTTATCTTTCGCAGTAGTGTTCACCTCAACGCGACCTTCGGCCAACACCACGCTGGCTTTATCTGCAGCATAGCTGTTAACGCAAAAGTGCGTGCCCAGCACGCGCACGTCGAACCCTTGGGCATGCACCACAAAGGGGCGGCTTTCTTCGTGAGCCACTTCAAAGTAGGCTTCACCTATTATATATATATCGCGCGTGTGCGCGCTAAAAGGTTTGGGGTACCTGATGTGGGTGCGCGAGTTGGCCGTCATGCGTGTGCCGTCGGGCAGGGTAAGGGTCAGGGTGTGCCCCGTTGGCACCGCCAGTTCTTGCATTACGCTTGCAGGCTTGTTCGTTGCGTGTGCCGTTTGTTGTGCAGCCGTATCGTTTTTGCGTTGCACATTTAAGGCCAACCACAGGCCGCACGCCAACAAAGGCACCGCCACGGCAGCCGCCACGCGCCACCATTGCTTACTTCGCCGTGCCTTGTCTGCTTCAATTTTTTCGTAGACACGTGCCATGATATGCTCGCCAACAACGTTGGTGGGCTCAGCTCGGCTGATGAAGTCTTGCAAAAGCAGGTCTTCTTCCGAGCCGTCAAAGCGCATGTCGTGTATGTCCCTGTTCATGGGCAAAGTGTCTTATTCGTTTTTTAATGCGCCAGCTGCGGGTTTTGTGCGTCTTCTAAGTATCTGTCTCAGTGTCTGCACGGCCAGTCCCACGTGGTAGTTAACCGTGGCGAGGGCTATACCCAGCATGTTGGCGATGTCTTGATAGGGCATTTTCTCTACCTTAGCCAAGAAAAACACGTACTTGCATTTGGGCGGCAAGGTGTCGATGGCGGCGTTGATGGCCGCCAACTCTTCGGCCGAGATAAGCGTATCGGCAGGCGTTTGCATGTCGGGGAAGGCGAAATCGCCCATGCCGAAGTGCTCCACGCTAATCTGTTTGGTGTAGTTTCGTTCGCGCCGCAGGTAGTCAACGCTCTTGTTATACACGATACGTGTTAGCCATGCGCGCACGTTTTGCAGTTGCGTTAGCTTTTTGCGCATGCGCCATGCCTCCAAAAAGGCATCGCTCACCACCTCTTCGGCCATCTCTCTGCAACCCAATATGCCGTAGGCATGACAGTATAGGGTGTTTGAGAAACGGCTGATAAACCCGTTGAAGGCCACTTGGCTTCCTTGCGAGATAAGCACCAGTTGTTGATATAGTTCTTCCATAGGTGGCGTGTTGGGCGCATGCTGTGCTTGCCCTTTATTAACTAAGACGAGTGGTTTGGGGGTTGTTATAGGTTTCATGGGGCAAATAAAGGATATTTAACAATAACGTTGGGCAAGCGAGACGGTTGCCCTAAGATGCCCAGGATGGCTAGAATAACTAGAAAACTTTGAGTAGCTAGTGATAAGCAAGCAAATCGGGTTAACCAAACTGAGCGCAGTTTGGTTAACCCGATTTAGATTTAAGTAGCCATATCCTAGTTCCTTGTTGTGCTTACGTTCCTTCCTCAAACCATTCTTTGTCTGGCGTATAAGGACCTGTGGCCTCCAACTTGCGTGTGCACATGGCGGCGGCAAACTTGCCAGACTCGGCATAGCTTAGGCCTTGGGCGCGACAATAGAGGTAACCGGCTGCATAGGTGTCGCCACAGCCCGTAGCATCTACCAGCTTACGCGGTGGGTAGGCGGGGATTTCGTAAAATGTTTGGTCGGCATAGATAAGCGAACCACCGCTGCCTAGGGTGATAACTACATCTTTAACGCCCCACGATGCGATTTGTTGGGCCACCGAACGCGGGTTGGTAAGCCCCGTTATTACCTTCATTTCGTATTCGTTTAGTTTCAAAGTGTGGGTGTTTTTCAATATTTTGTGCTTCTCTTCCCAGTCAACGGGCAGCACTTCTTGGCCACGCACCTCGCGCAAAAAGCCTTGTGCATCGATAGAAATGTGTCCGCGTGTGGATAATTCGCGTACGAAATCGGCCGAGAAGTCGTCGTTGAGCAGCGAGCCTAGGTGGAAAACCTTGGCCTCGACGCCGTTCATCTCGCTAATCTTAAAGGGTTCGCATTTGGACAACACCCGTTGTGTGCGTTTGTTTTGGTCGCCTTCGTAGCGGTTTTCAAAGAACACCGAGTTGTCGCAGGTAAAGGCCAATACGTCTATTCGTTCGGCGCGCATGCGTTTCACCTCTTCAACATCATATCGTCCAAGCTTGGTTACCAACTGATAAGACACCTTACGGGGTAGGCGTGCTATGGCATACGAGAAGTAGAAGGCTGTTCCGCCCGAGATAAAGGCCTCGTGATGGGGCGTGATTATCTTGTCGCGCGTGATGTGTCCAATACAGCAAATGTCGTTCATTGTTAGAGATAAGAATTGTTTTAGGAAATTATATGTGAGATAAGGTTGGGGTCTAACCTAAGAGTTTGCGGCTGAGATAGCGCACGGGGTACCAAACCGAGAGCCAACCCACGGCTATGACGGTGACGAAAATCCACGCCACATCGGTGTAGTGCACGCTTACGGGGTAGGCATTGACGATGAACGAGCCCTCGCTCTTGCCCAAACTCACTAGTCCGTATTGTTGTTGCAGCCAACAAAGCAGTAGGCCGAGGCCCACGCCCACTAGCGCGCCGACGGCCGAAATCATGCGACCTTCGAACAAGAAGATGCGCACAATCTGCTTGTCTGTTGCGCCAAGGTTGCGCAAAGTGGCTACATCGGCCTTCTTGTCGATGATGAGCATAGAGAGCGAACCCACGATGTTGAAACACGCCACTACCAAGATGAAGGTGAGAAAGATGTAGGCAATGGCCTTTTCTACGTTCATAATGCGGAACGTGTCTTCTTGTTGTTCGTATCGGTCGAGCACTTTGTACTTACTTCCTGCAATGGTTTGCATCTTCTTTTTCACCTCGGCAGTGTTGGCATTGGGCTTTAATTTCAGCTCCAAGGCCGTGAGCATGCCCTGCATGCCAAAGAGATTGCGGGCGAAAGAAACGGAAGTGAGGATGTAACGTTGGTCGTATTTGGCTTGTTTTACCGAGAACACCACGCCTGGCGAGAGCAGAGAGTCGACTACAAAACCCGAAGAGGGGTTGGAAATGTCGAACTGTCCCTCGCGGTTGGGCGCAAACACGCGCATAAAGCCCTTCCATCGCGCGCCTGTTCCCAGCTGTTGGGCCAGTCTGATGCCCAACACGCCATATTGCAAGTTGGCCGCGCGCAGGGCGAATTCGCCTTCGCCGTATAGCAAATCGTTGATGCGCGTTAGCTGGGTGAAGTTGTCGTCAACGCCCTTGATAGTCACCATCGCTTGCTTGTCGCCGTAAAACACCAGGGCATTGTCCTCTACGCACTCGGTGGCAACGTCCACTTCGGGCAGTTGTTTTATCTGTGTGAGCACCGGATCGTCGGTTGGTGCGTCCTTTCCTTTGGCTGGCACCACCTCGATTTGTGGGTCGAAGGCGGTGAAGAGCGAGGCCACAAGGTCGTGAAAGCCGTTGAACACGCTCAGCACGATAACCAAGGCCATCGTTGCAACAGCCACGCCCACCACCGAGATGGCACTAATGACATTGATGGCATTGGTGCTTTTCTTGGAGAAAAGGTAGCGGCGGGCGATGAAAAGAGATACGGCCATGAGCGGTTATTTTTTTAATAGCTCGTCTATTCGTTCGATATAGTCGAGGCTGTCGTCGATAAAGAAGCGCAGTTCGGGTATGATGCGCAATTGGTTGTGCACGCGCGTACCCAGTTCGTAGCGTATGGTTTTGATGTTGCTTTCAATGTTTTTGAGCAGTTCTTCGCCTTTTTCCGAAGGGAAAACGCTGAGGTAGGCGGTGCAGATGCTGAGGTCGGGCGACACGCGTGTGCGGGTTACGCTCACCATAACGCCGTGCATCATTCGCGTTTGTGATTGGAAAATAAGGCTCAACTCTTTTTGCAGAAGTCGTGCGATGCGGTTTTGTCTTGTTTCTTGCATAGTGGGTGTGGTGTTTAGAGTGATGTGCGTGGCTTATTCCAAGCTAACGTGTTGGCAGTCTATTTGTTCGTGCAGAAATATCTGTGCATTCTCTTTGAACTTGTCTTTGTTCTCGGTGGTGAGATAGCGTGCCGTTCCATGTTTGGTGCACAGCGCGTCTATCTCTGGGTGTCGTTGCAGATATTGCTGCAAGCTGTTGGCTACATACTCGCCTTGTGGCACAATGCGCACGCCAGGCGGCACGTGTTTCACGATGCTGTTCATCAGTAGGGGGTAGTGGGTGCAGCCCAGCACGATGGCATCTATCTGCGGATCGGTACGCAAAAGGCCGTCGATGCGTTTCTTTACGAAGTAGTCGGCACCGGGACTGTCGGCCTCGTTCGCCTCGACTATGGCCGCCCACAGCGGACAGGCCATGCCCTGCACCACAATGTCGGGGAACAGCTTTTGTATTTCCAGCCGATAACTGTCGCTCTTGATGGTGCCTTCGGTGGCTAAGATGCCCACGTGGCGGGTGTTGGTAAGGTTGCCGATGCTCTCGGCTGTTGGTCGGATGATGCCCAGCACGCGACGTTTGGCATCGAGCGAGGGTAGGTCGCGCTGTTGAATGGATCGCAGAGCCTTTGCCGATGCCGTGTTGCAACCTATTATGATAAGGTGACAACCTTGTTCGAAGAGTTTGACTACGGCCTGGCGTGTGAACTGATACACCACATCGAAAGAACGCGGACCGTATGGCGCACGGGCGTTGTCGCCCAAGTAGAGGTAATCGTACTGGGGCAACAGTTGCCTAATGCCGTGCAGGATAGTTAGTCCGCCGTAGCCCGAATCGAACACGCCGATGGGCCCTGCTTGCTGTGGAAAGTTGTTCATACGCTGTTGGTTGAAACGGCCGTTAGGCGTCGAAGTGACGCCCTTCGCCCGTAAGGATTGTTGCTAAGCAACGTGAACATCACTTCAACTCGGCACTGATGGCGGCCGAAACGTTCTCGCCCAACGCGGGGTTTAGGTAGGGCGCAGTGTTGTTGTCGGTGTTGAGGATGAAGGCCAAGCCCTTTTGTTCGCCCACTTTGGCCACGGCTTGGTTGAGCCTTGCTTTCAATGGAGCCATTGCCTCGGTCTCGGCTTTCTGCAATAGGCGATCTGCCTCTTGCTTAAAGGCCATGTTCTTCTCCATCAGCTCTTGCAATTCGGCTTGACGTTTCATGCGGATGGCTGGTGCAAAATCTTTCAGTCCATCGAGAAAAGCCTCGTATTTGAGGTTGAACTCGTCGGTGGCGCGTTTCATTTCGGCTTGATATTTGCCGCGAAGGGTTTCGATGTTCTGCTGAATGGTAGCGTAATCGGGGGTCGACTGCAACACGTCTTGATAGCTAAAATAGCCAAATCGCAGGGTGGCAGCACGCTCCGAGGGTGCATTTTGTGTTTGTGCGGTTGCATCTTGTGCGCCAACGGTGAGGGCAGCAAGGAGCATTAGGGCCGCAAAAATAGTTTTTTTCATATCGTTTGGTTGGTGTTTTCGCCCCGTTCGGGGGCATCTATTTGTAAGTAGTCGCGCCGTATCTGCCGTGCTTGTCGGCACTGATACACCTTATATATATAAGGGCGCGTTAGCGAAAAGGCTGAAACCCGCGTTTGGCCACGACAAGAAACGAGGTCAAACACGGGCATCAGTTCTTTCAGAGATAGTGAAGGCGTGGCCGTTCGGGGCGTTCGCCGTAGACGAAGTGCCGCTGAACGGCGTTGCTTGCGCTTTCTTCGGCCTAGTTGGTATGCCTCTGTGCGCGATGCACGGGCAAGTAGTAGGCCTTTTAGTAGACACTTTACTTCATTTTGTTGAGCTGTGCTTTCACTTCTGCCGTTACGTCTTTGCTAAGCGTATCGCTGATGTAGGGGATGCCGGCCGATACGTCCATGATGTAGACGTAGCCGCCTGCTTTGCCCACAGCCTTAATGGCATCTACCAGCTTACCCGTGATGGGACCCATCTTCTCTTGCTGAGCCTTTTGTAAAGACTGCTGGTTGTCTTGATAGGTTTGCTGAATTTTCTGGTACATCTGCTGCAAGCTAGCCTCCGTTTCTTGTTGCTTGGTGGCGTTCATCGTGCTCTTGGTCTTCTCGTACTCATCGCTTTTGCGTTTCAGTTCTTCTTGCATGGCGGTGAGTTCGTTCTCGAATTTCTTGGCCGAAGCCTCGATGTCGCCCTTAGCTTTTAAAAATTCGGGCATGGATGCCATCACTTCTTGGGCGTTAACATGTCCGAACTTCTGTGCGAACATGGCCATTGGTGCGAAAAGCATCAGCATTAAAACTAGTTTTTTCATTGTTATTATTGTTTAATATATTAATATTCGGGTTTATGAGTGGGTAAGTTTGTGAGTTCGTAAGTTTATGAGTTGGTGAGTTTGTAAGTTCATAAGTTCGTGGTTTGTGAGTTATTGTTCATCCTTCTTACCACTTACTCCTAACCACTTTACGACCTACTACTTCCTCCTTTACTACTTACTACTTTCTCCTTACTACACGCCAGACTAATTGGAATAGCCCAAACGTCCCAGCACTTCGTTGCTGATGTCTATCTTGGGCGACCCAAAGATGATGCCCGTATCGCTTGCCCTATCCAGCACCAGCGAGTAACCGCGCTGTTCCGAGAGTTCTTTTACAGCGTTATAAACGGCCTCTTGTATGGGGGCAATCAGGCTTTCGCGCTTTTTGTAAAGTTCGCCTTCGGGTCCAAAGTATTTCTTTTTAAGCTCACCGGCATCCTTTTCTTTCTTCATAATGGCCTCTTGTTTGGCCTTACGTTGCTCTTGCGAGAGGAAAACCACCTCGTTTTGGTAGTTTTTGTACATCGTTGCCGCTTCGTTCGAGAGTGCCTCAACCTCTGCTTGCCATTTTTTCGACACTTGGTTGAGTTGCTCGTTGGCGCGCTCGTAGGCAGGAATGTTCTTCATAATGTATTCCATGTCGATGAGCGCGAACTTCTGCGCATGGGCTGCCAGCGACACAATGGCCACAAGGCAGGTGATGATAAGTTTCTTCATAATCTCTCTTCTTTAATTTGTTGTTGTCAGCAAAAGGGGCGATGGCTGGCCAAAACGGGTTTGGCCCAGCCATGTTCCCCAATATGTTTTAGACGTACACGGGGTTAAAAGGTTTAGAACTCTTGTCCTAAGATGAAGTGGAACTGGCTGCCACCCTTTGTTCCGTAAACCTTGTCGAAACCGTAAGCCCAGTCTATACCCATAAGTCCCACCATTGGAAGGAATATGCGCACACCCAAACCTGCACTGCGTTTGAGTTGTAGGGGGTTGAACTTGCGCGTGTCGGCCCATGCGTTACCTGCTTCTGCGAAACCTAATCCATAGATGGTGGTGTTGCCCAGCATGAAGGGATAGCGCAGTTCTAGTGCCATGCGCGTATAGGCGTAACCTTCTGCGCCGTATGGCGTGAGCGAGCCGTTTTCGTATCCGCGCAAGCCGATTGTTTCTTCGGCATAGCCCGTTGAGTAGCCGCTCATACCGTCGCCACCCATATAATAGGTCTCGAAAGGCGACTTCTTATAGCTGTTGTACGAGCCCAACAGACCAAATTCAATGCGCGACATCAGCACGAAACACTTTTGTCCGCCCGAAAGGGCCGTGTAAGTTTTCGACTTAAACTTCCATTTGTGGTACTCCACCCAGCGGTATTTCTCCTGCTGTTCCTTTGCGAACGTGGGCGATTTTGGGTCGTTGGCCAAGTTGCGATAGTCTTTGCCGTCCCACTTAGACCAAGGCGGAGTTACTGTGACCGATGCCATGAACTCCGAACCCTTGCGGGGGAACATGGGATTGTCCGTAGAGTTGCGGCTAAGCGTAAGCCCCAGGTTGATGTTGTTGGCGTTACCGTTGCTCATAATGAAGTAACGCCAGTTCTTCAACATGTATCTTGTGTACGAAAGGTCCATCGAAAGCACGAAGAAATCGTCGGGCCAACGCAACCTTTTGCCCCATCCCACAGACGCACCAAGCATCTGTATGTATTGGTTGGGGTCGTAATAGTTCTCGTAATTGTTGTAATAGCTGCTCCCGTAGCCGTTAAGCGAGTTGTAATAGGCATAGCGGGAACTGTTGTTATAATAGTTGCTGTTCACGCCAGTTTGCTTAGAGTAGAACACGCTGACGTTGAATTGCAACGGACGTTTGCCGCCAAGCCAAGCCGTTGAGTAACTGGCGTTGTACGATTGATAGTACTTACCATTGGTTTGTGCGCCCAACGATAGTGTCTCGCCATCGCCAATGGGCAGCAGTCCGCGGCGCTCCTTGTTCTTGCCAAAAAGGTTGCGCATGGAGAAGTTGTTGAGTTTGAGGCCTATTTTACCGATAAGGCCCGTCTGTCCCCAACCCAGTGAGAACTCAATTTGGTCGTTGCTCTTCTGCTCCAAGTTCCAGTTGATGTCCACCGTTCCGTCTTCGTAGTTGGGACGAACATCGGGACTAACTTTCTCTGCATCGAAGTGTCCCATCGTAGCTAGCTCGCGCGCCGAACGTTGCAATGCCTCTTTGGAGAAGAGGTCGCCCGGCTTTGTGCGCAATTCGCGGCGCACAACATTCTCGTAAAGGCGGTCGTTACCATTGATGCGCACCTTGTTAAGGTGCGCCTGCTGACCTTCTACGATGCGCATTTCAAGGTCGATAGAGTCGCCAACGATGTTCACTTCGGTGGGTTGCAGGTTATAAAACAAGTAGCCGTGGTTCCAATATTGGTTTCCAACCGCATCTTCGTCTTCCGTTAAGCGTTTGTTCAGCAGCTTTTGGTCGTACACGTCGCCCTTCTTCATGCCCAGAAGCGCGTTGAGATAGTCGGTTGAATAGACGGTGTTTCCTACCCACGTGATGTTTCGCAAGTAGTATTTCTTACCCTCGTTCACCTTAATGTGTATGTTCACATGTTTCTCGTCGGCGTTCCAAACGGTGTCTTCCAAGATGGTTGCATCGCGAAAGCCCAGCTCGTTATACTTCTCGATAAGTTTCTTTTTGTCGGCAGCCCAGCGTTCGGGGGTAAACTTCTTGGCCTTGAACAGGCTCGAAAGCTTGCCGGCCTCGTGGGTCTTGGCGAATGCGCCCTTGCGCAAAAAGCCACCCTTAATTTTACTGCTAGACAATTGCGCGTTACCTTCGATGATGATGTCTCGCACCTTCATCTTTTCCTTCTTGTCGATGATTACGTCGAGTATCACCTGGTTCTTGTTAGACACGTCGTCGCGTTGGCGAATTTCGATGTCGGCATTCTTAAAGCCTTTGTCGTCGAAATAGCGTTTAGCCAAAATCTTGGCGCGGTCTATCATGTTGGGCGTAATCTGCGCACCTTTTAGCAGTCCCAGCTTGTTTTCCATGTCCTCGCGTTCCGACTTCTTCAAACCGACATAGTTGATGACCGAGACACGCGGGCGCAAGGCAAGGCTAACGTGCAGGTAGATCTTGTCGCCCACAATCGAGTCGGCCGAAATCTTCACGTCAGAGAACAGCCCGTGCCGCCAATAACGTTTCACGGCATCGGTGATTTCGTTGCCAGGAACCATTATTTCCTGCCCCACGCTCAATCCGGATATGCCTGCCAGCATATAGTCTTCGTAGCCTTCGATACCCGAAACGTTGATGCCTCCCAGCACCAATGTCTTGGGTGTACCGGCGTATGATATGTCTGGGTACACGATTTTGCCCTGTGCTGAGGCTTTAAGCCCGCACAAGCAGAGGGCGACAACAGGAAAAACCTTGCGTAATATCTTCATTTTTGGGTTGTTTTCTATCTTTATAAGTCAATATACTTCACGCCTGCTGTTCAGGCTTCGCTTTCTACTTGCATGCCCGTTTTGCCGAATCGCCTTTGCCGCGCTTGGTAACTGGCGATGGCTTGGTGCAAGTCGGCCTCGTCGAAGTCGGGCCAATAGGTGTCGCAGAAGTACAATTCCGAATAAGCAATCTGCCAGAGCATGTAGTTAGAGATGCGCAACTCTCCACCTGTGCGTATCAATAGCTCGGGGTCGGGCATGAAAGCCGTTTCCAATCGTTCGTTCATCAGCTCTTCGGTGATGTCTTCGGGCTGCAATGTTCCTGCTTTCACGTCGCGCGCGATGCTTTGTGCGGCGCGCGTCAGTTCCCATCTCGACGAGTAGCTAAGTGCCACCACCATGGTCATTGCGGTGTTTTGTGCAGTGTGTTCCATGGTTTCTTGCAGTTTGTCTTGCACCGATTGGGGCAGGCGTTGTATGTCGCCCACCACTTGGAAACGCACGTTGTTCTTCATGAAGATTTCGTCTTCTAGCGAAGAGAGCACCAAACCCATCAGCGCGGCAATTTCCGTTTCGGGCCTGCTCCAATTCTCTGTGGAGAAGGTGTAGAGCGTTAGGAACTTCACCCCTAGGCGCACACACTCCGAAGTGATACGTCTCACGGTGTCCACTCCGGCCTGATGTCCGTAGCTTCTTTCTTTTCCGCGTTCCTTTGCCCATCGTCCGTTGCCGTCCATAATGATGGCAATGTGTCGGGGTATGCGTTTGATGTCTAGTTCTTGTTCCATTAATCGTCTTTGTTACAGGTTCTGCATTTGGGCATGAAACTATATGTGAGCGACAGCGAGAGGGCCGAATAGCCGTCTTTGTTTTTGAACATGCCCACGCTGCCCACCGTATAGGGGTCGGCAACGCCGTCCAACTTGTCGCTCGTTGCAAAGTGCATGGCCCATTCCAGCCCAAGGTTCAGCCGCTCGGCCAGCTTGTATTTCACGCCCACGCCTAAGGACAGGTTGGCCGCGGTTACGTTTTTTTCGCCGCCGCTAACGTGGGTCAGCCCCAGTCCACCCATTACATAGGGCGTAAGCGGCTGTGCTCCGCGATAGTCGCGACCAGTGCCGTAAGGCCAAAAGTTGTACTCGTAGGCCACGCCCACATCCACTAAGCGGCGGTTAAAGTGGTAGGGCGATGCGGCATAGGCAGGGTAATAGGTGCCGTTGCCTTGCGACGAGCCTTTTATCTTGCCTGCAAAGGCAGCCAAACGCAGGTGCATGTAGGGGTTTATCACTCGCCGCAGAACCAATCCGCCCATAGGTTGCGCCCCACGGAAGATGTTTGCATTGAAGTCGCCCAAGTAGGTAACCAGCCCTAATGTGCCGCCCGCCTCCATGAGATAGAGTGGGTCTCCTTGCGCCATCGCTCCGTAAGGGAGCGCGACGAACAGCAGCATTGCGAGCCAGTTTCTTTTCACCTTATTATATATACGTACATGTGGCGGCTTGTTGGGCGTATTGCCCTTGCCGCGTTTGCCGTGTTATTTATTTGTAGCCCAGCCCACACTGTTTTTGCGTACGCGCCAAACTTTACCCGTGCCAGCGCAAACCAGCCAGATGTGGTTGTCTTTGTCGGCGCCCATTGCAAAGTGAGTGGTGTTCTTTGCAATATCGGCGGGCATTGTATAGATGCGGTTGGTGCGCCACGACAGTCCGCCGTCGGCACTTACATACAGGTCTTTCAACGCCTGCACGCTGCTGCTTGCGCCCATACCTGCACCGCCCACGGCCAAGAGCACTGGCCCATGAACCACCACTTGCAGGTTAGACATGCGCGGAAGTCGCGGCTCTGCCTCCAAACTATTGTAGTAAGCCCACCTTTGGGTAGAGCTTGTTTGTCCGTATTCGAACACCTTACCCCACACAACGGGTGCGGAATCGCCAGCGTGGTCGGCCTCTTTGCGGTTGCCAAGTAGCACCACTTGTTCGGTTTTGTCGCTTGCCGAGTGGTTCCAAACAACCATGTTGAAGTCTTGTTGGGGCAGATAGCCAGAACTTGCTGCCAGTGCTTGACTTGCTATTTGCGTTGTGCCAGCCTTGGCCAGATATAGTTGGCCATCTGTGCCGAGCAGATGTAGCCCCGCATTAGATGCACCCAAGAGTCGCGACATGGCCGATGCAGCCACGCCAAGGTCGGTCCACGATGTGGCATCGTCCGACTTCCACAGACGTCCACCGCTCAACACGTATGCTGTGCCATTGAAACTAACGGCGTTTTTCCATGCGTTGGCATCGGGCGAGAACGAAGGCGAGAGCTTGGCCCACGACTTTCCGTCGGCAATAGGCGACCCGTAAACCACCGTCCCACTAGCAGTAGACCCGAAAACCAGCACCATCGAGCCGGCGTTTGCCACGCGCAGCCCTTGCAAAGATGCGAAAGCCGAAACCGTGGCCAAGTTGTTCCACTTAAAGTCGTTGGGCTTTTGCTTGTGCACACGCACGTCAACGGTGTACTTTTGCGAGTACTTTTGCGAGTTGCTGTACACAACGAAAGTGCGCTCGGAGGTAAAGTCCACCGAGTCTTGCCCGTTTTTATAGTACGCAGTGGAGTCGCTGGTAAGGCTTTTCAGCGTAACCACGCCTGCGTTTCTGGTAGAGAAGGTGCCAACAATTTTCTTTTGGTTCACGCCGTAGGGCAGTGAGTCGAGGTTGTACACCCTTTTGTTTATCTGGTCGATGTAGAACACGTAGTTCTTTGCATCGAGTTTTCTGTAATACACACTGTCTTTCTTGCCATCCTTTGTGGTAGAATCCACCCTTAAACTTAGTTTCCCAAGGGTGAAAGCCGTAATGGCGGTGTCGTCGTAGTAGGTGATGTCCCTATCATTGTCGTTAAGACATGATGCAAACACAAAACCCGCCGAGAACAGCAAAGCAAGAGACCATCGCATTTTTTTCATTCTGCTTTTGAATTAATTTAGCTGCAAATTTAGTGAGAATTCCTCAAATAAACTGCGTTTTGTTCGCTTTATTGTGCAAAATATGATAAACGCGCTGTTTTTTTAAGGTATTTTACGTGCTTTGGCGGTGGCAAGCGATGGGCGGTGTGCCACATACGTGCCTAGACTTTCGGCTTTTTGATAAGGTAAACAAACTGGATGATAGCAGCTTGTTGAGTTTGTATGTGTTAAGAAAAAACCATTGGGCTTGATGTTTTCTTTGGGCGTGTCGACAGCAGTTACGCCATTTTTCAGCGCCTTCCTATCCCTAAACAGATAATCGGGTTTGTTTTTCAATCTTTTTTCCCCTCGTTATCTTTTAGTTAATTTCGGTTCAGATATTTTACAAAACACACTTCGCTTGGCACTCCATTCTAGCGAAATTTTAGGTTGAAAAACATGCTTTTTGCTGCAATTTTCAGCTTTGCGCAATTCTTTTTCAGTCCATTTTTGATGGTTTTGCTTGCATTTAGCACCATTTTGCCTTTCTATTTGGTTGCCTTTTCTCTTTTTTAAAGGCTCCAAAAACGATGTTTTTACCGCTAAAACACCACTTTTTAGGGTACATTTTGCCGCTTTCAGCTATGTTTTTAATGGTTCTAAGAGGTTTTGTTTATACCATTACAGCGTATTTTTATGCTTTTCGTTTTGCATTTACCAGCATTTTGCCTTGCGTTTAGCACCAAAATGCACTGCATTTAGCGGCATATTGGCTTGCGTTTTGCACCAAAACGCACTGCATTTAGCACCAAAACTCACTACGTTTAGCACCAAAACACACTCCATTTAGCGGCAAATAGCCCAAAAGTAGGTGCAAGTAGTGGCCTGTTTAAATAAAAATTCATTTTGCAGCATGCACATGCTAACCCCCTTTTGCATCAAAGCAAACCCTCGCGAGAATTGAATATTTGGGGCAGGGTGGGCGGTTGGTGGAGAAAAAGGGCACTCTTCGTGTTAAAATTCTTGCTGAAAAGATGACGTTTCGGACAGGTCGGACAAGTCGGACTGGTCGGACAAATCGGACAAGTCGGACAAGTTAACAAAATTGATGGGCGTCAGCCATTTTTTCACCTATTCACCCTTTCACCTATTCACCCTTTCACCTTTAAGGGCGTCAGCCATCTTTTCACCTTTTCACCCTTTCACCTTTAAAAGCCCTTTCACCATTATACAAGTTTACTTAACTAGTGTTGCCGTTTGCTGCTAACCAACTAAAAATAAACTTTCATCCCTACAAGCAATGTTCGGCCGCGCAGTGCATACTGGTTGTAGGTGCTACTTAGGTTGTTATACGTGGCGTTGTTATAGTAACGTTGGTTCAGTATGTTGTTAATGTGCAGCGTAAAGTCGGTTTTGCGATATTTGTACAGACAATTGAAGTCGGCAAACAGCGTTTGTTTTCTTGTTCCATCGTTGAAAAAGTTGGCGTAATGTTAGGTAGAGAACGAGAAATTTAAGGCATCCGTGGGCATCAGCGTTAGTTCCAACTCTTGCGTAAACAACTTCGTGCGCGTCTTCATCGTGCCAATTTCGAGCGAGTTTATGTTGTATTTCGCACGATAAGCCACATCCAGCCACGCCCAAACGTTGCTGTTGAGGCTGGCAGATGTTTGCAGCGAGCCCGACTTAAACTGGGTGTTGATACCGTTTTGGTACATGCTGTTGGTGTTTTGAGACAGCATGCACTGCACATTGAATGTGCCTTTGAGCCATTCCAGACGTTTGCTCATGGTGGCCATAGCCATTGTGCCATGCGAGTGGTTGTCGTTTTCCACCGTTGAATAATATGTCATGCCGCGTTTGTCTACCTGTTTGGTGCGCAACAGGTTGCTGTAGCGCGTGTTAAGGGCCACACTGGCGCGAACGAACAGCATGTGCATGTAGTCGGTGTACGACACAAAGGCCATCTCTTGCCAGCTGCGCGACCCATAAAAACTGATGGGCGACACCATGAACGTGCGGTAATCTACCAGCATCGGCATGGCGTGGCTATCGTTAACCGATGGCTCATGGCTGTTCATGGCCACGTTTGCCCCCAGTTTCCAGCGCGAATTGAGTTCCCAACTTTTTGCGCCCATAAACAACAAAAAAGAGACTCTCTCTTACGAAAGAACCTCTTCTAAGGTTGTCCCAGATGGACTCGAACCACCGCTGACAGAACCAAAAACTGTAGTGCTACCATTACACCATGGGACAATTAACGGGTGCAAAGGTACTCCTTTTCGGGGATGCCACCAAATTTTAACCCAACTTTTTTATGCTTAATGGGCAAAAAAAGGTGGAAGCGGGGGCTTTTAAAGGTGAAAGGGTGGAAAGGTGAAAGGGCTTTTAAAGGTGGAAAGGTGAAAAAGTGAAAAGGTGAAAAGATGGCTTTTAAAGGTGAAAGGGTGAAAAAGTGAAAAGGTGAAAAGATGGCTGCGCACCACCGATGAACGGGCAGGCCTAATATAGCTACAAGCTAGAACGCCTAGTATTACTAGTATAACTAGAACATCTAGAACCCCTAGAAAACCTAGACCAGCTAGAATGCCTAGCCCACTTGCAGCTAAACCAAATGCTTGCAACTTATCCATAACGCTAAAAAATATACGTTCAAAGGTGGCCATTGGCTACCTTTAAAGGTTGTTTTTGGTTGACAAGTTAACGGGTTGACGAGTTAACAAGTCTGATTTTCCTGCTTTTTTCCTGCTCATGCCGACTTAACGAAACAGGCTTTTCTCGCGTGTTTCTGGGCGCAGACTGCATTTCGCGCGTTCGCACAGCGTGATGTGCAAAGGGCATTTGCTGTGGACAATGGCACGCGAGTGTTGATACAAAGATACAATAATAATGTGATGGCGCGCAAAAACCTTAGGTTATTGTTGCGTTGTACCCGAAATATTTAGCAGCTGTTGTTGCAAAATGAGCAATAGGCTAAGCGGTTTAACCCCACAAATGCGCTATCTTATGCGCTCCATTTCCTGCTAACCCACATCAGCACAAAATAAAGCAGTGCGCCAGAGATAAGTCCTGCAAGGGCATCAATGGCGTAATGGGCCATGATATACACAGTGGAGAAACACATCAGCACGAAGAAAGGGAGCAAACAGAACACCAAACGGCGGTTGCGCGTGTGCCAAGCAAGGAGCATAATGACGGTGCTGATGCCTACATGACTGCTGGGGAAGGCTGCCGTAGGGCGTTCGCCCGCCTCGTGAGCGTGCTCCACCATCTGATAGAATATGCCATTGGCATAGCCAGGACTGGTAAGGCGTTCGCTGTGCAGGTTGAAGTAGTCGCCAACGTTGGGAAAAATGCCCATCGCTATCTTTTCCATGCCCACGGCAGGATAGTAATATTGCGGACCCGTTACGGGCAAGGCCACGAACACCACGTAATAGATAAAGAAGGCGGCGATGAGCACGAACGACGCCCTTTCAAACTCGGCGTAACGGCAAAAGAAGTAAAACAGCGTTACGGCCAATATCATGGGGAAGTAAGAGGCGTAGCCCATGTCCATCAGTTCGCTAAACCAAGCGGAAGGCATGGCATCGCAAAACACCAGTGCAGGTTGAAAACCAAACACCGATTGCTCGGCTTGCGCAAACACATGGTCGAGGTTGGGCAGTATGCGGTTAAGCTCGTAGGTGTCGGGATACCACCAAGAAAGCAAGTAAAGCTGTGCCACAACGCGCGTTAGTTTGGCGAACCGACAAGGCACAAGGCGGTAAACAACCCACAAAGCAACGATGATGATGCCGATGCGAACGCGTCCCCATATCATGGATTCGGGGTTGGCAAGTTTGGTGTAAGTGAAGAACACCATGAGCAGCGTTAGTGCCATGTAAGCCAGCACAACCCATTCTAGTGCCATCAGCCCCTTTTTGGGCGACTTCTCTATTGCGAAGAGTGATTTGATGAAGTTCATTGTTGTGTAGATGCAGTTACAACCAACCGTTCTCCTTATACCATTTCACGGTTAGCGCGGTGCCTTCTTCGAGGTTCACTTGGGCGTGATAACCCAGTTCGTCCATCGTTGGTTCGATGTTACACCGCCAGTTGCGTTGTTTCAAGATGTGGTACTTGTCGTTGTTGAGTGCCGAAATGCGCCCCGTTGCTCGGCCAATGTACTCGCCAAAGAACGTAACCACGCGCAAGAACCATACGGGAGCCTTGATGCGCAACATCCAAGGTTTGCCCAAATTGCGGTGGATTAGGTCGCTGAAATCGTACGAACGGTACACGCCGCCGTCGCTAAGGAAATACTTTCGGCCGCTCATGCCGTGGTCGAGAGCCAAGAAAACGGCCTGAACCACATCTTGAACATACACAAAAGTGATGTCTTGCGGCTTGTAACCCACGGCAAAGTCGATGTGTTGCTTGATGCTTTTGGCCATGAGGAAGTAGTCTTTCTCGCGCGGACCGTACACGCCGGTGGGCCTTAGCACGATGTAAGGCAACACCACATCGGTTATTTCGCCGTCTTCGTTCTTGGGATTTAGCGAGTCTAGGTATTGTTCGGCCAACAACTTGCTGTGTCCGTAGGCCGTGTTAGGCATGGGTTGGTCGGTTTCTTGTATTTCTTCGTAAGGCTGTTGCTCGCGTACAGGACCGAAAACGCTGAGTGAAGAGATGAACACAAAGCGTTTAAGCGGCATTTTCAAGTCTATCACAGCATTGGCCAAGTTCTTCGTTCCCTCAGTGTTTACTCGGTAGAAATCGTTGCGATGCAGGCATTTGGTTGCTCCTGCGGCATGCACCACGTAGTCGAAATGGTGTCCGCTGAGTTGGCTTTTCAGTCGTTCGGCATTGCCCAAATCAAGCTCCACGAAACGAATGCGCTTGTCTTGGAGGTATTCTTTGGAGCTACTTTTCCTTACGGCAGCCCACACTTCCATGCCTCTGTTAAGCGCTTCTTCTACGATAAAGCTCCCGATAAACCCGCTTGCACCTGTAACAAGTATTTTGTCCATAGTCGATAATTGTTCTTTTCTTCGTTAACAAGTTTACGAAATGGCGGCTTACAAGTTGCCATACGCGCCTACAAGTTAACTATTGGCTTAGCCAAAACGTACGGAATGTTAGCCCCTTTTGGGCTTCATCCCTAGCATTAAAATGCAAAGATACCACAGATTTTTTACAAAAACGAAAGGTGGAGTGGGATTTTTAAACCCCAATCGGCCGTCAAACCGATTGGGGTTTAATTGTTCGGGCCAACCGAACTGCGTGCCAGATTACCAGTCGGCTCTGTTGTGGTTGTACTTTTCGGGCCAGATATGTAGGGCATAAGTATAGCCGTAATGGTCGTAAAGGCGAGCCAGACGTGTGGCGCGCTCCACAAATTCGGTGTAGTTCTTACGTGCAGCCGGCATCCATTGCACCTCGGCAAGCGCAGCCATGCGCGGCAACACCATGTATTCGGCTTGCGCTGTGGTGGGAACATACTCGGTCCAAAGGTTACCTTGCACGCCGATGATGCGGCTTGTGATGTCGGCCGACACCGTGTCGGGGCGCGGATTGAAGCTATACACCTGCTCCACGGGCAAGAAACTGCCGATGGCTTGCGGCTCGTGAAGCGTGTTTTTCGCCTGATAATAGTCGAAATAGGCATATCTTCCAGGGCAAGTGATAACGTTGTGCCCCGCCTTTGCCGCCTTTGCCCACGTGGATAGGTAACGTCTACTGAGCACGATGGTCGACTTGGCCAGTTCGCCTTCCAGTATTTCGTCCCAGCCAATCATCGTCTTTCCCTTTCCGTTGATGTATTGTTCCATGCGCTTGGTAAAATATTGTTGCAGGTGTTTGGTGTCGATGCCTTGCTCTTTGGCTTTGTCTTGGCAGCGTTTGCATTGTTGCCATCGTGTGGAAGGCGCCTCGTCGCCCCCGATGTTAAAGTAGGCGGAGGGGAAAACTTGGTTCAACTCGTCGATGATGTCTTGCAAAACGGCATATACGCGCTCGTTGCCCACGCACAGCACATCGTGGTGTACGCCCCAGTTGTGGCTCACGGTGTAAGGCCCGCCCGTGCATCCCAGTTCGGGATAAGCCGCCAATAGTGCTTTGGTATGCCCAGGAATGTCGATTTCGGGTATTACTTCGATGTGTCGTTGTCGGGCATATTCCACAATCTGCTTTATCTCTTCTTGCGTATAAAAACCGCCATGCGGTTGATGATCGTCTACATCCGAGTTATGCCCCACAACCGTTCCACTTCGCCAAGCACCAACTTCCATCAGCTTAGGATACTTCTTTATCTCTATGCGCCAGCCTTGGTCCTCGCTTAGATGCCAGTGAAAGGCGTTCATGTTGTGTAGGGCCATCATGTCGATAAAGCGTTTAACAAAGCTTATGGGGAAGAAATGTCGGCCGCAGTCGAGCATCATGCCTCGATAAGGCAGCAAAGGGGCATCGGCAATTTGCACGGCAGGCAGTTCCACTGGGGCTGCAACCTTGTTGCTCGTGGCTACGGGTAAGGCCTTGCGCAGTGTTTGAATGCCATAGAAAACACCAGCCGCAGTGCTGCCGGCGATAGTCACTTGCTTTTGTGTCACAGTTATGCGATAGGCCTCTTTGCCGGCAATCTTATTGTCTATCGTTAGCAAAATATGGCCTGAACCTTTTGGAGATGTGGTTGTGTGGGCTAGCTTTAGGCCTGTGGCATCTGCGATGTATTCTGCCAGGAAACGGGCATTGTGCTGCATCAGTTCGTTGGAAGTGGTGCAAGTGATGGTTGTACTTTCGTTTAACACGAAGGGTTTGCCTTTTGCCATAGCGATGGACTGCGGCAAAGGCACTACGTTGTAATTGGCTGTTGCCGAGTGGGTGGTGATGGACAGCAGGCAAAAGGCTGCCAAGAGGAGGGCTTGTTTAAATGTCATGAGCTTATGGTTTGTTTATTTTGTGGGTAAAGGCTTGGGCTTATTGATGGGGGATGGGTGGTACATTTTCTTCTGCGCTCATTTTAAATTCCAGCTTTGCGCCCTTCATCAGCTCGCTATGCTTCACGAATGGGGCACTCAATGGCTGCCCGTTTAGCAATAGTTGCGACACATATATGTTTGTGGAGCTGTTTTGCGGAGCGGCAATATGGATGGTTTTTCCATTGGGAAGATGCAGGGTGGCTTGCCTAAACAGCGGACTGCCCACAGCATATTCGCCGCTAATGGGCGACAAAGGATAAAAGCCCAAGGCCGAGAATACGTACCAAGCAGACATCTGCCCGTTGTCTTCGTCGCCACAATAGCCGTCGGGGCGAGGCGCATAAAGCCGCGACATGATGGTTCGCACCAGGCGTTGTGTCTTCCACGGCTGACAAAAAGCGTAGAGGTATGGCACGTGGTGCATGGGTTCGTTCAAGTGGGCGTATTGTCCCATGTCGGCATTCTGCATCTCCCTGATGAGGTGGATGATGCCGCGCTTATAATAAGAAATGTCGTAACGCTGGGTTTGCGAGAACACCGAGTCGAGCTTTTCCACAAACTTGGCTTGTCCGCCCATCAGCTTTTGCAGGCCAATAACGTCGTGCGGAACAAACCAAGTGTATTGCCAGCTGTTGCCTTCTGTAAAATGTTCGCCCCAGCGATATGGGTCGAAAGGCGTCAAGAAACGCCCTTTACTGTCTTTGGGGCGCATCAATCCCGTGTTCTTGTCGAACAAGTGGCGATAGTTAAGACTTCTTTGGCGGAAAGTTTCCTGCTCCTTCTTTGGGCGGTTCAATGCTTGGGCAAGGCGATAGATGCAAAAGTCGTCGTAAGCATACTCCAAGGTGCGCGACACGTTTTGGTTAATGTCCACATCGCAAGGCACATAGCCCAGTGCGTTGTATTGGGCAAAGCCCTTCCTGCCAACCGAACTAACAGGGCCAACGCCTTCCGTACTCTTGCGGATGGCCTCGTAAAGCAAGTCTATGTCGTACCCGCGAATGCCTTTGAGGTAAGCATCGGCGATGACCGATGCCGAATGTTGGCCAATCATGCAATCGCGATGTCCGGGACTGAACCATTCGGGTAGCCATCCGCTTTCTTTATAAACGTTTTCCAACCCACGTAAAATTTCGGCCACGATGTTGGGATACATCAGGTTGAGGAAAGGAAATTGCGCCCTGAACGTGTCCCAAAATCCGTTGTCGGCATAGAGGATGCCAGGCATCACGCGCCCATTATAGGGGCTGTAATGCAGGGTGTCGCCCTTGGCATCTATCTCGTAGAACTTGCGGGGGAATATCAACATGCGGTAAAGGCAGGTGTAGAAGGTGCGCATGTCATCGTGGGTGCCGCCTGCAACGCTCACTTTGGCCAATTCCGCATCCCATGTTTGTTCGGCCTTTGCCTTCACTTCGTCGAAACTTTGCTTGCCAATCTCTTGCAAATTAAGCTCAGCTTGTTCTTCGCTAATGTACGAAGTGGCGATGTGCATCTCAACGGTTTCGCCCCGTTTAAGGTCGAATCCCACCACGGCTCCCACGTGTTGTCCCTGCTGTTCGTATTGCCCATCAAGCAGTTGCTTGTCTTTCCATACGGTGGCGTTGAGGAAAGGGCGGTTGAAGGTTATCACAAAGAAGTTTTTAAACCCCGTACCAACCCCGCCGTTGTTCTTTGTCGAATAGCCCACGATACGCCTTTGCTGGGGTATGAGCTTAACATACGAACCGCCATTGCAGGCATCTATCACCACATACGCGCTGTCGCCGCCGTTAAACCGCATTCTAAATGCCGCTGCCCTTTCGGTGGGCGTAAGCTCCACGTTGGTTTGGGCATCGCCTAGGTAGGCGTGGTAATAATGTGGTAGGGCTATTTCTGTTTTGTGCGAGAACCAACTGCGGCGGCGTTCTTCGGTAAAATCGTTGCGGCGCGTAATGGGCATTACCGAGAGTAGGCCGTAATCGTTAATCCAAAGACTGGCTTGGTGGGTCTGCTTAAAGCCGTAGAGAAAGTTCTCTTGATAGGTATACAGAAAGCCATTGCCTAGTTTTCCCGTGTGGGGCGCCCAGTTGTTCATGCCGAAGGGTAGGCAAACGGTTGGGTAGGTGTTGCCGTTGGATAGTTCCATGCTCGAATGTGTGCCCATCAGTGGGTTTACATAGCGGGTCAGTCCCTCTGCTTTGCAGAGCATTGTGCCTGCAAATGCAAGGAGGTATGCTAAGAGATAGCTATTGGGTCGTTTCATTTTTTTAGTGCGAGTTAATTGACAAATATGACATGCGTGTAGAGACTTGCGCGTGTGGCGTGATGATAGTAAGGGGCAACGATGCGCTTATCCTATCAACGTCCAGCTCTTCACCTTATACCTCACACCCTTAAATTTGCCTGTGCGTTTAAGGTTTCCGCGCCCATTCCAGCTAAGCCACACCTTATTATATATACCGCTTTCAAAACCATAGCTAATGCCGTCGTCTTCGAAAAGCGATGTGTTGCGGGGTTGCTTGCCATAAACGCGGCAGTTCAGGGCGAACGTTGTTTGGGGTGTTATGCAGTCTGTGGGTTCGGCCAAGGGTAAGATGGTGCCTTCGCGAACAAAGAGCGGCACCTCGTGGAGTGCGAAGCGCACGTTGTGGCTTTGGCCGCCTTCCAGCTTTTCGTTGGTGTTGAAGTTATACCAGTTGCCCTCGGGCAGGTACACCATTCGCTCGTTGCCTTTGCCCACAATGGGGCAGGCAAGCAAGTCGTCGCCAATAAGAAACTGGTTGTCTATGGCCGCTGCGGCCTTATCGTTTGGATAGTTCAGCACCAAGGGCTTGAAAGGCGGTATGCCCTCTGTGCGATAGCGGGCGAATTGGGCGTAAAGGTATGGCACAAGCGACATGCGGAAGTTGAGTAATTGGCGCACCACGTCTTCGTTTTTGGTGGCCGTAGCCAAGAATTTGTTTTCGTTGTTCAGCTGTTTGTCAAATTGCAGCCATGCGGGGTTGCGCAGATACCAACCATTAAAGAGGGTTTGGGCCGATAGTACGGCCACTTGCACGCGGCGGAAGAAGTCTTCTTCGTCGGCCGACTCCCGAACTTCGGGCGACCACAGCAGGCCTGTCAGTCCTGCGTTGCATACCATTCGCACATAGTCTTCCAAGTCGTAGGTGTCGCTATAAATCGAAACGGGATAGGGCGAGGCCAACGCTCCCGATGCACGAACGTCTAGACAGGTGCGCATGTCGTGTTTGCGAAATACGCCGTAGAGGGTTTTCTGGTACAGCAGTCCAAAGAGTTGGTGCATCTGCTCGCCATCAATGCCCGAAGGGAAAGCCGACAATTCGGGGAAGCTCCAATTCAGGTCGCCTCGTGTAATGTTAGAATTGTCGCACTCGTCCATCTTAAAGGCTGCGATGCCCTTTTGCACAAAGCAGCTGTCGTGGTATGCGGCGAAGATGTGTTGTGTGGCAGAGTCGGCGAAGTCGGGCACCAATCCGTTCCACACCAAATGGCTACCCGATTTGGGCTTAAGCAGCTGGTGCAGGGGCGAAGAGGGGTGAACAAAGGCATGTTCCCACAAGTTAAGCTTGTAGCCCATAGCACGTGTACGGGCTATTAGCTCGTTGGGGTTGGGGAAATGCTCGTTGTTCCATACGTACGAACACGAGTAGGCTCGTGTTTGCCACTTGGGTTCCAAGCCTATTACGTCGCAGGGTATGTGCTTGTTTCTTAGGTAATGTGCTATGCGGTAGGCATCTTCTTGTTTTGAGTCGGTTTTCAAACGAAACTTCATGCCCAGTCCCCAGAGTGCCGGCATGCTTCCTCCGCCGGCAAAAAGGTTGTATCGGCGCAGTGCCGCGTTCATGTCGGGCCCGGCGAACACCAGTACGCTAATGCCCTTTGCGCCTGGGATGTCTACCTGTATGCGTGGCTTTGAACCGCTTTGTGCCGACGAACGGTACAGCTCGTCGGTAGATAGTTTTGCCTTTTGGCTGTCTTCTGATGGCGTATAGTCGGTGTTCTTTCGGTTCGTTCCGATGTAAAATGTGGTATATCGTGCGGTGTTTATCAGCACGGCATATCCCTTGTTAGAGATGTAGAAAGGTTGCGGCGCATGGGTATAGCCTAGGTCTTTCAAGGGATGGTCGTTCACCAAGGGGCGCTTTTTCTTGTTGTTCTGCACAAACGACCCCATTTGCAGGCCGAAGCCATAGATGTTTTCGTCGGCTGCAAGCGGAATGTCTACCACGCACCCGCGTGCATTCACCTCGATGTGTACCCCTTCTTTGGCGAAAGGATTATCCGTTGCGGGCATGTCTTTCAGCTGTTTCGCCACTGGTTCTTTATAGCGCAGGGGCGTGTGGGCGTCCTCTTGCCCAGCAGTAAGCAAGTATACGCCAGGCTCTATCTGCCTAAATGTTTGTGCCTGAGTGGTAATTGCAACACTTAGAACTAATGATGTGATAAACGTTCGCATGTATGAGTATATATGAGTTTTATGGGTTGACGGGGGGGGTGTTAGCTAGTTGGCAAGCTGTTGTGGTAAAGCGAGAATGGCTTGATGAACCAGTTTGCCAACAAAGTTATCGGCAATTTATCAGTACAAGGCCCTTTGTAGCGGCGCTACAAGCCGTTTGTAGTGCCAGTACAAGCATCTTGTAGTGTCAGTACAAGCACATTGTAGTGGGGCTACAAGCTGGCTTGTACTGACGCTCGAAGGTGCATGGTAAAGTAGATTTCTTACTTCTGCCTCATGTTTTCTGCAGAAAACTCTTCGGCCGTTTCATATATCTACACGTTTCTCTTATTCCCATCCGGGGTTTTGCACAAGGTTGGCGTTGGCTTCCCTGTCGCGTTTGGGTATGGGATACCATATCTTATAGCTTTGGAAATTGTCTTTAACAGCTTGTGCATGCTTGGTGTTGTAGTTGTAAATATTTGGTTTCACATCGCCTTCGTTGCTGGTTTTGAGGTTTTGCACTACGCTTTGCAAGCGTCCCCACCTGATAAGGTCCATTCTTCGCCATCCTTCGGCACAGAGTTCACGCGAACGTTCGTCCTTCAACTCGTCCATGAAGTTGTCCTTATGATAGGCCGTTGCCAAGTCTTGGGCAGCGGCAGCATTGTTTCCTGCTGCGCGTAGGCGGATGGGTTCGAGCAGCTTGCGGGCTTCTGCCTCATCACCCGTTTTGTAAGTAGCCTCTGCATACATCAGTATCACGTCGGCAAATCGCAGTATAGGGAAGTTAAGTACGCTGGATGCAGCGGGTATGCCCACGGCCAATCGTGCTGCTGGCGAACTCTGGCGGAACTTTGTGAGGAAGGTGTTTACACCGTTTTGGTAAAGTCCAGAAGGCACATAGTATTCCACGCCCATGATGTTTACCTTGTTCTTGGTGTTTGCTCCGCCTATGTTTTGCTTGTAGCGCACATCCGTTTTGCTGTAAAGGCTTATTAGTTCGCCCAGAGCAGGGAACCAGCCAGCCCCACCTCCGTCTTGCGTTACGTTGCCCACACTTCCCGTGAGATGCGTAAAGACAAAATACTTTGGCGCTTCTTTTCCGAAGGTAGCTACCATTACGGCTTCTTTGGCTTGCTCGGCTTTCAGCACGGGGCGGTCGGCAATGAAGTTATAGGCATATTCGGGGTTCAAGATGTAGCCGCCATTTTCGTAAATGTCTGCACAAAGAGCCTTGGCTTCTGCATACAGTGCATTGCTGTCCACCCAGTCGAAGGAGTTGAGGGGGAAGTTAAGGTCGGCCCCAACATTGTTTTCTTTACAGGCAGCCAAGTATAGATACACCTTGGCCAGCATGGCGGCGGCAGTGTATTTGTTGGCGCGCGAGTCGTAAGTGTTGCGTTTGGGCAATCCCTCATAAGCACTCTTTAAGTCGCTAATGATAAGTTCGTACACGTCTTTTAAACTAGAACGGGGTGTCAATTCGCTGTCGTTTACCGACTTTTGCAAAGGAACACCGCCCCAGAACCAGGCTAAGTAGGTGTAGTAGAACCCACGCAGGAAACGTGCTTCGAGCACAACCTCTTTGCGGCGTTCGTCGGTCATGTCTGCCACTTTGGGCGCATTCTCTATTACGCCGTTGGCTCTGTATATGCCGGCGTAAAGTGCAAACCACGCATCGCCTAGAAAACGCGACTCGGAATTGTAGGTGTAGTTGCAGAAGGGCTTGATGTCTGCAATGCCAATATAGTCGGTTCGGCCAATCATTTCGTCGCATCCCAGTTGCGTAAGCAAGTGGATGTTGCGCGAGAACAAGGCATGTGGTGCTTGATTTTGTATGGCATTGGCGTTTAGGGCATCGTAAGCGCCCGTCAATGCTTTCTCTGTGTTGCTGGCGTTGGCAAAGAGCGTGTTGCCCTCGGCAAAGGAATAAACCTTCTCGTCAAGGAAATCGCCACAGCTGCAAAGGAGTGTGAGCGACAGGCAGGCTGCCATTATCTTTGTGTTCATAATGCTATGTGTTTAGAAGTTAATGTTAATGCCGAACGAGAACGAACGACTGCGGGGGTAGGTTACGTTATCTAGGCCTGTGATGAGCTTGTTGTGGTAAGACACTTCGGGGTCGAAACCTGTGTACTTGGTAAGCACAAATAGGTTGTCGGCCGAGAGCGAGAACTGACAAGCTGTTATTTTCAGGGGTTTAAGCACGCTTTGGGGCAAGCTGTAAGTAAAGGTGAGGTTTTGTAAGCGCAGGAAGGAGGCATCCTCCACATAGTAAGACGACACGTCGTTCTTTCTGGGCGATTTGATGTCGGGGTAGCGATTGGTGGGATTCGTCTCGGTCCAGCGGTTGTGGTAGTATTCGGCGGCTACGTTGTAGTGGGCCGAATAGCCTTCAAACTTCCAGCGAGAAATGTTGAGAACCTCGTTGCCGTAGCTGTAATTGAAGAAGAATGAGAGCGAGAAGTCTTTATACTCGAAGCTGTTTAGCAAGCCTCCGAAGAACTTTGGCTCGCCTCGTGATATGAAAGTTTTATCGTTTACGGGGTCTACCTCGTTGTCGCCGTCAAGACTTCTGTATTTCAAGTCGCCGGGTTTTACCTTAATGCCCTTGATGCTAACCACACCGGGCTTGAGGTTTCCGTGCTCGTCGAAGTCTGTTTTTTGGTAAATGCCATCCCATACGTAGCCCCATGCGCCACCAATGGGCGAGCCTACTTTCAGTCGCGACACTTCGTTGATGGTGCCGTCGTTGATGTTTACCGGTATGGCGGTTACATTGCCAAGCGAAATGATCTTGTTGCGGTTGCTGCTAATGTTAAAGGTGGTGCGCCATTTAAAGTTGCGTGCGTTGATGTTGAGCGAATTAATGGATATCTCCACGCCCTTGTTCTCAACTTCGCCGATGTTCTGCCACTGCTTGTACGAGCCGCTTTGACCAGGCACATCGCCTTGCAAAAGCATGTCGGAGGTGCGTTTGTAATAGACGTCGAACGTAAAACCGAGGCGGTGTTTCAACAGACTAACGTCGAGTCCTAGGTCGTATTGGGCGGTAGATTCCCATTTCAGGTTGGGGTTCGACTTTTCTGATGGAGCCAAACCCAATACGGCTGCATCGTTAAGGTTGAGGTAATAGGTGTTGTCTAATCGTTGCAGCGAGCGGTAAGGCGTGATGCGGTCGTTACCAGAAACACCTGCGCTGAGGCGGAGTTTCAGCTCGTCGATGGCCTTTATGCCTTTAATGAACTGCTCGTTGTGGGCTTTCCAAGCCAAGGCTACCGATGGGAAGGTGGCGTACTTGTTGTCGGCACCGAACTTTGACGAGCCGTCGCGACGTAAAGTGAGCGTAGTGAGGTAGCGATCCTTAAACGAATAGAATAGTCGGCCAAACTCTGACATGCGCGTTTGGCGGTACTTGTTGGTAGAGGGCTTGCGCATAGCGGCTCCACCCTGCTGCAAGTCGAACACGGGATTGTAGGTTTGCACGGGGAAATTCTCGGCCGTTACGTTCAGGTTGGCCCAAACGTAGCTGCTGGTTTCAAAACCTAGCATGGCCGTTAGGCTGTGACCGCTAGCAAAACTCTTAACATAGGTGGCCGTTGTGGTGCTTTGCCATTGCTCGGTTGTCGCTTCTAGCACGTTGGCTAGTCCGTTTCGGGCATATCCCCACGATGTACTTGAAGGGTACCACTCTTCTGATTTGGAGAAAGTAAGGCCTGTGTTGAGGCTTGTGCGTAGGGTTAAGCCTGGCAACGGCTTGTATTGCACGAAGCCATTAGCGAGAATACGCGTGAGTGGCGTTTTCTTATACGAGTCGAACAGTGATTGTGCAGGGTTCGACACATTGCCGTTATCGGGGTCGCCTGGGTCTACTTTAAAGTTGAAGGGCTTGTAAACGAACATCGCTTCCAACCAACCATTGTATTGAAGTCCGCCTCCCATGCTCACTGGTCCATAGAGTTCGGTGCGCGCGATGGTGGCGTTACCGCCTATGCGCAGCTTGTCGTTGGGTGCGTATTCCACCTTAAAGCGACCCGTATAGCGCGTAAAGCTGTTGTTTTTGGCTATGGCGTTCTGCTTAAGATACTCTCCGCTGAGCGAATACAGCAGCGAATTAGATTTGCTACTGCCGTTAATGCTGAGGTTGTAGTTCTGCGAAAAGCCTGTACGAAGTAGCTCGCGCTGCCAATCGTGCGATGTATTGTCTTCAAATTCTTGGCCAAAGATGCGTGCGCGGTCGGGTTTTCCGTCGCCGTCTGTGTCTATTCCCCATTCAAGACTGTTGGGGAAACGCGAGAAACGATAGTCGGCAAACTCTTGTCCTTGCAGCATCTCAACGTGCTTTGTGGCTTTGCTGATGCCGAAACGTGCATCGAAGCTCACCTCGGTTTTATTGTATTGGCCTTTCTTCGTGGTGATAACGATAACTCCGTTTGCTCCTGCCGAACCATAAATGGCCGTAGCCGAGGCGTCTTTAAGCACCTGCACAGACTCGATGTCGGCTGGGTTGATGCCCGCGAGCGGGTTAAATGTGGCGCGACCCGATATGGTAGAGGTCGCCACTTCGCCGTTGTTCACGTCGATAAGCGTGCCGTCTATCACATAAAGCGGTTGCGTTCCGGCGTTGATGGAGTTGTTTCCGCGGATAACCACGTTGACATCTCCGCCCAATTCGCCCGACGAAGCCGTTACGTTTACGCCTGCAACCTTACCCGCCATCGAGTTAAGCAACGATGCCGAATTAGATTTGCGTAGGTCTTGCATGTCTATCGACCCCACAGCACCTGTTAGGTCTTTCTTCAACATCGAGCCATAGCCGATAACCACCACCTGTCCTAGGTCTTTGGCATCGGGTTCTAGCACGATGTACATGCTTTTGGCCTTGCCCACCTGTTGGTGAACGGCCTTCATTCCAATACTCGAGAACACCAGTACGGCCTTCTGTCCTGATACCGAAAGGCTGAAATGCCCATCTTGGTTGGTCACAGTTCCGTTGGATGTGTTCTCTTCCATCACGGTTACACCTAACAAAGGCGTTCGCGTGTCGTCTACCACTGTACCCTCAATCGTATGTTGGGCCAGTGCATTTAAACTAGTAGTAACGAATACTACCCATGCTAAAAGAAACTTTTTCATATAGATTGCTACTTAGTAATTACATTGTTATCTGCTTGGTGATGATTGTTTTGCGCTCGTTGCCAATCTTCATCGTGATGTTTAGGGGTATGGTTGCGGGCAAGTGGGTTATGCTCCATTCGTAGGGAAAGGCCATGCGCTCGTCCATCTGTGACTTCGCGCTACCTGCTTGGCAGGTTAAACTGGCCGAGTAGCCTTTTGTTAAGGGGGTGTCTATGTATCCATAGAGCGAATCCCAGCCAAAAGGCGACCGTATGCGGAAGAGGTACAGCCTGTGGCTTGAGTCTAGTTGCACCGTCTTAAACCCATTGCTAATGGGCGAAAAGGGGTAAGTTGGCAGCGATTTAGCTAAGGGCAACGACACGAACGTTATGCCCTTGGGCGCGATAGTGGCGGTAAGTGCGTTTTGGTTCAGGGCACGTTCTTCGCTCACAACCGAGTTAGTTTGTGCAAAGTAGTGCTCGGTAGCCATGCCGTTAGGCGATACCAGCGGCGTGTTTAAGCGCAAGCTTACGTTCAGGGTGCTATCTTTCTCGTTCATCAGAATGAGCCAAAGGTTGTTGGCAGACACTGCCGAGAGCCAGTTTACGTCGGTTGAAGATAGCCTCAACATGTCTTGTCGCATATAAAGTTGTGCGTCGCGGTCGTTCAGGATGTAGCCTTTCTCGCCGCCATACACCCTGTTGTTGAACCACACGAAACCTTCTTGCTTACCATAAGGAAAGCCAATAGCCCCCTTAGAGCGTTGTGTTGCCTCGGTAAGTAGGTAATCTAGCACGAAGCTGAGGTGCGAGGGGATGTGGTGATAGTAGAGAGATGTGACGTCGGGACCTTTGTAAGGATAAGCCGAATCCAGCGGGAGGTCGGTGTAGCCAGCGGCATAATAACCCGGATAAGAGGCGAAACGCCCAATAACGGCATTGCGCGCATAGGTCTCGAACAGGCTGTTGCCACACAAACCGCTAAGCCGCAAGAGCGAAGGTGCCCATGTTGACATGAAAACATGGTTGATGTTGCCCTCGCGGTTGAAGAAGGTCATGGGCTGTTCAAACCCCAGTCCTACGGGCGAAAGCGTGTGTTGGGCCACCTTTTTCTCGCTTACGTCGCCCGTTTTCCGCGGATAGCCCAGCTTGTAAGGCTTGTCTTTCTTCCAAAACACATTGGCATTGCCCACATATTTGCCGCCTTGATGGATGAGGATGGTGTCGTTGCCGACAGGGGGATACGTGCGGATGCCCGCGATAGTGAAGTGCGCGGCGTAGGCAGAGGCCGCAAGTAAGGCCTTGTCTTTGCATACATCATAGAGGTCGAGCAGGTCGAACCACTGCGGATAAGCCTGCGCATGGTAGAACATCCACGGCAAAATGGGCTTCGAGGGGTTGTTGTATAAGGCGGTATGCAGTTCGTGGTTGGCCCCGATGGTGGCTTTCACCAACCATTTGTCTTCTTTAGTGAGCCGGAAGGCGGCCAAGTCGTCTGCCCAAGTCTGGTCTACGCCGTAGCCTTTGCTGTATCTGGGTTTGCCTTCGGGCATGGCAATGTCGGCCAGCCACGGGTTGTTATGGCCCAAAAGTCGGTGTAGTGCCTCGAAGTGAGCCGTGTTGTATTGCGACCCAAAGGGCGAGAATGTGTTCATTGGGGTTTGTGTTTGCGGGTCGTTTGCCTGCGGGTAGCCCCATCTGAACCCCTTTCGTGAGAGCATGTACTCGATGGCGGGTAGGGCACGTGTTGTGTATAGCTGTTCGTCGTGGGTAACGACGGCGGACGAAACCAATGCCAAAGGTGCGGCCTGAACCACTTCCGTGCGTACGTTTGGGTTGCTTTCGATGTCTAGAAACCCCCTCATGGCGGCATCCCAGCCTGCTGCCTCATCGTTCTTTATTAGGTTGATGGTATGGAAAACGGCATCGGTGAGCGGTGTTGTTTGTACTCTGTAATCGCGAACGGCAAACACGCTGTCAGACAGGTATTGCAAGGTGTTGTGCCATTGCAGCGGCAATAGCCCCAGTTTGAAATGGGCTGTAAGTTTTTCGCCTTTCTTTTTGTACGAGTCTTTTTCGCCCAATATGGGCGAAAAGGCACCGGGTTGCACCTCGTTGGCTGCGTTTTTAAGCGATAAGCCCATATCGTATATGCCCCAATTGCGTTTCAGATGCTGGGGGTTGGGTGCCAAGAAACAGCTTAGGTTGCCTGTCTCGATGATGCTCACGGGCTGTGGCGTGAGGGTTATAGGCAAGAGATTGGGGGTGGCTGGCAGACGTTTGAACTGGTAAAGGGGCGAAAGCAGAACATTCGTTACCGCGTTTTCTGCCTGTGGCTGAAACGCTTCGAAAGCTAAACTGTAATATTGTGTCGTGCGTGCAACATATTCTAACTGCACGTCCACCACGTGGCTGTTGGCATGTAGAGCCCATGTAGAGGCTATTGTGTCGTTATCGTTCGATGCGTACCATACGCGTAGCGTGTTTTGGCCAGCCTTTTCGTGTCGGAATATGTGCATTGGACAAACCTTACCTGCCAGAAAGGGGTTTTGCAAGTGGGCTTGCTCAAATACGGGATAGGTGTTGTTGCCCACGCGAAGCAATGGCGCTTGCCCGCCCGACCATAGTGGAAAGATGGAGTTGTAGCCCAATTGGGGCCGTGCCGACTTAATGATGTACAAGCGGTTGTGAGGTTGGGGGCTGTCCCAGCTGCGCCATTGCCCCTTTGTGTGTACCGATATGTGTTGCACCAATTGGTTGTTTGCCGTATGAATACGGAGCCTTAACAGGCCGTTTGAGATTTCATCAACCACAGGCGAATTTGTGTTGAGCAACGCAGGGGCGTTTTGGACCATTGTTGTTGACGGCTTTTCCAGGGGAGTGGGGATGGGTTGTATCTCGTATTTCGTAAGTTGTTTGTAGGTCATTTGGTTGGGGTCGAGGCCTTCGTCGCGTGTAAACAGCACGGCATCAACACGCGCATAGTTGGCTGCCACATCGCAAGCCCGCAGCACATGCAGCCCTTTGTGCAGTTCAATGGTGCCTACCTGTTCCCAGTGATAACCCTCCCTGCCGTGTATGCCTTGCAGGGCAAGTTGCATGGTGTCTAGCATTAGGCGCGAAATGCGGGTTCGTGGAGCCTTGGTTTGGAAGTCTTTCGTGCGACTCCAAAACACATAACGCCCGCTTTGAGGCACATCCAACACCGTTGTGGCATGCGCAGCACCGCTACCGCCCGCCGTAACCATCAGCACGGCCTTATTGAAGGCTTCGACATCTTTCTCTACTTTCCAGCCGCCCACATACTGAAAGCGTTCTGCTTCCAGCATATAGGTTTGCCCTTTTAGTGGCAAGGCCAGCCACAAAGTCAACAATAAAGCTACTGTCTTTGCCATAACACAACTTATTTCATTTTAAAGAAATGGTTATTAGGTGTTTATTTGCCAGCAAGTTGTAAGCAACCTGTCTGTACAAAGCCCCTTGTAGTGGGGCTACAAGCGTGTTGTAGTGCCAGTACAAGTGCCTTGTAGTGCCAGTACAAGCCTTTTGTAGTGCCGCTACAAGCCCCTTTGTAGTGGGGCATGTGCGTGCAGCCGTAAGGCGGTTAAAGGCAATTGAGATGTAAACCTAACGTCTTTTTACTGTAATTTCAAAGCCATTTTGTTTGGGCTATATGTTTTTTAGTTTCACAATCTCGATGCCAAAGGGTGGCACCAGACCCGCTTTCAGGCACTGCCCACTGGCGTTTGTTAGGCGCATTTGTGTGGGGCGGTTGGTGCTGTTCATAACGATGGCATAGCCATGACTGCCTTTTGTGGAACGGGCAACAAGCAATTCGAGGTTGGCATTATGGCACGAAAGGCTGTTGTTGCCGATAGTTAGCTCAACGTTTTCGCCGTCGATAGTGCCCGCAGAGAAACCCAGAACCTTGTGTGGCCCAACTTTTGGCGTTACGAAACCTCGCGGAAAGGATATGCGCCCCTTGCTGCGCAGTTCGGCTTCGGCCACAAGATAGTCGGTTAGCCAGCCCAATTGCCACCATGCGTGTTGCGGATAGGGTAAGGCTACCTTGTTGAAATGTGCCCAATAATAAGCTGCAATGCCCGATTCGGGTTCAACAAAGCGGTCGCGGCCATTGGCTGAGGCGCGTGCCATGTCGAGGAAAAGCACATCGCCCGTTTGTTGATAAAGCCTGACGAACATGCCTGCGAAGCTTGAAAGGAGGATTGGCCCTTGCGGATTGGCCGACCCAATAACGCCGATATGTTCGCAAGCCAGCCCCGCTTGGGTGTATTGTAGGGGGTTGAGGCTGTGTCCTGTCTTGTCTTTAAGCGGAGTTACGTCGGCCGGATGGGTGTATATATAGGTGGTGAAATAGCGTGCCATGTCAAGAGCAGCATCTTTGTAGCGCACATCGCCCGTTAGTTGGTGCATGTCGAGCAGAGCCTGAACTGACATGGCTGTGGCAAAATCGGGTGCAAAGCGCGTGTCGCCGCATACGCCAACCAAGGCAGTTGGGCGCACGGCATGCGCTATAAACCAGTTGGCACCCCGCATGGCGGCTTGCAAGTACTTGTCGTTGCCCAGCATCTTGTAGGCCACATACATGCCGTAGAACGAGGGACGAAGGTCTTTTAGGTCGGGCAAGATGTCGGTTTCGTCTTTTAAGTTTACGCCCAAAGGCCAGCTGCCGTCTTGCCTTTGCATGGCCAGCAATAGGTTGGCAGATGTGCGCAGACTTGCTTGCAGGGCGGTGTCGTTGGGCTCGAACAGCAGCATGTTGGCCACATCAATGAGCGAATAATAGGTAATGGCGATGGGTTCGATGTGTTCGCCCCATTCTTCCACCCAGCGCTTGCTCTTCCACAAGAAGTATTGCCCTTGCGGTGCACCGGCGTATTTGCCTGTGGCAAACTGCTGTTTTAGTTTGAAATTGCGCACGTAGGGCAGCAAATTGTTGGCCAATGCCGTATCGTTGGCCATGCGCACCGTCATCCACATGGCCCCGTAGTCGGCGTTTTTCATGGCATCGTTGTTTGCGCCATGCACGCCTCCACGATAATCTTGTGCACAGATAGGCACGCCTTCGCACTCTGCCTTGCGGAAAAGCTGTGCCGATTGGGTACGCATATAGTGGTAAATTTTGTTTATGCGGGTTGTTAGCGGTTGTTCGTTGGTGGCCTTCCGCATGCCGTCGAAGCTGTACATACCATAAATAACCTGCTTATAAACGTCGTACCAGTTGTTTTTAGAGAGGATGATGCGATAGGCAAAATGCAGCTTTTGCCCTTTCCTTAATGCAGCTTTGGGCGTTCCTAGCACAGGATAATATAACTGGGGACTAAGTTTTCCCTCGGCATCCATAGCACCATAGCCCACATTCCATTGGGCATGTGTGTTCTCTCCGTTGAGGTAAGGCTTGCGCGGGAACTGCCTTTCGGGTGCTATGCCGATGGTTAAGCCCTGTGTTTGCATGATAGACACGGGCGTTGTGGCGCACTTGTCTTGGTATACAACGGGCTTGTTGGGCATTCCGTGTTCGTAAACGTAGGCCGAAACGAAGTCGGGGTTTATCCATTCGGCATGCACGTAACCGGGTATTACGGCCTTAAACCCCGTTTGGGACTTGGCGATGGGCAGGCTTGGGGTGGACAACGAGTAGCAGCCATCTTGTTTTGGCACGAGGGTTTGGTTTACGAAGAGGGAGTTTCCGTTTACCGAGAAACGCAGATACACATCGGCCCATTGGCTTTTAGCCTTTAATGTGAGCGGTTGGCGCGATACAACACGATATGTTTGCAGCTTAACATGCGTACCAGCCGTGAGCAACGACACGTTGGTGATGTTGTTGAGCCATGCCCGCCGTGGGTATATGAAGTTGTCTTCGATGAAATGTGTGTTGTGCGTGGTTTTGAAAGTGTCGATTACTTGCGGCTTAAAATCCGTGTCGGCAACGAACAGGTGCTGCCCGTTAAGGGGCAAGCGCACCTGGCCGTGCGTGGTGGGCACAACCAAGATGTTGTTGGTTGGGCGATAAACAATTTGCTTTGGCGTGCGTGCATGGAGCAAAGCACATGCAGAAAGCAACAGACCTAGGGCTAGGGTAATGCTTCTTTGCGTCATGATTATATGAATTGAATGCCCATCAAGGCCACAGCCGCATTGGGCGAAGCGTTAGATAGGCGTATTTCCAAACGGTTGGTGCTGATGCCTTGCCCCTCGAACGCCACATCTATCATGGCCTGATAGTTATTGGTAATGGTGACATGCGTGTTGGGCGAGGCAATAATCTCGATGCCGTCTGCACATTGGGGCATGCGGTTGTCGGCGTGTCCCCATTGAACGGTTTCCATCGGATGGTCGTAATCCACGTCGGTAAACAGCTTAATGCCCTTTATCTGGCGTTCGTTTTCCCACGTAAAGGTTAGCGTGGGCTGCTTGTCGTGCAAGGCCGCAACCCAAGCGTTGGGCTTGTTTACGGGCCGATAGGGCGGTGCAAGCAGGTTTTCGGGAGCGAAGCAACACAAGCCGGGCGTTATTTTCATGGCGATGTTGTAGGCCTTTTCGCGCCTTTCGGGGCACCAGAACTCAAAACTCTCTACGCCGATGTGGGTAGGCGGCTCTTGTTTGCCCCAGTTTGACACGGCCGGAAGGCACTTGTTGAAGGTTGCCATTACGCCGCTAACGATGCTGTTGCATGCTTGCAGTGCCACATGTTGGTTCTTTATGAAGCACACAAAGGCATAGCAGTCTGAGGGGATGCGGCATTTAAAGGCTAATGTAACCTCTTGTTCGCCCGCATGCAATGGCAGCTCAAAGGTTTCTAACGTTTGATCGGGGGTGTGGTTAAAGGGCTTGCTGCTGATGCGTAGCTCCACTTTCAGGCTTGTTTCTTGGTCGGCTCGAAGCCAAAGGCTGATGTTGGGCATTGCGCCTTTGCTTATCGGGAGCATCTGTGCTGCCGAATGCACCAGCGTTTTCCACTCGCCACTGGGTGGCAGTTGGTCTAAAACCAATGTCGACGATGCTTTGATGGTGGCTGTTTGCAGGGCGTTGTTGGCTATCTGCACATGGGTTTGAGGCAGGTAAACGCCATTGCGCGTGAGCAAGGTTTGCAATTTGGCCATGTGTTGCTCGTCCATCAGTTCGTCTGGCGTGCAATTGTGGTGTATGCAATATGCCGCGGCTGTTCCCACTGCTTCGCCACCAGCGGCGCAAGTGGCCATCACCCGCGTTGAGGCAAAGGCCACATGGGTGGAGCTAATGATGCGCCCGGCCAGGAAAAGGTTGTCTAAATGCGGCGTGATGTAGCAGCGGTAGGGAATGGGGTAGATGCCTTTGGCATGCCATTGCGTGCAGGCTTTCTTCTCTTTGCTAAACACACCGTCGGCCGGATGCAGGTCGAGCGACCATCCGCCAAAGGCAACCGCATCGGGCTGCATGCGCTGTTCGATGATGTCTTGTTGGGTAAGCATGTAATAACCCACGAACCTTCTGCTCTCGCGTTTGCCCGGAATGGCACCTGCCCACTCTAAGGTGAGGTTGCGCGACTCGGGAAAACGGCCAGAGTTTTTAATGTAATTCCAAATGCCGTACACCACACTGAGCAGCCGATATTTCACCTCTTCGGTATCTTTAATGGTGTCTAGTCGGCCTCCGTACTCAATCCACCAGTATTTGCAGCCTGCTTCTTTGGTAGAGAAATACTCGGGATTGTGTATCTTGTTGATGCTACTTTCCACTTCGTTGATGCTAAGTGCAAAATGTGGTGGCACATATTGCACGGGCTTTCCTGCATCTTTGATGTAGAAGAAGATGGTGTGGCCCAGCTTTTCGCCGTAGGTTTCTTTGTTGGGTGCGAACTTTTCGCCAAACTCTTCGGCATCTTCTGCCCCTTGCCGATACTGGGCTCCGGCCATGTAGGCCAACAGTCCATCGCCCGTTGCATCACAAAACAGCTTTGCGTTAAAGATATAGCGGGTTTCGTTCTGTGGGTTATAAGCCGTTACACTGGCAATGTTACGCGAACCTTTTTTCTCAATGTCGTAGACCACGGTGTTGAGAAACAACGATATGTTGTTTTCGGCCAGCACCTTGTCTAGTAATACGGTGTCGAAGATAACGGGGTTTCCTTCCTTGTTGCGGTAGGTGTTTTCAACCAGCAATTCGTTTAGCAGGCCGCCTTCTCTTGCCCAGCGGTTGTTGTTGCCCATGTGTGATGTTGCGCCCAGTACCCATAGTCGCACTTCGCTCGATGCGTTTCCGCCCAGCACGGGTCGGTCTTGCACCAGCGCAACGCGAAGACCTTGGCGAGCGGCAGCTATGGCAGCGCATACACCAGCCATGCCTCCGCCGGCCACAAGCAGGTCGGCGGCCACGTGTTGCGTTCGTTGTGTGCGCTTATTGTTTTCAAATAGTTCTTCAATCATTGCAAGTTTTTCTTTTCATTGTTTCTTTTTATGCTCCATGTTAGGGCTGCTCCAATGAGCATAAAGCAAGCCCCAGTGCCTGCAACCAGCATGGTATGCCCCTCTGAGAGTAGTCCCAATAGGTCGATAGCAAGGCCGATGAAGAAAATTCCCAGCCCTATGATACGCTTACTGTATGTGTTTTCGTTTTTGGCTTCGGCTTGTGCTTGTGCCGTTAGGGCGTTGCGCTTGGCATTATTGGCTTGTTCCCATGCTGTGTAATCGGCGTAGCGGTTACTGATTTTGCCTGTGGCGACAAAATAAACCTCGAAGGCTGCGAGCATGATAATGGGCAAGGCGCAGCCGAAAACCATCTCGTCCGTGCGACTAAATGTGAAGCCCGTTAGTGCTGGCACCGCGAACTTGAACAGCGCATTAACCACCAATGTGGTGATGGTGGTGGCCAATATCGTTGTGCCTGTTTGCCGATGCGAGAACAAAGTCCATATAACGGGCAGGTAAAGTGGAACGCCCGTGAGGGCTGCAAGGCTGATAACCACGTTGACAACGCCGCCCATGTGCTGTATAAGCAGGGCTATGAGTATGCTTATAACGCCAAAGGCCACGGTGGAAAGGCGCGCCACAAGTATAAGTCGCCGCTGCGAACTGTGCGGATAGAGGCGTTTGTAAAGGTCGTTGGTTACTACGCCCGATGCAATGTTGAGTTTGGAGTTCATCGCACTGGTGGTGGCGAATATCATTCCGCCTATCATCAGCCCTAATATGCCCTTTGGCAACACTTCTTTGCACATCATGAGATAGGCGCCTTCGCTCTCCATCACGCCCAAAGAGGGATTAAGGAGGTAGTAAACCATTGGTGGAAGCATCCACAATATGGGGCTCACAAAGTATAAGGCAGCGAAGAACCAACCCACGCGCTTGGCATCTGTGCTGGTGCGAACGCAAGTGAAGCGTTGCACATAGGCCCAGTTTCCGCCAAGGAAGATGGCGTTGTAAAGTCCGAATGCGAGGATGAAGAGTAGTGGATACTCGTTGGCGGTGAGCTGGAAGTATCGCTCGGGCAGTTGCGAGAGGAGTGCGTGAAGGCCGTCAACGCGTTCGAGTGACAGCGGTACGACAATAATAATGGCCGCCATGAGAATGATGAACTGCAACACATCGGTGGAAACAACGGCCCAAAGTCCGCCTGCCGACACGTAGAGTATGCAGAATGCACCTAAGAGAATGATGCAGAGGTTGAGGTCGAGGGCAGTAGATACCTCTACAATCTTGGCTACGGGATAGAGAAAGGATGCCGTGAGGAAGAGTGAGATGAAGAGAAACAGAAAGGTATAGGTTTTCTGAACATGTACGCCTAGGCGCTTGTCGATGTATTCGGCCACGGTGAGCGAGCCTGTTCGGTGCCAACGGGGGGCGATACACGTGCCCACGAGCAGTCCTGCTAAGGCCATTGTCCATTGTATGCTTATCGCAACCCAGCCGTGTAGGTAGGCAACAGAACCCCAAACGACAAAAGTGCCGGCCGAGAAAAAGCTCATGAAGAGCGACAGACCGCTGGTTTGCCAAGGTACGGCACCGCCTGCGGCAAAGAAAGAGGTCATGTTCTTGCCTTGTTTGGCAAAGGCCATGCCTGCCGAAAGTACGCCGATGGTGAGCAAAGTCACCATAATGAAGTCGAGTAGGCTCATGATTGTTAGGATTTGTTGTTGCTACTATACCTAATGGGAGATGTTTAACGGGACAAAGATACGGCGAAAAAACAGCAGGTAAAACGGAAAAACAGAATATCTACGTAAACGTTTGCAGTGGGGAAAAAGTGAAAGGGTGAAAGGGTGAAAAGGCTTTTAAAGGTGAAAAGGTGAAAGGGTGAAAAGATGGCTGCGCCCTTTAAAGGTGAAAGGGTGAAAGGGTGAAAGGGTGAAAAGGTGAAAAGATGAAAAGGTGAAAAGGTGAAAAGGTGAAAAGGTGAAAAGATGGCTAACGCCACCAATCTTGTTAACTTGTCCGACTTGTCCGACTTGTCCGACCTGTCTGACCTGTCTGACCAGTCCGACTAGAAGAACTAGAAGAACTAGATAAGATAAACTAGCCCCACTAGCTTAATAAGCCGAATGCCCTTAAACTCTTTAACTCGCCAGTTGCAGCCTTATTTTGTCTTCTTTTGTGCACGAATTTTAACACTATGGCTGCCCTTTTTATCCACCAAGCGTATGCCGGCGTGCAAAAAAACGATTCTCGCGAAGGTTTGTTTTGATGTAAAAAGGGGGTGGCATGTGCAGGCGGTAAAATGAATTTTTATTTGAAAACACCAACATTTGCAGCATTTTCGGGGCTATTTGCCGCTAAATGGAGTGCGTTTTGCTGCTAAATGGAGTGCGTTTTGGTGCAAAATGGAGTGTATTTTGGTGCTAAACGCAAGGCAAAATGCTGCTAAATGTGGTGCGAATTGCCACTAAATGCGAGACGAAAAGCATAAACATCCACAGCATTTGTATAAATAAAACCTTTTAGAACCATGAAATACATGGCTAAAAAGGACAAAATAACCATTAAAAAGTGGGGTTTTAGGGGTTAAAAGTGGGTATTTGGAGTTGAAAAAATACGAGTTGGCAACCAAACTAGAAAGGCAAAATGGTGCAAAATGCAGGTTCTAGGCTTAAAAATAGACAAGCCGCTAGGTATGAAAGGTTAGAAATAGTGGATGTTTGCCTACTTTTTAGCCAACATTTTTGCTAGAATGGAGCGAAAATTAGAGTAATATTGTAAAATAAAGGGTAATGATTTAAGATTTTGAATTGGTGAGTTTATGAGTTTATGAGTTTGTCAGTTGATGTGTTTGTAAGTTTTTTAGTTCATAAGTTTATGAGGGTGTGAGTTGGCATGTTTGTAAGCTGAGGAGTTAGTAAATTGATGAGTTGGTGTGTTAGTGAGTTGTTGGGCCTTAGCGAGTTTATAAGCCAGTGCGACGACTTGTGTAGCACTCCTCTCAATTTGTAGAAATATTAAAGCCAAGATAGCCTCGTTGTGTAGGAACGTTATTTGTGCGAGGGGGTGTAAGGCAGCAGTGCCTGAAACCCTTTATCCCTTCTTTTTTGCAGGCAAAGTAGACCCCCTAACATTTAACTTCCCGTCTAGCACAATGGTCTCGATGGGCGTTGTGGCATCTGTCATCTGCCTGAGCAGGCGATGTGCAGCCACTCTACCCATCTCGAAGGTGGGTTGCGATACGCTGGTAAGTTCCATAATACGGCCAATGGGCGACTCGGAAAAACCCGCTACCGCCACATCTTGCGGAACGTGTAGGCCACGTTTGCGCAATTCGAGCATACAGCCCACGGCAATAGGGTCGTTAACGGTGAAGATGGCATCGGGGCGTTCTTTAAGGCTAAGCAGATAGTCTATGCCCACTTTGGCGCGATCTTGCTGCACGCCAACGTGCATGATGTATTTTTCTTTGATGGGGATGCCGTGCAGAGATAGGGCATCGAGATAACCTTGCAACCGTTCTTTGGTGATGGAAAGATGTTCGTTGCCCGCCAAGTGGGCGATGTTGCGGTAGCCGCAACGCACCAAATGGTCCACAACCTTAAATGCCCATTTGCGATCGTCGATAACCACTTGTGTGGCGTGGAGCTCTGGAAGCACGCGGTTGACAAACACAACTGGGGTGCCTTCGCCAATGATGCGGTGGTAGAGAGCGGTGTTTTGGGCATCTTTGGTTACTGAAACGATAAGCCCTTCAACCATACTGGATTCTAGCATCTCGATGTTACGCCGTTCGAGTGTGGCCGATTCGCTTGACTGGCAAATCAGCACCTGATAGCCTTCGGCATTCAATACCTCTTGAATGCCGATGATAATCTCGGGGAAAAAGAATGTGGTGAACTCTGGAACCACCACACCAACCATGTTGTTTCGGCGTTTTAATAGGTTTCGCGCATGGATGTTTGGCTTGTAACTCAATTCGCGAGCCTTGCTCAACACACGCATGCGCGTTTCTTCGCTTACCTCGTGACTGCTGTTTAGCGAACGCGAAACGGTGGCAACAGATATCCCTAAGGCCTTGGCAATGTCTTTAATAGTGGTTTTGGGCGACGTCATTCCTGATACTTCTATGGGGTGGTGCTATTGCGTAGCTAGTTTTTTTGTTGGGCAGGCCGAACAGGTTACCCGCTTATGCAAAGGTAACGGATATTTTTGAAGCGCGGTTAGTTTGGCGCTAAAAAGTGAGATTGGGGTTATGGCTTGCTAGGCACTCGCTGGTATTTGATGCGCCAACGTTTCAACTTGCTAACCCGCCCACTTCTTTGCGCGTTGCCCTGTTTGTTTGTCCGCTCGTTGTTTTGTTTGCTTATTCACGCATTCACTTGTTGGCTCTATCGTTTCTCAACAGGCGAAATGCGCTTTGGGAGTCTTCAATAGCGGATTTCTTTTGCTGTTCATAATGGCATATTTATTGGTCTTAAACTATCTAAATTCTTCTGTATTAGATATTTTTACGTCAAAATGTTTTGTTAGCTTGAATAAATTTCGTATATTAGCATCGTAAAAAGAAGACCGTTTCAGATTGGCTTTAATGGGTGGTGCCAGCATGCTTGTGCGCTATTCCGAGGCTGGGACGGTCTGCGAACGGCTACGTTGCTAATCCCAGCATCATTGCCAATGTTGGTTTTTGCAAGTGTGGTGCACTGCTAAGGCATGGTGGCCTGATTGTGGTTGTTGATGTGCGCCGCGCAAGCTCCCGCGTTGGAACAAGGCCTGATGGCTCTCTGCAAGGGAACGTGGCTGGATAATCGCACTTTTTACGGTGGACGTATGATGTGTGTGAATGCAACTATTCGTTCATCAGCTATCTCTCTCTATTGTTTAATTAGCCCCAGGAGTTAACATGTTACTTCTGGGGCACACTTTTCTTTAAAGGTGAAAAGGTGAAAAGGTGAAAAGGTGAAAGGGTGAAAAGGTGAAAGGGTG
>CALIZL010000102.1 GCA_938028745.1 uncultured Prevotella sp.
ACCAGCTTTTTATATATACCTAATGAGATATATCTATCCATTTAACGGAAGAACCAAAAAATAGCCCTAAGCATGGCACGAATTGCAGTTTTATGCAACGCATATTCGTTTCGCTTGCATTCACAACAACCCCCTTTTGGCATCAAAACAAACCTTCGCGAGAATTGGATTTTTGCGGTCGGGCTGACGAGTGGTGGCCAAAAATGGCACTCATAATGTTAAAATTTATGCTGAAAAGCGGACAAAAAGAGGTTGGCGGATGGATTGGTTGTCGCGTTTGCAAGTTGGTTTGTTAACAAGCGTACGACATCACAAGTTAATAAGTTGGCGAATTAATAGGTTATAAGATGGGGCATCAACTACAAGTCTACGGGCTGAAAACACCTTGCGTGAAATCCTGTTGTCGTTATGTTCTCGCGGCTAAACGCTTTTTGAGTTGTGCAGCATGCGGACTTTGAACCTCAATCCAACAAACAAGTCACAACGTCATCAGTCGTTGCTGTTGGGTGTTATGCAAACTCTTAACCTCAATCCAACAGACGATGCAAAACGTCATCAGCCGTTGCTGTTATGTGTTATGCGGACTTTGAACCTCAATCCAACAGACGATGCACAACATCATCAGCCGTTGCTGTTATGTCTAAACGAGCTTTGAATCTCAATTTAAGCCCCAAAACGTATTGTTCACCGCGGCATTTTCGACGGCATATTCAATGTTGTCGGGCAGGTTGCAGAAGAAGTCGATACCCGTTTTTTCCTCCAACTCCTTGATGGAAACGGCATACTTGGCCAACTTCTTGTCGTTGCTGGCCTTGTGTTCAATCCAAAAGCCCATAGCGTTGTACACGCCGTTCTTCACTCGGAGCACGGCCATAAAGAAATATTTGGGTACAAGCAAGCCTTTGCCCGTGGTTTCCAGCACATGTTCGGGTTTGTCGATGGTGCCGCCTTTGCAAATGTAGAGGGTGTCGCAAAATGTGTAGTTGTAGCGACTAGCAATGTCGCGCACCTTGGTTTCCATGTTCTGCCAAACGCCTGCATTGAAACCATGCACCTGCGGCTGCATGTTGGTGAGAAAAAAGGTTTGGTAATTGGCCTCAGCCGAGTTGAGTCTGTCGGCCGAAGGGCAGATGTGGCCGTGGTCGTAGCCCGTTCGCCAATACGGATCGGAGGTAAACCAGAGTGCTTTGGGCAACAGAGGGTCGTGCGGATATTGGTTGGTGTCAGACTTATAGCGGTCTGTTTTCTTCACCATGTTGCTCTTAAAGAGCTGGTAGCAGGTCCATCTCTGCGCCTTTTTCGTTTCGTTCCATTCTATGGCGAAGTTCAAGCCGTCTTTGGGTGTTTCGTGTAACAACACCCTGTTAGCACCCGATTTAAGTCGTGGAAACTCTAAGCGGGCATATTCTCTCTGGGCTTTGGCATCGTTGGCGTTGCGGTTCTCGCCCGTAGGCGTATTGCCGCCACCATTTGGTTTGTTTACCTTGCTGAGGTCTTCGCCCTCGCACGCCACCAAGGCAAACGCAACGGCGAACATCATTAACTTCTTTATCATCTTACCAAGAAAAAGGATTATAGGTTGTGAAACGAATTGATGCGCAGGTGAAAGCTCATACTGCAAACCCCATACGCCAAATTGCAAAATGCGCCCTTAACGTATATGCAACTACGTTGAGGGCGCATTTCAGAAGTTTTAAATATATGCTTGTAAAAAAGATATATTATTTTTTGATCTTACCGTAGCGGTTCATGAAGCGGTCTACGCGACCTGCCGTGTCGACAAGCTTGCTCTTACCCGTATAGAAGGGGTGCGAGGTGCTTGAGATTTCAATCTTTACCACGGGGTAAGTTTCGCCTTCAAACTCTACTGTATCGTTTGTTTTGCAAGTAGACTGTGAAAGGAACATATCGCCGTTGGACATATCTTTGAATACGACGGGGCGATAGTTTTCGGGGTGAATACCTTTTTTCATTTTACTATTTTATATGTTGTTATGTTATATGTACACTATACGGGCTGCAAATTTACGAATAAATTCGCAGCCCGCCAAAGCTTTATGTGCTTTTTTAGTGAAATGGTGAGTTGGCAAGAGGGAATTGGCTGTTGACAAAGAGGCTCTGACAGCCGACAAGTTAACAAGTTAACGAGTTAACAAGAAACTGCGCCAACCGCTGGTTTAGCCCTAACCTAACACTATATTGTGTGTTACTACCTGAAAGTTTTCTGCTAACCAAAGAGTCGTTACTTGGCGTATACAACAGTAACTTTAAGTATGCGCATTTGCACACCACCACCCTTGGGCTCTGAGAACACGTTCTTGTAAGTTACCGAGTTACCTGAGAAAGAAACAGTAGCCGTGGCATTGCCTACATAAATGTCTTCCTTGAACTTGTCGCAGTTAAGGACAACCTTGGCAATCTTCTTGTTCCCAGTTATGGTGAAGCTGTTATTCTTATACAGACGCACATTATGATACTTCGCGAAATAAGCGGGTGCGTTCTGTTCGCCACCTGCATCAAAGGTCATCTTCAAGCCTTCAGCCAAGTCTATGGATGTAAGCGGTTTTATATCAGCCCCTCCCAAGGTCTTAACTTCGTACGTTACGGTTTCCGTTCCCACTTCTGTGTCGGCAGCAGTCAACGTTACCACTTGTCCCTCAATAGACAGTCCTTTACCCGTTTGGGGTGTTTCTGGCTTCTCGGGAGTAGTTCCGCCTGCCTCTTTCTTGCCGTTAAGCATATAGAGATGTGTTTTTCCACCAGCAGCTCCAGGGGTATTCCCCTTAAAGTTTACGAACGAACCAACGACGACAACCTCGTCACCTACCTTTATTTGGTCTTTCGCAGTGAACTTAACATTACCTAGGAACTTGCTACCAAAGATGTTCAAGCTGTCCATTTTCTTCGTGTTGTCATCGGAAATATAATAAGTGGCACTACCATATTTCTCCAAGTTTACCTCTTTAATGTATCTGATCTTTCCTCTTACATATAGGTTCTTAAGCGTATCTTTTTCACCCAAGGTCTTAATCTTAGCCAAGGCCGCCGTTACATTGTAGGGTTCGGCCTCTGTTCCAGCGCCGGTAGGCGTGCCAGGTTCAAGCACTTCTTGGTTTCCACCCTTGTTTTCGTTCGGGTTGGTGTATGGTTCGGGTACGTCTTGACATCCCCCAAGCATGGCGGTAGCAAGGGCCGCTATCAATATTGCATAGATGACTTTTTTCATAATGACTGGTTGTTATATGTGTTAATGTTTCTTTTATCAAGTTTCTACCCGGCTCTTCGTTGTTTCATCCGCATAAGTCTGGCTGTGTAGACCAATAAACGCGAATGGTGAGAGCGGCCGAAAACTCTTCGTGTTTCACTTCTTTACATCGCTTTCTGTACGCAACAATATTTGCCACGTGTTGCGAAAGCGAGTGAAGATGCCTGTTATGTCTACCGTTCCTTGTGGAAGTGGCTGGGCGGCAAAGTCGGCATAAGTGCTGGTGCGCACCACAATTTGTCGGTTGGTAAAACCTTCCAACTCGCGGTTTACACTGTTGGCCGCATCTTTTTCGGCTGCTGTTGCAAACACCTTTTTGCCATCAGCGTCTTTAAACTTAACGCCTTTGATGGTCATCAGTCGGCCACTATGGGTGCGAAGATAGTCTGCATCGGATATTTTCGACACGTCGAACACTTCGGGTTGCACTTTCGACACATCAACAGAGCCCGCATAATTGAAATGCTCGTTCCACAAATAGCGGTTCATCCTGCTAACCGAAGTCTGTCCCTTGCCATTGGTAAAGGGTGTGCCGATGGCCGCTTGCTGTCCGTAACTTCCCACAAAGAGGTCTTTGAGGTTAACGATGATTTCTTGTCCAACGGGCAAATAACCGAAAAGACCGCCTTGTGCGATGTTGATAAGTATGCCGCCTGTTGCATCTTCTAGGCATACACTGTTGTAAATGTTGCCTTGAATGTCGTTGCCTGTTATGCGACCTTTTATCTGTATGTTGTTTTCTACCTGCTTATAAGGGTCTGTTTGCGAGGCGATGACATTGGCGTAGTTGTTCTTCAACTCGCTAATGGTAATCACGTTTGTTTCTTTTATGCTCGGATTGCCGTACGCCTCACTGTTGTTGGGGTCGTTCCAATCCTTGTCCATACAGCCAACAAGGGCCGCACAAGCTATGGCAATGAGCGAATATCTTATTTTCATGTCGCTGTTGATATTTTGTTTACGCACCCCAGTTCGTGACTTTCGCCAGCCGAACTGTGGGGGAGTGCGCATTTGATTTATGAACTTATCAATGATAGATAGCATGCTTGGAGACGTTAAAGCCTCGTGGCATTAAAAACGATAGGTTACGTTGAGCATCGCATTGGTGCCCCAAGCGTAGAACTTTTTGGGGTTTCGCGAGAACTTATAGGCACGTGCATTACCCGATGCGGTATAGTCTGAGCGACTTTGTTCGTAGCCACCTGTCACGATACGGCTGTTGTTCAGCAGGTTGGTGAACATCAAGTTGATAGACAACTGTCCGTGTTTGAGGTAGAGGCTCTTGCCAATAGAACCATCAAGCATAAAGCCGCCATGCCCTTTCTCTTGGGGAGTGCGCATCACATTGCCTTCGGCGTCAACGTTCCCGCGCTTTTCGCCCACACTCTTATAGCGGTGATAGAGCGAATAACCAAGGTAAATGCGGTCGTAGTAGTTGCCGGCCAAGTCTACAAACCAACCTCCCTTGTGGTAGCTAAGTATTAAGCTGCCTGCCGTAAGGGGCGTTCCAGACTCGCGCATGTCTTTGTTAAGCAGGATATCGGTTTCGTAAGTACCCTGTGTAGAGTTCACATAGTTTACGTAAGCATCGTTAATGGTTTTGGCTTCGCTCATCGTGCCGAGCAGTTTCACGTCGAATGCGGAGTTGATTTTATATTTGAAGGCCGCCTCGACACCATAAAATACTTTCTTTTGGCCTGTTATCGACACGTATGAGAACGAGTTGATGTCGTCGAAATAAAAGCATTGCCAATCAGAAACGTTGCTCAGATGGCTGAAATAGCCGTTTAGGTTGAGGTGAATACGGCCAGATTGGTGCTGAAATCCTAGTTCGGCGCTGTACACACGCTCGTTTTTAAGGTCTCGCACAAAGTCGTTGTTCAGCTCGGGAGCAACAAACGACACGTAAGGCGTGGGTGCATTGTACTGATAACCTTGGCCCAACTGCAACGTATTGCCGCCGCCCATGCTCCAAATTAGGCTTGCTTTGCCGCCACCTTTAAGGAAATGCGCTGTTCCGCTTTTGCCGTAGGAGCTTTCGGAGAATAGTCCGTTGCGCATTTTGCCGTCGCGCTGCATGCTAACGCCGCCAACCTTACCGGCCAACATCAGGTTAACACGTCCCAACAGCACGTTGTAGCTGGTCCACGCCATTGCCTTGTTCACCAGCAAATGGTAGTCGTAGCCGAACACATCGCCTTTTCCAACAAGCGCGTTGGGGTTATTCAGGTCGTATTGCACCTGCGAAGAGTTGGGTGCATAGGTGCCGATGGCGTAGGTGTTAACGTTGTGATAGGTGGTTGCGCCCAGCAGATCTTCCATCGTTTGGTAGTGGCGGGCGTTATTGGTGCTGGCGATATAGCCCAAGTTCCAATTTGAAGTCTTGGTAACTTGCATGTTCAGCGTAGATGCCAGCGAAAGGTTCAGTGCATCGTTGCGACGGGCTTGGATGAAGTACATGGCATCCACTCCTTGCGCAGCAACGCCTCGGTTGGCTGCATAAAGTCTATCCCAGTTTACTTGGCGGTTCTCTTTCCTTGCTGTTAGATAGTTGTACGCAGTGTTCCAATCGGCCAACGCCTGGTCGGTTCTTGCCACCTTATTGGTCTCATCCCACACATCGTAATAGCTACTGGGCAACATCTTCCAATAATCGGGTTGTGGATTGTCGCTGTTGTTATAGTTCAGCTTTGTGCTTTTGTACATGCTGTATCGCCCGAACAGCGAAGTTGATAGCTTTAAGCCATCGTCTATCTTCCAGTCCCACGTCATTACGGCCGACGGAGAGAAGTCGTTTACCACGCGCGAGTTTCTCACTTTTCCGTTTTGATAGCCCCAATAGGGGTTATATTGGTTATTGTTGGCAATCCAATAGCTTTCGTCTGTGGCCGCTCCTTGCGTTCCTCGCTCGGTGGGATTACCCCAAGTGCTAAACGCGAGCGAGTGTTGTGTGCGCGATCCAAACACTTTTTGCACGCCAAAGAAGTAGGATAGGGCGTTATAGAACGTTCCTTCAACATATCCGCGGTTGGCCCAGCGATACGTTAGGTTAGCCGAAAAGGCCCAACCACGCTCGCTTAGCCCGCTATTATAGGTGTACATGCCGCGCAAAGTGTAGTTACGGTTAGCTCCTCCAAGGGTTAAACGGTGTCCGGCAGGCTGGTTTGCAGGCCGAAAATCGTAGTTGTTAGAGCCGCCCATAGCGGGCATGGCAAACAAATTCGTTTCGAAAGGCAGCGCAAAGTCGGCGTTACGCGTCTGTTGGTTCAGTCCTCCCACGTTCGAGAAACGGAATTGCCCACTCACAACATCGTTAATTGGCACGCCGTTTACATGAACTTCGTTGTACTTTTGGTTAAAAGCACGGTATCTGAACCTTACTGGCGAGAAAAGATAACCCACCTGTGAGGCATAGAGGTTGGATGCCGAATTGATGATAGTTACGTTTTGCGACATGTTATCGTTTTCTCCTAGCTGGGCTTCGGTAAAAGTAAATGCCGACTCGTCTACCGTCGTTGGCTGTTGCTGTTTGTCGTCTTTGGGTGTTTGCGCAAAGGCCGCAGGGGCGCAGCACAAGGCAACCAATGCTAATTTCAGCTTTGCTTGCATCATAGTCTTGTCTTTTTGGTAATGAGTATATTCGGTTGCAAAGTAACAAAAATAAATTGAAAAAAAGTTGTTTTTACCCAAAAGTTTATGTTCGTTTTATCCTTATTCTTGTTCGGCTTGCCTTAATCCTGTTGGTAAACATTCTTTACGTGGTTGCCTTTGTGTGGTAAATACTGCGTTGAAAACCTTGTTTTAGCGATATAAAAAACAGCAATTCCAGACCTGCCGACAGCAAAAGGAGAGCCCATTTGGGATGGGGCGGCCTTGTGCTGTCGGTAGGTTTGGAATTGAAAATAAAGCAACGTGCAGTGTGATGTGCACGTTTCGCACATGTTATAAAAGCCTGTTAGCAACCTGAGTGGCTAGCTAGCTGTTCACCAAGTGCCCTTTGTATAGAGGTCGTCTTCGCCTTTAACGGCAATAAAGTCGGCAAAGAAGTCCACATAGGCATCGCATACGGCATCGGCAAAGCCTTTTCCCTTCTCGGCCGTAGACTGTTTTGGCGAACCGATACCCGTATCTTTCGACACCTTTCCCCAATTGCGCGGCATCCATACACGGCCCTCTTGCAAGGCATCGATGGCGAAAGCGTTGCTCTTACCCTCGCCTGCATCCGCTAGATTTACCAGTTCGGGATGGTAATACATCATCACCGACGTTTCAATCTCGTCGGCATGGTCGCCCGGATTGTCGAAGAAATCCTTGGCATTGCGCATCTTAAACCAGTCGCTGGCAGCGATAAGGAAGTCGGGATAGCATGTAAGCAGGTCGCGAATCATACTCTTAAAGGTGTTGCCACCATGTCCGTTAACGATAACGAGCTTGCGAAAGCCTTGATGATAGAGCGAGTCTACGATGTCGGTAAGTATGGCTTTCTGCGTTTCGTAACGGGTGTGCACACAGAAAGGCAACTCCCTTTGACCTGGATTTTGCGAACCCATGCCAACGGGCGGCATCACCATAGCGTGCAACCCGTGCTTGGTAAGCAGGCGTTGGGCGGCATCAACGGCGATGTCGTGCGACAAGATGCAGTCCGTTAGGTACGGCAAGTGGTAGTTATGTGGCTCGGTTGCTCCCCAAGGCAGCACCACCAGTTGGTAGTTAATCTGCCTCGTGGTGCCGTAATTGCTCACCGAGAGGTCGACAAGCTTATTCATTTGTTGGCGTTAGAATTTCGTTTTGAGAATTTCGTTGCACAGCATGAACGAGTTGATGAGCATGCGCGGAATGTGGAACGGACCTTTAAACAGGTTGCCTTTGGCTGGTTGGGCCACCGTGCCATCGCGATGCAGGTAGCCATACCACTCGCCAAACTCTGGGTCGGGCAAGTGTTTGTAGGCCCAATCGTTAATTTGTTTGTGGCGTTCCAAGTACTTTTCGTCGCCCGTAGCCAAGTAAGCGTACAGCATGGCGATAACGGTTTCGGTTTGCGGCCACCAGAATTTCATGTCTTGTGCATAGTCTTGCGAGGGCAATCCCTTACAGTCGCGGAAGTTGATGATACCTCCATAGGGCTCGTCCCAGCCCCAATCCCACGACCAATCCAATATTTCGAGGGCCATTTTCTTTAAGTCTGCATCCCAATTGCGGTGGCGCGACTCTTCCAAAACAAACCAAGCCGTCTCTATGCAGTGGCCGGGGTTGATGGTTCGGCCATTGATAGTGTCGATAAACTCGCCGTTAGGGCCTACCGTTTCAAGCAATGCCTTGTATTCGGGGTGCATGAAATAGTTCTTAATGGCATGCAACGAAGTGTCGATTTGCTCTGTCAGAGTGGGGTCGTCGATGGCCATACGCAGTCGCGATGCCGTGTTGATGAGTATCATCGTGAGCGAATGGCCCTGGCATTGCACGTTAGGCAGATACTTGGCAGGCAGTAAACCGGGCGTGTAGGCATAGCGTTGCACCAGTTTGAAGAGGTCGAGTGCGCGCTGGGCGTAGCTTTTGTCGCCAGATGCAATGGCATATTCGGCCATGGCAATGATGGCGAAACACTCCGAAAAGAGGTAACGCCGCATGCGAAGTGGTGTTCCCTCGGCCGTCACCTCGAAGTACATGCGCCCGTCGGGTGCGGTGCAATGGTCGATAATGAAGTCGATGCAACTCTTAGAGGCCGCAAGCCATTCTGGGTTTTGTTCGATATTGTTGTACGCAGCAGCGGCAATAAAGCCGAAACGACCTTGAAACCAAACGCTTTTAGTGGTGTCCATGAGCGTTCCGTCGCGTTCTACGCAGGTATATACGCCGCCATTTTGGCGGTCCAATCCATATTTCATCCAGAACGGCATCACGTTGTTCACCAAATCGTCTTTATAACGTTGCGCCCATTGTTGCAGATATTGTTTTGTATCCATTTGCTTGTTAGTGCTTTTTCTCTTTATTTATTTGCACACGTTGCACCTTTCAAAGAATCCAATCTCTTCTAATTCTCTACGCATTTGTGCCTCTTCTTCGTCGGTCATGTTGCGGAAGGGCGTGCGGTTAGGCCCAAGGTCGAACCCAAGGAACTTCATGATGCGCTTTCCGCCAACGATGTTTCCGCGGAAATGGCATATAACATTGATAACTGCTTGCGAGAAGTTTTGCTTTTCGCGAGCCGTTTCCAAGTCGCCACGGTTCCATGCATCGATGATGCCCACTAGCTCGCGACCGTTATAATTGGTTGTTCCGCCGATGCCGCCTTTTGCTCCGCCCTGTGCCAAAGAAGGTAAGATGGTTTCGTCTTGTCCGTGCAGCATATCGTACTTTCCATCCTTATACAGTCGGCATTGGTTGTATTCGTACAAGCTTTCGTAGGTGTACTTAATGCCGGCAAAGTTAGGTATGCGCCCATCTACGGCTTTCAGCAAGTCGGTCATGGGCAAGAAAGCACCGTTGAAGGCGGGTATATGATAGTAATAGAAAGGAAGCGAAGGCGCAGCCTCGGCAATGGCAGCGCAATAGTCAACCAATTCTTCTACGCGACCAATCTTTGGGAATGGCGGTGCCATTGCTCCTACGCCCCATGCGCCAATCTTTTCGGCGTGGCGTGCTAAGGCAACACTTTCTTTAAGGCAGCAGCTGCCAACGTGTACGATGACCTTAAAGCCTGCGGGAGCAACGCTAACCCAGCGTTCGGCCAATTGCATGCGCTCTTCGGTGGTGAGCATATAGCCCTCGCCCGACGAGCCGTTGATGAATACGCCCTTCAATCCGTTGTGCTGTAACATCTGTGCATAGCGTTCGATGGGTTCGAGATTTACTTCGCCGTTGGCATGAAATGGCGTAAACGGCGCATCAATCAGTCCTATAATCTTTTCCATTATATTGTGAGTTTTATTTAAGTTCGTGAGTTATTGAGCTTGTAAGTTTATGAGTTTGCAAGCTGTTGAGCTTGTGAGTTTTATTTAAGTTCGTGAGTTATTGAGCTTGTAAGTTGGTGAGTTTGTGGGTTCGTAAGTTGGTGAGTTTGTAAGTTTATTAGTTTGCGAGTTTGGGTGTTCCTAGTTATAACATCGTAAACATCTAGTGGGTGAATGTAGCCGAAAAGACTAAGAAAGTAAAACATAATAGAACCCGAAAGCCCAAAAACTTATAAACTCAAGAACCAACACCTTACGGCATATTATCTGTTTGCGGTCGCAAAAACGTGAGTTGCAGGATAAGGGCCAAGGCCACGATGCCGCCAAGCAGGGCGAAACCTAAGCCCAGATTGCCGCCATCGCTCCACGAACCCAACACTTGCGTAACGGCTGCACCTGCAAAAACGCCCGTCATGTTCATGATGCCATAGGCTGTTGCGCGGTATTTGGCCGACACAAACTGGCAGAGGATGGGCATGTTGTTGGCATCGAAAATGCCAAAGCCAATGCCGAAGAGCAATCCTGCGCCCACTACACCCACCACGCTGTGGCCAAAACCCAGCAGCAATAACGAGGGAATGGTGAGACTTAGGCCGATGGCACTGGTGTAAATACGGCCACGGACATTGCGCTGAGCCCACCTGTCGGAGAGTATTCCGCCGAAAATAACGCCGATGAACGACGAAACGGAGATGGTGATGGTAGACATTGGGCCGGCTGCCGTCATGTCTAGCGACAGGTTTTCGGAGAAAAGCGTGGGTAGCCAGTTCTTTGTTGCCCAACCTGGAAGACTAGGAACAGCGAAATAGAAGAGGATAATCCAAAAGGCCCAGTTGCTTAGCACCACGCTCAGTCCGCGCAAAACGCTCTCGCGCTTTTCGCCTGGTGCCACCGTGTTGCGACTCTTTACGCTGCATTCGGGGTTTTCGTGTAGCAAGAACATCAACAACAACGAATAGAGCACGCCAATCAAACCGAGGGCGAAAAAGGTTTGGTGCCACGAGAAATGATGGGCTAAGTTGGCACCAAAGCCGCCTAAGCCTTGTCCCACGTATAAGCCCGTCATGTGCACGCCGATGGCTAACGAACGCGATTTGCCTGTATGCCAATCGGTGATAAGTGCTAGGGCAGAGGGTATGTAAAGGGCTTCGCTAACGCCCATAAGGGCGCGAAGAACGTAAAGCGTTTCGAAATTGGTGGCGAAACCCATTGAAAGCGTAACGGCCGACCATACGAAAAGACTGCCCACCACAAGCCACTTGCGGCTAAGCTTGTCGGCTATAACGCCTGCAAAGGGACTGAAACAGCCGTACACCCACATAAAAACGGCCATTAACGCGCCGAAAACCTCGGCTGTTTTCAATTCTTCGATGTCGGCCTTTATCGCTCCTTGCATCGTGGAGAGCATCTGGCGGTCCATATAATTGAACAGGGCCACCACCCATAACAGCCCAACCACAATCCAAGGGTAGTTTTTATTCGCTTTCATTTTTTGTTGTTTTGTTTAATTGTTGTGCGCCGTTGGGGTAAGTTAACCCTTTACGTGCACGCGTAAATCGTCTTTGTAGTGCGTACTCCTTATTTAAATATAGGAAGGTTTAGGCGTGACAAGGCTCGCTGTTAGTCCTTAGCAGTCCGCTTGTTGGTCAACTTCGCGCTGCACAAGGCATCAACCCTAGGGCATTATAGCCCATTCGGCAAGAGCTGTTTGCTAGTCTACGCGAAACCTAACTATCTCTGGTGTGCGAATACCTGGTTTCAATTCGCCGCCGACAACGTACACCCAGCCATCCCAATAGGCAAGGGCGCAACCAGCACGGGCCACGGAAGGATGTTGAAGCAGCTGTGTCCAAGTCCCGTCGCGATAACACAACACCCTGTTGTTAAAGCGATACCATTCGGGTTCGTGCAGCAAATAGCCTTCGGGCAACTTGTTGATGGCTGCCAGAAACACGTCTTTGTTAACGCCGCCAACCACCACAACGCCTTTCTGTGGCGTGGCAATGGCCGTTGCTCCACCCGTAAACACTTCTTCGCCAAGGGCATCTGTGGGTACGGGCAGTGCGGTCCATGTGCCGCAACCTGCGTTGTAGCTTGCACCATTCATGGCCAACTGCGCCGCCTTACTGTCTGTTTTGGGTGCAAAACCACCCCAAACGCCCAGCAAGTCGCCCGCTAAGGCAGCGGCAATAGGCTGAACACGGGCTATCCCTGGTATGGATGGCTCTTCTTTCCAGCCCTCTTTCGCCGTATTTTTAAGGTCTAACGACCACACTTTTTGTGTGGCAACACCCTCGCAATTGCCCCCCACCACATATAATATGTGGCCAACCACCGCGCCAGCCATGTTGTCTAAGGCGTGGGGTAGGCTGGGTAAGGCCTCTTGTTGCATGCCCGTGGCAGTGGGGCGCAAGCGAATGGCGGTGGTAAGACCGCCTGTTTCGTTGTTGCCGCCTACCAAAATCAGCGAGTTTTCGTAAGTAACGCTCACGCCGTAGGCCGCAGGTTGGGGCATCTGTCCAACGGTTTTCCATTCTAGGCGGTCGCCCTCGGCGTTTAGTTTGGCGGCATAAATGGCCTTGTAAAACCGCTTTTTGCCCCCCTCTGCCACAGGCTTGTCGGGGAAGTTACAGCCTCCTGCAATGTATAAGTAACCGTTAATCACGCCACAATAGCAGGCCGATACGCCTTTATCGAAACCTTGCTCTTCTCTGGGAAAGCCCACCAAGCGTTGGATGGAGTTAGAATTCTGCGCCATAGTATATGCTGTAAATAAGGCAATCAACACAAAAGAAATTATTAGTCGTTTTGTGTTTACTTGCTTTTTATTAGAAAATATTTTATTATCTAAATGCAAAACCTACGTAATTTTTAGTTATACTGGCCACAAAGTTAATTTAAAAACAGGAAAACACAAAAATAATTATGCACTTTTCTCATAGTATTTAATTTAAATAACGATTAAGGTAGGGTATCAAGTAGATTGGTTACGTGGAAAGCCTAAGGCATGTTCTAAAAATTCCCCGCAAAGGTTCATTTGTTGTTTCTTGCATTGCTCTTCACTGTCTTTTTGCTTTTATCTGGCATCTTTTGCTTTCTCTTTCAGAAAGCATAGTTCACTATGCTCCTTCAAGAAGTAAGCAAAACTTGCTCAGCTAAAAGCTAAAAATACAGCAAAGGTAATTTTTAGAACCTGCCTTAATTGAAATTTGTCTTCTTTTCAGTACGAATTTTAACATTATGAGTGCCCTTTTTGGTCACCAATCGTCCGACCGACGGCAAATAATCGATTCTTGCGAAGGTTTGTTCTGATGCAAAATGGGGGTAGTGGTAAATGCAATCAAAATGAATACACATTGCATAAAACCGCAGTTTGCACTTGGTTTTGGGCTATTTGCTGCTAAATGTAGTGCAATATGCCGCTAAACGCAGTGCGTTTTGGTGCTAAATGCAGTGCATTTTGGTGCTAAACGCAAGGTGTTTTGGTACTAAATGCAAGGCGTTTTGGTGCTAAACGCAGTGCAAAATGCTGCTGAATGCGAGGCGAAAAGTATAAATATTCACAGGAATGGTATAGACAAAACCTCTTCGAACCATTAAAACATGGCTCAAAAAGGGCAAAATTCACCTTAAAAAGTGGCATTTTCGTGGCTAAAAGTGGGTGTTTGGGCGTAAAAAATAATGGGCTGACGACCAAACTAGAAAGGTAAAATGGTACTAAATGCGGGTAATCTACGCAAAAATAGACAAAAGGAGAAGTCTGAAAACTTGTAAAATGCGGCAAATTGCCCGAATAAACACCATTATTTTCGCTAGAAGGGGTTGGCGGAAAGGATATGTTTTGTAAAGTATTTTTACGTTTGTGAGGCGTTGAGTTTATGAGTTTGTAGGGTTGTAAGTTTATGAGTTGTTGAGGTTGTGAGTTTATTTAGGTTGTTTGTTTGTGAGTTGTTGAGCGACTAAGTTTGTGAGTTTTGAGGTTGTAGGTTTATGAGTTGTTGAGGTTGTAAGTTATTGAGGCTGTGAGTTTGTGAGTTTATTGAGGCTGTGAGTTTGTGAGTTGTTGAGCGATTAGGTTTGCAAGTTTATTAGTTTATGGGTTGTTAAGTTTCGTGTGTTTGTGAGTTATAGTCCTATCTGTTTATGGAAATGCCAGCCATTTGAGCCTTAGCAGAACTCAAATGGCTGGCATTTTGTCCCCCGATAGGCATTTAGGGAATTTCAAAGAACCACTCTACAAATGAGTTAAAGTCGTGCCATTGGGGTTGTAATTTTCCCTTTTGAAAGTCGATAAGCTTTTGTCCAAGTTCAATTTCTAAAACCGCTCCTGTTGAACGATTGTAGAAAAAGCCGCCTTCCCCCTCAAAGCTGTCGAGCGGAATGTACTCGTTGGGCAATTCAAGTGCATCGTGGGCAAAAGTAATGGCAAGGTCGTAATTTGTATTTATTGCGAACCAACATATTTGATAAAGTTCTTGATGTCTGCCATAAAAGGTGGGACTGTCTTCTACGTGCAAGAAGAATGTTGCAAAATCAGTGGTTAGGTCTATGTTCAGTTTCCTTAGCGCATCGGCATATTCCTGCGTGTAGTCGTCATTCCACCAACCTTTCTCCTTACAAAAGGTTTTGATTTTTTCTGATAGCATAAGTTTCTATGTTTTAATATTGTTGAAACACGTTGCCCAAATGTTGCGTTGTGCTAAACGTGTGGCTTGTAAAATGAACGTATATCGGTTTGGTTGCTAGTGCTGCTCGTTTTTTCCTGCTTACGCGATTGTTCGTTTTTCTGCCTGTGGTGTTTACTAAGCGTTTGGGTTATAACTATGTAAGTATCTACGCAAAGCGGTTTGTTTTATTGTGTGTGGCCATAATAAATGCGGTTTTGATTGGTGTAAATAAAAACAATTCGTATATTTGCAGTATAATAATCGTTGCCACTGGGAGATGCTTTTGACAAGCCATGCAACATGTAAACACACTAACGGATGGAAAGACTATTGTACATTATAATCCTGGTTGTCGCGTATGTTTGGCTCAGACGGCTAAGACATAAGGGCGAACATGGGGTGGAGCGTGGAGTATCTGCCACCGAACCTCCTGCGGTGTGGCTTTCGTACACTAGGGCCGAGCCTCGTTTTAAGATGGCAGGACAACTGACGGAGTGGCGCGAAACGAGCAAAGAAACCGAAGACGCACAGCATGTGGACTATGGGGAGGGGCATAACGAACGCGCTGTGACAATAAGGATTAATAGAAAGAACATAACAATGGAAAACAAATACGTAGACATGAGCACCCTCGACATGATTGAGGCGATATGCAAGGCGTTGGGTTGCCCGTTTGAAAGGGACGAGGAGAACTTTGCCGACTTTACTTTTCAAGGCGAAGATTTTAGAATTCAGACTTTGCACGGCACACGTTACTTTAACATCATGCGCGTTTCTTGGGCAGAGGCAAGTCTTGATGACGTTGACCAAGTGGCCTGTTTGCAACGAACTATTAATGAGGTGAACATGTATGCCGCATGTGTTGTGGTTTATACCATCGACACCGAGGCGAACGTTATGCACCTGCATTTTCGGCGCCATGCGGTGATTACGCCTGAAATGCCTGCTGTTGAAGAGTATTTTAAGTCGCTGCTGATGCCTTTCTTCTCGGTGGAACACGACTTTGTGAACGAGTTTCAGAACATGAAAAAGGAGATGGGGCTGGAATAGGAGAGGCGTTTAAAGGTGAAAAGTGAAAGGGTGAAAGGGTGAAAAGGCTTGTAAAAGGTGAAAAAGTGAAAGGGTGAAAAGGTGAAAAAATGGCTAACGCCATCAAGGCATTTGGCTTAACTCCTTAACTCCATAACTCCTTAACTCCTAAAGATGAAAGGGTGAAAAGGTGAAAAAATGGCTGCGCCTCTTAACTTGTTAGCTCGCAACCTTGTCAATTTGTTAACTCGTAAACTTGTCTACTTGTTTACTTGTGAACTTGTTAAGTCGTCAACTGGTTAACTCGTCCACTCATTTGCTTGTCTACTCGTCCACTTGTGAACTCGTCAGGTCGTAAACTTGTCCTCTCGTCAACTCATCTGCTTGTCTTCTCGTCCATTTGTTAACTCGTCAAGTCGTCAACTTGTCTACCCGTTTACTTGTCAGCTCGTCATCTACTCCACATATAGATAAGGGTGTGCACCTGCATAATAGGCGCACACCCTTATCTTATAAGCGATTTGCTTTGGGGTAAACCTTGTGTGTTATCGTTTTAAAAGGCGGTGGGTTTGCACTTGGCCGTCGGCTGTTACTTGCACGAGATATACTCCCGAAACAAGGTTGGCGAGCGAGATACTTACTTCTGTGTCGTCTGTTGCAATAATGCTGCTAAGCAAACGACCGTTGGTGTCGAAGAGCTTTACGCGTTGTAGACCTGTGCCGCGCACCGTTAACGAGTGGCCGTTGTTGTTGGTTAGGGTGTAGTTGGCAGTGGTTGTGCCAGCGATATGGGTTACTTTCGATGCCACGGTGAAGATAGTTTCCTCCTTATCATATAGCTTTTCTACATCGAAACGTTCGGCATCCGGGTTGTCGATGCCTGCGCTTGTTTCCTTAATCAGCACCAACTTCATCTTGTATTTGCCTTCGTTTAGGGTGCTGGGCACGTTGATGGTAAACGGCATCCATGTTGTACGGAAACCATCGAGCTCCATTGGCTTTGTGCGTTGCGCCTCAAAAGCCACGTTACCCTTGGCATCGAGCAATTGTAACTTTGCGAAATAGCCGAATCCCAGCCCGCCTTTGTTCCTTATGGGGACATGGATGGTTTCTTCGTTTCCTGGTTTTAGCCAAAGTTTAGACGGCTGTTCGGTTAGTTGGAAACCTGCATTGATCGAGTCTTCCTCCACAATACGCACCCTGCCGTTGCCTATTTCAATCACCATTCGTGGTGCTTGTCGCATGTATATCCACTCTCCCCAGCGGCCGCTTTTTTCTAACGGGGCGCACATGGGCAGCAGTTGGTAATAGCCATTGGCCAGTTTCGTGAGGTTTACCTTTATCTTCACCGTCTGCGGGTTGGTGTAGTCGCGGCCCATTTCTCCGTTAGAATATTGCCCATAGACGCGTTTTGTATAGCCACCTGTGGCGTGATCGTCCGACGGACAGACAGTTATCCGCTTGCCATTCATGTCGAATATGCCCACGCCGATATCGCCCTTGAAGGGCTTTCCGTAGTTATTAAATTCGTTCATCTCAACAGCTGGCATGTAGCCAACGGCAAAAGTTTTGCCACTTCCTTGGGCAAGCCTTAGACTTCCCCCAATGTTGAACTTCAGTTTGGGTGTGCTTGCCAGCAATGCGGGGTCTATTGGTTTTGTGTTTGGCTTGTTGGGGTGAGCCAATATAGCGATTAAGCCGTAGCTGAACGTCATAGGTTTTCCGCCAAACTCGTTTCCTGATTGTGCAACAGATAGCGTTGAGAGCGAGAAATACGCATCGCCCTGACCGCCCCAGCCAAAGTTCATGTGGAAAAGTCCTTGCTCGTTGATGCCGTCTGTTACCCAAGCGTGCCCTCCTCTGCCGCCTCGTTGGCTGCCTGAAAGGTAAACGGGGAAACCATTAATTAGTTCTTGGCGTACGATGTCGGTGAAAGTAACCAGTCCTTCGTCACTTCGGCTCACAAAGGCCGTGGTGTAATCGAAGTTTTCTTGCAGAGCTTTATCGGCCGATTCGTTTTGCGCACCGCTCAAATAGGGGGTGTATTGCATGTACGTGGCTATTCCAACGTCGCTCATTAGCTTTGCAACGGCGTCTTGTTCCCTTTGGGTGCCTGGGTCGTAATATGTGTATTCGTCTTTCATGTTGGCCCAGTCGTAGTATGATTTACTGAAATCGGCATGTTTCACCTTATTATCAGATCTCACGGTATAGGTGTTTTCTCCCTTTCCTTGTATGGGCCATTTGTGGTAATACATCACTTGTGCGATGGCCGTTGCCACGCAACCCGTGTAATTATAGCCCGTTTTCTTGTTGTAAGGTTTGTCTTGATTCCATTTGCAAGAGAGCAACGGCGCCACAGTTTTATAGGTAGGCATCGCCCTTGTGGCGGGTTGCGCCGTGACAGGTGCTTGTTGTAGCTGTACAAAACGTTCGCGATAGGCTTGCAAAAGAAACTTTACGCCGGGGTTGGCATTCAGCGTATCGAGCGTTCCGTTATCCCCATAGGCAAGTATTTCGCCCATAGCATCGTCGCCCGAAACTACAACAAAGCCCTTGCCTTGCTTGTCGTTGAACACATAGAAGGGCTCAATGGGCTGTTGTTTGCCAGTTCGGGTTTGTGCCGATGCGATGGATTGGCGATTGGGCATGACGTATTTTCGCGCGATGTCGAGGGCTTGTCGAGCCGTAACCTGCTTGGCTTGAACGGGCAATAGGCTTGCAAACGCAAGTGCGAATAGCGCAAAAGCCTGTCGGTAGTGGTTAAGTCCGCACAGCGAAACAGGGGTAGGCTTGCGCCTATTTGTGGCGTAGTGTTGGTTCATTGTTTTGTAATTCTTTTTTGTTTGTTCTTTGTTTTCACTCTATAATTCTCTTTTTGGTATTGGTAAGGTGTTATTAAACGCGTTCCCTTATGATTGGAAACGCGTGCAAAGTTACATAAAAAGAATGAAAAAAACGTCCGCTCTCTTGCGTTTTAACAAAGCGAGTTGGCAGGGTGGGGAGTAAACAAGTTAACCAGTAAACGAGTGGATAAGTTTGCGAGTAGACCAGTTTACGACTCTACGAGTTTGTAAGTGAATGGGTTAATAAGTTAAGTGGCGCAGCCGCCTTTTCCCTTTAATAGGCCTTTTCACTTGTCTTTCGTTTCATTGTTCAGCCTTTCTAAGAACAGCTCGAACAGGCGCGATATGGCGTATTTGTTCAGTTCTTGTTCGCTCACCCAAATGTAGTCGGACGGCAGATCGGGCCTAACACTTGTTTCAACAACGGCAAATTGCGCCATGATGATGCGGTGGGTGAGTACGTGGCGGAAGGAATATGGCCCCTTGATTGTGGGGGTAAGGGTGGCATGCAGGTGAGAGTCGGGCGGTTTGGCTGTTGATTCGGTGTCCTGTTCGCCCTTAAAAAGAAGGTCGATACACGCTAATAGCTGTGGCGAAGGGAAGTTTTCCAAGCTATTACAGCCCTCGCGCTTGTTGGTTTTGGGTGTTTGTACATCTGAAAGTACTACGTCTTCGTATAGCAAAGGCTCCCAAAGGCCCTGCCAAATGTCGCCCGCCGGCCGCTTTCGGATGGCAATTTCACCCCCACACCTTATATATATGTAGCCCATGCGCCGCTGTTTGGGGGCTTGCGACTTGGTTTTTACGGGTAGCAAACGCACCAAACCCTGCGCAAAAGCCACGCATTGACCACTTAACGGACAGCTGTTGCAGAAACTTGGCGTATCGTTTGGTACGACTGTGTGGCCGTTTACCTTGCCTGTTTCGCCCTTCACGGGCAAGCATTGCAGTGCACCAAAGTCCATGATGGCCTCGTTGTAGCGTGCCGGAGCGTGGTGGGGCAAAAGCGATTGGGCTAAGGTGGCGAACTGTTTTTTGCCTTCGGTGGAGTTGATGGGCGTGTCGATGCCGAAGAAACGCGCCAAAACACGATACACATTGCCATCTACTACCGCCACTGGAAGGTTGAAAGCGATGGACGAAATGGCTGCCGACGTGTACGGACCAACGCCTTTTAGCTTGGAGATTGCCTCGTGAGTGTTGGGGAAATGCCCCAATTCTGCAATTTGTTTTGCCGCTTGGTGCAGGTTGCGAGCGCGCGAATAGTAGCCCAAACCTTGCCAAAGGCGCAACACTTCGTCTTCGGTGGCCGCGGCCAGAGCGTTTACCGTGGGGTAGTTTTGCATAAATCGCAGCCAATAGGCCATGCCTTGGTTCACTCGCGTTTGCTGTAATATCACCTCACTAAGCCAAATGGCATACGGATCCTTGGTTTCGCGCCACGGCAAACTTCGGCCGTGGCGTTGAAACCAATGGAGTAGGGCAGTGGAAAAGGGATGAGTCGTGGTCACGATGTGGGGGGCTAAGCAAAACAAAAGTGAGCAGGGCAAGGTGCAACGAAGGCTACTTCTCCTTGTCCTTTTCCTCTTTCTCGGTCTTTGGAAAGTTCTTTCGTATCAGTGCAAACATCTTGTCTTTGTCTTTCTTATACAGCTTTACATACTTTTCGAGTGCGGGTACAGGTCCCGTAAGGTCTTTGTTGTTGATGTAATGGTTCAGTGTTGCCACCATCGCAGCCTCGTATCCGTCCTCTGTTACTTTGGTTTCCTTGTTCTCTAAGGCATAAAGAATGTAGCCTGCATAATAGCTAAACAAGTAAGGGTTCGATTCCTTTTTGGCTAGAAGTAGGGATTCGTTCTTCCCCATTGGTATCGTAACTTGGTCTGACGGCACCGCCCAAGCCATGATAAACCTAGCTGCATCTTCCATATCGCGGGCAGTAAACCGATGGGATAGGTAGTATTGGCAGCATCTTTCAACATCTTTGGTATGCTTTCGGCAGTCTTCGGCTGTTTCAAGTTTCGGCAGTTCAGGCAAGTCGCCATAGCCTTTCTTGGCCTCTTCTTTTAGCTTTTCCAACTCTTCGCTTAGGCTTTGGGCCTTGTCTTCCTGGTTATTCCCCTCGTAATAGGTAACCAAATATTCGGCTTCATCGAGATATTCTTCGGCATGTTGTCCATAAAGGTCTTTGTATATGGCCAATGCGCGCAGCTGAAAGTTGATGGCGTCGGCCTTTTCTCCTGCGTAAAACGAATTCTCGGCAGCGTGGATAAGTATCACAGCCATGTCTTTATCGTTGGTATAAAGCCCCTCGTATATTTTCAATGCTTTCTTGCTGTTGGCCATAGCCTCCTTATGTTGTCCGTTAGACGATAGGTATAGCGAGAGGTTGTCTAAGTACCACGCATACCGTTTGTCTTTGGTGTTGAAGTGTTTGCCGTATAGGTCTACTACCTTCTGAGCCGTTTCTACGGCCTTGCTCAGGCGTTTGGCCCTGAAATAAGACTTTCCAAGGAACACCAACCCATCAATATAGATGGTGTCGGCCTCACCGCGAAGGTGCTTTACCTTTGCAGTATAGTCGGTGAAAGCCTCCACTGCCTTGTCGAATTTGCCGTCGGCGATGAGCATACGCGCCGTGCTGTCCATTTCGTGCAGTTGTTTTTCTTGCTCCGTTTTCTGTGCTTGTGCAGCATTTGCGGCGAGCAATAGCAGTGCCGCGAGTAGTGTTTTCTTCATAAGCGTTATGGTTGATATTAGTTTTAATGCTGATATTTGGTGGTGGTGAAGGGTTGTCTTCACCACCATTTTGCTTGATTTAAACTTCTGAGGTGTTGAATTGTGCAGTTTATTGGTTATGTAGTATGCTGCTTTTAGCTAAGCGTTGACAAGCTTTTGCGTGTTGGGTTTAAGGCTACTTTTGTGGGTTGGCTAGCGAACGAACCGCCTTTCAAACGTATAACCCCAACAATTTCGCCGCCTTATTGTCTGATGAACTCATAGCCTCACAAGCTCATAACCTCACAAACTTATACGCTCACAACCCCATTTATTGTTCGGGGTATTGCTGGTAGATGGTTAGTCCGAAGGCATGCGTATAGGCATATATATGCTCCATGATGTCGGCCAGCGTGTGTTCGTAGTCAATGTCGGGTGCATTCTTAATGAAAAAATAGAACTCTATGGGCAGTCCGCATTGTGTGGCCTCTACCTGTTTCACCATCAGCGTTTGCTTTTCATTTACCTCAGGGCGCTTGGTAAGATATTGTTCGATGAACAAGCGGAAGAGCGAGATGTTTACTTGTTGGCCTTGCATCTGCTCTTCGGTGAGCAACTTGCTCGAAAGCAGCGAGTCTTTAAGGGCATCGTCTACCAGCTTAACACTTCTGAAATCTACGTACAGCAGGCGTTTAACGCGTCGCCCAGCCCCCTTTTGCATACTACGCCAGTTTTGGAACGAACCGCTAACCAATGCCAACGGCGGAACGGTAACGGTGGTGTTGTCGAAGTTTCGCACCTTTACGGTGGTCAGGCTGATATCTTCCACCACGCCATCGGCAGGTGTTGAAGGCACCGTTATCCAGTCGCCCTTCCTCACCATGTCGTTACTCGTAAGCCTAATGCCGGCAACCAATCCCTCGATGGTGTCTTTAAACACCAGCATCAGTATGGCCGAGGTTGCTCCAAGACCAGCAATGAGCGACAGCGGGTTCTTGTTGAAGAGGATAGCAACCACCACAATCACGGCGATAAAGATAATAATAACTTTCAATACGCCGCAAAATGTGCGGATATATTGGCGAACGGCTGGACTGGAAGATAGTTTAAGCTGTGTGAGTGAGTTGATGAAGGCGATGAAAAGCCTTACCGACATCACCACAATGTATATGGCCGTGAGTTTCTCTAAGGCGGTATGCACCCAGGCATATTGGAAGAACACCAAGGGTAAGAGCCACGAAACCACGATGGCTGGCACAATTCGGCTTGCCGTCTTCAGCACATTGTCGTTAAAAAGGATGTCGTCCCAATTGCTTTTCGTCTTGCTGGTGATGCGGTGCACCACGGGAATAAGTATCTTACGGCAAAGCGCGCCCGCCGCCCAAGCCAGCAATATGGTGACCAGCACCAACAAAACGTGGCGCACAATGGGCACGGTGTTACCCGATACGCCTGTTAGGCGGATAATTTGTTCTACGTAATCTTTTATTGTTTCCATTGATATGTTGGTTTTTAAAACATGGTTATCAGTGTTGTTTGGGGCTAGGGTTGGCATAGGGCCGTGCAAACCTTGTCTTGAAATGCACGTGCGTTGCGGCCGCGCATAACGCCTTGGTTGATGATGGCAAAGCAAAGGCGATGTCCGTTGGCGGCAGTGCAATAGCCTGCCAGCGAAAACACGCCCGTAACGCTACCCGTCTTGGCGCACACGTTGCCACGAGTAAACACCCCTTTCATGCGCGATTTCAGTGTGCCGTCTATGCCTGCGATGGGCAACGAGGGCGAAAGGTGCAGGTAAATGTTGGCATTGCGAGAGGCATAGCGCAACATGGCTACTTCCAGTTCGGCCGAAACATAGTTGTATAGCGATAGGCCCGACCCATCGGCCACCTTGTAAGCGGCGGCATTAAGGCCTAACTTGGCAATGAGCCTTTTCACCACTTGTGCCGCGTTTTTGGCCGTGGCAGGTTTGTTTCCCGTTGCGGCAGCAATCTGGTAAAACATGGCCTCGGCATAAAGGTTGTCGCTCTCTTTCATCATACGCATAAGCACTTGGTCCATTGTGTGAAAGCGCGTACAGATGCAAGTGGCGTCTTGCGGGCGTTGACCTGTGGCGGTGAAGGCGTCTAGCACGATGCCGGCCTTGCGCAGTTCTTGCATAAAACGGTCCATAAACACGTCTTTGCGGGCGTAGACCAATGCCGAGAGCACCGGATTATCGTCGTCCCAGCACCAACCCTTGCCCAACAGGTCGGTTGTTTTCATCGACTTGTCGGCGTAGAGTGTGCCGCGAATGGTGTCTACCCCCATCTTTTGCAGGCTTTCCACAAAGGCGTGCATGTCGTCGGTGTTGAAACGCGGATCCATTCCGCCAACGCAATATACGTTGCCCGTAAGTGTTCGGTTTTCGATAGTGCCTGTATAGCACAGCTCTGTTTTAAACTGGTGCGAGCCGCCCAACTTGTCAAGTGCTGTAATGGCCGTTATCACCTTCATGGTAGATGCGGGGCGCATGGTTTGGCGTTCGTTAAAGCAGTATATGGCCGAGTCGGCATCGAGGTCGTAAACCATCAATCCCAGTTGCGAAGTGCGCAGCATGTCGGCTTGTAACAGCCTGTCTATGCGTGCTCTCACCGATTGTGGCCAGGGCAACAGACTGTCTGTGGCAAACGTGTCGGCCGAAAGCGAGTCGGTAGCCAGCGTGTCGGCCGCTGCCACGGTTTCGTCATCGTCGTCAGTAACGTCTTTTTCCACTTGCCCCATCATTGGCAAGGCCATCAGCCAAGCCAACAGAAGTACGAGGGCGTATTTGTTTTTTAATTTCATCATTCGGGTGTTGCTTGCCGTTTCCTTATCTCCTCGATAAAGGCATCGGCGTTATCTGGTTGCACGCTCACTAGTTGTTTGTGTCCGCATTGCAGCAGTACGTATCGCGAAAGGCCGAATCCCGTAGACATCTTGCGGCACGAAACGATGTCGTTAACGCGTATTCGCCTTGTTTTTGAGAAACGTCCGTTGTCGATATACAGCATCTCTTCTTCGTCGTCGTTACGGCGAAACACGTACGTGGTGTGCACAACTCGTTCTATCATTAGCACCACCACGGCGGCCAACAAACATCCAGCCAGGGCGCTTTTCGTCCAAAACATGTACAGCGCAAGCAGCGCGAAGGCAAGTATGCCGCAGACTGATGCGGGTGAAAGGCGTTGGTGGAATGTTCTGTCCATTGTGGGGTAGGTGCTTTTGTTGTGGTGTTGGCGTTTGTCTGGGTGCTTGTTTTCCGCTCCGCCCCATTTGCACAGGGGCGTTGTTTGCGCAACAACGCGGTATCAGCATCCCTTGCCAACCTTCATTTCACAAACTACAAAGTTACAAAAATAATTGTTCTTATCGCGCCTTTGCCGCCTTGTTTATTATTTTTTTAGCATAAAGGGGTGGGGTGTATGGTATATAAGTGGTAGGGTATATCGTATAAATGGGTGGGGCGTATAGTATAAATGGGTGGGGCGTGTGGTATAAAGGAGTGGGGCGTGTGGTATAAAGGAGTAGGGCGTGTGGTATAAAGGAGTAGGGCGTGTGGTATAAATGGGTGGGGCGTGTGGTATAATTGGGTGGGGCGTGTGGTATAAAGGAGTAGGGCGTGTGGTATAAAGGAGTAGGGCGTATGGTATAAATGGGTGGGGCGTATAGTATACAGAGGTGGGGAGTATAGCGTAAATGGGTTCGGGCGAAGAGACAACAAACGAGTGCAAAACCATTATGTTTCTTTTGCATAACTCGCATTTTGGGTGTTTGAAATAGGGACTTTGTTTTTGGATTGAAGTGTATAAGCAACAGCAAGGTTACTTAATGTGATGTTAATTTGTGTCTTTATATTTTACAAAACGACCTCTGCTTGACTCTCCATTCTAGAGGAAATAGTGGTTGAAAAGTAGGAAAATACCTACTATTCTCTGTCTTACGCACCTTTCTGCTTGTCTGTTTTTAAGAAACCAACCTGCATTTTGCACCATTTTGTCTTTCTAGTTGCTTGCCAACTCGTAATTTCTTCACCCCCAATTTCCTGTATTTAGCTACTAAAATCCCACTTTTTAGTGGTTGTTTTGCCCATTTTGAGCCATGTTTTAGTGGTTCAAAGCGGTTTTGGATGTAACATTGCAGTGAATATTTATGTATTTCGTCTTGCATTTAGCAGCATTTTTCCTTGCATTTAGCACCAAAATACCTTGCATTTAGCACCAAAATACCTTGCGTTTAGCACCAAAACGCACTGCGTTTAGCACCAAAATGCACTGCATTTAGCAGCAAAACGCACTTGATTTAGCAACAAACAGCCTAGAACCTGGCGCCAAATGCGGTTTTATGCAATGCGTATTCATTTTGCTTACATTTACCACTAACCCCTTTTTGCATCAGAACAAACCTCCGTAAGAATCGATTTTTTGCGGTCGGGTGGACGTTTGGTGGATTACAAGGGCACTCATAATGTTAAAATTATTACTGAAAAACAGACAAAAGCTGATGGGTGGACAAGGTGATAAGGAGGTTAGATGGGTAGTTGACAAGTTGACGAGTCAACAAGTTTACGAGTTGATGAGTTAGTGAGTAGACAAGTTGGTGGGTAGACAAGTTTGTGAGTGAACACGCTAATGAGTAGACAAGTTAATGATAACCGCTGTATTCCCCATCGCGAAGTGAAGCGATGTGGTTACTAGCTAAGTCTACGCGGTACATGCCTAATGAAGACTTGTAACGCCCCCACGCGTATGCCCATATCTTTTCCTTTCGTTGATCGAAAACCATTCCGTCAAAAGCATAACTGTATTTTGTTGGCAGTAAACAGGGAAAAGTTTCAGTTTTTATTGTACATTTGTCCAAAACTTCTTACATGACAGGCATGTTTATCTCGGTTTTGCATCACAAAGATAACAAGTCCTTCTCTGTAAATAGAGAACTTAAAAGTAAAGACGATTTCGTTAATAAGATAGTGTTAGATTATGGTAATAGTTAATAAAACGTGCTGTATGTTATTTATTATCGTTGGAATGATATTAATCGGTTGTCAATCCAATGTAGAGCTACCTGCCCGATTAGTGACAGTGGTGGACAATTATCCCCCTAATTATATTCCTGATAGTTCTCATATAGAATATTCACGGAAAATAAATGTCGTATTTAAAATTAAGAATGTGAGTAGGAGAAACCTTTTTATCCCTATAAGCGATGAGAGGGGAAATGAGTATCATTCTTTTATTAAAGTTTCGTCACCAACGAATCACAATGTAATGGCAGGCGCTTACTATTGGCAGAATAAAGGTATGCTAAATGGTGGCGATAGTATTAGCATTTGTGTTCGATTAATGGAACTACAATTACGAGATTTAGGTGTGTATAATTTAAAGCTCAAAGAAGTGATAAAGCGTATAAGTTTTGAGTATGTTATCGATGCTAGGGATTTGAAAGAAAGTGATTGTCTTGTTCCCAATTTGAAATTCCATATTCCTCAAAACGTTAAGTATGTTCATCAAGAACCTGAAGGAATGTGTGGAATATGACGTGCAACTTAATAAGTTGATGGCTCACTAACCCCAAAAGTCATTGAACAAGTCTTGACTTTTAATATCTCTAGAAATGGTGGTGAGTTTATTGTCTTTGTGATGCGACAAAATCAAGACAAATACTCTTCTCATGTATGAAGGGAGTGAGAAACCCTAGGTGATTTGCTGTACTAAAAGAATTGTTGTATTGAATGAGTCAAGGTGTGGATGACCTCATACAAAAGTGTACATAATAGGTTTGATGTGACACTACTAAATCGTTGGAAAGCATGGAAATATACACCGCATTTATACCAATTATTCTGAAAGAGAAAAGAAAGTTAGAGAAAAGCTAAGATGTCTTCATTTTTTTATTTTTGTTATTATTGCATAGGGATGCTTATTCTGATAGGGCTGTTTAATATCCTTATAAAATTGTATCTGTAATATGATTTTTCCTCCTTCTGATATGTTTGGTACTTTACATCTTTTATGAAGGCTTATATAGTACTTTTGTCCCTTATAAAGAAAGGATATTGAAGTATAAGGGATATTTTGAGTTACATTCCTTATTACTAACGCAATACTATCATTACATTCGTTTAACGGGTCTCGCCCGAATGCCAAATACGTAACCTTGACAGTTTTAAAACACACGCCATCTGAATACGACAGACCGTCATATAAATGTTTCTCTAAACGTTGTGCTTCTATTGTGTGTATCTGTACGCAAAGCAGCAATAGTAATAAAGCGTATCTCTTCATTTGTTTATTTTCCTCGGTACTTATTTTCTACGTCTTCTCTTGATTTGTGGTATAAGTTCTAGGTGATTTCTGTGCATACTCATTTGCTATCCTACTTGATATTTTATACTAATTCTTCTGAAGAAGACAAGAAAGAGAGAAAAGGCAAAGTAACTTCATGTTCTAACTAATCCACGTTTATGTCTTTTTCCTTTTCAAGCTAGAACTTTACGGTCTTTTAGACCTTATCTGCCAACTTTCCCTTACTTTTCAGTGGCATAGTTCACTATCGCTCATTAAGAAGTAAGAGAAATTTGCCAGATAAAGCCTAAAAATACAGTGGAGGTTATTTTTAGAACCTACCTTAAACGTAGGTTTGTACCAGCTCGATAACGCCTTCCACCTTCACGTTTTGTGTGGTAGCCGGAACAAGAATCGAGTCGCCGGTCTGCATTTCCACGGTGTTGCCCTCGTTGTCGGTAACTGTTCCTTTACCGCCAGTGCAGATAAGGATAACGAAACTGTCGAGTTGCGATAGGTCGATAGTCATCGGTTGGTCCAAATCGTAGAGGTTGGTGGTGAAGAACGGACAAGTGGCGAGGTTCACGCCCACGTTCTTTGCGGGCACATAGTTGGTGCGATAATTCTCTTCCACTGTGTAGTTGATACATTCGGCGGCCTCTTCGGTGTGCAATTCGCGCGTGTTCCCATCCTTATCCTTGCGGTTGAAGTCGTAGATGCGGTAGGTTACGTCGGATGTTTGCTGTATTTCGAGGATGAAACAGCCCTTGCCGATGCTGTGAATACGACCTGCGGGGATGAAGAAACTGTCGCCGCGCTTTACGTTGTAGTTGCTGATGGCATCGCAGATGGTGTTGTTGGCCACCATCTCCTTGTATTGTTGGGGTGTGATGGTGGTTTTCATCCCACAGTTGAGATAGGCCTTGGGGTCTGACTCCATCAAGTACCACATCTCTGTTTTGCCACGACTCTTGCCGCGTTTCTGTGCCAATTTGTCGGTGGGGTGCACCTGAATAGAGAGGTCGTCGTTGGCATCGATGAACTTGATGAGCAGTGGGAACTCGTTACCAAAGCGTGCATAGTTCTTTTCGCCCACCAACTTTCCTTGCAGTTCTTTCAACACGTCGTTAAGGCTTTTGCCTGCATACTCGCCATTGGCTACGATGGTTTCGTCGCCTGGCACGCCAGATATTTCCCAACTTTCGCCCACGTTTTGCAGGTTTGAGTCGAGATGTTTGAATGGAACGATTTTGTTTCCGCCCCAAATGGTTTGCTTTAAAAGTGGTTTAAACTTTAATGGTTGCATGTGAGTTTATGATTTTTTTAGTTTATGAGACTTAGAAGTAGAGGAGTTAAGGAGTTATGGAGTTAAGGAGTTAAGCCAGTACCTTTGTTTCTTTCTCCTTTGTTGTTTATGGAGTTAAGCCAATATCTTTGTTTCTTTCTCCTTTGTTGTTGTCTCCTTTGTTCCTTTCTCCTTTGTATCCTTTGCCCTTTATTTCTGTGAGTTTATGTTTGAATTTGTGAGTTATAGAGTTTTGTAAGTCGATGAGTTATGGAGTTAAGTCCATGCCATTATCCTTGGTTTTGGGCCAGATGTGGCTTTATATTGTTAAGAGTAGCCATAAACCATATTCATTCTTCATATTGTGTTGGCGCATGAGCGGCAGGAGTATTGGCTTAACTCCTTAACTTCATAACTCCTTAACTCCTTAACTTCATAACTGCTTAACTCCTCAAAACTATCTGTCGTTCCAAAATGCGGGGGTGAAGATAACTAGTACGGTGAATATCTCCAAACGTCCCATGAGCATCAATACTGAACACAGCCACTTGGCAAAGTCGGGAAGTTGTGCCCACGACATGGTTGGGCCAATCTCTATTCCCAACGTTGGTCCAACGTTGCTTAGCGCACTTAGTGTGATGGTTATGGCGTTGGTGTTGTCTATTCCGGCTGCAATCATGGAGAAAGCACAGAACAAACACATCACCAATGTTACGGTGAGGAAGGCCAGTAACGTTACGCGCTTTTGGGTAGAGACGTTTACGCCGTCTATCTTCAACGGCAAAACGGCGTTGGGGTGAAGCAGTTGCTTAAACTCGTTGCGTATTATTTTGAGCAGCATCACGCCGCGAATGCACTTGAAACCGCCGCTAGTACTGCCCGAACAGGCACCTATGAACATGCACATGGCCAATACCACCCATGTTACATGTGGCCAACGGGCGGCATCGTCGCTGAAAAGTCCTGTGGTGGTGATGAACGATACCACTTGGAAGATGGCCGCGCGGAAGGCTTTTTCCAACTCGTAGTGGTTGCGCATGATTAGTTCGACCATGATGAAAGCCGTGAAACCCAATACCAACCAGAGGTAAAGCTTGAACTCGGAATTGCGGAATAGCTGGCGTATCTTCAACTTCGTGGCCGTGAAATAGAGTAGGGTGAAGTTCACACCTGAGATGAAACAGAAGAAGGTTACAGCGTATTCGATGGCCGGCGAGTGGAAAAACTCTACGCTGGAATTGTGGGTAGAGAAGCCACCTGTGGCTAATGAGGTCATGGAATAGTTGAGACTGTCGAACCATCCCATGCCCAAGAGCTTGTAGCAAAGGGTACAAGCCACCGAAAGCGTTATGTAAACGGCCCAAATGGCTTTGGCACTTGTGCTTAGTTTGGGGTGTAGCTTGCTTTTGATTGGGCCTGTGGCTTCGGCCGAAAACACCTTTACCGAACCGCCAACGAGCGACGGAAGCAGGGCGATGGTAAAGAACACGATGCCCAATCCGCCAATCCACTGTGTTAGCGAGCGCCAAAAGATGATGCCGTGCGGTAGGGCCTCGACATCGTCGATGATGGTTGCGCCTGTGGTTGTGAAACCCGACATGGTTTCGAAATAGGCATCGGTGAAACTGTGTAGGTAGCCGCCTATCATGAAAGGCATGGTGCCGATGGCGCTGAAGATGGCCCACGAGAGGCTCACCACCAAGCAAGCGTCGCGACGACCCATCGTGTTGTTGGAGTTGCGGCCCATAAAACGGAACACGAAACCAAAGAATAAGGTGGCGATGATAGACACGAGGAAGGCCATTACGTCGTCTTCCGCATAATAAATGGCCATTGCCAAGCACGACAACATCAGTGCTGCTTCGATGAAAAGCAACGAGCCGATAATTTTATATATGGTGCGATAGTTAATCATTCAGTTGACAAGTTCACAAGTTGACATGTTTACGAGGTTGCAACTTCAAAAGTTTGCTAGTTCACCAGCTCGTGAGTTAACAAGTTTGAAAGTTGACGAGAATGCAAGCTTGGATGTTTAATCGGCAGGGAAGGTTGCGAAGATATGGAACATCAAGGGCTCCGCTTATCTTCATTTCCCGAACTTAAAGTTCGTGTACCGATGGCTAATTAAAGAACTTTCCTAGCTGTTGCATGTTGGTGTTATGGCAAAACACCATTACACTGTCGCCGGCCTCAATCTGAGTTCCACCCGAAACGAGGATGCCAACGCCTTTGCGAACCAATCCGCCAATGGTTACTCCCCTTGGCAAACCCAACTCGAACACGCGCTTTTTCGTTACTTTCGAACCCTGTTGGGCGGTAAATTCGGCCACGTCGGCATTGGCCATTGTGAGAAAACGCACGTTGCTTACGTCGGCATCGAGCATCATTTGGTAGATGTGGCTTGCGGCAATGTCTTTCTTATTCACGATGGTACCGATGTCAAGACTATCGGCCATGCTCACATAGTCCATGTTTTCTACCATAGCCACGGTCTTGCGCACGCCCAATCGTTTAGCCGTAAGGCATGCCAGGATGTTTGTTTCGGTGTTGCTTGTTAGTGCCACGAAGGCTTGGGTGTTCATAATGCCCTCTTCGTTAAGCAGCTGTATGTCGCGTCCGTCGCCGTGTATCACCAGTGCCTTGTCTTCTTCAAGCAGGTCGTTCAGTTCCTCACAGCGCTGCTCGTCTTTCTCTATTATCTTGGCTTCCATGTAGCTGGGGATGTTTTTCACCGCCATCACGCAGGTGTTTCCTCCGCCCATGAAGAACACGTTCTTTACGTCAACGTAGTGTTCTTTGCCTACAATCTTGCGAATGTAGGGAATATATTGACGCGTTGTCATGAAGTAGGCCAGGTCGTATAGTTTCAATTCGTCGTTACCGCCTGGTATGATGGTTTCGTAACCGCGCTTAATGGCCACCACGTGGTAAGGGTCGTCGGGGCCACAGAGTTGTTTTAGGGGTTGGTTAAGAATTTCGCAGCCCTCGCGCAACTTGATGCCCAGCATCACAAGTGCGCCATTGTGCACATCCCAGCGTTGGCGCACCCACGACATTTTCAGTCCGTTGATGATGTCGGTAGCCGCCAACGTTTCGGGAACGATGAGCGAACTAACGCCCAAACGCTCGAAAAGCTCGGCCACTCCTGGTTCAGTCAGCTCCACGTCGTCTATCTTGGCCACCGTCTTTTTGGCTCCCAGAGCCTTAGCAATCATGCAGATGTTGAGGTTCAAGTGTTGGTCGGTGGTTACGGCGATAAACAAGTCAGCATCGCCAGCATTCGCCTCTTTAAGCGTTTTTATGCTACTGGGCGATGCTTGCAGCATCATCAGGTCGGCCTCGGCGTCCATCCTGCCTAGTCGTTCTTCGTCTTCGTCGATGAGCGTAATGTTCTCGTGGCTGTGCGATAGTAGCGTAGCCAGATAAATTCCTATGTCGCAAGCACCCGCTATAACGATTTTCATGCTTCTATCTCCTTTCTTATTGAGTCGGCATCAAGGCCTACCAGTTGGCGTAGTTCTGCCACCGAGCCATGCTCTACGAAGGCATCGGGCAAGCCCATGCGCACTATTTGGGGGCGGAAACCGTGGTCGGCCATCCATTCCATCACGGCCGAACCCATGCCGCCGTTGCGTACACCGTCTTCAATGGTTATAATCTTGTTGAACTTGCTGCCAATGTCTTGCAGCAAGTTTTCGTCCAGTGGTTTTACAAAGCGCAGGTCGTAGTGGGCCACTTGCTTTGTTCCCTGCATCTCGTCGAGCAGTTTAGCCACATCGTTTCCTATCGGACCGAGCGTTATTACGGCCACATCTGTACCCGCTCTAAGGCATCGGCCCGTACCAACGGTTATCTCTTCGAAAGGCGAACGCCAGTCGGGGCATACGCCATTGCCGCGCGGATAGCGTATAACGAACGTTCCCTTGTTCGGTAATTGGGCCGTGTACATCAGGTTGCGCAGTTCGTGTTCGTCCATTGGCGAGGCTATCGTCAGGTTGGGAACGGCACGCAGCGCGGCAATGTCAAACACTCCGTGGTGCGTTGGGCCGTCTTCGCCAACCAGTCCTGCGCGGTCTAGGCACAGCACCACAGGCAAATTGAGCAACGCCGCATCGTGAATGATGTTGTCGTAGGCGCGTTGCGAGAACGAACTGTATATGTTGCAGAATGGCATAAGCCCATCTTTGGCCATGCCCGCAGAGAAAGTTACGGCGTGTCCTTCGGCAATGCCCACATCGAAAGCGCGGTTGGGCATGGCCTTCATCATGATGTTTAGCGAACATCCTGTGGGCATGGCTGGCGTAACACCCACAATCTTGGGGTTGGCTTGTGCCAATTCAACCAGAGTCTCGCCGAAAACGTCTTGGTAGCGGGGCGGTTCGCCCGTGTTGTTGCATACTAGTCGTTCGCCTGTTGCTGGGTCGAACTTGCCAGGGGCATGCCAAATGGTGGCCGATTCTTCGGCAGGCTTGTAGCCTTTGCCTTTGGTGGTGTGCAGATGTAGTAGCTTTGGGCCGCGCATCAGTTTGAGTTGGCGTAGCTTTCGCACCACTTCTTTCACGTCGTGGCCGTCGAATGGGCCGAAGTAGCGTATGTTCATGCCCTCAAAGATGTTCTGTTGGTGACTCAAAGCCGACTTCAAGGCGTTGTTCAGTCGCAGAATGCCCTTCTTGCGGTCGTCGTCCAGCCAGCCTTTGGCGTGCAACCATTGTGCAGCCTTAAAGCGTAGGCGGTTGTATGTTTCGTTGGTGTCGATGTTCAGCAGGTATTTCTCCATGCCTCCAACGGCTCGGTCGATGCTCATGTCGTTGTCGTTGAGCACGATGAGCAAGTCGTTGTCCGTAGACGACACGTTGTTAATGCCCTCGAAAGCCAATCCGCCACTCATCGCTCCGTCGCCAATCACGGCCACAACGTGGCGTTGTTGTTCGCCGCCTAGCTTGGCGGCCACGGCCATTCCTAATGCAGCCGAGATAGAGTTTGAGGCATGTCCGCAGGTAAACGTGTCGTAAGGGCTTTCCATTGGTGTGGGAAAAGGGCGAATGCCGCCCAGCTTACGATTGGTGAAAAACTGCTCGCGCCTGCCCGTTAGCAGTTTGTGGCCGTATGCCTGATGGCCTACGTCCCATACAATTCGGTCTTCGGGCGTGTCGTAAACGTAATGCAGAGCAACGGTAAGCTCTACTACGCCCAGACTCGAAGCAAAGTGTCCGGGGTTCACCGACACCTCTTCTATAATCTCTTGGCGTAGCTCTTGGCACAGTTGAGGCAGCTGTTCAACATCTAGTTTGCGCAAGTCCTCTGGGTACCTAATCTTATCTAATAGCTCGAAACTGTTTTCTCCCACAATAAATTCTTGTTCAATTACGGCACAAAGGTACGGCTTTTAATCGAATTTCGATAACGCTGCATTCATTATTCGCCTGCCAGGGTAGCGTTTTTAATGCTGCTTTCGTGTTTGTCTTGCTTGTTGTGCGGCTCGCAACGGTTGGTATGCAGGTGTTGTAAGTTGGCTGATGGCATTAAAATAAGTCTTAGTAGCGGTGTAGATGTAAAATAATAAGCCATTTAGTTGCACAGCCCGAAAGTGTAAACTACCTTTGCATTTGGCTTGCTTGCAGGCCTCATGGCCGAAAACAAAAAACAGTTAGATGCGCATAAGGCTACTCCTTATATATATAGCGGTTGGCTTATTGGCCGTTTCCTCTTTGCCAACACGCGCCGCCACATCGTCGGAACCGCGCCATTTGGTAAGCGACCCCGACACGTTACGCCAAGGAAAAGACCTTGGCGAGGTGGTTGTGGTGGCTCGCCGAAAGCTTATTCAGATGCGCAACGACACCACGCTTATCAACGTGGGCGGGCTACACACCAAGCGGGGCGGTAGCTTGGAGTATCTGTTACGCAAGGTTCCGGGCATGCGCTACGACCGAGTGACAGGCCGACTAACCTATAATGGCAAGCCACTTGTTAAGATTAACCTCAACGGCTCTACCTTCATGGGCAACAATATCGCACGAGCCTTGGCCGCCTTGCCTGCCGAGGCGGTGTCACAACTTAAAATATACGACTTGCTTTCTACCCTCGAAAAGGCCACGGGCATTACCGACGGATTGCAAGAGCTAACGCTCGACATTCAGACTAAGGACGAATTTAACGGTACCCTTACCACAAACGTTAAGGCCGAACATGGCACGCAGGGGCGACGTAACGACAGTGCGCTGCTTAATTGGTTGCGGTCTAACGGTGAAAGCTTATCGTTTGGCGTGGCAAGCAGCAACTTGGAGAACACCACAGCCGGCAACGGCAATTACACCAACTCGGTATCCATAGACGGGAACAAGCATTTTGGCAAGCAATTAAAGCTTAACGCCAGTGCATCGCTTTACGATTTCCATCAAGAAATGCTTGGTTCCAGTTACAGCGAGGAGTATCTCACCACAGGAACACGAGCCGATGCCTCGACAAGTAGCACGAACGGGCGCAACACCAGTGGCTCGCTGTGGTTCTTTTCCACTTACGAAATGTCTAAGCGCAGCCAACTCAACGTGAATTTTTCTGCCAGTCTGTACGGCAACAAGGGCCAAAGTGCGCAAGAAACGCAGCTGTTCGACAAGCGGGCACGCATAGATACCATAACGTTGGGTAACGAAGAGAGCATCTCGCGCGGCCATTCCAACAGCTTTAGTGCCTCGGCCGACTTCACTCATGCGTTTGCCGAAGGGGGTACGGCATTGAGTATTGTGGGTCGAATGGATGCCAACAATGCCCAAAGCACCAGCAATTCGCACAGCAGAACGCATTATCGGCAATTGAAAAACAAGCTGGGAACCGACTCTTTGCAACTTAGAGAGTTGGAACAGCTATCGCCCACGCAGTCTAGACAAACATCTTTTACCGCACTGCTTACCCAACCGTTGGGCAAAAAGGTGCGCTTGCAGGCGGGTTGGGGCATTGTTGCGGCCAAGAATTACCGTAAGCAAGACACCTACGACCAGGCTAGGAACAGCCGACAATGGGTGGATAGCCTTAGTAACGAAAGCAAACTGACGTCTCTTGGGCAAGAGTTTCGACTGACATTCAACTACGATATAGAGCATCTTAGTGCCAATGGCGGCCTTACTTTGCTGCCACAGCGCAAGCGGTTTCATCAACGATACCACGGCGAAGAGCGCGATACCACCTTACGACACGCCGACTTCAAGCCGATGGCGCATGTGCGGTGGCGTGGAAAGGGCATGAGTGTGCGCCTGGAATATTCGGGCTACACCTCGCAACCCAGTGCAGAGATGTTGCTCGCTTTCAGAAACACCACTGACCCCTTGGCTATTCGCGAAGGAAACCCAAACCTTAAACCCGCGTTCAACAGCATGTTCGACCTAGAATGGGAATACGAACGATGGGGACTTTCGCTAAGTGCCAGCTTCCAAAACACGCTTAACGACTTTACCGAAGAGATGCGGCTCGACCGCCAGTCGGGTGCGCGCCACTATCGGCAAGTAAACATCAACGGCAACAACAGCTTTAACGCCAACTTGGGATGGAACAAACAGCTGGGTTTATGGAACTTGGGGATTAGCATGGCATTGGGGTTGCGGCGCGAAGTGTCGCTCAATGGCGACGAAACCGAGGCCGAAGTGACGAAAAGCATCACCAAAATGCGTGAAGGAGAGGTACTCTTGCTATGCGGATTTGTGCCAAAATGGGGCGACATAACGTTTAGCGCACACTGGCAACCACGCTTTTCGCACAACATTCAGACACAAACGCGCACCAAAAACCATGATTTTTCGCTAAGCGTTAACGCTATGGCTGACTTGCCTTTCGACCTAGAACTCTCTACCGATGCCTCTTGTTACCTGCATCGGGGCACAATGACCAGCAGCGATGCCGACCAATGGCTGTGGAACATGTCGTTGGCTTGGAGTTTCCTTCGTAGTAAGCAGGCCACCCTAACCCTTAGTTGGAACGACATTCTTAATCGTCGGCAAAGTCTCGAACGCACTGCATCGGCCACAGGATTTAACGAAAGCTATCGTCCCGTAATTAAAAGCTACGTGCTACTGTCGTTTAGCTACCAGCTTAACTTTAAGAAGAAGGAGGGTAATTCATAGATGGTTAGAGCCTGCAACTTGTTCCGTTAAGGCATGATTGCTTTTAATCGGACAGGGCACGCACGCGTTTCTGCAACTCTTTTCATGGTATTTTATTTGTTTAATTGTTAAGCATTGGTTTAATAATTCTCTTCATCCAGCCTGGCATTGCATCTACATCTTTGGCCAAACTCTCCTTATCAGTTTCTTTGGCAATGAGTTCACGGATGATTTGTATTTCAGAATCTCCTATGTTTTCTTGCTTTAAGGCTCGAAGTGCCTGTGTTAATAAGGCAATCAGCCGTGTCTTGTAGCAGAAATTCTTTGGCACGCCACGTTTTAGCACTACTTGGCGATTGGCTAGTTTAATCGTTCTTTCACTCCCTGATGTTAGATAAGAATAGTTCATTGGAACTTGAGTAGAAAGTCCCAACGCATTTAAAGCGGTAGTTCCTGATGGTAGCACCTCTGCATTGTCTCGCATGGCAATAGCCTGAACAATTTTCTCAATAGATGGAAGTACCAAACCAAACCTGCTCTTTCTGGGCTTTACATAGATGCCTTGTGCCATTTTGAATAGTACTCCGCTTTCAGTCAGCTCTGCCAACGTGCTTCCTACAAACTCAGAATGATACTCTGGGTAGTCAGAACGGAACAGCACGCTATCGACAGGCAATGCTTTAATTCTCGATTTTAAAGTTTTACTCTCTTCAATATAGCTCTCCTTGTTCATACGACCTTTGAAATTTTGCAGATTCTTCAAATGCAAAGATAGTCAATTATATCCAAATAGTAATGATGTTGATATGTTTTTGTTTCATCAAGTCAGGTTCAACAAATCATGAATCTGCCAATCTTTAATCTTAAATTGAACTCAAAACTTACGGCCTATCAACTCACTGGCTTATCATCTCACGAAAACCCAACAACTCCCGAATACATCAACTCACCAGCTTACAAGCTTACAAACTCATCGACTCATAAGCTTATCAACTCATCAACTTAAACCCCAATCGGTCGTTAGACCGCTTACCTATTATTTTAGGTTGTTTCCATCGCTTCCTGTTCATCTTTCGTTTGCTTGTCGGCATCTTGCCTGTCTTATTCTCTCGACGTAGCCCGCTACGCCTTCAAGAACAAGACAGGCAATATGCTCAACAATCAAACAAAATCTGCACAGGCTCTAACGACCGATTTGGGTTAAAAACTCAAAACTTAAATTGTTATTATTTATTTTACAATATCGTTCTAATTTTCATTCCGTTCTAGCGAAAACATTGGTCAAAAAGTAGGTAAATAGCTACTGTTTTTAACCTTACGTGCCTTTCGTTTTGTCCATTTTAAGGCATAGGGCCTGCATTTTGCACCATTTTGCCTTTCTTGTTTGGTTGCCAACTCATGATTTTTCACGCCCAAATACACGATTTTTGCCCCTAAAACTCCACTTTTTGACGGCTATTTTTCCCTTTCGAGCCATGTGTTTCATGATTCTAAGACGTTATATTTATACCATCACGGCGGATTTTTATGCTTATCGTCTCGCATTTAGCAGCAAATTGCACTGCATTTAGCGGCAAAATACCTTGCATTTAGCACCAAAACGCCTTGCGTTTTGCACCAAAATGCACTGTGTTTTGCGGCATATTGCACAGTATCTTGCTGTAAATAGGCCCAAAACTGGTACAAATGGCGGTTCTTTTAAATAAAAATTCATTTTGCCGCATTCGCATAGTAGTCCCTTTTTGCATCAAAACTAACCTTCGCGAGAATCGATTATTTGGGGCAAGGTGCGCGGTTGGTGGCCAGAAAGGGTACTCATAATGTTAAAATTTGCACCGAAAAACGGACATTCTTTTTGAGGATTGACGATTTGATAGGTTGGCGAATGTTCCAGTAGACCGGTTAATGAATTTTCCATTTGACCAGATAATGTACTTCTCAGTTGACTTGTTACAAGGTGGGCAAGTTGATGGGTGTGGCTTTTTTAGCCCTTCTTAGTTCGATGCGTTTGCGAGTTTGCTAATGTGCTAGTTGGTTCGTTAATGCGTTTACCCACCGATGAATGGCAAGCTAATTTGGTTTGTTATGCAAATACCCAGTAGATTTGCTGGCTTTTGATAAAGGCAGTGAAGAGCAACACAAGGAACAACGATTGAACCTTTGCAGGGAATTTTTAGAACATGCCTTAATTCCTTGTAACTTACAAAAGCCAAAAAAATGGGGCAATGACTTTCGTTTTCAAAATAAAATGACGATATTTGCATACTGCTTAGCAGTGGCCGAAGTTGCCGATGATAACAGCTGTTGGCACAAATGGCGGGCGAAAGCTGAAAAGACAGTAATTCAAGAACGTTTTTGGCGGACCTGATGGGCAACGCCAAGCTGGCTTGGAGCATTGCCCCTGGCGAGAAATTGGAAATCGCCTACACGGAGTGCTTGGCAAAGCGGAAAGGCAAAAACGCACTTTTGAAGAACAAGAAAACGAACAACAATACGCAAAAACATGAGCTATTTTAGAAGGATGCTTGCCTTGGCGGCCTTGCTTGTGGTCGCCTTATCGGCAGCGGCACAAAAGAAATTCGCGGTTTACGCCGCAGGATTTTACAACCAAGAAAACCTGTTTGACACTTGCCACGATGAGGGCAAGCGCGATTACGAGTTTCTGCCAAGTGGCTCGTACAAATGGAATGGCATGAAATACACCCACAAACTGCACAACATGGCACGCGCTTTGGCCGATATGGGTACCGATGTGCTGCCTGGCGTGGGGTGCGCCGTTATTGGATTGGCAGAGGTGGAGAACGCAAAAGTGCTGACCGACCTCACTGCGCAACCCGAATTGGCGGCTCGTGGATATAAGTTTTGCCACATAGAAGGGCCCGACCGCCGCGGCATCGACTGCGCATTGCTATACAACCCTGCACTTTTCGCGGTGCGCAACGTTAAGCTTGTGCCCTACGTGCAAAGCTTGGAGAAGGATAGTGCTTTCTATACGCGTGGTTTTTTAACGGTGAGCGGCACGCTGGCAGGCGAACATGTAACAGTGGTGGTATGCCATTTGCCCAGTAGGTTTAGCGATTCTTTCTATCGCGAGCAGGGCGCAAGGCAGATTTTGGCCATTCGCGACTCCGTTCAACGCGAGGACAAAGACTGCAAAGTGCTGATAATGGGCGACATGAACGACGACCCGATGGACAAAAGCATCAGCCAAGGCCTGCGTGGAAAAGCCAACATGAGCGAGGTGGGCGAGGGCGATATGTATAACCCTTGGTACAATGTGCTGACCAAAGAGGGGGTGGGTACGTTGCAATTTCAGGGCTCGTGGAACTTGTTCGACCAGATATTGCTCTCTAAAAACCTGCTCAACGCCAATGGCTCGAAAGACTTTACGGCACTAAAATATTGGAAAAACCAAATATTTAAACGCGATTACCTCTTCCAAACCGAGGGCAAGTATAAGGGGATGCCTAAACGAACAACGGCAGGAGGCGTGTGGCTCGATGGTTTTAGCGACCACCTTCCCGTGGTGGTTTATCTGGTAAAAGAGAAAGAATAGCAGGCAGACAGGCCTTTATGGCGTTAAACGCCGCGTTAAACAATAATGGTAGAACGACACCCTTTGAAACCTTTTTTGCCCAATGGATGCAAGCTGTTAATGCTGGGCAGTTTCCCGCCTTCGCAAAAGCGATGGTGTATGAACTTCTTTTATCCCAACTTCACCAACGACATGTGGCGCATCTTTGGCTTGGCGTTCTTCGAAGATAAGCAACACTTCGTGGATGAGGCCAACAAAACGTTTAAGCTAGACGAGCTGAAAGCCTTTCTTACAGCAAAGGGCGTGGGCATATACGATACGGCAACGGCTGTGAACCGCACCACGGGGACAGCTGCCGACAAAGACCTTGAAGTGATAGAACCCACCAACCTCGACGAGCTTTTGCTGCAAGTGCCCGCTTGTAAGAATGTGGTAGTTACGGGACAGCTGGCTGCCGATGTGCTTAGGGCGCACTTCGGCATTGCCGAACAGCCCAAGGTTGGGGCGTATGTGCCGTTTGTCTTTAAGCCCGACGGACGCGAAATGCGGCTCTACCGCATGCCAAGCTCTTCGCGTGCCTATCCGCTTAAAGTGGAGAAGAAAACCGAATGGTACAAGGCGATGTTTGAAGAAACGTTATAACAATGGGCTTATAGGTGTGAAGAAAATTGTAAACAGGACAACAATATCCACTCAATAAAAGTATAACACGATGCAAAAGACAACGATAATAGGTATTGCTGGCGGAACAGGTTCGGGCAAAACAACGGTGGTGAAGAAAATAGCAGAGGCGTTGCCACCCCATTATGTGGCGGTGGTTCCACTCGATTCGTATTACAACGACACGTCGGACATGACCGAAGAAGAACGGCATGCCATTAACTTCGACCACCCCGACGCTTTCGATTGGAAACTGCTGACCAAGCATGTTAACGACCTTCGTAGTGGGGTTGCCATCGAACAGCCCACATATTCGTACCTGCTTTGTAACCGCTTAAAGGAAACGGTGCACGTTGAACCTAAGCCCGTTATCATCATCGAGGGCATCATGACCTTGCTGAACAAACGCCTACGCGACATCATGGACTTGAAAGTGTTTGTTGATGCCGACCCCGACGAGCGGTTGATACGTAACATTCAGCGCGATACCATCGACCGTGGCCGAACGGTTTCGATGGTGGTGGAACGTTATTTGGAGGTACTCAAACCCATGCACGAGCAGTTTATCGAACCTACCAAACGCTATGCCGACTTGATTATACCGCAAGGCGGCGAAAACGAGAAGGGTATCAACATCTTGTGTAGCTATATCGAGGGGCTTGTTCCTGTGGAGTAAGCTCCCACAAACAACTCGTTAAGTTGTCAACTTATTAGCCTATCAACTTGTCGTCTTTTGCGCCTGTAAAATCTCATTCTGCTTGCGATAAATCAATAAAAATTGCTAAACGCCTAGTTTTTTTGTATGAAACTATTGCAAAGTATTTGCTTTTATGCTATCTTTGCAATATAATTAGAGAAAAGAATATTAATTTAGAAAATCAGTTTTAGCAATGAAGAGATTTATACTAGCGTCTATCATGATGCTTTCATTAGGGGTAACAGTCTACGCAGACAATCAGGAAATCCGAGATTTGAAGACCCAACAAAAGGCATTGAAGTTGCAAACGCAGCTTACCAACACCCAATTGCAATACGAAAAGGCAATAGCTTCGCTAGCCGAACTAAGAAAGAAGGCAGCCGATGTCAATGCAGAGGCTAATGCAAGTGTGGTTACTGGGTTGAGTACTCGTGATGCCGAGGCTACCGCCAAGGCAGCCAAGGCTAGGGCAAAAACGCTTAAAGAAGTAACCAAGATGAACAAGAAGCTGGCCAAGGAGCAGAAGAAGGTGGAGAAACTAGAAAAGAAAATGGAAAAGATTCAAGACAAAATTTCCAAGCTGAACCAAAAAGTTGAGTTTGTTGGAGGTTGGAGATAAGCTCCATTAGATTCTTGTTTAAGAAGTAATAAGGCAGGGTGAGGAGTATTCCTCGCCCTGTTTTCGTGTAATGCTGGTTCTGGAAATTAGCTTTGTTGGCTTTAAATCTAGTAGTTGAATGGCTTGTATTGCTGATAATTAGTGATACAACCCATAGCCGTTCCCACCAATCATCCTTTCTTCCGCCTGCTCTTTACGGGTTGCTCCCTTGTTTGTTTCAATCTTTTTTTATAACTTCGCAGTTGGTTAAGGCAGTTTCTATTGAAGCCGTTTGCATCCAGTTAAACAAGACATGATAGACAGAGCAACCATAGAGAAGATACAAGAGGCAGCCAACATCGTGGATGTGGTTTCCGAGTTCGTAACCCTGCGCAAGGCCGGGGCGAACTATAAAGGGTTGTGCCCGTTTCATAACGAGCGCACGCCGTCGTTTATGGTGTCGCCTGCGCGTGGCATTTGCCATTGCTTTGGTTGTGGAAAGGGGGGCACACCCGTGAGCTTTATCATGGAACACGAGCAAATGACCTATCCAGAGGCATTGCGGTGGCTGGCCAAGAAGTATCATATCGAGATTAAGGAACGCGAACTGAGCGACGACGAACGGCGCGAACAGAACGAACGCGAGAGCATGTTCATCGTTAACGAGTGGGCCGCGAAACACTTTGAAGACACGTTACACAATAATGTAGACGGGCTTGCCATCGGCATGCAGTATTTTAGGAGCCGTGGTTTTAGAGACGACAGCGTGCGAAAGTTTCGCTTGGGGTTCGACCTTAACGACAGAGAGCTACTGGCGCGCACGGCAAAAGACAAGGGATATAACGTAGATTTCTTGGTAAAGACGGGGCTTTGCTATCGTACCGACGACGGACGGTATGTCGATCGCTTTGCCGGCCGTGTTATTTTTCCGTGGTTTGGCGTAAGCGGAAAGGTGGTTGGTTTTGGTGGAAGACTGCTGGACTCGCGCACAAAAGGCGTACAACAGAAATATGTTAACTCGCCCGACTCGGACATTTACCATAAGGACCACGAACTATATGGCATTTTTCAGGGCAAGAAAGCGATTGCCAAAGAAGATTGCGTGTACATGGTGGAGGGCTATACCGATGTTGTTTCGATGCACCAGTGTGGCGTTGAGAACGTGGTGGCTAACTCTGGTACGGCCCTTAGCATACATCAGATACACACCTTACACCGCTTTACCTCGAACATCGTGCTGCTTTACGATGGCGATGCGGCGGGCATACACGCCGCCTTACGTGGAACGGACATGCTGTTGGCCGAGGGAATGAACGTAAAAGTGTTGCTTTTCCCTGATGGCGACGACCCTGACAGCTTTGCTAGAAAGCACAATGCCGAGGAGTTTAGGAAGTATATTGCCGACAATCAGACCGACTTCATACAGTTTAAGACGCGGGTTTTGCTCGATGGCGTAACCGATCCTGCTCGCCGTTCGGAGGCTATCTCATCCATCGTGCAGAGTGTTTCGGTTATTCCCAACCAGATTTTGCGCGACACCTACTTGCACGATTGCGCCCAACGACTGGGCGTGGCTGAAACAACGCTCATCAATAGCATGAACAGATACATACGCGAGAGCCGCGAAAGGCGGTCTACGGAAACGTCGCGTGCTGTTCAGGAGAGTATGGAAACAACGCCACGGCCCACCATTCAGACGGTTACACCACTGCAACAGGCGGCTAAGGTGGAGCGTATGTTGGTGGAACAGGTGGTGAAGTACGGCGAACGGATTGTGCTGCGCAACGTGGAAGATGAGGATGGAAATTTGCTTAACCTCACTGTGGCGCAGTTTATTCAATACGATTTTATGCAAGACGAGTTGGCGTTTCAACATCCGCTATTTAACAGAATTTTGCAAGAGGCGGCCGAAAGGAGCGTGTATCCCGACTTTAAGTCGGAACCTTATTTTGTGCATCATGAAGATATTGAGCTGAGCAAGCTGGCAACCGAACTGTGCATGGACCCTTATCAGTACCTAAAACTGAAACAACCCGAACCCATCCATCCGCTAGATGAGGAAGAAAAACGACTGAAAGAAAAGGAGAAAGAGGACGAACTGCGCCAACGAACGGTGCATTTGTTGCTCGATTTCCGCCTTGATTATGTGGAGCATCGCCTAAAAACACTGCAAACGGAGATTGCACAAGCGGCTAGCGATCCTGAAAAACTGATGCAGCTAATGGCCGAATTTAAGGACATGCAGACAATTCGCAACGAGTTGGCACGGCGATTGGGCAGCGAGATTTTGGTTTAAAAAGGTGAGGTTTAGGGGGCGTAAGCCGCTGAATATTGAAGTTTCTATGTGATATGATGATGGAGTTTAGGCGTTTGAAGTGCCTAAACTTCTTTGTTTAGAAGGCCTTGTGGCTATGCCCAATCATCACTTTGTTTGCCTGTTGAAAGGCCTTTGTTCGGCAGTAGACTTTGTTTTGGGTGCTGTACAAGCTTTTTGTAGGCAGGCTACAAGCGGCTTGTACTGCCAGTACAAAATGCTTGTAGCCTGCCTACAAAGTGCTTGTAGCACCACTACACGTGGATTGTAGTGGTAGGTTTTTCTCTTTATCTTTGGTTTATTTCCCATCCCATCACCGCCGAAACCAAGGGAACGAGTGTCATGCAGAGCTTTTGTTGTCCCGAATAGTTGGGGTGGTAGCTTGCGCCAAGGTCTTTATCTACGGTAATAATGCCCGGCATGAACTCGGCAAAATGCACATCCTTGTGCGCAGACAGACGTTGTTGCAGCACCTGAAAGCTTGCAGAGAGGTACGCGCCTGCCGAATGGGGACGAATGCAGATAATGGGTACTGGCCCATATTGTTTGCGAACAAGCTCGATAAGCTTAACGTATGCGCCCACATATTGCTCAACAGAGGGCGTAATGATGGTGGAATAGTCGTTCGTGCCAAGGTTTATCAGCACCAATTGGGGGCGATAGGCCTTGAAATCGTAAGGGGTGGTGGCGTAATGGTCGAAGAGTTGTAGGTAGCGTTGCGACATGTTGCCTTTCGAAATCTGCACCGTGTCGCCCCAATTGCGCACCATGCCGCGGCCAGAATGGGCTGCCAGCACATAGTCGGACCCGAAATAGCGGGCCAATAGGCAGGCATAGGCCTTGTCGCAGTTTTCTGTTTCCAGTTTAAAGGGGTCGGTAGCCTTGTTGCTTTCTGTGCCATAGCCGCAGGTGTACGAGTCGCCAATCACCTCTATAAGCCGCTTGGGGGCGGGTACGGCATGCAACGAACCGGCCTTAGGCAAGAGCAAGGCGTGCACTGTGGTGCATCCGTATTCGCCTTCGGTGCATTTTTGCAGCACCAGTTGGTGCTTTCCGCTCTTCAAGCCGTTGGCCAACACCATGCGTTGAGGCGTGTTGCCCTTTACCCTAATCTTCTTTATCCACTTGCCATCAACAAAAACATTGTGATAGCTTTCGCCTTCGTCTGAGATTAAGACGGCAATCTCTGTACCTGTAAAGCCCGTTCGCAGGTAAGTTCCCACCCAATCGTAGCGCACGGTGCCTGCTGTGGCGTTGTGTTCCACGCGTCCGATGTATTGCACTTCGGGGCTGGTGGCTTTAATTTGCGTGTCGTTGGCTGCCTGCGCAGTGCTGGGAACAAGGGCGGCGAATAGGATAGTGAGGGCAGCGAATATGGATTTAAGCACGTGCCGTGTTGAAGTGGCCGTGTTTGTTGCACCTATATAATAAGGTGTGTGGATGTTGCAGATGGGGTTCATGTTGGTGGGTTAGGTCTTTGTTTACGTTGTAATGATGAATGATAAAACGGCTAGGCTGCCTTGCCTTAATTGAGAAATGCCTATCGGGCGGGGCTAAAAGCAAACATTGCCTGTGGCTGTTTGGCAACCGCAGGCAATGTCGTTGTGTGCAGGAAAGCAACCCTTTGTGGGGTGGGCGAGTGGGCTAGGCTGACGTTTTGCGAGCGGAAAGTCCCATCGCCATGCTTTTCTCGAGGCTTATTGTTTCACTACCTTGCGTGTTTTGCCTTGTGCATCTTTGATGATATACACGCCCTTGCGGTTGGTGTTGTTTACGCGAACGCCATCGAGGGTGTATATTTCCACTTGTTTGTTGGCCTCAACGCTGGGCAAATTGTCAATGCCTGTGGTTACGTTGATGGTGTAAAGGTGATATTTGCTTAGGTCGTTGCTGGCAACCAGAACGGTGGCCTTGCCGTTTTCAACGGTTTTTGCTACCAGCATGCCTTGTCCCTTGGTCTTCACAATGATGTCGTCGGCAGTTGCGTTGCCTACAATATGGGTGTATTCGGTGGTGTTTTCTGCGAAGTTTGCAAGTGCTTGACCCTTTATGCTGATGCCTTCAACGCCAAAGTTGTACACCAATTCGAGGTCGTCTACGTATAATTCGTCACTTCCGCTGCCCTTGCCTGCATCGGCGTTTGTAGAAAGCGTAACGAGTATGGCTTTCGGGTCGATACTGTTATTAACGTAACTGAAGGGGATGGACAGACGTTTCCATTCGCCTTTGGTGTCGGCAATCTCGTTGTTAATGGCCTCTGCCATCTTTTTGTAGGTCTTACCTTTCTCTTCTGGCAGCTGATAATAGGTGCCGTCGGTAATCACTGCCTTGGCTGTTGCATACGGATGGTCGGCAGAAGGTTTGCCTTGTTTGAACTTCACCCACAAGGAAAGGCTGTCGGGACGGCCGCTTAATTCGGTGTAGAATGGGTCGCCATTGCCGTCTTTGTCCTTATTGGCGAGGTCGAGGAACGAGTTGTTCTTGGCGTTGGAAGCAGTTGATGAACCTGCATTCAGTCTGCCTGTCGTCAATGTTCCGTTGGCAATAACACTGAAAAAGAAAAAGTCTAGCTCTCTCGACTTAATTAAAACGCAGCTTTTTCCCATTGAACCAGGGCGAGTTTGGTCGCTGCTGATGGCTGCATCTGTTTTTGCTGAGTTAGCAAACGAGCCAGTAACGCTTTGGAACGAGTGCCAACGGTTTGGCTCTTGGCTAGCCCCGAATGTTTCAAAGTTGCTGTTAGGCACTTGATAGCCTTCGCCGAACACCACTTTAATAGTCATTCCATTAAAGTTGATGTCGATGTTGGCATGTAGCTTGTCGCCTGATTCTTGCGCAAGGAGGTTGATAGGCACATTCCCTAAGCTACTTATTGGCACGTTTCTGTTGGCTTGAAGTAAGCGCGCATTGCCCAAAGCGTAGGGCGTGGCGGGGATGTTGATGGTGCCAATGTTAAGTTCTTGACCACTTAGGCTAATCGAAAAGTTCTTCAGCGAGAGGGTGTAACTGCCATCGCCTTGTTGGTCTACGTCGATGGATGCAGTCTTGTTGCTGAGTGTTTCGCCATTAACCGTTACCACAAGTCTGCCTGTATAGGTTTTGGCAAACGCGGTAAATGCGCCTAAGGCGATGAATAACGTTGTAAAAAATCTTTTCATACTATTATAATTAGCGACGAACGTGATGGAGTTCGCCTTGTTGAACAAGTTGCAAAGCTAATACTTTTTTTTGATATGAAGTGTTCTTTACACAATATAAAATGCTTAATTTGACATATTTTACGTAACTTCGCAGTATGAAACTTGGAATGTTATTGTTTATGCTCATCCCTATTGTTGGGCATATATATGTGTTTTGGCATGTTTGGAACATTGTTCCACTGCATAATTGGCTGAAAATCATTCTGTTGGTGTTACTCTCATTGGGTTTCATCTCACTTCTTGTGGGCTTTGGCGCAGGACTAGATAAGATGCCAATGCCCCTTGCCACGGGCGTATATGAAATTGGAACGTCTTCGGTTTTCGTTCTACTCTATGCCGTGATGCTCTTTCTTTTGCTCGACATGGGCAGGCTAGCGCATCTTGTTCCCAAGCATTTCGTGTATAACAGCTTGCTGGGAACGTTCACCGTATTGGGGGTGTTGCTGGCCGTTTTTGTGTATGGCAACATCCATTATAACAATAAGGTGCGACAAGAACTGCATCTAAACACCTCCAAACACTTGGACAAACCGCTTAAAGTGGTGATGATAAGCGACCTGCACCTGGGGTATCACAATCGTAGGGCGGAGTTCGCGCGTTGGGTGGGCTTGATTAACGCCGAACGACCCGACCTTGTGCTCATCGCCGGCGACATCATCGACATCAGCGTGCGGCCGCTGTTGGAAGAGCATGTAGCCGAAGAATTCCGCCGAATTAAGGTGCCAATATACGCTTGTTTGGGTAACCACGAGTATTATAGTGGTGATGCTAACGCCGAAAAGTTCTATCGAGATGCCAACATCAACCTGCTGCGCGACAGCGTTGTGCAGGTGATGGACCTCAATCTTGTTGGGCGCGACGACCGAACCAATGGGCGAAGGGCCTCGCTTAAAACACTGATGGGCAAGGTAGACCCCTCTAAATACACCATTCTGTTAGACCATCAGCCCTACCATTTGGAAGAGGCGCAACGGGCAGGAGTAGACTTTCAGCTTAGCGGACACACACATTATGGGCAGGTTTGGCCCATATCGTGGATTGAAGACACCATATACGAAGACGCATACGGGCCGTTGACGAAGGGTAATACGCGCTATTATGTAACTAGCGGCATTGGCATTTGGGGCGGAAAGTTTAGGATTGGCACGCGTAGCGAGTATGTGGTGGCCACGATATCGAAAAGCTTTTAAGGGTGATAAACACTTAATGAGGGGGACAAGACAAAGAGAAAAGTGCTCAATCACGAGGATTTTGACCGCAGATGAAAAGCAACTTTAAACTGACACAGGCACACCTTAAAGCATGGTTCGGCGAGTTTAACCGCGATTATTTCGGGGGAAAATTGCCCGAACCGCGTTTAATGCTGTCGCGTTCGAGAACGCAATTGGGCTCGATGCGCTGTAAAAGACGGGCGGGGTTGGGGCGAGTGGAGACCTTTGATTACGCTATACATGTGAGCATACTGTTCGAACAAGACGAGAAAGGCTTTAAAAACGTGTTGCTGCACGAGATGATACATTATTATATAGCGTACAACAATGTCCAAGATACGGCTCCTCATGGCGATGTTTTTAGGGCGATGATGAACAAGTTAAACCGCGAATACGGCTGGAACATGAAGGTTTCTGAAAGGGGAAAGGCTTTGCAGGTGGCGCAAGAGCATGTTCCGCAGCGCGAATATCTGGTGCTAGCACTGTCGCTTTCTTCGGGTAAAAAGATGTTTTCGGTAGTCTCGCCGAGTAACTTTCGTAAGCTAGACGGGCAAGTTAAGCGCGTTAGAGAGGTGGAAAACTATGGTTGGTATATTTCAAAAGACGTTTATTTCAACGGCTATCCAAGGGTTAGGACGTTGCGTGGCGTGCCTGTTGCGCCCGACTTTTTCGACGAAATGCTGAAAAAAATGCAACCTTTGGTTCTTCCCGAATAAAAGATGTCGGCACTTGTAGCGCAAGGTTATGATGGGCCTGCGGCTTTCGGTTAGCCATTTAAAGCAATGGGGAAAGCAGTCGGATGAGCGATTCCCATAGTCGGGCAAGGAAAGGACGGTGCGCAAAAATGTCGGGACTGTCCAGCACGATGCACTCGGCCTCGTCGGTTAAGAACACTTCTTTCATCTTCAAAGCCATCTCCTTGTCGTAGAAAAACACATTGGCCTCGAAGTTATTTTCGAAACTTCGGAAGTCTACATTGGTAGAACCGCAGGTGCAAAGACTGTCGTCGCACACCAGCAGCTTGCTGTGGTTAAAGCCGGCGCAGTAAAAGCAAATCATAACTCCTGCCTCTAAAGCCGCTTGCACATACGAGCGGCCCGCCCACTCAATGATTTTAGAGTCGGTTCGGGCAGGGAGCATCAGGCGAATGTCCACTCCTGCCTGCCTTGCCGTTCGCATGGCGAAGAGTATAGGCTCGGTGGGCAAGAAGTAAGGCGACTCCATATAAACGTATTTCTTGGCCTCAAGCAGTATGCGCATGTAGCCTTGCATGATGTCGGGCCAAGGCGAAACGGGGCTGCTTGTTACCACTTGCGCAATGCAATTGTTGCTAATTTGGGGCGAAAGCACGGGATAATACACCTTGTCGGTGATAAGTGTGCGCGCCATAAAGTACCAATCCACCAGAAAAGCGCGCTGAATGCCATACACAGCACCGCCTCGAAGGCGCAGATGGGTGTCGCGCCACTCTTGCTTGCGCGTGCCTTTCACGTATCTCAGAGCCACATTCATGCCGCCGATGTAGCCTGTTCGGCCGTCGATGATGCAGAGTTTGCGGTGGTTGCGGTAGTTCATCTTGCTGGTGAACATGGGGAAACGCACGGGCATGAACGACTGAACCTGCACGCCACCCCGCGCCAAGTGGTCGAAAAAGCTGTTGCCAACGCTCCAACAACCCACGTCATCGTATATCAGACGCACCTCTACGCCTTGCTTAGCCTTGTCGATGAGGGCGTCGGCAACCAGTCGGCCCAGCGCATCGTCTTCAATAATGTACGTGCCTAGGTGTATATGGTGGCGCGCTTGGCCTATCTCGGCAAGCAAGTCGAGGAAGAAATCATGCCCCGTGGTGAATATCTCCACCTCGTTATCCTTGTAGGGCAGGGCCAGGCTGAGGTTGGTGAAGAGGTTAATCAGCTCCTTGTGGGCGTCTGGCAGTTGCAGTTCGCCCTGCTCGGCGTATTCCAACATGCTGCGTTTTGTAAGCCTGTCCATGCTCCTTTGGCTGATGAGGCGTTCCTTTCGCGTGTTTTGTCCGAAGAAGAAGTAGAAAACGATGCCCACCACAGGTACGAATGTAAGCACAAGAAGCCACGCCATAGTCTTGGCAGGCTGCCTATGGTCCATCAGAACTCGCACCATCACGCCGATGGTGACGATGATATAAAGTGCAATTATGGCTGTGTGGAGATATTGCATAGGCATACTTGTTGCTACTCTTGCTGTTGTAAGGCTTTTGTATTGCTGTCCGATACGAGTCCGGTTTGCGGTGCATGCCCCAGTCCGACTTGTCTTTACCTGATGTAAACGATGCAGGTGCTGTTCCGTTCTGTTTGGTTCGTACCGCTTAACTCTCCTTACGTTAAGCACAAAAATACGCATTGTTTTCATAACTACAAAACAAACGGCACACAAATACGGGCTTCTGACTCGATTTAAACATTTGTTTAAAGATGTGCCGCGATAAAGCTATTAAAGTCTTTTGTTTTTTAGTAGTTCTTATTTTGTTTGTTCCCTCAAAACGTCTAGCAAGTATTCGCTTTATTACAGCCATTGTTCCTTATTTGATATTGTTCTTACTTCTTTTGATTTTGTAATAAAAAAATCATGATTTTGTTTCTTTATCTTTTACTAAATGGCTATCTTTGTAAACGATAAGAAACTGTAAGCAATTAGAGAGGTTTGAGTTTGCAACTTGTTTGCAATATCTAGAGCCACCCTTTTGTGAAAGAGATGTTTTTTAAGTTTGCGCGTGTGGGTGTTGCAAGGCCGATGTACAGGCAAAAAAGAAAGCGCATACCACAACTGCAATTGAAGAAAACACGGAAGAAAGACGTAAACCATGAAAGGCTTGTTGAACTTTGAACCACACATTATAATATATAAGGTGACGTTCTTTGTTGATGCAATGAAACCACAAGCATAGGCATCGGTCGGCAATGATGGGCTGGCCACACATAGGAAAATGCACTTAGAACATCGCCGGTGAGTGATAAGTGACGAATACCAAGAAAAGTAGAACAATCTGTTTTTGTGCTTAGACGTTGAGAGAGATAACGATGTGCGCAACCACTCGGCTCATTTGCCCGACATGGAAGGGTGCCGGTATACCCGAATGTGTAGGGATATAGTTGAAAGCGTATGGCCGAAGTGGGGGATGGATGGGTCGTAATGGAACGCCGAAAGGGCACGCCAAACAAGATGATGGCCGCTCTTTCGTGGGTGAGAAGATTGGATAAGGGGAAAGATGAAGAAAAAAGGTGCGGTAGGTAACGACGGAAGACAAGAGTGAGAGGTGGAGCTAAAAATACATTTTCCACCCAATGTAGGCACCCGTTGAGAGGAATGCTTACTGCCCTAAGGCATGGGCGAGCAGGTTTAGCCCGTCCATGCTTCTTCTCTTTAAGAAGTATAATGTCTGTAAAAAGAATAACGGCCTTTTCGTTTTATGTTATATGGCATCTTTGTGTATTTTATTTACAAAATCCTTGCGGTATTAAAGATTAATGCCTAACTTTGCCGTACGTTAGTTTTGAATTGAGAGTTGATAAATGCGTATCTACAATCGTTCTTTTACTAAACGTTACTCGGCAGCTCCTAAGCGTAGGGACACGGACGCCGAAAAATACAGAGCATGAATTTTCTATACATGAGGACATAGGTATGTGTAAGATGTTCCATTGGTAGAGTAATGCCTTGGGACGGACCGATAGGACATGAAAACATAATGTTTTGGTGATCATGAAAACATAAAGCTCTTATGTGAATTAAGGAAGGCAAATGGTCGTATGAAACAATCTGGATGGGCTCGCAGTTTGATATGTGGGCGAAGGACAGAGAAGTTGACACTTTGATAAGGAATGTAGACTTAAAGAAAAGAGAAGAAGATAAGGTGATGCAAATACCTTTCATTAGACCAATTGCACGATGACGAATGGGATTGAACATCCATTTGCATCGGATAGTGGTGCTGAACAACCCTTGTGCAAGGCCTGAATATGGCTGATGCAGGCTTGCTGCTATGCAAAAAAGTACAAGGTAACGTGGCAAAAGCCACATGGGTGGGTAACTCCATTGGTGTGTGGCTTGCTAGTTAGACGGCACTCTGCAAAGTAAAATAGCAACAACCCTCGTGCTGTTATAGCAGGAGTGGGATTGTTGTTGGCCTCTTAATGAGCAAAATCGTTGATAGAAGTATAAGCAGTCAAGGCTTCGCTGCATGGCGACGTTGTTCAGGCCCGCTCGTTTGTAGGCTTGTTGGCAATCATCCAAGCGTTGCTTGCTGAAAAAAGAATATGAAAAAGATTAGAAGAAATGTTTGGGCGTATATATTAACCCGACGTTGAAGCGATTGATGATCGGATGGAGAGCATGATGCCGTGTCGTAAAGAAGGGAAGTGGGCGATGGCACAAATAATGTGCATGAATGGAATCAGATGGTTATGATGAGCAATAAATATAAAACCTCTGACTATTACCTGAGCCTCTTCAAGATGGAAACGTTAAGTATAAACAACGGCATAGCTAACCAAGAAACCTGCCTTAGGCAGTGTATGCGGAAACTGAAAGCATATAGGGGAGGGGGCACAAGCCCCTTACCCCAACGGAAAAACCATTTGTGTAAAATGGGAATTGGGCTTGTGAAAGTCTGTGATGGTAACAAAGAATGATTTAAGAAAACTGATTTTATTAAGGAGACAGGTCCTAATTGAATGCGTTTTTGGACCGTTGTCTTTATTGACTGTTCGCATCTTCAACTGTCCAGCGGGGCATGTTTGGTTAAGCTGTACCTACATTTAAACTCTCTAAGGTGCGGGCAGGAAACACATACATAATCCAAATAACCACGAGAACACAGAAGACCGCTGCGACGAGATGTCTCAGCGGTCTTTTACCTTACATGTTGTCTTGGCTTATAGTGAGTGCTGCAAGCTCTTTCCTCTTGCATGAGGAGCAACATCGTATTGTTTAATTCAAAGGGGATATTGGGATTATTCTGTTTCGTGAGGCTGTGAACGACACGCTATTTCTTTCTGTTTTTGCCTATATCAAAAAGGAAACCATCCATGAAGGGGAAATGATAGAAGCGTGAAAAGGTGAAAAAGTGAAAGGCTTGTAAAAGGTGAAAGGCTTGTAAAAGGTGAAAGGCTTGTAAAAGGTGAAAAGGTGAAAAGGTGAAAAGGTGAAAAGATGGCTGACGCCGTGTAAACTTGTTATCTTGTTACCTTGTCAACTA
>CALIZL010000103.1 GCA_938028745.1 uncultured Prevotella sp.
ACAATGTCCGAGCAAGCTCGACATTGTTCATTTGGCTTAACGAAAACGTTCAAAAAACATGCTTTGGCCACTTCGCCAAACGCATTATTTTTCGTACTTTTGCATAAGTTAAGCTGCGTTCGGCTACAAGAAAAACAGTTTTTTCTTTTCAAATTAGTTGTCGCAAGGCATCACATTGCCAACGCGCAACAATGAAACGCACCATTAGTTCATTAGATTTTTCAATAAAAAACAAATGAGGCAACATTATCAAAAAGAGTTAGAAAACAGACTTGTCATACCCACTTTGCAGTTTCTTCACCGCGAGCGTTCAAGCGGAATTGTGCTTGGCATCTTCGTGTTGTTGGCCTTGGTGTTGGCCAATTCGCCCCTGCGCGATACCTATACCCACTTTCTTGAACACCATTTCGGGTTCTCGGTAAACGGACAAAACTATCTTGATTTCAGTTTAGAGCATTGGATTAACGACGGACTGATGTCGATGTTCTTCTTCGTTGTGGGCTTGGAGCTTAAACGCGAGTTCATCGGTGGCGAACTTCGCGACCTGCGCAAGGTAACAATCCCCGTGATTGCTGCCCTTTGCGGCATGCTTTTCCCCGCCGCCATTTACCTTTTATTCAATGCAGGCACCCCCACTGCGCACGGCTGGGGAATACCAATGGCCACCGATATTGCCTTTGCTTTGGCCGTACTTCAACTCTTGGGCAATCGCGTTCCCATGTCGGCCAAGGTGTTTCTCACCACGTTGGCCATCGTCGACGACCTCGGTTCGGTGGTCATCATCGCCCTATTTTATACCACCGAAATCTCATTGACCAGCTTAGCCATCGGCTTTGTGGTGCTGGCCGTGATGCTTGCAGGCAACCGCTTGGGCGTAAAAAGCGTGTGGTTTTATGGTGTGTTGGGCATTGGCGGCGTGTGGGTAGCCTTCCTAACATCGGGCATTCATGCCACCATCTCGGCAGTTTTGGCCGCAATGGTTATTCCTGCCGATGCACGAATACCCGAGGCGGCCTTCATTGCACGCATTAAAAAGCTGACACGCCAATTTGAAAACGCCGCACCCAACGACGTGCGAACCCTCGAACCCGAACAAGTGGAGATACTGGCGCGCGTGCAAGCCGACTCGTCTAGGGCCATTCCGCCTCTGCAAAGACTCGAACATGGCTTGCATCCCTTTGTTTCGTTCGTGGTGATGCCCATCTTCGCCCTTGCCAATGCAGGCGTTTCGTTTGTCGATTTAGATTTCGGCGCGGTGCTTTCTAATGGTGTTGCCATTGGTGTTTTGGCCGGTTTGCTGGTTGGCAAGCCTGCTGGCATTGTCTTCGCCGTATGGATTACCGAGCGGTTGGGGCTTGGCAAGCGTTCGCGCGGAATGACTTGGCAGCGCATTCTAGGTCTAGGATTTCTTGCGGGCATAGGTTTCACCATGTCGATGTTTGTCACCATGCTCGCCTTTACCTCGCCCGAACATGCCATACAATCTAAGATTGGCATCTTCGCAGCATCAATTCTTGGCGGAATTGTAGGCTACATCATCTTGCGAAGGCACAGCCATAGCAGCAAGAAAAGGGCTTAAAGCAAAGGCGTTGGGCATGAAGGGGGCGTGCAGCCTAGCCTTGAACAAGCCGCACGCCGCCTTCTTCTATCGTTATCAAACGGCGTTTGTACAAGTCGCCCACAGCCTTTTTATACACCTTTTTGCTCACCTCGAAACGGCGTTTAATGTCTTCGGCAGGGCTTTTGTCGCCCAAATCGCAAAATCCGCCGTTGTCTTTTAGGTATTGCAAAAGTGTTTCGGCAAAGTCCATTGTCTGCTTGCGCCCCTGTGGTTGCAAGCTCACGTCTATCTTTCCATCGGGTCTTACGCCCATGATATAGCCGCGAAGACGGTCGCCAACATGCAATGGGCGGAACACTTGCGAACGATATACCAGTCCTGGATAGGCGTTATCGACAATCACTTTGAACCCAAGTTCGGTGGGTTGCCATACCAACAGGTCTACTTCGTCGCCCGAATGGTATGGTGGAAAGTCGGTGGCGAAGAAATGTTCAACCTTAGCCGAGGCTGCTATGCGATAGCTTTCTTCGTCTATAAACACGGCCACCACGTAGCTTTCGCCTATTTCCATGTGCTGCTTTTGCTCCCTAAACGGACAGAAGAGGTCTTTCATCAGCCCCCAATTCAAGAACGCGCCGTGCTGGTTAACCCACGAAACGTCTAAGCAAGCAAACTCGCCCACCTTGGCCAATGGCGTTTCGGTGGTAGCCACAAGGCGTTCGTCTTGGTCTAGGTAAAGAAAAACATCAAGCTTATCGCCCAGTTTACAGCCCTTTGGCACATAACGCTTGGGCAAAAGCACCTCACCCTCGTCGCCAGCATCTAAGTACATGCCAAACTCCACTTCCTTTACAACTTCCAGTTGGTTATAATCTCCTAGTTTTATTCTTGCCATTCGCTTATTCAAAATAATTAAGTTTGCCGTTTGTGCAAATGTACGCAAAAATGCTGGAAATGTATTAACTTTGCAAAGGATAACGTGCAATCGAGGTGAAGAAAGTTGCCTTGCGGTGCCGCATAAGCCAGCCTCATGCGATGTTGCAGGCAAGGTTTTTGGCGACCGACAGCGCATAATCGGCGGCCATGCCGCAGCTGTGTGCAGCCCACTTCACCCTTTTTCTCTTATGCGAACAACATCAATATATAATGGAACAAATACAACTCACAGCAAGCAAACGCATAGTCGTTGGCGTTCAATTTCTCTTTGTGGCGTTCGGTGCAACGGTATTAGTGCCGTTACTTGTGGGGCTCGACCCCTCAACAGCGCTCCTCACAGCAGGCTTGGGAACATTTATCTTTCATTTCTTAACGAAAGGTAAGGTTCCCATTTTTCTTGGTTCGAGCTTTGCTTTCATCGCGCCCATCATCGCAGCCAGCAAACAATGGGGCATGCCTGGCACCTTGGCGGGGCTTGTTGGCGTGTCGTTAGTGTACTTCGCGATGAGTGCCTTGGTGCGTTGGCAAGGCAAACGCCTGCTCCGCAAGCTCTTTCCGCCCGTAGTTATCGGTCCTGTAATCATCCTTATCGGCCTTTCGCTCTCGTCGGCAGCGGTAGATATGGCCAAAACCAATTGGATTTTGGCGCTTGCATCACTGGTAACGGCCATCTTGGTGCTAACCCTTGGGCGCGGACTGCTTAAACTTGTGCCAGTGGTTAGCGGCATTGCGGTGGGCTATGTGCTGGCTTTCTTCATGGATGAGGTAGATTTTCAGCCAGTGATAGATGCCCAATGGTTTGCCCTACCTGCTAGTTTGGTTCATTTTTCGTTGCCGCAATTTAGCTGGGAACCCTTACTCTTCATGATTCCCGTGGCCATTGCGCCTGTGATAGAGCACATTGGCGACGTGTATGTGGTGGGTGCTGTGGCCGATAAAGACTTTACCAAAGACCCAGGATTGCATCGCACGCTTTTGGGCGACGGTGCTGCATGTCTTGCTAGTGCTTTATTGGCAGGCCCTCCCGTCACCACTTACTCGGAAGTTACGGGTGCAATGAGCATCACCAAAGTAACGTCGCCTGCCGTAATACGCATCTCCGCAGCCACGGCCATCGTGTTCTCGGTTATCGGTAAGCTTAGTGCGTTGTTGCAAAGTATTCCCCAAGCCGTGCTGGGTGGCATCATGTTGTTGCTCTTCGGCACCATTGCCAGCGTGGGTTTGCTCAACCTAATGCGCAACAAAGTAGACCTAAACCAAACGCGCAACATCATTATCATTGCCGTAACGCTCACTATGGGCATCGGCGGTGCCGTGCTTTCTTACGGCAACTTCGCCATTAGCGGCATCGGCTTATCGGCTATTGTGGGCATAACCCTCAACCTTTGCTTGCCGCAAGAGAAAGAGAAGAAGGAGGAAGAAGAAAAAAATAACTAGGCATACGTTGGTATAAAACCTATCATGCTTATAATAAAGTTGCCTTGTTTGGTTGTAGATGGGTTGCAATTATCTTGGCTTGTCAGATTTATAATGTGTCAGATGAGAAGTGACAATTATCGAGCAATCAGCAGTCTTTATGGAGGAAGCATACATACTACTCTACGATTTTGACAACAATTATACATTTGCTCAGGTAAAAAAGCATATATGGCTATACAAAACGGTCTTTATGTGTATCTGTTAATATTCCTATCACTATGGTATGCTTACGATTACATCTAGACAAGTTTATTGCAGCATTTGGCTTGCAATGCTGTATACGTTTTATCATAGTATTGTTGTTCTTTAAGCTCTGCTCATTCTCGTCTTATAGCGAAAAGCTGTGTCTATGCTTATTATTTGGAAAGGAAAGGCCCAGAACTAGCTATTTTTACTATTAGTCGGGTTTTGAAAATGCTTTAAAAGCATTTTCAAAACCCGATAAAACAGACTTCCGTTGACTTATGCTCATGAAGTTTAGGTGCAATAAACTCTTGGAAGATGAAGAAGACTACAATGAAACCTGACTAAAAGTTGATGCTTTTCCTTCTTCTGAGAGTTCTATTCTTCAGAAGATTTCTTAAATTCCACTTTCTTCCACTCATTAGGGTATATTCTTTTTACTCTGTATTCGATCTCGTCAACGCCATAACCCTTTGTTTTCTCTAAAATCTGCTCCATCCAGTCGTCCGTGTTCGATATGCCTTGCCAGAACTCATGATCATCGACATTCATGTCTAACCTAATTTCAAGTATTACGACATTAGGATTTAAAGTGTCGATTTCTATTGAAGAATAATTGTAGAAGACAACTCCCCTTGCACGTTCTGCTCCCCAAAGCCCCGATGACATAGTAGACATGTGCTTGATAGGAAATTTTCTTCTCTTAAGCTCTTTGTACAAAAACTCTGCTGGCTTACCATAGAAGACTCGCCTTTCTTCAACAAGATATTTTGCTATTTCGAGTGCAGCGTTTTGTTCGCTCTTTTCTTTCTGAGCAAAAAGGTTGAATGACAAAAAGCCCAACAACCATATTATTGATAATATTCGTTTCATATCATTGGCATTTTATTGGTTTGTAAATATTTACTCCTCTCTTCGTTTTCAGTGGGCTAACATCATAAATTTGAGTTGCCTTTCCATGCTTACGCGAATGCCTTACAATGCTAATTCCACCGTTCATAAGTTTAATAACAAGGGCTAACTTTATAAGCTCTTTATCTATTTTATTGAGATTTTCATAACTGCATTTGTTCTTTGTAAGCAAATCTTGGAAGATTCCTTTTTCTATAAACGAGTTGTTGTTATCAATTTCTCCCTTTAACCTCTCGCTAAGTTTTGCAGCCTTGTTTCTATCTGTAATGACAAGACTATAGAAACTAGAATCTTGTGGAATGTATACCATTGTTGCCTTATATTTTGGTCGGCCTTGAAAGTCTGCTGCAATATTGCAAATCTGTTCTAAATCTCGTGGTGATGGGGGGAGCATGTTGACATGACTGTGAACAGAGAACACCGTTGAACGACCTGAATAGGTTGTTGAATTGAAGGGATTCTTATCGGTGTGAACGGGATTTATAGATATTTCTCCATCCAAATCGTCGGCAGCAATACTATATTCATAGTTTAGATTCTTTGAAGAAATATCGACAAATTCAGAGAATGGTATGTAACGATATGTTGATCCTTTTAATTCTTTAGCAGAAAATAAGTCATCAACCATTGTTGATACCCGATGTTTTTATGACACATGGCTCTATAAATTCATGACAATCTTCTTCGACCTCTGTGTATTATGTATATAATTCTTTTTCTTTTTTAGGTGTTTCAACTGAACCTGTTTTTGAACTTTTGGTGCCATTATCCACATATCCGACCCGTGATTTGTAGGGCTTGGTTCATGCTCTCTTCTTGGTTCATCAGTGTTAGTAATGCAAAGTTAGTGAAAAAACAAATAGGTTGTTATCTTTTGAGTATATTTTTCTACAAAGAATTTACAGTCTACTTTGGTTACAAGCTGTTTAATTAGTAAACCGAATGCCTGTTGATTGGTAAATTTGTTAACTCGTCAACTCAAACATGTTGTTAAAATGAAGAGTTGACGAGTTGACCAATTAGTAGGTGCAGCCATTGTTTCATCCTTTCACCTTTTCCTTCTCTCGTCATTAAATAACCTAACGAGATGGTTCGCTTTTCAGTTCGAACGTTAGGTTGCCACCCTTCAAAAGCTCTTCGTGCGACACGCGATAGCCTTTAAATGGCTTGTTGCCAAGGGTGATGGCGTTGATAAAAATGTCGGTGGGTAGTTGACGTTTTGCCTCGATAACCAACTCGTTTCGTCCCCATTGTTCCTTATCTAAGTGAATGGTTACGCGGTTGAACACGGGCGATGAAAGCGTGTATGCAGGTTCGCCAGGGCAGTCGGGGTAAAAGCCCATCATGTTAAACACTAGCCATGCCGACATCGTTCCTGTGTCGTCGTTACCAGGAATGCCGTCGGGCGCGTTCTTAAAGTATTTGGCCATCAGCCGATGTAGTTCTTTTTGCGTGCGCCACTCGTCGCCTTTGAAGTACGAAAACAAGTGCGGATAAGCGATGTCGGGTTCGTTGGCAGGGTCGTATAGTTCCTTATCGAACACCATTTGCAGCTTTTCCACAAAGTTTTTTTGTCCACCCATCAGTTTGGCAAGCCCCATTACGTCGTGCGGAACATAGAAAGTGTAGTTCCAAGCGTTGCCTTCGTGAAAGCCTGGACTAGGCTCGAAGTTCTCGCCTTGCTTGGGATTGAAGGGCGAATAAAACTTGCCGTTGGGCAAAATGGGCCTGAATGTGCCGTACTCTTTGCTATAATAGTGGCGATAACCCAACGAACGGTTGTAGAACAGTCGCGCATCGGCTTTCTTTCCCAAGGCGTTGGCCAACCGCGAGAGGGAGTTGTCGGCGATATAGTACTCTAACGCGTGCGAAACAGAATTGTCGTACTGTTCGTGCAGCGGCACATAGCCCAGCGAAAGGTAGTCGTCGTTGTCTGGACGAAGTAAGTTTTGGGGGCCAGGAGTGGTTGCGCCCTTGCGCATAGCCTCGTATGCCGTGTTGATGTCGTAGCCGCGCAGCCCTTTAAGCCACGTGTCTACGATAACGGGAATGGCTGGGTCGCCCTCCATCGTATAGGTTTCGCGGCCGTATAGCTCCCATTTGGGCAGCCAACCATGCTCGCGATACATGTCTATCATGGTGCGAACCATGTCGCGTTGGCGTTTGGGATAAACCAAAGTAAGCAGTTGGTGCACGTTGCGATAGGTGTCCCACAGCGAAAACACGGTGTAACGGTTGCCTTCGCGCATGGTTTTCACCTCGCCCGTTTCAAGTGTTGGGTACTGTCCATTAACGTCTTGCAAGACGTTGGGGTGCAACAAAGCGTGGTATAAGGCCGTGTAGAACACCGTTCGCTGGTCTTCTGTTCCGCCTTCCACCTCAATACGCGACAGGTCTTTGTTCCAAGCGTTGCGCGCTTCTTCCTTTATCGTGTCGAAATCTTTGCCCCCTTGTTCGGCGTCGAGGTTCTCGCGGGCATTGGCCATGCTAACAAACGATACACCCATACGTACAACAACAGGTTCGTTGCCATGACTATGGAAGTTGAGGTACACACCAACATCGTCGCCAGCTATTTCTTTCGTGTAGTTTGTATATAACTTATACCTGCCGTTATCCTTATCCCATTCGACCTCAACACCCGTCATGGGGCGTTGTTTTTTCCAATATCCTGCTGCCGTTGGCTTGGTGTCTACGCGCATAACAAAATAAATGGGGAACACGGCTTGTGGGTTGTAACAGAACGTTCCCAGCAGTTTCACGCCCTCGTATTCGGTTTCGCTCACGCGGCGAACCATCGCTCCCGACTCGTTTGTCAGTCCTTCACCCAGGTTAAGTAATATGTTGCTCTTGCCTTTGGGAAACCAAAAGCGCGCCATCGAGGTGCGCGGGGTGGCCGTCACCTCGGTGCGTACATCGTAACGAGGTAGGAAATTGGTGTAATAACCTGGCGATGCCTTTTGCATCATCATAGGACTGCCATACGCTTTGTAGTCTACTTCGAGCTTACCTGTTGTGGGCATGAGCAGTAGCGAGCCCAAATCGGGACAGCCAACGCCGCTAAGGTTTACGTGAGAATAGCCTGTGAAGTAGATGTTGTGGTACTCGTAGGGTGTAGACCACCAACGCGCATCCTTATCAAACTTGTTGTTGGCGGAGCCCATCACGTTGAAAGGCACTACCGACATCAAGCCGTTTGGACACACTGCACCTGGGTTTGTGGTGCCGAAATTGGTTGTTCCGATAAAGGCGTTAACGTAATCTACCGGCTGTTTCTCGGCCTTAGCCGTGCCAGACTGCAAGAAAGCAAAAAGCAAAAGCACCGCACAAAGGCCGTAACGACCAAGGGTACGCAGCGCAAAAGATGGTTTGAGGGAATGATTTATGGGCATGTCGCTCTATTAATAATGGTTTTTAAGTGGCCAAAGGGCAAGTTTCGGGCTCGCGCTTGCAGCCCCTACGGGCGTGGCTAGCATGCCCAATGGCACACTGCCGCCACCGTTTCTTGCCTTTGTCTTGCAAAAATACGCAAAATAAGCCATACCTACAAACATTGGTTGCGAGTTTGTTAGGAGGTAAGTTTGTGAGTTTATGAGGAGATAAGCGGCTGAGTTTGTGAGCTGATGAGTTTGTGAACGCAAGCTACTTACAAAAAAAACGGGGCGCACAAACGCGCCCCAATAAGTTTGCCACACTGCCATTTAGCCATGCAACAGATGTATTTTGCTATAACTTTCTGCCAAACAAAAGCGTATTATCCCTTCGTCAGCGCCTTATCGTTCTTCATCAGATATTCGGCAATCTGCACGGCATTGAGTGCTGCGCCCTTGCGAATTTGGTCGCCGCTTAGCCACAACGTCAGTCCGTTTTCATCGACCAAGTCTTTTCTGATGCGGCCAACAAAGATGTCGTCTTTACCTCCCGTCTCCAACGGCATGGGGTAAACACCTTGCGAAGGGTCGTCTTTCAGCGTGCAACCAGGTGCGGCGGCGATGGCTTTACGTGCCTCTTCTACCGACAACGGACGTTCGGTTTCAATCCAAACACTTTCCGAATGCGACCTAAGCGAGCTCACCCTTACACACGTTGCCGAACACTTGGCGTCGGTGTGCATAATTTTTTGCGTTTCGTGATACATCTTCATCTCTTCCTTCGTGTAGCCGTTATCGGTGAAAACGTCTACCTGCGGAATCACGTTATAGGCCAGTTGGTGCGGAAACTTGCTCACCGTGGGCTCTTCGCCGTTAACCAATTGGCTGTATTGTGTTTGCAATTCGGCCATAGCAGCAGCACCTGCGCCACTTGCACTTTGGTAACTAGACACGCGAATGCGCTTGATGTGCGACAGCTTTTCTAGCGGTTGCAACACCACCACCATCATAATCGTGGTGCAATTGGGGTTGGCCACAATGCCGCGTGGTCGGTTCAATGCGTCTTCGGCATTGCATTCGGGTACCACCAGTGGCACTTCGGGGTCCATACGGAAGGCACTTGAATTGTCTATCATCACCGTTCCATGTTTCGTAATGGTCTCGGCAAACTCCTTAGATGTACCTCCGCCAGCCGACACGAAAGCGATATCCACGCCGCGGAAGTCGTCGTTGTGCTGCAAAAGCCTAACAACATGCTCCTTGCCATTAAACATATAGGTTTGACCTGCGCTGCGTTCCGACCCGAAAAGCAATAGTTCGTCGATGGGAAAGGCACGCTCTGACAATATCCGCAAGAACTCTTGACCCACCGCGCCACTTGCGCCTACAATTGCTACTTTCATTTCCTTCTCTTTTAAAATAATGATATATTGCATTGCAAATGTACAACTTTCCACGTTTATACGCATCTTTTTGATATATTTTTTGCAACTTTGCAGTGATAAAGACAAACAACGCCGCTGCCAAAGCATGGCGCAAGCCGTCTGGATGTACCCAAGAACACCTAGTGCAACTAGCTTTTCTAGCTACAAACGCCCCGCATCATCAACCCCCAAAACCCCATAAGCGAAAGAAAAATGTTCTCTGCCTTCCCCATAACCGACCCCACGTTGATATTCTTCATCGTGATGCTCATCATCCTTTTTGCCCCTATCGTGATGGGCAAATTGCGCATTCCCCATATCATCGGCATGGTGTTGGCAGGCGTTGCCGTGGGCGAATATGGGTTCAACATCTTGAAACGCGACGACTCTTTTGAGCTTTTCGGGCGCGTGGGCCTTTATTACATCATGTTCTTGGCCGCACTCGAAATGGACAGCAGCAGCCTTAAACGCAACAAATACCGCTTTATGGTGTTTGGCTTGGCCACGTTCATCGTTCCCTTCGTACTCATTTACCTCTTGGGAACAACGTTTCTACATTACAGCATGCCTGCCTCGCTGCTCTTGGCCACGCTCATGGCGTCGAATACACTTATCGCCTACCCCATCATTGGCCGCTACGGACTTCAACGAAACTCGGCCGTATCGCTCAGTGTAGGCTCCACCATGATTGCCTTGTTCCTCTCTTTGGTGGTGCTGGCCATGATAGTGGCCGCCCACAACGAAGGCGGAGGCGGGCTGTTTTGGCTTTGGTTCGTTGTAAAAGTGGTGGGATTTTGCGTGGCAATGGCCTTTTTCATCCCCCGACTAACGCGTTGGTTCCTGCGCAGATACAGCGATGCCGTGATGCAATTCATCTTTGTGATGGCCATTCTCTTCCTTAGTGCGGCCGTTTCTTCGGCCATTGGGCTCGAAGGAATATTCGGAGCGTTTCTTGCCGGCCTTATTCTTAACCGCTATGTGCCGCGACTTTCGCCACTGATGAACCGCATCGAGTTCATCGGCAACGCCATCTTCATTCCCTATTTCCTTATCGGTGTGGGCATGCTCATCAATCTTCGCCTGCTGTTTCAAGGGCAAGGCATCGTTTGGGTGGTGCTGGCCATCACCCTTGTTGGCACATTGGGCAAGGCCATTGCGGCCTACATCACCAGTTGGCGTTTCAAAATGCCCGCACCTTCTGGGCAAATGATGTTCGGCTTAACCTCTGCCCACGCCGCCGGAGCTATCGCCATCGTGATGGTTGGCATGCACTTACAGGTTGAACCTGGCCGTTACCTCATCACCGACGACATTCTTAACGCCGTGGTTATCATGATTTTGATAACCTGCATCATCTCTTCGGTGATGACCGAACGGGCTGCTAAGACCTTTATTCTTAGCGAAAAGAACATACCTGCAAGCGAAATAAGCGAGCAAGACGACGAAAGTATGCTCGTACCCGTGAAATATCCAGAGTACGCCAACCGACTTATGGGCTTGGCCATCATGATGCGCAACCCCAAACTAAACCGCGGTATCATTGCACTGAACCTTGTTTACGACGACGAGAACATGCGCGCCAACCAAGAAAAGGGGCGACAACTGCTAGACCAAGTGTCGAAATACGCCGCCGCCACCGACGTGCGAACGCAAACGCAGGTGCGCATAGCGGCCAACATTGCCAACGGCATTAAGCACGCCTTTAACGAATTTCATGCCTCGGAGATTATCATCGGCTTGCATACGCATAAGGAAGTGTCGCCAAAGTTTTGGGGGCAGTTCCACCAAAGCTTGTTCAACGGACTGAATCGGCAGATTATCATGGCGCGGTTGAACCAGCCACTAAGCACCATTCGCCGCATACAAGTGGCCGTTCCGTCGCGTGCGCAGTACGAACCGGGTTTCTATCGCTGGCTCGAACGTCTGGCGCGCGTGGTGTTGAACCTCGAATGCCGTATCGTTTTCCACGGTCGTCAAGACACATTGGCACTTATCAACGAGTTTGTTCGCAACCGCCACGCCTCTATGCGTGCCGAATATGCGCTGATGAACCACTGGAACGAACTGCCTTCGCTGGCTGCCACCATCGCCCCCGACCATCTTTTCGTGGTGGTTACGGCGCGAAAAGGTACCGTTAGCTATAAAACGGCGCTCGACAGACTGCCAGATGAGATAACCAGACATTTCTCTGGAACCAATCTGATGATTGTGTTCCCCGACCAATATGGCGACGGCATCGAGGAACTTACCTTTGCCGAGCCACAACATACCGAGGGAACTAGCGCCTACGAGGACGTTGGAAAGTGGGTGAAGAAGTTGAAGAAGTAAAAAGAGTAAGAGACATAAGCTTTCTAAAAATGATAGATCTCGATTTCTAAAGAAAGAACCTATTGCGAATATTGGAGAGATGCTTTCTGAGATAAAGAGTTTAATCACGCCCTTTATCTAAATTATTGTTAATAAATTTCGCCATCCTATACTTTTTTATTATTTTAGCAGCCTAAAAACATCAAGCTTATGAGAAGATTTAATCTAACAATTTTGCCATTATTTTTCTTTTGTGTGGCATGCTCTGACCAGCCAGAGCAAACACCCATTGATGGGAATTTAAAAGAAAAGGTATATAGTTCTATGGAAGAAGAGGCCAAGGCTCTTGCTCTTCCTGTATCAGAGTTAAATTCCCTTTCCAAGAGCGAAAAACGGCAAAGGGCCGCTGCCGTTATCCTAGCAGATTATGTCGTATTAAAAGACAGTTCTTATCATCTTAACATATCGAAAGAGTATGCAAAAAGTATTGGGGTTGACGGAGAGTCATATGAAAGGGTGAAAAAGGACTTAGAGCTTTCTAATAAAGCTATTAAGGACGCTCTCAAGGTAGGAGAGAAATTAGATTTGCCAGATATAAAAAAGGAGGCTAAAGAATACAAAGAGAAGAAAGACACTTCATCCCTATCTGAATCAACAAGAGCTGTTTCGAGTTTATATTTTCAACCGAATTATGGAAGACAAGAAGGGCGTATTTATACTTACAACTCGTATATTGGGAGAGACTATTTTCGCCCAGCACTAATGAAGAGACGTGTACGCTTTATTTGCATAACAAATACAGCATTAGTGCCTGTTTATTTTTGTTCTACACGCACATTTGGTGTCACTTACACTAACAGTAAAACAGGAAGTCTATTCCACAATACGGAGATGTGGCTAAGGCTTGCTGCGTCTGGCAATGGCATAGGAGGAGCAGTTGGCTTTGCCACCAGTGACTCGAGAGGTGGTAAGTGCTACTGGAAAGCTTGGGAGTAAGAAGTGAGAATATTGGTAAACCCATATCATTGAGAAAAAAATCTTCTTAATTAAGAATAGACAAAATTATCGATAGGCTTGGAATGAACTATTGTAATAAACGTCCAAAGGCCTCTCGCTCAGAATTAAAAAAGATCGAAAGGGTCAAGAGGATAAACCTGTATTCGTGAGAATTGCGTTGTAATATTGTGCAAGCCCACATCTAAAGGGGCATTCTGTACCCTAAGTATTTTCCAATGTATATGCCTTTATGATAACAATAAAATCTATAACCAAGAGTTTCGGCTCGTTGCAAGTGCTTAAAGGCATCGACTTGCAAATCAACAAGGGCGAAGTGGTGAGCATCGTTGGACCTAGCGGTGCCGGAAAAACCACGCTGTTACAAATTATCGGTACGCTAGACCGACCCGACGGCGGCGAAGTGGTGGTGGATGGTGTGGACGTTGGCACATTATCGAGTAAGAAGTTGAGCGATTTCCGCAACCAACACTTGGGCTTTATCTTCCAGTTTCACCAGCTGCTGCCTGAGTTTACGGCTCTCGAAAACGTAATGATACCAGCCTACATCGCAGGTAAGAAGAAGAGCGAGGCCATGCAAAGGGCTAACGAACTGCTCTCTTTTCTTGGCCTTGCCGACCGTGCTAACCACAAGCCTGCCGAGCTATCGGGGGGCGAAAAGCAAAGGGTGGCCGTGGCGCGCGCACTGATTAACGAGCCTGCTGTGGTGTTGGCCGACGAGCCTTCGGGCAGTCTGGACTCGAAGAACAAGGCCGAACTACACCAATTGTTCTTCGATCTGCGCGACAAGTTCGGCCAAACCTTCGTCATTGTCACGCACGATGAAGAGCTTGCCAAGCTTACCGACCGCACCATTCATCTGCGCGACGGCATGGTGGAGCGCGATTTGGCAACCGAACAACCATCAGAAACAGCTGAACAAAACGAAGAAGTGGCCTTGTAAGCGGCCTTTGAAGTTGGCAAGTTTACGAACTTGTCCGTGGATTACCCCCAAACGGACTTGAATTTTCGTAAGCTTGCCAACTTATAATATAACAAACGGCCTTAAAATGGCGTGCAAAAGGGGCGAACTTAAACCCCGATGCCCCTAACAACAAAACTAATGCGTTTGGAATGGTACACGAAAGGCTATCTACTTGCAACAAAAGAACATCATACCAAAACAAGTAACGCCATCAAAAACAAATAAAAACTTTTTACAAAACGCACATTTCCTGCCTACCATTCTAGAAAGCAAAACAGCCAAAAAGCAAGACTTTAGGCCAAATTTTGCGGACTAAGGCACCTCCGTCGTCGTCCATTTTAAGACAATCTAGGGCGTTTTACACCATTTTACCTTTCTAGATTGCACGCCGATCGTCACTTTCATCACCCAAAATCCATGCTAAAAGCAGCAAAAAAACACCTTTTAAAGCTACTTTTAGCCCCAAAACACGTCTGTTTTCATTCAAAAGTCATGATAAAACGCTCTAATTCCAGTGCATTAATATGCACTTGCGCACACCATTTACCCCATATAACCCTGCGTTTTGGTGCATTATACCCTGCATTTTGGTGCATTTTGCACTGCATTTAGCACCATATTACCTCGCGTTTAGCAGCAAAACGCACTGCATTTAGCGGCATTTTGCATTGCGTTTTGCTGCAAATCGCAAGTCGCGCCATTGATATTGCATATTGATGTAATACAAAATGGGGCTGCATACATGTATATGCAACCCCATTTTGTATCAAAAATAACTCGCGCAAGAATCGATTAATTGCGGCGGAGTGGATAATCGGCTGGAAAAACGGCAGCCATTAAGCTATTGTTTGTTCGGAAGATGTGACATTTCCTTTTGAGGAGTTAAGGAGTTATGGAGTTAAGGAGTTAAGCCAATTGCATTGCAGCTTGTGATTAAAGGTGGTGTCAGCCTAATCGGAGAAGTCCGACTGGTCTGACAGGTCTGATTTGTCTGACTGGTCCAAAAGCTAGAACGAACTAGAAATCTAGAAACCACTAGCCACCTTTAAAAGGCGCAGCCATCTTTTCACCATTAGGAGTTAAAGGAGTTATGGAGTTAAGGAGTTATGGAGTTAAGGAGTTAAGCCAATTGCTTTGACGGCGTTAGCCATTTTTTCACCTTTTCACTCTTTCACCCTTTCACCTTTAAAAGGCGTTAGCCATTTTTTCACCTTTTCACCTTTTCACCCTTTCACCTTTAAAAGCCCTTACATATACCCCAATGCGCGGAGCACATCGTTAAGGTTGGCCATAACCATTAATATAATAAGGATGGAAATGCCTGCATACTCGGCGCGCACCATGAACTTTTCGCTGGGTTTGCGCCTTGTAATCATCTCATAGAGCAAGAAAAGCACGTGACCACCATCGAGAGCGGGTATGGGAAGAATATTCATAAAGGCGAGAATGATGCTAAGAAAAGCCGTCATAAGCCAAAACATGTGCCAATCCCACATTGGAGGGAAGAGACTTCCTATCGCTCCGAAACCGCCCAACGACTTAGCACCATCGGCCGAGAACAAGTATTTCATGTCGCCTACATAGCCTTTGAGCACCTTTACGCCATAGGCTGCGCCAGCAGGAAAGCTTTCAAAGAAACCATATTCCACGTGTGTTTCCTTATATTTGGCCAGTCCGTTGGTGAAAACCATACCAAAAAGCAAGTCGGCATTAAGCTTAACCGCTGCCGTAGTGGCCGTTGTGTCGCCCTGATGAACAAAGGATATGGTGGTGTTTAGTGCCTTGGCACTGTCGGCAGGAGTGGTTGCAGCGGCCAAAATGTCGCCCAAACGTTCTTTCTCGAAATTAAAATCGTTTTGCGAATCAATGGGTTTTCCTGCAAAAGCCACAATCTTATCGCCAGCTTTCAGACCCGCATTGGCTGCAATGCTGTTGGGCATTACGCTGTCGATGGTGTTGGGCATCATGATCATTACAAAGCGGGGCGACGATTTAAGCATGTTCAGCAAGTCGAGATTGCCAGGCATGGGCAGGCTCATGTGCTTGCCTTGGCGCACCAAATCCACACGAGTGGCAGTGGCCAAATCGCGGAAGAAGTCGGCATCGAAAGTCTTAAACTCGCCTTTCTCGGTGCCAAGAAGTACGTCGCCATCTTTAAATCCAAGGGCTTTTGCCTCCGAATTAAACTTCATTCCGGCCGTCATATCCTTCACTTGCACGTAACTGTCGCCCCAATGGAACAGCACCATCGAATAGATAAACAAGGCCAAGAGGAAGTTAACGATAACGCCGCCCAACATAATGAGCAGCCTTTGCCATGCCGGCTTAACCCTAAACTCCCACGGTTGGGCGGGTTTGGCCATCTGTTCTGTGTCGAACGACTCGTCTACCATTCCCGAAATCTTGCAATATCCGCCCAAAGGCAGCCAACCCATGCCGTAGGCCGTGCCGCTTTTTTTAGACTTAAACTCGAAGAGATGAAACCAAGGGTCGAAGAATAGGTAGAACTTTTCTACCCTTACGCCAAACAAACGGGCGAAGAAGAAATGCCCCCCCTCGTGGAGTAGCACCAAAATAGATATGGCTAGCATGAACTGCAACAGCCTAATGAGAAATATTTCCATGTTTGTTTTATTGTTTTCTGTATTAATTAGGATGCCAATGGGTAAGCGTTAAGACCCTTTATGGCACATTCTTTGGTATTATCCGCTGCGGCAAAAGCCGCTTGGCGGTATGGGTTTCAACGCAGTTGGGCAACCAGTTCGCTGGCCTTTCGGCGCGATTCGGCATCCGTTTGCAGGTATGTATCTAACGAAGGAGCCGCATCGAAAGGCACTTTTTGCATCGTTTCTTCGATAATTCGCGGCATGTCTAAAAAGCCAATGCTGTCGGCCCTGAATGCCTCGTTCACCACTTCGTTGGCTGCATTGAGTATGCAAGGCATGTTTCCACCGCGGTTAATGGCATCGAAGGCCAATTGCAAGCAGCGGAACTTACGCATGTCGGGTTCGAAAAACTCCAACGGCTGTGCAAAAAAGTCGAGCCTTGGCCCATTAAGCGGCAGCCTATCGGGGTAAGAGAAGGCGTATTGTATGGGCAAACGCATGTCGGGCATGCCTAGTTGCGCCTTTACCGAGCCGTCTTCGAACTGCACCGCGCTATGAACAATGCTCTGCGGATGCACAAGCACCTGTATCTTTTCGGCCTCAACGCCGAACAACCACTTGGCCTCAATCACCTCGAACCCTTTGTTCATCATCGTGGCAGAGTCGATTGTTATCTTCGCACCCATGTCCCACGTGGGATGGCGCAAGGCATCGGCCTTGGTAACTTTGGCCAATTGCTCTTCGGGCAGTAGGCGAAATGGGCCTCCACTTGCCGTAAGCAATATCCGTTCGATGGCATTATCGCCCTCGCCCACTATGCTTTGGAATATGGCCGAGTGCTCACTGTCTACGGGAAGTATGGGTGCGCGGTTGGCTATGGCCAACTCATTGATAAGTTCTCCGGCCACAACAAGCGTCTCTTTATTGGCCAAACATATCTTCTTATGCGCTTTAATGGCATGTATAGTGGGTTCTAAACCGGCAAAACCAACCATCGCGGTAAGCACCACGTCGATGGGTTCGGCCTCTACGATGTCGCAAAGTGCCTGCTTACCTGCGTAAACCTTAATGTCGGGAAGGTCGGTTAAGAGGTCTTGCAGCTGCTGGTAGCGGCTCTCGTCGGCCACAACTACGGCCGCCGGCCTGAACTTCCGTGCCTGTTGAGCCAATAATTCAACGCGTGTGTTTGCCGTTAGGCAGTACACTTCGTACTTGTCGGCATGTTGCGCAATCACGTCGAGGGCTTGTGTGCCAATCGAACCCGTGCTGCCAAGAATACATATTTGTTTCTTCATTTGTTCAGTCTAGGTCTAATATTCCATCGGGAATGTGCATCGTTATTTCACGTTTCTTTGCATCAACGTCTGCAATCAGGTCGTAAGATGCAGGCAATAGCAGGGGCGCAGAACCGTTAACGTCTACTTCAAAAAGGGTGTTCACCGTGCTGTCGTCTACGGCAAGGAGTGCGCCCAGCGGCTTGTTGGTGGCTGCATCCTTAACGGTAAAGCCCACAATGGCCGCCCATGACAGTTCGGCATCGGGGTTATCGTCCTCCTGCCGCGGAAAAAACACGTTGCAGCCCGTCAGTTCCTTTGCCCGTTCTTGCGTGTCTATGTTCACGAATTTCACCAATGCCGTCTCGCTACCCTTAAAGCGATATTCCTCGAAAAAGAAGGGAACAAGCAGCCCCTCCACTTCGAGCGCAAGGAAATCGGCCTCTATTCGGTCGAAAATGTCGTCGTCGAAGTGGAAAGATATTTCGCCTTTCACGCCGTGGGGCTTGCCAAGCTTGCCTATCTTATAGAAGTTGTCGGCTTGCCATAGCGGTCGTGTGGATGATTGTTGGGACATGTGGTGTGGGGTATATGTGGCTTTTAATGTTTGTCGGGATGGGCTGTTGCGCGGCTCTTGCTTTCGCTTTTTGCAGGGCTAAACGCGCTTGATGTTGGCTCCGAGGGCGTTAAGTCGCGCCTCAATGTCTTCGTATCCGCGGTCTATCTGTGCGATATTGTCTATCTGACTGGTGCCATTGGCACTTAATGCGGCGATAAGCAAGGCGATACCTGCACGTATGTCGGGGCTAGTCATGCGGCCTGCACGCAGTTGCAGCTTGTGGTCGTGACCTATAACCACTGCGCGATGCGGGTCGCAAAGTATGATTTGCGCGCCCATGTCGATTATCTTGTCTACGAAGAACAGCCTACTTTCGAACATCTTTTGATGGAACAGCACGCTGCCGCGCGCCTGAGTAGCCACCACAATGAGTACCGAAAGGAGGTCGGGAGTTAGTCCTGGCCACGGTGCATCGGCCAAAGTCATTATCGAACCGTCGATAAATGCCTCCACTTGATAATGTTCGTGGTGCGGGATAAAGAGGTCGTCGCCCTCAATATTAATCGTGATGCCCAATCGTTTAAAGGTATCGGGTATCAGTCCGAGGTTCTCAACAGACACGTTCTTGATGCGTATGCCCTGCCCAACCATAGCGGCCATACCGATAAACGAGCCTACTTCAATCATGTCGGGCAACACTTGGTGGGTTGCCCCATGCAAAGTTTCAACCCCTTCGATGGTAAGCAGGTTGCTGCCTATGCCGCCAATGCGTGCCCCCATGCGGTTAAGCAGTCGGCAAAGCTGCTGTATGTAGGGTTCGCAAGCAGCATTATATATGGTGGTTGTGCCCTTAGCCAGCACTGCGGCCATGATAATGTTGGCCGTTCCTGTTACCGATGCCTCATCAAGCAGCATGTAACGCCCCTGCAATTGGTTGGCTCGCAGTTGGTAAACGTTGCGGTTGGGCAGCTTTTCAAAGCTTGCACCGAGCATGCGAAAGCCCCAAAAGTGGGTGTCTAGTCGGCGTCTGCCAATCTTATCGCCACCAGGTTGGGCCACCATCGCTTGGCCAAAGCGCCCCAAAAGCGGACCGATTAGCAGCACACTGCCACGCAAAGCCGCACATTTGCGCACGAACTCGTCGCTAGAAAGGAAGTCGAGGTTCAGCTCGTCGGCCTTAAACGAATAGTCGTTACGCGCATGCCGTGTCACCTTCACGCCGATGTCCGCCAGCAAAAGGATAAGGTTGTTCACGTCTAAGATGTCGGGAACGTTGCTGATACGCACCTCTTCGGCTGTTAGTATGGCCGCGCAAATCACCTCCAAGGCCTCGTTTTTGGCTCCTTGTGGTGTGATAGTGCCTTGCAACGGGCGTCCACCCTCAATGAGAAACGATTGCATGGCTACTTCTTCTTGCGTTTTTTCTCAGGTTCTTTTGCAGGCAATTTCTCAAACTTAAACGTGTCTAGGTCGAGTTGTATCTTGCCATTGGTGAACGCAGCAAGGTCTGATGCCACGCGTTCGTTATCAGCTGCACCGTGTCCCCACTGCGCCAGAGAACGTTTCATTTGGTTGGCAGTGAGCCTAACCAGTGCATCGCGTTCGTCTCCGGCAGGCATGTCTTTCAGCCTTTCGAATGTTTCGAAGAGCAATTTGCCATAATGGCGCACAGGAATGCGCGACGAAGTGTAGCCCACATGCTGGGGCTTAGTGGTGGCGCGTGTGGCCTCCGACACGTCGAACGGGTAGTCGATGTCGAGTTTAAAGTCGCTCATGATGGCCAAATGGTCCCACAGTTTGTGTTCAAGGTCTACGGCATCGTACCCTTGTGGAAAGAGAATGCTCATCGTTGCGATGATAGACTCGGCGCAAGCTTGCCTTTCTTGCTTGGTTGGCAGGGTCATTGCGTGGTTCACCATCTTTTGTATCTCACGTCCGTACTCAGGAAGTATCAGCCGTTCGCGTTGCGTGTTATAGTCCAATCCTTCTATGTTCATTATCTTAGTGGTGGATGTTCGGTTGTTCATTCTTTATTTGTTATTCGGCATTTGGTTTGTCCTTGCAGTTAGAGTAGCGGCTTGGCGGCTTTCGCCACGAAGTCTTTTAGGTAGAACGGCACAAAGTATGCCACATCTTCGAAACGCTCTTCGGCCATAGCTTTCTCTGCCAATGGTGTCATATTCTTGGCCAAAGGTTTCACATTGTCGATGAAGTGGGCGTTGGGGTGAACGATTTCGGCCTTGCACTTGTCGGCTCCGTTGCCGAAGAAGTACACGTGACGTTGGTCTAGAAAAGCCTTGTAGGTATCGGCCTCCACGATGTCGGCTTTCACAGGCCTTACTTCTTTCAGTGCCCTGTCGTAGAGGGCGGCGTACACTTCCATGCGCCGGGCGTCGAGCATGGGACAAAGCAGGGCGTCGTCGGGCGTTATTTGTTCGCGCAACAGCAGCGGAACGCACAGCAATTGCAGCGTCGGCACGGCCAATAGCTTAGCGTTGCGGGCGTAGCACACGCCTTTGGCCATCGAAACGCCAATGCGCAAGCCCGTGTAAGAGCCCGGTCCGCAACTCACCGCCACGGCATCGAGCGGCAAAGCGTGACTGTCGGCAAACGAAAGGGCCTCGTCTACGAACGTACCTAGCTTTACGGCGTGGTTCGGACCATCGTGGTCTTCGGCGTTAAAGATGCACTCGCCATCGTTACTAACGGCCACCGAACACACCGCGGTACTTGTTTCTATATTTAATATGCACGACATAATCCTATTCAGTATATTTATATTAAAGTGCAAAATTACGCTTTTTCCGTTTAAAATGTGTACATTTGCAGAAAATTAACGCGCAAACTATGATACAATCCATGACGGGTTACGGCAAGGCTGTTGTGACCTTTAACGACAAGAAAATAAACGTAGAGATCAGATCGCTTAACAGCAAGACGCTAGACCTTTCTACACGCGTTGCTCCGCTGTATCGCGAAAAGGAGATTGAGATGCGACAGATGGTGGCAAAAGCACTCACGAGGGGGAAGGTTGACTTCTCTATATGGGTGGAAAAAGACGCGGCGGCGGACGCAACGCCCATAAATGCCGCATTGGTAGAAAACTATTACCAACAGATTAAGGAGATTTCGGCCAAAACGGGCATTCCCGAGCCGCAAGATTGGTACGCCACACTGCTGAAAATGCCCGACGTTACCACACGCACCGAAATGGAAACGCTGGACGAAGACGAATGGAAGGCGGCGGCCGAGGCCATAAAGCAGGCTCTTGAACACATCGTGGCTTTTCGCAAACAGGAGGGTATGGCCCTGCAAAAGAAGTTTGAAGAGAAACTACAAAACATCGGTAAGCTGATGGCCGACATCGAACCGTACGAGAAAGCGAGGGTGGAGAAGATTAGAACACGTATTGTAGACGCGCTGAAAGACATCCCCGAAGTGGACTATGACAAGAACCGCTTGGAGCAAGAACTGATATATTATATTGAGAAGTTGGACATTAGCGAAGAGAAACAGCGACTGACCAATCACTTAAAATACTTTGCCAAGACCATGAACGATGAAAGCGAACAGGGCAAAAAACTGGGGTTCATCGCACAAGAGATGGGTCGCGAGATTAACACAACGGGCTCTAAGAGCAACCAAGCCGAGATGCAGAACATCGTTGTGATGATGAAAGACGAGCTGGAACAGATTAAAGAGCAAGTGCTGAATGTGTTGTAGGCTATCAGTTTTTGAGGTTTTAGGTTGGTAAGGTGGTGAGTTTTTGAGGTTTTAAGTTTCTAAGTATTTGCGTATTTAGTCTTACGAACGATAAACTTAGCAACAAGATAAGGCCGAAGAACGCACAAACCAGCTTTCTGCAATAAGCCCTAACGCATCTACTTGCCAACTAACAAACTCAAAAAAATCAGAAACTTACCCACCCATCAACGCAAAAACTCAAATAAAAACTCCCCTCTCATCAACTCAAATAAACTCAAAGATTATGGACAATAACCAGCATATCTACCCTAACGGGCAGTCTTCTACACAGCACAAAGGTGCTTTGGTGATATTCTCCGCACCATCGGGTTCGGGCAAAAGCACCATTATTAACTGGCTGATGCAAAGCCATCCCGAACTACGGCTGGCCTTCTCCATATCGTGTACCAGCAGGGCACCGCGCGGAACAGAACAACATGGCGTGGAATATTTCTTCCTTTCGCCCGAAGAATTTAGGCAACGCATTGCCCAAGACGAGTTCTTGGAGTACGAAGAGGTGTACAAAGACCGCTTTTATGGCACGTTGAAAGAGCAGGTTCAACGCCAATTAGACGCAGGGCAGAACGTTGTTTTCGACGTAGACGTTAAGGGCGGATGCAACATTAAGCGGTTTTATGGCGACAAGGCGTTGAGCATTTTCATCCAACCACCGTCCATCGAGGCCTTGCGCGAACGACTAGAAGGGCGCGCAACCGATGCACCAGAGGTGATAAACGACCGCATTGCGCGAGCCGAATACGAACTGTCGTTCGCTCCGCAGTTTGACAAGGTTATCATAAACGACGACTTGGAGACGGCCAAACGGCAGACTCTCGAAGCGATTAACGCCTTTCTTTCGCGCCCATGATACGCACTGGTTTCTATGGCGGCTCGTTCAACCCCATACATAACGGGCACATCGCCTTGGCTCAACAGTTTTTAGACGACATGGGATTAGACGAAGTGTGGTTTGTCGTGTCGCCTCAAAACCCCTTTAAACGCAACGCCAACGATTTGATGGCCGACAAAGCGCGGCTCGAAATAGTGCGCGCTGCCACGGCCAACGAGCCTCGTTTCTGCGCCACCGACTACGAACTGCACCTGCCAACGCCTTCGTACACCTGGCGAACGCTGCAAGCTTTGGCCCACGACGAGCCACAACGCTCGTTCGTTCTCCTTATCGGAGCCGACAATTGGGTGTCGTTTCCCAAGTGGGATCACCACGAAGACATACTCGCCAACCACGACATCGCGATATTTCCACGCCGCGGCTACGACATAAACGCTAACGAACTGCCCGCCAATGTAACCCTTCTCAACACGCCCTTCTACGACATTTCGAGCACCGACATCCGCCATCGCATCGCCGAAGGCCTGCCTATCGACCACCTTGTGCCGTCTGCGGTGAAAGACATGGTGATAAAGACGTATGCAAATGGCGACACAATGAAGGGAGAAAGGTAAATTCATTCAAACGATTAAACACTAATCGGTTGCCAGTACCTTCACTCAAAACCCTTTCACTCAACACCTTTTTAACGGCCAACTTTGGTTAAACCGAGTAGTGACATCTTACAAACAACCGACACGAAAAAGCCCCTTATACAACAAGTATAAGAGGCTCAATGAACAATTATGATGAAATGCGCCACCAATAAGAAAGAGGCGGCTTGCAATTCCGATTTAATACTGAAGTCGTTTTGACTTTTAATCTTTCTATAAATTGAGAGGAGTGCAGGGCAAGTCAACTCTCTGGCTTGTAAACTAACGAAAGCCCAACAACTCCCGAAGGCATCAACTCCCCGATTCACAAACTCATCAGCTCAAAAAATCATCAACTCAAAAAGCTTAAATCTTTATCTTTTATTTTACAATGTCCTCTAAATTCCGCGCAGTTCTAGCGATAATATAGGTCATAAAGTAGGTAAATTGCCACTATTTCTAACCTTTCATATCTTCCAAGATGTTCGTTTTTAAGAAAAAAGGCTGCAATTTGCACCATTTAGCCTTTCTAGAATGGCTGCCACCTGATCATTTTTCAAGCCCAATTACCCACTTTTAGCCCCTAAAATCCCACTTTTTAATGGCTATTTAGCCCTTTTCAGGCATGTGTTTCATGGTTCGAGAAGGTTTTGTTTATACAAATTCAGTGGATATTCATGCTTTTCATCTTACGTTTAGCTGCATTTTGCACTGCGTTTAGCACCATTTCACCTTGCATTTAGCACCAAAATGCACTGCATTTAGCACCAAAACGCACTGCGTTTAGCGGCAAATTGCACCGTGTTTAGCACCAAAACGCACTTCATTTTACTGCAAATCGCCAAAAAACGGGTGTTAGTGGCGGTCCGTTTAAATAAAAATTCATTTTGCCTGCATGTACAACTAACCCCTTTTTGCATCAAAACAAACCTTCGCGAGAATCGATTTTTTGCGGCAAGGTTGGCGGTTGGTGGATAAAAAGGCACTCACAGTGTTAAATTTCCTACTGAAAAGTTTACAGCAGTGGACGAGTTAATAAGTTAACGAGTAGACAAGTTGACAAGTGGACGAGTGGATAAGTGAACGGGGTAATCATTCATCTTCTCGTATTGTGACCAAATGCGTCCATTTTGACATAAGAACAGATGAAACATAAAGAACGTTTTCGTTAAGCCAAATGAACAATGTCGAGCTTGCTCGAACATTGTCATGGCGAGAAAACGCACTTTTCGAGGAACGAGAAAAGAACGTTTTCGTTAAGCCAAATGAACAACGTCGAGCTTGCTCGAACATCGTCATGGCGAGAAAACGCACTTTTAGAGGAACGAGAAAAGAACGTTTTCGTTAAGCCAAATAAACAACATCGAGCTTGCTCGAACATTGTCATGGCGAGAAAACGCACTTTTCGAAGAACGAGAAAAGAAGGGTTGAAAGCTACCCGTTTAGCTTTTCAGTAACATGAAGGAAGTTGAAATAGTTAAAAAACGATTGCAAATCGTACTAGAATACAAACTCCACCTCAGGCATTTCCTTACCTTCCGCCTTCATAGCAGCTTTGGCCTCCTCATAGCACTCCAACAAATCAGCCTTCGCAGAGGCTACATCCTTACCACAAGCGTTTAGTCCTACACCTGCAATGTCCGTCTCTGTTCTACACCAAAAAGCACCATCCGAAGACTGTTCTACGATAATAATAACCTTTTGCATTGTATAATAGCGGTATAATTCACGTCTATGCAAAGATAAGAAAAAGGCTGCAATTGCGTAAACAACCAGATAACATTTTTGTTATAATCCGCTTTCACCACCCCGCTTAACACAAAAAAACTCGTTCCCAAAGTTGGAAACGAGGTTTCTTTTTTTGTGTGGGCGCTGACGGATTCGAACCGCCGACCCTCTGCTTGTAAGGCAGATGCTCTAAACCAGCTGAGCTAAGCGCCCCAATGCTCTTGTTTTTCAAAAGCGATGCAAAGGTAAGGAGTTTTCACCACACCACCAAACAAAACGCGAAAAAAATGTTTTGAACGGCCGATTTTGTGGAAAATGCGGCCGTTTTTCGCATCAAACGTAAAATAAAGCAAATCAAACAGACGGCAATAATCACTTTTTTATTACATTTGCACCACTAACCCAAACCGAAATAAGCAAATGATAAGACCCGTATATACACTTACCCTGCTGTTTTCCTTACTCACTACGGTCGGCGCAGAAAACAGAAAAACCGATGCAAGCAGCATGAGCAACGACTCGATTGCCACCAAAGCAAGTGGCACACAATTATATATAGCGGAGGAAGACAAGACCGACTACTCGAAGTTTGCCATAAAACCCATACGCGTGGACACCATTTGGGGAGACTGGGAGATACACGCACACCAGTTTTACGACGGCAATAAGTTCACCTACGATAAGGAAACGCACGCCGATTATGCCGTGAGGTTTAACGTATTCAAGGGTGGCAAGCCTGTGCTTAAAGGCTACAAGGTAAACTCCAAGTCGCTTATGGGTCCTAAACACATCAAAGGTTTCGAGCTGGGCCTATTCGAACAGTTCGAGATTACCCCCACATCGGTGTACATTGGCTTTGGCTATTGCGAACCCGAAACCGACAATTGCCTTGAAAGAGTGTTGGCACTGAATGCCGATGGCACGGTGCGCAAGTACGAAACGTCCATCGCCTCGGCCGAAGGAGATATAGACATGTACGTCACCGACATTTTTTGGCTTTACACCTTGTACGTAAACGAACTAAGCCAAGCTACGCCTAACGCTGCCAGCATACAGAAAGTGCTGAACAAATACTGCACAACAGACTTTGCCAAACAACTGCAAAACGAGACGTTGAAGAAGAACTTGCTCTTGGGTTCGGACCAATTCGATTACCAATGGCTGCGCTCTTTGGAGGTGCACTGGATGGACGAGAAAACAAACACGTGCATTGTTAACTACAAACGCACTGATGGTAAGGTGATTTACAAGCGCATTCACCTGCAACTAAAACCGGAAACGGAGTACGAATACTTGGTTAGTGGCGTGTCTGATGCCACCGAAAAAGACCTGCCCGCGATGTAGAATGGCGAAGAATGGCCTGTTGGGGCCGACGATGTATAGCGTACTTAACCCACAAAAGCATAACCATACGCATGCCGATTGCTTCAAACAACCCCGTCATTGACACGTCAGCGAAGAGCTATCGCAAAGCCTGAAAAACCTCTCCAAGCTGACAACAACAACTGAACAAAGCATCTGAAATGCTCGATTATTTGGTAGAAAAGTCCTTTTTCTGCGCTGTTCGCAAAATAATAAGGAGTAGATGGGCGGCGATAAGTGTTTTTTTGCTACATTTGCAGCACTAACCCACATAGAAATTGACAAATGAAAAAACTCGCACTAACACTTTCCCTCATCGCCATTACTTTGTTAACGGCCTGTTCGGGAAATAAAAAAGCCGATGCAAACGGCGCAGGAAACGACTCGATTGCCGCCAAAACAGACAGTGTGCCGCTGTATGTAGAGGAAGAAGACAAGACAGACTACTCGAAGTTTGTCGTCCAACCCATTCGCATTGACACCACCGTTGGCGATTGGGAAATACATATACGCGAATTTTACGACGGCAAGAAGTTTAAGCTTGGCAACCAAGTCTTCGCCAATTATTCTTTAAAGGTCAACATTTTTAAGGGAGGTAAGCCCGTGTTTAAAGGGCATAAGATAGACGCCAAGGCGGTTGCAGGCTCCAATTACATAAAAGGTTTCACCCTTGGGGTGCCCGAAAACGTCTTCGTTACCGAAACAACAGTGTACCTAGACCTATCGTACTGCGAACCCGAAACCGACAATTGCCAGATGTACATCTTGGCTTTTTGTGCCAACGGACAAGTAAGGAAGGTTCAAACGGCCGCAGAATCGTACGAAGGAGACATGGACGGATATGTGTTTGACGTCTACGACTTCTATGCCATGTACGTAAACGAACTTACCCAACCACAGCCTAACAAGGCCGCCATACAGAAAGTGCTGAACAAATACTGCACAAAAGGTTTCGCACAAAAGATGCAAAGCCACACCAGTAAGAACAATCCGCTGCTTGGTTCAGGTAAGTTCGAGTTCCAATGGCTACGTTCTTTCATCGTACACAGCAAGGAGGCAGGCACAAATTCGTGCATCATACACTACCAAATACCTGGTGGAAAGAAGGTATATAAGCGTGTGCTGCTGCAAAAGAAACCCAGAACGGAGTACGATTTCATCATCTCTGGCGTGCAGGATGCCACCGAAGACGAACTGCCCTCGATGTCGGATGGCGAAGAAGAGTATGCAGAAGACGACGAAATGTAACCTTTTCGTGGCCCAACAAGCAAGCCTATACCCGTCGGCAAAGGCCGAACCGCCTTGCACCTACACGTAGACGGGGGCGATTTTGCCGCTCGCAAGCCCAGCCTATACCCACTAAACGCAAGAGGGAAAAAGGTTTCAAATGCTCGATTATGCAGCAAAGAAACCTTTTTCCACGTGCCGTTTGCAAAACAATCAAAGCCTAATAGGCGGCGATAGATGCCTTTATAACCCAAAAGAATTGGTTTTGGAACTATATTGCCTTATGGGCCTGTTTGCCCATATCGGGCGCAAGCATCAGTACACAGCACCTTGTACTCGCACTACAAGCGTCTTGTACAGACACTACAAGCACCTTGTACTGGCACTACAAGCATCTTGTACTCGCGCTACAAAGTATCTTGTACTCATGCTACAAAGTGCTTGTAGTGTCTGTACAAATAACTTTTCGCGGCACTGCAAATGCTGTTGTGTTGATACATGGATGGCAAAGTGGGGTATGCTAACCCACTTTCTAAACTCAATTCCTTCTAACTATATATTGCCTTGCTGCACCAACCCGCATGGAGATAACAATGAAAAAACTTACCTTTACCCTTTCGCTCATCGCAATTGCCCTGCTAACGGGCTGTTCGGGAAATAAAAAAGCCAATGCAAACAGCACTGGCAACGACTCGGTTAGCGCAAAAACAGACAGCGTACAGCCGTATGTAGAGGAAGAAGACACAACCGACTACTCGAAGTTTGCTAACCCACCCACGCGCATAGACACCACTGTTGGCGATTGGGAAATACATGTACGCGAGTTTTATGAGGGTAAGAAGATTGATTATCCAGAGATATACATGTCCTATACTTCTTTGAAGGTGAACATCTATAAAGCAGGTAAACCCCTATTTAAAAACTACAAGCTAAACCTTAAATCTCTTGTAGGCAAAGACATCAACAGCAGCTTCACCCTCACTGCGCCCCAAGAAGTTTACGTAACCCCAACAACAGTGTACCTAAGCCTATCGTATTGCGATGAAATTATCGCCAAAGACTATACATACACCTTGGCCTTTTGTGCCAACGGACAAACGAGAAAGGTTGAAATAACCAACGAATCGTACGAAGGAGAATACAACGGGTATGTATTTGACCTCTATAACTTCTATGCCATGTACGTAAACGAGCTTGCTCAACCACAACCTAACCCTGCCGCCATACGCCAAGTGCTGAATAAATACTGCACAAAAGGTTTCACACAAAAGATGCAAAGCCAGACAATCAAGAATAATCCGTTGCTTGGTTCGGGCAAGTTCCAGTCCCAATGGCTACGTACTTTCGCCGTACACAGCAAGATAACCAAAACCAATGCGTGCTTAATACACTATCAAACACCTGGCGGAAAGAAGGTGTATAAACTGCTACAATTGCAAAAGAAACCCAAATCAGAGAACGATTTCCTCATCGATGGCGTATCGAATGCCACCGAAAACGACCGCCCCGTGATGGATTATGACGACGAAACATTTGTAACAGACAACGAAATATAAGGCTTTCTTGGCGTAATAAGCAAAATTTTACTACATTTGCACACACTAGCCCACATTAAAAAGCCCCAATCAGTTTGTTAAACTGCTTATCAAATGTTTTAAGTCGTTTCCATTACGTCCTGTTCACCTTTCGTTTGCCTGTGGGCATCTTGTCTGCCTTATTCTCTCGATGTAGTCCACTATACCTTTAATAATAAGACAGACAACATACGCAACAATCAAACAATGTCCGCGCAGGCTCCAACGACCGATTTGAATGAAGATGAAAATGCTTACATTACACCATAGGCAACGTGTTGGGCACCGCCAAAACAGAACGCCATAACAACATAACAATGAAACTGCACAAGAAACAAGCATTGCTTTTAGCCCTACTTCTCATGCCCCTGCATGGGTTACAAACCAGCGCGCAGCCCCAATCTACGCCCTCAACGCAGCTCGCACCGACGGCAACGCCCACCTTATGGGGGGCAAACGCAAAGACATACGCGGGCCACTTGCCCGTGCATGTAGACAGCGGACGTATATATATGGAGATACCCACTGCCTGCATTGGGCGCGATGTGCTTATCAGTGCACAAATAAACCGCGGTTTCGATTTCAATGCTCACCCCATAAAGTCGCTGGGCGTGGTGCAAATTGTTGCCCCAAATGACGAAAGCATCCTTCTAAAACCACTGAAAAACGTTGCAGAAGGCGAAATAATGGCAGTGAAAAATGCAGCCGACCGAGGCATTATACACCCTGTTTTGGGGCGCACAAAGGCAGGAGCAGCCGTCATCGACATTACCAACGAACTGCTAACGGGCAAGCAATGGTTCAGCTATCAAGAGCTGTACACCATTCGCGACATGGTTCCTGACCTATCTTCGCTCTTAGATGTAAAGGCCAACAATGGCATAACGCAGTTTCGCATAAGGCGTTATCACGGGCAACAAGCCGAAGAAGGCAACTTTTCTAGCTCGATGATTGTATTGCCTGAGGCTAGCGTTCCCTTGGAGTTAAGTTGTTGGGTACAACTTCTTCCGCAGACTTATGCCCCCATAAGGCTGGCAACAAAGGGCGTTGAAAACCTTACCGTGCCCACCGAAAGCACTTCGCCAACCGCCCAAAACAACATGCCCATCCAGCGATGGGCACTCAATCGTCCGCTAACATTCTACATCGACAGTCTGTTTCCGCCCCAATACATCGGTGCGGTAAAGGCTGGTGTGGCGGCATGGAACAAGGCGTTGGCCGATGCAGGCATACCCAACGCGCTGCAAGTTGAACAGGTTACGCCCCAAACAGACGTCATTCAACCGCGCATGTACGTTTCTTTCGAGCTTGGTCAGCATGAAACTACGAGCGAAATGCTGTGCCACCCCCTCTCTGGCGAATTGTTACGCGGTTGGATTAACGTGGGTAAAGCCGTGTTGGAGGGCAGGAAGCTCGACTATTTCCTTTACCTACCCCACTTCGACATGCGTTTTTGGGACAAGAACAGCACCGATGCCATTGTTCAAGAAACCATTCAAGGCAGGGTAATGGCGAAGGTGGCGAAGGTGCTGGGCATATCTTCAGAAACCGATTACGGACCAAGTGCGTTGCAACTAACCGATGCCGACAGGCGTGCTGTGGCCTATGCCTACGCCACGGCGCAAGGGAACACACCCTACGAGCAGCGTGCCGACCTGATAAAACGCCTTTCCATCAAGCCGCAAGCCGCAAGTGGTGATACGCTTGCCTTTGACAAGCGCGTGCAGATAATGGACAACGTGCTGCAACTGATGCCACAAATCGACCAAAAAGCCAACATGGCGAAGTTTAAAAAAGAACAAGGCTTTGCCCTATGGCATCTTTATCGCGATGCCGTGGGCACGTACGGCGAGCAATTGGTGGCCTTATCCGAAACTTTCTACAAGGAGAACCCAACGCCGTTGCAACGCACGGCCATGCGTTTATTGTCGAAATACATCATGCTAGCCGACAGTGGACTAGAAAGTAAGCGGATAAACGAAAACCAATTGACCAGTAAGGGCCATGAACTAGGTATGTCCCTGGATGGCGTTTTCGGCAATTTGTTTAGTACCAACACCTTCAACATGCTGTTAAAACAAGGTACAAAGAGGGGTGGATACGACATTAACGAGCACATAGGCATACTTTGCGATGCCTTTTTCAACAACATCGAAACATCGCACATGCCCTCAAACTATCTTGCCAACCTGCAACTACGCTATATAATGGCACTGAACAAGGCGGCGAAAGATGCACACAAAGGCAGTAAACTGCAACTATGCCTACAACACAAGATAGCAACCACGCGCACAATGCTGGCAACGATGGCACAAAAATGCAACTCGAACGAGGGAAAAGCGTGGTACAAGCTGTTGCAAAATAGGCGTTAGCATAGTAGTATTTGGTGAACGTCCTTTACAAGTCAACTTGTGTCCACCGCTCCATTCCAAAGAAAAACCCAATACAAGAAAAGCTTTTAAATGTTGGGACTTGCTGGTTTAAAATCGGGTACGAGTGCCCCCATGCCCTCCTCATTAAAAGAAAGACTTGTCCATAAGCGGTTTCAACACATCTTCGTACAAAGCTTTTCTGTCTATTATCTCTCTAAATTCATCGCCCACTTTCTGAAACGGAGGGATAATACAGATAATGTAAGCACAGCCATCTATAAAGTATGGCACGGCATACAAGGGTGCTTTGCATTCTTCAACCATGAATTGTTCTGTCTTAAAAGCACTGATGCTCCACCTCGTTTCGGCAGACTTGAAGGCCATGACGCTTATTACATCTTTCTCCACGCCGTCTTTAAGCAGCCACACATCCTTTACCGTAACCCAAAGAGCGTGGCTCTGCCAATTAGCATTCATGCCTTTCATCACAGCTTTTATCAGCCATGTATTGCCTTTGTTTTTGTGTCTGCCGGTAAAAGCCTTGCCCGTCCATCGCAGGGTGTCGGCGTTCTCAACAGACAGCACACGATAACTTGGCGTATTGGCCGCTCTTACGGAGTCTATCTGCTGTATCGTGTCTGTTGGAGTCGCCACGGTTTGTGCTTTGCAATTGCAAAACATACCCATTAGGCATATAATTTGTAACGCTAATCTCTGCATAATTTTAGATTATTATTTTGCTGTAAAGGTAGCGTTTTTTCGGTTTTCCACTCACCATTATGCCTTAATTATCCTTAATTGTAGGGGGTTGTAAGTTGACGAGTAAACGCGTTGACGAGTTGACAAGAGCGAGATTGGGCGCGTGGTTGTTTTCTTTTACGAAACAAATTAAACGCTTGCATTGGCGGTTATCAATGATAAAAAGTGTAAATTTGCATAAAATTACGAACCGACACCGCGTTTTAGAACAATGCGCAGACGTGTTCCATGCGGCATACAAGCAGGTCTGAACAAGCTGTTGCGCGCCTATTTGTGGCAATATACACATATAAAGAAAAAAGGAACTAAAAAGAAATGACCTTAACAGTATTGAGAAATAAAATCTTTGGCTGCGTAGTTAAACCCCTACAAATCAATGCACCGTTCTTCGTAACGATGTACATCTTGGGCGTGGTTTGTGCGCGGCTAACAATCCCCTACCATCCTGGCGAAAAGCTTTACCACCATCTTTTCACCGAGTTGTTGGTAGATCTTTATGCCATTTGCCTTATTTTAAGTCTCTTGCCACGACGAATCCGTCCGTGGGTCCGCGGTGCACTGTACCTTATTGTATATATAACGTCGGCCATCGACGTGTTTTGTTACACCCAATTCGATTCCACCCTCACCCCCACCATGCTGCTTTTGGTGGGCGAGACCAACGGACGTGAGGCTAGCGAGTTCCTTTCTACCTACCTTTCGGCCAACATTCTCTTTGGTAAAGTGGGGTTCATCGTGCTTATCGCCCTTCTCCATACCGCCTATTCGCTGCGCCGTTTCGCACCCAAATCATTAAAACAGGCTTGCCAAACGCTTATAGACAAAATACCTACCATCAGCAACTCACTCGCTATCAGGCTGAAAATGTTTGCGAGTATCGGCTTTATCGCCATTCTGATTTGGAGTGTTTGCGTTACCGCCCACAACAAAGTGGCCTTATGGAAACTGATGACAGGCAGGAGCATAGGCGAAGTGGAACATACGCTTACCGAGCAAGGACATGGCGAACCCTACCACGCCGTGTACCGATTGGCCTTCTCGATCTATGCCAACGTATTGGCTTCGCAGCAGATAGACAAGCTTGTTGTTGCCGCCAACAAGGCACAAGTAGACAGTTGCACATACACCAGTCCGCACATCGTGCTGATTATCGGTGAGAGTTTTAGCAAACATCATTCGCAGCAATACGGCTATGTTCAACCCACAACGCCACGACAAGTACGCCGCGAACGTAGCGGACAGTTGGTGAAATTCAACGATGTGGTATCGCCTTGGAACCTTACGAGCTACGTTTTCAAGCATGTTTTCTCGCTCTACGATGTGGGCGAGCGAGGCGAATGGTGCGACTATCCCCTTTTTCCCGAATTGTTTCGCAAGGCGGGTTATCACGTAACGTTCATCACCAACCAGTTTTTGCCCAAGGCAAAAGAGGCTGTTTATGATTTTAGCGGTGGTTTTTTCCTCAACAATCCCACGTTGAGCAAGGCCATGTTCGATACGCGCAACGATAGCATTTACCGCTACGACGAGCACTTGGTAGGCGAATACGCCCGCCTGAAAGCACAAGCAGGCAAACACAACCTAACCATTTTCCACCTGATGGGCCAGCACCTATTCTATAAAGAACGTTTCCCCGAAAACCGTCAACGGTGGAATGGCACCGATTACAAAAGTCTTCGTCCCGACCTAACATCGCGCCAACGCCGCATTTTGGCCGATTACGACAACGCCGTGCTATACAACGACTCGGTGGTAGACCTTATCGTCAAGCAGTTTGAAAGCGAAGATGCCATCGTTATCTACATGCCCGACCACGGCGAAGAATGTTATGAGGAAAACCGCGGCATTGTTTGCCGCAACCATTCGGCTGCCATCGACTACCCTTTGGCAAAGTATGAGTTCGAAATTCCTTTCTGGATATGGTGTTCGCAAACCTATATTGCCCGCCATCCCGACATCTATCGGCAGATACTAAACGCGCGCAACCGCCGTTTTATGACCGATGCCCTACCCCATTTGCTGCTCTATCTGGCCGGAATAAAGGCCAAGAGCTACCGCGAAGAGAACAACTTAATTAGTCCGAAGTACGACGAAAGCCGTCCGCGAATACTCAAAGGCACCACCAATTACGACAAATTGCCACGCCCCAAGCCCCAAAGTGCAGCATCAAACATCGGCCAACGCCTTACAACACATTAACCTTAACCCATCATTATGCCACCAAACGAGCAACACAAAGAAGAAAAAAAAGCTATGCAAGCCAGCCAACAGCAGGCCACAGCACATGCCAACAGCCACGCCAACAAGTCCACTAGCGGCCAAAACGCCACTAGCATCAACGCCTGTATGCGCGGCCTGGCCATCATAGGCATATTCTTGCACAACTATTGCCATTGGCTTGGCCCGATAGTTAAGGAGAACGAGTACACCTTTAACGCCGAAAACGTAACGCGCATGAACCATGCCTTGGTGCATCCCGATGCACAACTACCCATGCACTTGCTGTCGTTCTTCGGCCATTACGGCGTGCCTGTGTTCCTTTTCCTCAGCGGATACGGCCTTTTCAAGAAGTATCACGGCGTTCAGGTGCCTATGGGCAAATTTCTGTTTAGCCATTATCTTAAACTGTTTTGCATGATGGCGGTGGGCTTTGCGCTCTTTATCGCCGTGGATAAGCTTTATCCGCCCAGCTGGCATTACGATAGTTTGAAGGTTATCTCTCAGCTATTGATGTTCAACAACCTGCTGCCCCGCCCCGACAAGATGATTTGGCCCGGTGCTTTTTGGTTCTTCGGACTGATGATGCAATTCTATTTGCTCTATCGTTTGGTGCTTCATCGCCGTCATTGGGGCATAACTGCGCTGCTTATGGCCCTGTGTTTGATTGTGCAATTGCAGCTTTCGCCCCTAGGCGAGCCAATGAATCGCTACCGTTACAACTTCATGGGCGGCATGCTACCCTTTGGCTTGGGCTTGCTTTATGCCCAATTTCAAAAGTCGGCCACGCTGTGGGGCGACGACAACGTTAAGCAATCGGCCGCCCTTTTAGTGTGCATCGTCCTGACTTATTACCTCAGTCAAACATTCTTAGGGTGGACTTTCGTCCCCGCCGTTATATGCTGTGCAGCCCTCTTAACCGCCAAATTGCTGGCTCGCGCCCCTGTAATGGCGTGGCTTTATCGCGCCCTGTGCTGGATGGGCGGCATCTCGGCGGCTCTCTTTGTAACCCATCCCGTCACCCGAAAGCTCATCATCCCCATCTCGCGCCAAGGCCAACCCTACCTCGGATTGCTGCTCTACATCGTGGCATCCGTTGCTTTGGCATGGGTGGCAGACAAGCTTATCCGGCGTATTCCGCTACCCAAACGTTAACATCCGCAACCAATGACCCCAACAACAAACGGCATTCGCTTTGCCAACATCAGCCTACATCGAAGTGAACTAATGGGTTTGGCCATGATAGCCATTGTGCTTTTCCATGTCAGCTTGCCCCGTTTGTCGCCCTTCTATGGGCTTTGGCGTATGGGAAACATCGGTGTCGACGTGTTTCTTTTCCTTAGTGGCGTGGGACTTTGGTATGCTTTAACAGGCAACAAGTCGCTCAAACGTTTCTTCACACGCCGCTATCTGCGCATCTATCCCACGTGGTTTCTCGTGGCGTGTCTTTACTATGTGCCGCGCTTTTGGCAAGGTCAACACGGTTGGAAACAGGTTATAGACCTTGCTGGCGATGTGCTGGTGAACTGGGATTTCTGGCTACACGATGAGCTAACGTTTTGGTACATACCAGCAACAATGATGCTCTACTTCTTCGCTCCCGCCTATGTGCGACTCGTTTCGCGCCATGCTGCCTACCGCTGGTTGCCCGTTTTGATGATTGTTTGGTGCGTGGCCGTGCAATGGGTAAGCCCCATACACGATGCCGTTGGCCACATCGAGATATTTTGGAGCCGCGTTCCCATCTTCTTTATCGGCATCAATTGCGGTGCGCTGGTAAAGCAAGAACTAACACTCAGCCCCCAAAGCGTTTGGCTTTTGCTGGCTGCCGTGGTGCTCTCTCTTGGCGTAGACATCTATTTAGAGCAGACAAGACACGGACTTTTTCCGCTTTTCATCGGGCGGATGCTCTACATCCCCGCCACGTTCAGCCTTGTTTTGCTATTGGGAAACTGGCTTACGGCCGTTCCGCAGCGCATAAAACGCGGTCTGCGACTGGTTGGAACCGTGAGCCTAGAAATGTATCTGCTGCACGCCCACTTCGTTTTGGTGTACATAAAGCGGCTGCAATGGGGCTATTGGCCCACGTTCTTGGCCTGTTTCGCCATCACACTGCCCTTGGCATGGCTGCTAAACAAGGGGATGGAACAATTAACAAAGCGATTTGAAAGATGAAAAAAACGCTCTTACTTATTCGTCCGCAGCAATGGCTTAAGAATGGGTTTGTGCTCATTCCCATGTTCTTTGGTGGACGATTGCTGAATGCCGACGATGTCATCGCAAGCGTCGTTACTTTCTTTACATTCAGTTTTGCGGCATCGGCTATTTATTGTTTCAACGACATCGTTGACGTAGATGCCGACCGCCGACACCCCGTAAAATGCCACCGACCCATTGCATCGGGCGCAGTAAGTGTGCCAACGGCCTATGCCTTAATGGCCGTCTTGGCGTTGTTGTCGGCCTTATTGCTGTTCTTCCTACCCCAACGGGCAGGCGAAACGGCAGGCATCGTGGCCTTTTACTTCTTGCTTAACATGGCTTATTGCCTATGGTTGAAACGCCATGCCATCATAGATGTGTGCACAGTGGCCTTTGGTTTCGTGCTACGAATACTGGCTGGCGGCATGGCTTGCGACGTGGCGGTGAGCAATTGGTTGGTATTGATGACCTTCCTGCTTGCGCTTTTCCTGTCGTTTGCCAAACGGCGCGACGACGTTTTGCGCATGAACGAGACGGGCGAACCGCCTCGCCGCAACACCATACGCTACAATCTCACCTTCGTAAACCAAGCCATCACCATTACAGGTACCGTCACTTTGGTGTGCTACATCATGTACACCGTGTCGCCCGAGGTGGTTAGTCGGTTCCACGCACCCTACCTTTACCTCACCAGCATTTTCGTTTTGGTGGGTCTTTTGCGCTACATGCAGCTCACAGTGGTAGACGAAGTGAGTGGCGACCCTACCAAAATACTACTCCGCGACCGATTTACACAAGCCATTGTGGTGGCATGGATCATGTCGTTTCTGTTGATCATATACTAGGAGTAAAGGGAGTAAGGAGGTAAGTTGAGGAGTTAAAGGAGTTAAAGGAGTTAAGGAGTTAAGCCAAATGCTTTAAAACTTTTAGGAGTTATGGAGTTAAGGAGTTATGGAGCTAAGCCAAATGCTTTTAAACTTTGAGGAGTTAAGCCAAATATGTAGGTGGTGTTAGGCTAATAGGATAAGTCAGACCAGTCTGACTTGTCCGACTTGTCCGAAAGCTAGAATGAACTAGAAACCGCTAGACACCTTTAAAGGCGCAGCCATCTTTTCACCCTTTCACCCTTTCACCTTTTAAAGGCGTTAGCCATCCTCTCACCCCTTCACCTTTAAAGGCGCAGCCATCTTTTCACCCTTTCACCTTTAGAGGCGAAGCCATCTTTTCACCCCTTCACCTTTAAAGGCGTTAGCCATATTTTCACCCTTTCACCCTTTCACTTTTAAAAATGTGTTCGATTATATTATGACTACAAATTCTTCAACGTCCATACACGTTTCACTTTTCGACTTCGACGGCACGCTAACCATGCTCGACACCCTGCCCGCCTTCATCGCCCACGCTGTGGGAAGGTGGCGGATGCTCGTGGGATTTGGGCTTTACCTACCCTTGATTGTGCTGATGAAGTTGCATCTATATGCAAACGGACGAGTAAAAGAACGGCTATTCGCCCACTTCTTCAAAGGAATGACGCTCGAAACGTTCGATGCACACTGCCAATCGTTCGCTAAAAACAACGCACACATACTGCGCCCGCAAGGCATAAAGGCCATTGAAACGGCCTACCAACGGGGCGAAAGCGTGCTGATTGTTAGTGCCAGCATCACCAATTGGGTGCTACCCTTCTTTCGTCAACTGCCACAAGTGCAGGTTATTGGCACACAAATAGCCGTAGAAAATGGGAGGCTGACGGGGCGATTTGCCTCGCCCAATTGTCATGGAGCAGAAAAAGTGCGGCGCGTGGAAAACCTTTTCGCACCCCGAAACCAATACTATATCACGGCCTACGGCGATAGCCAAGGCGACAAAGAAATGTTAGCTTATGCAGATGAACCACATTACAAACCCTTCAGAACAAAATAAACGACAAAGCTTAGGCGAAATGTTGCGCTTCGGCATCGTTGGCTTGACGGCCACCGCCATACAATACGCCACTTATTGGGTGGGGTTGCAGTTTACCAACCACAACCTAGCCATGACCGTGGCCTATCTTCTAAGCTTTGCCTTTAACCTCTGGGCCAGCCTGCGTTACACCTTTCGTGTGGGCGCAACTCCTGGCCGTTGGGCAGGTTTTGCCGTGGCTCATGTGGTGAACTATCTGTTGCAGATGGCCACACTCAACCTCTTTGTCGACCTTGGCGTAAGCAAAACACTCGCGCCCTTGCCCATGTTTGCCGTTTGCGTGCCCATCAACTTCCTGCTGGTGCGTTTCTTTCTCAAACACAATGGCATACGTATGTTTGCCGTCTTCAAGGTTCGGCGCGAAGAATGGGCCGTTGGTGCGCCCTTGCTTATCCTCTTCGTGGGACTGCACGCCCTGCTCATCGCGCGTTATTACGCGCTTTTCACGCCCCTGCAAGCCCATTACTGGGACCTTTTCATACGCAACTTCCACCTTTCGGGGTTCGACCCCATCACCTACGTTGTGGTTAGCGATTGGCAAGCCGGCTACAACGTGTATCGCCATCCCCTACTAGCCTTCTTCATGTATGTGCCATACATGATTAACCAAGGCCTGATGTGTCTCACGGGCATCAACTGCGCCATCTTCGTTGTGGCTGCGTTGCAAACCTTCGCCACTTTCTATTCATTGGTGTTTCTTCACAGGTTGTTGCGCCGCATTATGGGGCTAACCTTGTTCGATACCCGTCTGCTAAGCTTGTTTTTCTTCGCCTTGGCCTACATCATCGTATCGGCCATTGCGCCCGACCACTTCATCCTTTCGCTCTTTGCCCTGCTACTCACCCTCTTAGTAGCCGCCAACCACCAACAACAAGCCACAACCATGCCCACGTGGAAGGCCCTTTGCCTATTCGTTCTCACGGCTAGCATATCGCTTAACAATGGCTTAAAAGTATTCGTTGCCGCACTTTTCGCCAACGGCCGCCGCTTTTTCCGTCCCCGTTTCCTACTCTTTGCCGTGCTATTGCCTTCGGCCTTGATATGGGCTTTCGCACGTTTCGAGTACAAACGCTTTGTTTGGCCGGGCGAAGTTAAGCGGCATCAGGCACGCGACAAGCGTAAGGCTGAGGCCAAGAAGAAAGCCGAAGAGGAAGCCCGAAAACGCCAATTGGCATGGGAAGAGGCCGTGCGAGAGGCGAAAAAGAAAAATCCACATAACCCCGAACTACCGCCACGCCCCACCAACACCACTACAAAGAAAAAAACAAACAATGGCACAGCCGCCAAAATGGGCAAGCCCATGATGCAAGGAGAGTTTATGCGGTGGACAGACATCAGCACTTCGCGACTGCAATCGGTTACAGAAAACCTCTTTGGCGAGAGCATTCAGCTGCATCGCGACCATCTGTTGGAAGACATGTATGGGCGTAGGCCCGTCATTGTGCACTATCGTTGGGCCATCAATTACGTGGCCGAAGGGTTGCTGGTGCTGCTCTTTGTGGCTGGCCTTTGGGTGGGACGGCGAAACAAACTGCTGCTCATGGCCCTGGCCTTTGCCGCAATGGACTGGGTGTTGCACGTGGGGTTGGGTTTCGGTCTTAACGAGGTGTACATCATGACAGCCCATTGGGCCTACGTGTTGCCTTTGGGTTTGGCCGCCCTTTTCGTAGTTGCCACAGGCCGAAAGCGCACCTTTCTGCGCATTGCCATTGGCTCGCTCACCCTTTGGCTATACGCTTGGAACTTATACTCTGTGGTAGATTATCTACTCAACAGCTAGGCACACACCCACAAATAAGTAATTATATTTTACAAACAACACCCTATTTGCCACCCACTTTTAGCGAAAATACGGGCTAAAAAGTAAGCAATTGGCCGCTATTTGCAGCCTTGGGCATTTCTTTTTCCATCCAATTTTAAGAACACCAGCTGCATTTAGCACCATTTAGCCTTTCTATTTGGCGTTTGGTTCGTTGTTTTTGCGCCCCCAAAAACCTGCATTTAGCCCCTAAAATGCCACTTTTTAATGGATATTTTGCCCTTTTGAGCCATGTTTTTAATGGTTCGAAAGGGTTTTATTTATTCCATTGCCGTGGATATTTATGCCTTTCGACTTGCATTTAGCAGTATATTGTACTGCATTTAGCACCATTTTGCACTGCATTTAGCACTAAAACGCACTGCGTTTAGCACCATTTTACCTTGCGTTTAGCAGCAAAACACACTGCATTTAGCGGCAAAACGCACTGTATTTTGCTGCAAATAGCTCCAAAACGGGTGCAAATGGCGGTTCTTTTAAATAAAAATTCATTTTGCCGCATGCACAAGCTAACCCCATTTTGCACCAAAACAAACCTTCGCGAGAATTGGATTTTTGCGGCAAGATGAGCAGTTGGTGGCTAAAAAGGGCACTTTTAATGTTAAAATTCTTACTGAAAAGTGGACATTTTTCAGACTGGTGAGTTAGTAAGGGAGTTTTTAAGATTATAAGTTTATAAGTTTGTACGTTGTCAATTTTACAAGTTTACGAGTTAACCAGTAGACAAGCAAATTACATACCGCCCGAACTTTTTGTGATATAATGTGGCCCTCTCTATATAAAAAATGCTACATTTGCATATATAAACCATTTAAGGCAGGTTCTAAAAGACGGCTTGTTTGGCACATAGCCCAAGCCGTAAGGCACGCATAACATATACTTAGAACACATGTTTAAACTAAGAAAAGAAGAGAAACCACTGGCCCTAGTGGCCTTTTTGGTGTTTGCATTGCAAAATGCACTCACCATATATAAATACCACGACCTTTTTACACGCGTGGGATTTAGGGGCTATTGGGTGCTGTTTCACGAGATGTTCCATGTTTCGGGCTACGATGCCTACTCGTGTATCTATCTTTCAAACGGAAAAATATACTACGAACTCTCGCGCCATCCGCTGTTCGGTCCGTTGCTCGCACCCTTCTATTGGCTCAACGATGCCATCATCAAGCAATTCGATTTCAACGCCGCCATCTACATCATGGCCGTGTTGCTAACACTCAGTGCCACCCTCAGCGCGTTGTTGTTGTTTCGCATTTTGCGTTCGCAAATAGGCTTAAAGCTGGCAGATGCCCTTGCGCTTACCGCGCTGTTGTTCTCGTTTGCATCAATTATGTTGGCCGTCATGCTACCCGACCACTTTTGCTTTTCGTTGCTATTGCTCATCCTCACCTTATATATAGCCAACAAAGGCAAGGCTATGGCATGGTGGCAAACGGCACTGCTGCTGCTGTTTACGGCTGGCATAACGCTTAGCAACGGCGCAAAAACACTCTTGGCCGACCTCTTCGGCACGGGTAAGGCCTTCTTTAAGCCACGCCGCCTGCTGCTGGCTGGCGTGTTGCCGCTAGTTGTTTTAGGTGCCGCCTTCTATGCCCAATACACGCTACAACTGCTACCTCGCGAGCAGGAGTCGGCAAGGATTGAGGCGCAAGTGCAAAAAAAGAACCCCAATGCCATTAAGCGCAGTGTGGCGCACGAGGCCCGAAAGGAACGAATTATCGGCAAACCAATGGGTAACGACCCCGTACTAAAATGGACCGACAAGGACACACCACGACTAACGAGCGTGGTGGAAAACGTGTTTGGCGAGAGCATACAGCTGCATCGCGACCATTTATTGGAAGATCTGTTTATCTCGCGCCCTGTTGTTGTGCATTACGAGCATTGGTTTTTCTACGCCGTGGAGGCTTTCGTGGTGGTGCTTTTCGTTGCAGGACTGCTTTGCGGCATGCGCCAAAGGCTGCTTTGGCTCTGCCTGTCGTGGCTGGGGGTAGACATCTTTTTGCACATTATTCTGGGGTTCGGGCTGAACGAGGCCTACATCATGGGCACCCATTGGCTGTTCATCATCCCCATCGCCATAGCCTTTATGCTCAAGCGTCTGTCGGCCAAGCCCGCCCTTGTGCTGCGCTGGGCAATTGTGGCATTGGCCCTCTATCTCTACGCTTACAACGCACGGCTCGTCTTCCAATTTATGTCTCATCCCTTAACCATTGGCTAAACGTCACAGCGCAACATGCCCAACCCACGCACATACATCACTGCCGACGAGTTGTTTCGCCGCATCGGTCACACTTTATCCACGGCAACCACAAACCCCGAAAGCATCAACAAGCAGCTGCACGACACCCTTTCGCTGGCCTGCGACGGTGCATTGCAAGACAGTTTACAGGCCTTCGGCAATTTATTTTCCAAGGTAGACTTTCTTTGCAAACGGCATCGCATCGCCCTGCGCGATGTGGTGGCCATACAACAGATGCGTAGGGAGAGCAATAAGGCACTGCCCATACCCGCGGCAGACGTGCCATATCATTGTAGGGCCCTAGCTATCTTCGTGTCGGCTGTGTACAACAAGCACATCCCCAGCATGCTTGTTGGGCGCATCGCACCCACAAACAAGCCGCCAAAAGAGTTGCGACACGTGGACTTTCGCTACCTGCGCTGCATCGTAGACCAATGCAACGACAACTGCATAATGGTGAAAATAGACCACGAAAGCTATGAAGAGCCTATGGTTCTGAACTTAGAGACAGAAGAACAAGCCTACCTTAAACCCCTGCTCCGCATAGGAATGCAACTCAACTTGCTAGATTGCACCAAGCAAGGCCATGCGCTTTTGCCGCGATTGGTGGTGATAGAGCCCGACTTTCTGCTCGACATCAGTGCCATCGCACGCTGCTTTACCGATTACGGACACCACCCCTTGGCCTATACCGTCAACAGAATGGGGGCCAATGCCAATTCGCAAGCCATACTGGTGGGTAGCTTTGCGGGCGCAGCACTAGACGACATCATTAACAACAACACCGATTACGACTGGCGACAAACCTTTACCAACACCTTTAAAGAGCGCACAATGGACTTTTGCACCTGCCCCGACCTCAACGTGCGAGAGCCTTTTCGCGAGGTGGCAGTTAACCAAGCCAACAACATTGAAGAGATTGTAGACCGCCTTTTCGATAACGAACAAGAGGGGTTCGACCGCTCGAAAGCCTTGCTCGAACCCTCGTTCGTGTGCGAAGAACTGGGCTTGCAAGGTCGCGTTGACCTCATGACGAGCGATTTTCGACTGCTGGTGGAACAGAAATCGGGTGCTAATTACAACATTCAACGCAACCAACCCAACGAGTATGGCAGCTTTCAAAAAGAAGACCATTATGTGCAATTGCTGCTATATTACGGCGTTTTGCGCCACAACTTCCGCCTGTCTAACCATCAAGTAGACATCCGTCTGCTTTATTCCAAATACCCTTTGCCCGGCGGATTGGTGGTGGTGGCCTATCTGCAACGCCTTTTTCACGAGGCCATACGCCTGCGCAACGAAATTGTGGCGCAAGAATTTGGCATCGCCCAACAAGGCTTTGACAGCGTTATCGACAAGCTTTCGCCCGACACGCTGAACCAAAACCAACTCTGTTCTACCTTCTATCATCGTTATCTCGAACCCCAAATTGCAGCCGTAACCACACCGTTGCATAAGCTAGAAACACTGGAACGCGCCTACGTCTGCCGCATGCTTACCTTCATTTACAACGAACAGTTGTTGGCAAAGGTTGGCGCACAACAGACGCAAGGCCACAGCGGAGCCGACCTTTGGAACATGCCGTTGGCTGAAAAACGAGAAACGGGAAACATTTTTACCGCCCTTAAACTGCAAAAGGCAGAGAAGAGCAACAGCTATAATGGGGTGGACACGCTAACGTTCGACGTGCCTGAACAGGCCGACGACTTCCTTCCGAACTTTCGTCGCGGCGACATGGTGTACCTCTATGCCTACGAGCCCGATGCCGAACCCGACGTGCGGCAAAGCATTTTGTTTAAAGGCGTGCTGGTAGACATCGCCGTTGGGCAGATTGTTGTGCACCTGAACGATGGTCTGCAAAACGACAACTACTTGCAAGGCGATAAGCATTTTGCCATAGAACATGCCACAAGCGACGTGGGTAGCACATCGGCCGTGAAGGCTTTACATAGCTTTGCCACGGCCAACGCTCAGCGCAAAGCCTTGCTACTGGGGCAAAGAGGACCGCAATACGATGCCGCGGCGGAACTGTCGCGAAGTTATCATCCCAGTTACGACGAGGTGTTGCTGCGCATAAAACAAGCGCGCGACTACTTTTTGCTTGTTGGTCCGCCTGGAACGGGCAAGACTTCGATGGCCCTGCGCTTTATCGTTGAAGAGCAAGCGGGTAACATTCTGCTGATGTCGTACACCAACAGGGCGGTAGACGAGATATGCGACATGCTGCTATCTGCTGAAATTCCTTTCCTTCGCATCGGCAACGAATACAGCTGCGACGAACGTTTTCGCCCCTTTTTGCTAGACCGTTTGGTGGACAGCGACCCCAAATTGAGCCTTATCAAGCAGCGTATCGCAGCCTGCCGCGTATTTGTTGGCACAACATCCACCATGCAATCGCGATCCAACATCTTTGCGTTGAAACACTTCGACCTGGCCGTTATCGACGAGGCATCGCAGATATTAGAACCCAACATCGTGGGTTTGCTCTCTGCCAATCTGCCTCACGACACGGCCATTTCCCACGGATTGCGCCCCCAAAGCGACAGTTTGCCTGCCATAGACAAGTTTGTGCTTATTGGCGACCATAAGCAATTGCCCGCCGTGGTTCAACAAAACGCTGCCCAAGCCGCCGTGAACCACCCGCAACTAAATGCCATCGGCATAACCGATTGTCGCCAATCGCTCTTCGAACGGTTGATACATTGGGAACGAAGTCAAGGTCGCACGCGTTTCATCGGCACACTTAACCGCCAAGGACGCATGCACCCACACATCGCACGCTTCCCCAACGAGATGTTTTATGCCCACGAACGGCTCGATGTGGTGCCGTGTCCGCATCAGGAAGAGCAACAACTTGACTACAACCTGCCATCGCAAGACGTGCTAGACGACCAGCTGAAAGCCCATCGCCTGCTGTTCTTCGCGGCAGAAAACAACGAAAACGAAAGTCCATCAGACAAGGCTAACCCTGCCGAGGCGCGCATCGTGGCTCGCATATTGGGGCGCATCCACCGCTTTTACGGCAAGCACTTCGATGCCAACCGCACTGTTGGGGTCATCGTTCCTTACCGAAACCAAATTGCGATGATACGTCGCGAGTTGCAAAAGCTGGGTATCGCCGAGTTGAACGGCATCACCATCGACACCGTTGAACGCTATCAGGGGTCGCAAAGAGATGTTATTGTCTATTCGTTCACCATCACTCACCGCTACCAACTGGACTTCCTCACTGCCAATTGCTTTGAAGAAGACGGCCGAATTATCGACCGCAAACTGAACGTGGCACTCACACGAGCACGCAAACAGATGATTATAACGGGACACATTCCCACCCTAAGCCATAACCGAACGTTCAAGGCGCTTATCCAACACGTAAGGGAAAATGGATTGGTGGTGGAAGGAAGCGTGTGAAAGAGCGAGTTTATGAATGGGGTGAGGATGAGAATTTCATCCTACTCATCTTATATATACGTGCCTACCGGCACGTGAAAGGCACCAATTTAGATAACAAACAACTTCCTGTGCGTTTGCTTCCAGGCCTCCTTTATGTGAAATACGCACCGTTCAAGATACCAAATAACTTATAACCCCCATGTACATGTTAGTGGTGGTGTTGCAATAACTACCTCTAAAACGTTTAATATGAGAGAAGAATATGAGTCTCAATACTCGGTCTTCTCCGTCTTCTCCTCCCACATTTTAAAGGCATTGATGGCCTCGTTGGGCAGCAACAGTTCCATATTCTTGCTGCGTTCGCTGGGTTTCAACGCCATTTCGTGGTAGATAAAATCGTCGTCGAAACCGATATTGGCGGCATCTTCGCGGTTGTTGGCGTAGTAAACGTTGTCGAGACGCGCCCAATAAATGGCACCCAGACACATCGGACAAGGCTCGCACGAGGTGTAAATGTCGCACCCCGAAAGGTTAAACGTGCCCAACTTACTACTAGCCAACCTAATGGCGCTTACCTCTGCATGCGCCGTAGGGTCGTGATCTAAGGTAACACGATTGGCTGCCTCGGCAATAATCTCACCTTTGCGTGCTATCACCGCCCCAAAAGGGCCACCTCCGTTTTTCACACTTTCTTCGCTCAGAGCTATTGCCCTGCGCATCAGTTCCTCATTGTTCATTTTTATTCTTTCTGTATAATCTTAAGGTAATCGTCGTACGCGATAAACCGCCCACCCATCGAGCGCAAGTGCGGCGTTTCAAATTGGCAGTCGATTATTAGGCCGCCATGTTCGCTCATATAATGCGCCAAGTGGATAAGGGCAAGCTTGCTAGCACTGGGTGCCAACGAGAACATACTCTCGCCAAAGAAACAACGGCCGATGGTTACGCCGTAAAGACCACCCACCAGTCGGTCGCTTTGCCACACTTCAACACTGGCGGCGAACCCCTGTTCGTGCATCTTGCGGTAGGCTTTCACCATATCAACCCCCAGCCAAGCCCCATCTTCCTTGATGCGCAGTCGACTGCAATGTCTTATCACCTCGTCGAACTCTTGGTTAAAGGTAACATGATAGGTCCCTCTGTTTATCAACGAGCGCATGGAATGCGACACATGAACCTCGGCAGGGAAGATAACAAACCGCTGCATGGGGCAATACCACAATATCTCGCGGTTGTAGCGGAACGAGTACCACGGGAAAATGCCGTAACTGTAAGCCAGCAACATGCGGTCTACCGACAAGTCTCCGCCAACAGCCAGCAAGCCGTCGGGTTCACCCAGATGCGGGTCGGGGAACGAGAGTGTTTTATCTAACGCGAACACCATAGTTAATTAGGAATTTGGTTAACACCATCAACGCTCCAAAACGTCTTCGCCGCATATACGGATACGGCAAAGGAAAAGATTGTTTTTGAAACGCAGAATTCCCCCCTCAACGACCTTTTCAGCCCATTGTATGCGTAAAGATTGCTATATGTAGAAACAAACTTGGGCATTGCGAGAGAGATTTTTAAAACGATGTTAGCGGTTGTAGCAGCTCATTTAGGCACTTCGAGCACCAGCTGCACATTGGTGTCGGCGGGTGTTGGCGGTTCGTGGCCTTTCGTTTTCACGATGGCCTTGCCGCCTTTTTTCAGCTTTCCGAAAAGCATTTCTCGGGTAAGCAGTGGTTTTAGCAATGCGGCGATAACGCGATCCATTTCGCGTGCGCCATACTGCGGTGTGAAACCCTTTCGCAACAGGTAGCTTTCGGCCGCGTCATCGAGCGTAAGCTCCACGTTGCGCGCAGCCAACTGCTGTTGCAGGGCCTTTATTTTCTTCTTCAATATCAGTTGTGCCATAGGCTCGTCCATATCGCGGAACACCACGGTGGCCGAGAGGCGGTTGATAAATTCGGGTTTAAACGTCTTCTTAACCTGCGCCATCATAGCCTCGCCACGCGACACATTGCCGGCAAATCCCACACTGGCTTGCGAGGCAAATTGTGCACCGGCGTTGCTCGTCATGATGAGAACAACATTGCGGAAGTCGGCTTTCTGACCTTTATTATCCGTCAATCGGGCATAATCCATCACTTGCAGCAGGATGTTGTAGATGTCGGCGTGGGCCTTTTCTATCTCGTCGAGCAGCAACACGCAGTTGGGCGTCTTGCGTATCGCATCGGTAAGCAGACCGCCATCCTCATATCCCACGTATCCCGCAGGCGAACCAATGAGTTTTGCCACAGCATGTTTCTCGGTGTATTCGCTCATGTCGAACCGCACCAATTCAATACCCAGCTCAGTGGCCAACACACGTGCCACCTCTGTTTTTCCCACGCCCGTAGGTCCAACAAACAGCATGGCAGCCAGCGGTTTCCCCTCTTCGGTAAGCCCGGCCTTAGCCGTCTGTATGGCTTGCGTAACCAATTCCACGGCTTGGTTCTGACCGTAAATCAGTTCTTTCATGCGCTTTTCCAGCGTAAACAGTGCCTCGTTGCCATCGTCTTTCAAGGCAACGGCCTGCACCTTGCACACTTTCGTAAGCACATCGGCCACCAAGGCCTTGTCCACTTTCTGCCGTTTCGTGGGCAAAGGGTGCATTTGGCGGTAGGCTCCGGCCTCGTCAATCAAGTCGATAGCCTTGTCGGGCAGGAACCTATCGTTAACATACTTGGCACTGGCATGCACGGCAAAGTCGATAACTTCAGGCGAATAGTGCACATTATGGAACTTCTCGTACTGCCTTTTCAGTCCGTTAAGTATCTTGATTGCCTCTTCGGGCGACGGTTCGGGCACGTCTATCTGTTGGAAACGGCGCACAATACCAGCACTCTTGGCAAAATAGCGGTTGTATTCGGCATAGGTTGTGCTACCGATAAAGCGCACCTCTCCCCCTTCCAGATAGGGTTTCAGCATGTTCGATGCGTCCATTGAGCCTTCGCTCGAACGGCCTGCACCCACCAAGTTGTGTATTTCGTCGATGTAAAGGATGGTGTTTCCCTCCGTCAGCAGTCCGTTCATCACCTGCTTAATGCGCTTTTCCAAGTCGCCCCGAAATTGCGTTCCGGCCAAGATGGTGCCCATGTCCATTTGGTAAATGCGGCATCCCCTCAGCCTTTGCGGCACGTCGCCCCGCTCTATCATGGCCGCCAGCCCATACACCAAGGATGTTTTGCCCACACCAGGTTCGCCCACATGCAGCGGGTTGTTCTTTTCCTTGCGGCACAACACCTGTATGGTGCGTTGCAGTTCTTCTTCCCTTCCAATAAGCGGATTATGTTTTTTGTACGTGTCGTTCACGCATGTAACGAGCGAACGCCACGGTGCCTCTTCCTCATCTTCCTCATCATCGTTGCCGAAGACGGGCATGCCGTCGTCTTCATCATACAGTTCCACCAGTTCGGCCACGAAGTTAGAGGCGTTCTCGCCCAGCTGCCTGCTCAGCAGATAAGCCGCATCAGAGTTTTGCAAGCCCAGAAGTGCCGTTACCAAATGCGGCACTTGCAGCATGTCCACATCGGCCATCATGGCCAGCTTGCGGGCATTGGTAAGCACTTCGGCCGTCTGCACCGAATTTTCCGGCACATGAAACCACTCCGTGGGCACCTTTTCCATCTTCCCCACCACGTTGTCTAGCTGGGCCATCAGCCTAGTGGTGTTGCCCCCCGATGCTTGTAATGCAATAGAAAAGTTATCTAAGTTTGTCATGGCCATGAGCAGATGCTCGGGTGTGACAAACTCGTTCCTGTACAACATGCAATAGTTCAACGCACTATTGAGTACTTGGTCGGTTTCATGAGAATTGATATATATTGGCATGGCGGTTATCCAGGTTGACAGGTTAAACGTAGCGGGTAGCCGGCATGGCGCGCCATGTCTGTGGCCTTACTCACTTTCGACATGGCCACATCGTAGCTATAAACGCCCACAACGGCCTTGTCGCTTCTATGCACGGCAAGCATCAGGGCCTCGGCTTCGGTCTCCGACTTAAAGAACACGACTTTCAATATCATCACAACGAAGTCCATTGTGGTGAAGTCGTCGTTATGAATAAGCACCTTATATTTGCGCGGTTCGCGCAGATTGGTGCGTACGCGCTCTCTAATTGCCTCTTGTTGCTTTGCCATACAAGTGCAAATATAGTGCGAATGCACGAAAGTGCAAAATTTTTTAGCTTAAAACATTGGCCCAAAACGCAGTTTTTCCTAATGTGATACAACCTTTCAGCCATGTAGGACAAGATGTAGGGCACATAAGAAGGTAGAAACTGCATACAAAAACGCATAGCAATGCTTTTTAAAGCGTAAAACCTTCTTGTCTTTATACCCAATTCGGCTGTTATAGCCTGTGCAGATTTTGTTTAGAACTCATAAACTTAACAACTCACAGCTCCATCAAACCCACACCCCACCCTTCTTGTCAACTCGCCAACTTATTAACTCGTTAACCAACAAACCCACCAAATAAAAACTTAAATTCTTAATCTTTATTTTACAAAACCCCTCAAATTATCTCGTCATTCTAGCGAAATTATACGCTAAAAAGTAGGCAAATATCTACCATTTCTAACCTTTCACGCCCCTCGCCTTGCCTGTTTTTAAGAACAAAACCTGCATTTTGCACCATTTTGCCTTTCTAGTTTGGTTGGAAGTCTGATTTTTTTCAAGCCCAAATACACCCATTTTACCCCTAAAAACCCACTTTTCGAT
>CALIZL010000104.1 GCA_938028745.1 uncultured Prevotella sp.
TTTATCGTTCAGCATATTATGCCATTTGTTAATCGATTTTAGTGGACACTAGTGAATTTCAACATACTTCATTTGCTCGATTAGTTTTATTACTGAAAGCTGGTGCAACTGATATTCTAACTTCCTCCAACCTTGCTTTACTAATATTCCTTACAAGTTATATTCCCCACAGACATTGTCTCGATGTAGGATTACTGTACACTCACTTATTTAACGTTACAAATTATATTTCAGACAAGGAACTTGTGATAATAATTATTTTGACCTTGGACTATTCGTCAGATTGCTACGAATATGAAATAGTTTAACCCCAATTGCCCCTTAAAGCTTGAACAGGTTTTGTGTGTTGTTGAACATATTCTCTGTCTTGAAAATGAGGACTTTGTGAGCTACGTCAAGAGAATAAGACAGGTAAGATGCCGACAAACACACGAAAGGTGGATAGAAAACTATGGAAAACTACTTATCTTTTGGATATGATATATGGCAACCGATTGGGGATCAATGTATTGTCTACGAGTTGAAATCCAACTTTAGCTGACAGATTAATTCTACGTTTACATGATGCTGCCATTATTGGCTGTGGGCAACAAGCCCTGCAACCACACGGGCTGGCGGTCGTAAACGTTCGAGCTTACTATACCGACTCCCATGTGTTTGTACCTGGCATAATCGCTATCTTGTCTAGTTTTCGGCAAGAAATTTAACATTATGAGTGTTTTTTTCCAACCAATCGTCCATCTTGCTGCAAATAATCGATTCTTGCGAAGGTTTGTTTGGGTGCAAAAAGGGGTAGCATGTAAATGTTGGCAAGATGAATATTTATTTGATAACGCCGCCATTTGCACCCATTTTGGGGATATTTGCTACAAGATAAAGTGCGTTTTGGTGCAAAATGAACTGAGTTTTGGTGCAAAATGAACTGCGTTTTGGTGCAAAACGCAAGGTAAAATGCCGCGAATTGCAGTGCGTTTTGCTGCTAAACGCAAGCTTAAATGCTGCTAAATGCAAGACGATAAGAATAAATATCCGCTGTAATTGTATAAACAAAACCTTTTGAAACCATGAAACACATGGCTGAATGGGGCAAAATAGCCATTAAAATGTGGGGTTTTAGGTACTAAAAGTGCGTAATCGGGCTTCAAAAATCATGAGATGGTAACCGATCTAGAAAGGCTAAATAGTGCAAAATGCAGGTTTTTTCTTGAAAATGGACAAAACAAAAGACGTGAATGACTAGAAATAGTGGCTTTTTACCTACTTTTCAGCCAATATTTTCGCTAGACCGAAGTGAAAATTAGAGCGATATTGTAAAATAAAAGTAACGGTTTTTAAGCTTTGTATATTGATGGGTTGATGAGTTTGTATTATTTTGAATTGATAAGTTTATGAGCTTTAAGGTTTGAAAGTTGATGAATTGATGTACTTGGTAGTTGTTAAATTTTCGTGAGTTTATAAGCCAATGGGTTGATTTGTGCTCCACGCCTCTCAATTTATAAAAGTAGTATAGCCACCATTATTGGATTTGAAAGGCCATAGCTGCATTGTAAGCAAACAAAAGTTTACCTTTTCCTCAGCGAAAGCGTTTATTGATGCTACGCACGTCTTGCATTCTTCTAACAACATTTTTCCAAAAGCAATTCTGTTTAACTATAAAAGTCAAGACGACATCAAATACTGAATTTAACAAAGGATGGTTGTTGGGAAAAGAGATTAAAAGATGCCCTAATGAGACCTTGTTAGGGATAAAAAAACGGGTTACAGTTGGGAGATTTGTCCAATTGTAACCCATTAATCGTAATGTTAAAATGCAACTTTCATTTAAATGTATACAAATAGGTATCTAAGAAAGCGTCACCTCTGCACAACTGAACGCAGGTTGTTGCCGCTATGCTTTCAGGTCGTTTTGATACCAAGCGAAGAGTTTTGACACGCCATCGGCAATCTCCACCTTGTGTTTCCAGCCAAGATTGTTCAGCTTTGTAACATTGGTGAGTTTGCGTGGAGTGCCATCTGGTTTGGTAGAGTCGAACTGGATGTTGCCCTTAAAGTCAACGGCTTGCGCTATGAGTTGCGCCAATTGCTTGATTGTAATTTCCTTTCCCGTGCCAACATTTATGTGGCAGTTCCTTATTTCGCCCAATGCGGGAATGGCACCACCACGTCCTGCGTTCGAGTTTCGGTCGTTTTGGCCGTTGGTTTCCGCTCCATAGAAAACCGAAGAGTATTTCTCGATGCCGATGATGTCGCTGAAATCCACGTTAAGCAATACATGTACGCTGGCGTCGGCCATGTCTTCGCTCCACAAAAACTCGCGAAGTGGTTTGCCCGTACCCCACAGTTGCACAGCATTGTCGGCAACACCATATTTGGAGAGCACCTCTAAAATACGCTGTTCTTGGGCAGTGCCGTCAACACCTTCCACTGGGCGTTTGTTTAAGTCGGTGCGAATAGCTTGCCAATTGCCTTCGTTGATAAGCTTGGCAAGGTAAATCTTTCGCATCATGGCTGGCATAACGTGGCTGTTTTCCAAGTGAAAATTGTCGTTTGGCCCATATAAGTTGGTGGGCATCACGGCAATATAGTTTGTGCCATACTGCAAATTGTAGCTCTCGCACATTTTCAGTCCCGATATTTTGGCTAGTGCATACTCCTCGTTGGTGTATTCCAGGGGCGAAGTAAGCAGCTCGTCTTCCTTTATTGGCTGGGTGGCGTTTTTGGGATAGATACATGTTGAACCCAAAAAGAGTAGCTTTTTAACGTTGTGGCGGAACGATTCGCTAATTACATTGCACTGCATCTGCATGTTCAGCATGATGAAGTCGGCACGATATAGCGAGTTGGCCATGATGCCTCCCACGTGTGCCGCGGCCAAAACCACGGCTTCGGGCTGTTCTTCGTCGAAGAAAGCGCGCACTTGCGCTTGGTTGGTGAGGTCTAGTTCGCCGTGTGTTCGCCCCACAAGGTTGTGATACCCCCTTGTTTCGAGGTTCTTCCAAATGGCCGACCCAACAAGTCCGCGGTGCCCGGCCACATATATTTTCGTATCTTTATGTAGCATTTTGCTGGTTGAATGGAGATGCGGCCTATTCGGGCATCTGCGCCTTGATATATAGTTTTTTAACGAACAGCATATCGTGTTCTACCATCTTTTTAATCAATTCGTTGAAAGACGTTTTGGTAGGATTCCATCCCAACTTCGTCTTTGCTTTTGTGGGATCGCCAAGAAGTTGGTCAACCTCGCATGGACGGAAGTATTTGGGGTCTACCTCAATGAGCACGCGATTGGTTTGAACGTCGATACCTTTCTCATTTACACCTTGGCCTTCCCAGCGGATATTAATCCCAGCCTCTTTAAAGGCAAGCTCGCAGAACTCGCGAACGGTGTGCATTTCACCCGTAGCGATGACAAAGTCTTCGGGTTGCTCTTGTTGCAGCATCATCCACATACATTCCACATAGTCTTTGGCATATCCCCAATCGCGCTTGGCATCGAGGTTACCCAAATAAAGCTTGTCTTGAAAGCCTTGTTTGATGCGACATGCAGCGAGCGTAATCTTGCGCGTAACGAAAGTTTCGCCCCTTCGTTCGCTTTCGTGGTTGAACAAGATGCCGTTGCAGCAATACATGTCGTAGCTTTCGCGATAGTTTTTCACAATCCAAAAACCGTATAGCTTGGCCACAGCATAGGGCGAACGGGGATAGAAAGGTGTGGTTTCTTTCTGCGGAACCTCTTGCACCTTGCCGTAAAGTTCGGAAGTGGAGGCCTGATAGATGCGACATTGCTTTTCTAGTCCGCAGATACGCACGGCCTCAAGCAATCTCAACACGCCCGTTGCATCAACATCGGCAGTGTATTCGGGTACTTCGAACGACACTTTCACGTGGCTTTGTGCAGCCAAGTTGTATATTTCGGTGGGCCTAACTTCGCCAATGATGCGGATGAGCGACGACGAATCGGTCATGTCGGCCCAGTGCAGATTGATGGGGCGCTGCTTTTTCATGTCCCTAACCCATTCGTCTAGGTAGAGATGTTCTATCCTTCCCGTGTTGAACGACGACGAACGTCTTAGCAATCCATGTACATCGTAACCCTTCTCGCTTAAGAGTTCAGCCAGATAACTGCCGTCTTGACCAGTGATGCCTGTTATGAGCGCAACTTTTCTTTCCATGTTGTATAAAGTATGTTATTCGCTGAATTGTTTTATACGTTGTTCTTCACTTCGTTTGCAAATAAGCAAAATGCCATCTTGTTCGGCCACGATACAATCGTCGAGCCCTTGTATCACCACACGTTGTTCTTGGGTGGTGTGCACGATGCAATTGTGCGAATCGAAGAGCTTAATGTTGTTTCCGATGCAGGCATTGCCATAAAGGTCGCGCTTAGACTGCTCCCAAAGGCTGCCCCAAGTGCCTAAATCGCTCCACCCGAACTCGGCAGGACAAACGAAAATCTCTTCTGCTTTCTCCATGATGGCATAGTCTACCGAGATGTTTTCGCACTGTGGATAGGTCTCGTCAATCTTCGTTTGCTCTTCGCTTGTTCCATAATAGGGCATCAATCCTTCGAAAAGCTTGCTCATTGCAGGCTGATAAACCCTGAACGCGTTGACAATGGTATGTACGCTCCAAATGAAAATGCCTGCATTCCAGAAGTAGTTGTTCTTGCTGATATATTCTGTTGCCGTGGGCAGGTCGGGCTTTTCGCGGAACGAATCGACCCTGAACACCTCGGTATTACGAGCCGAATTGACGCTGAGGTCGGCTTGAATGTATCCGTATCCCGTTTCGGGGCGTGTGGGTTTCATGCCTAATGTGAGTATGGCGTCTGTTTCGCTAGTGAATTTAAGGCATGAATTAACCACGCGTCTAAACTCCTGTACGTCTGTCACCACATGGTCGCTAGGGGTGACAATGACGTTAGCTCCTGGGCATTCTTTTTTTATTCGCCAGCTAACGTATGCGATACAGGGGGCAGTGTTGCGCCTACATGGTTCGAGTAAGATGTGGCTTGGGTCGATTTCGGGCAGCTGCTCGGCCACCACACTTTGGTATTTCTTGTTGGTTACAATCCATACGTTCGACGGAGGGCATACAGTTGCAAACCTGTCGAGCGTGAGTTGCAACAACGAACGCCCCGTGCCAAGCACGTCGATAAATTGCTTTGGCTTCTCTTCGGTGCTCATTGGCCAGAACCTACTGCCAACTCCACCTGCCATGATGACGAGATGATTAAAATTGTTCGTGCTCATAAAATCGTTATATTTATATCCTTACAGGGTTTGGTGGCAGGCAAAAAACAGGCTATTCTTTGTTTTGTTTTGCGGCATTCGCTTGTAGATGAGCGGTTATTGTGCCTGCGCATTCCCTTGTATATTGTGCTGATTGTTAATTGTTTGAAACAAGGCATAACGCTTTCTGCCTTATTGTTCACCGTTCTTAATCTGGTGAAGGCCATGTAATGACAATTCGTTTTTATCGTTCATTAAGTGCTGTGTGCTTATTATTCCAAGCTTTCACCGCAGGCAAAGTTAGCGTTTTTTTTTAAGCCTACAAAAACATTTCGGCATTTCTTTTTGCAAGGTGTTACGGCTTGGCACACTTCTTGGTGTTAATACATTGGCAAAAACTTGCGTATCTGGTTTTTTTTCATTACCTTTGCAAGGTTTTACGGCATGTTTTAATAAACAAGTTAACGGACATTTAAAATTGATGTGAGGTTACAAAATGAGGCAATTAAAAATTCAAAAAAGCATTACCAATCGTTCTAGTGAGGCACTTGACAAATACCTTGTTGAGATAGGAAGGGCTCCATTGATTTCAATTGATGAGGAAATAGAGCTTGCCCAGAAGATAAGGAAGGGTGGCCCAGAGGGCGAGAAGGCGAAAGACAAACTGGTTACGGCCAATCTACGCTTTGTTGTGTCTGTTGCGAAACAGTATCAACATCAAGGGTTGACGCTTACCGACTTGATAGACGAGGGTAATATTGGGTTGATTAAGGCTGCACAAAAGTTCGACGAGACACGCGGTTTCAAGTTCATCTCGTACGCCGTTTGGTGGATACGCCAAAGCATCCTTCAAGCCATTGCTGAACAAAGTCGTATTGTGAGGCTACCTCTTAACCAAGTTGGCTCGCTCAACAAAATCAATCACGAGATAAATAAGTTTGAACAAGAAAACCAACGTCATCCTTCCGTTTCAGAATTGTCGGATGCGACAAACATCGACGAGGAGAAAATCGGGCAGAGCCTGATGGCAGACGGACACCACGTGAGCATCGATGCACCTTTCCAAGATGGCGAAGACAATTGCATGCTTGACGTGATGGCTTCTGGCGATGATAGCCGAACAGACAAGCAAGCCGACCACGAGTCGATGGCACTTGAACTGAATAGCGTTTTGGCAAAGGTGCTTAAAGATAGGGAAATAACCATTATCCGAGAGTGTTTTGGCATTGGCTGCCACGAAAAGGGACTGGAAGAGATTGGCGACCAGCTAGGTCTGACACGCGAACGCGTAAGGCAAATACGTGAAAAGAGCATTGCCAAACTGCGCGACAGCGGCAACGCAAAGATTTTAATGAAATATCTGGGCTAACACATTGCCCTTAACAATGATTACGAACATCCCACCATTTATTTGGTGGGATGTTTCTTTTTTATAGGCAGTGCCTACAATTGCCCATCCTTTGATAGCGATTACTTGGCGTAAAGTATTGATTACTTCGGATTAGTTGAAAGCTTACTTGGTGGCAATATAAAAGGAACTAAACGAATAAGTCCCCTAGTTTCATCAACCAGGGGACTTTATCTTTAATGTAAAGCGGAGAGAGGGGGATTCGAACCCCCGATACGCTTTAGGCGTATACAAGCTTTCCAGGCGTGCCTCTTCAACCACTCGAGCACCTCTCCTTTGCTATTTCGGGTGCAAAAGTAACACATTTTATTGACGTGTGCAACACATTGCGCAGAAAAATGCAAGTGGAAGGCTGTTATGGCTCTCCGCTTTTAATATACAAGCTTTCTCGTAATCACCAACAATCAATGTCGCTCGCAAGTAGTTTCACACTCAAACCAGCGGGTTCCAACCATGATATATGATGACATATATTATTCTCAGAAGAAACTTTGAACGCCAATACGAGTTGTAAGCCCGAACGAAATACATTTTTGGTAGTTTCCGAAACAACTTGAAATGGTTATTTTACCACTACCTTTCTAGTTGTTCCATCCTCGTACTTCACGATATTGATACCCTTTACAGGCGCGTTGATACGCCGACCATCAACCGTATAACGTGCCACTTCGCGTTTGTCGGCATCGACCGTAGGCAAGTTGTCGATACCTGTTGTGAGGTACACTTTACCGCTCTTTCCATCGTCTGTGCCGTTAATATTGTCTACACAAACGTACGAAGGCGTTGTCAAACCATATTTATTGTTTCGCGATCCTGTCATCGAGAACCGCAATTCTTTTACTTCGCCCAAGCCACTAAGGTCTACCCACTGCCAATTACCTAAGTAATAATGCTCGGCAGAGTTGCTCGAACGATAGTCGGCCAAGTACACTTCGACCTTCGTTTCACTGCCATCAGCCTTTGTTCCCCAAATGGTGAGCAGCAGCCAATCGCCCTTTTCAAATTCATCTTTACCTGTTGCGCCCTTCGACATGTTGTCACCATTAAGGATACAGCTAAGTGTGTAGGCGTTGTTGGTTACATATAGTCCACGAACAACATCGCCTTCGGGCTTGCTTAGCACCCCAATGGGAGCTGATTTGCCATAGAAGTATGCCACACAATAATTGGCGGAGTTGTCGTAACCATGTCCAACACACGAGTTAAATTGGTCGGGTGTGAGTGTTTTAAAGTTTGTAGCCGTGCGATTGGAGATGGCGAAACTGTTCCAATAATTCCATTTAGGAACATTGGTAACGGGAAAACGATAGTTGCCACTTATGTACAGACTTGTCTTTTCCTCGCCGTCTGCTCTACGTTCGCCTATATAATAACCATCAGAGTTTAGTGCTACATCCACGTCGTCAAATGTTGCAACCTTTCCTTCAAGTGCCTTATTGATAGCTGCAACCGACTCTTGCAAGTGCAAATCCTCGGCTCCTGCCATCTCAGTAGAGGTTTCGCCCAGCCATCCTGCCATTTGTTGCTCGGCACTATACACCTTTACGAAGTCGATAAAGTCGAGTTTCACCTGCTTTCTGTTCGCATCTACGGCCCAATCTATGTCAAAGCTGTTCGCATCTTTGTCGGTATTGGGTTTGTTGTCTACGTATCCGTAGGCAAATTCATGCAGTTCCCAGTAGGTTGTAGCGGGGTTTTGCGTGGCATTTTTTGGCAGGAGGCTACCCTTATAGGTAATTTTAGATGGCATCCACAAGGGATAATACTCTTGTGCATGGTACTTATTTCTCTCCACTTTACCGCTACCACCCTTATTAGCTGTCCACGGAATGTCCTGCATAGGTGCAGAGGTATAGGTAACTTCATAGCCGTAAACCACTCTGTTAGGCTTTTCATCATCGGCACTTCCACGCAGTTCGTACCACGGGTCGTCGGCAATGCCGTTGCGGTTAACGTCTTTCGACACCATCACAATGCCAGGTTCGCTGTTTCCCGAAAAGGCGTTGCCCTCGATAATGAAGTCTTTCTTGCCTGCGATGTTGGCCACACTATGGTCGAAATGGAAAGTTACCGAACCCCCAAAAGCACCAAGCGTAATTAGGTCGCGCTTGTTGTTGGCCAACATGTCGGTGCATTTCTGTGCCATCTTGGCTGCATCGTCGCCTTTTTCGTATGCAGGCATCGTGTTTACAAACTGACCAGGAGCAGGCGAATAGTCAACTACTTTGTAGATGTATTGACTAGGCGTGCCCTGCTTGAAATACTGTTGTGCGGTGGACTTTACGCCTATAAGCGTTAAAGCAACCACGAAAAGTAAAGCTTTCTTCATATTATGTGAGTTTATGAGTTTGTGAGTTATTGAGCTTATAAGCTTTTTAGTTTTTGAGCCTTTTAGTTTCTTAGTGCATAAGCTTGTGTGTTCATCGGCTTGAACACACAAAGCCTATTAACTAAAAAATCAAAGGTTCGCTATTTATATACGAATGTGGCATGCCCAGGAATGTCGCCTGTTTGCACCGACCAATCGAATGTTCCATCGGGTTTAAAGTGCAAAAGACTGCCACTCGAAACGTAGTTCTTTGCATCCATTAGGTAAAAGTCGTGTTCAGTAGGGTTCACCATGATGCCATAAGGCATCGTGATAGCCTTGATTTGGGGAGCAGAAAACAAGTTGGTTTCGATGGTTTGGTGGGTTCTTACGTTTATAAGTCCATAGCTGATGGTGTTTGTAGCGGTGGCACTGTTCCATGCCGAGCCATAATAATATAAGGAGTCGCCAACGATTGAAAGCCCCGAAACGGGCGTGTCGATGCTGTCTATCACCTCGTAAAGCTGATTGTGTCCCTTGTAGAGCCAATAAATGCGCGATGGAACGTCTTTGTAGTTACCACGCGACGTTACCCAAATTTGCCCATAATGATCTACTTGGCAATGGTGCAAATTAAGTCCCACCTTTATTTTCCTTATCTCCTTAAAGGTGGTAAGGTCTATTTCGCTCAGTGTATTGTCGTAATTTGGCATACGATAGCCTCCACTATTGGCTACATAAAGCTTGTTTTCGACAATGCAAAGTTCTTCGGGCTGATAGCCAACCACCACCGAATCTTTCTTTTTAAAGTCCACCGTGTCTACCTTATACACCATTCCCAAAGGCGCATCTTGGTCTAACTTCACGGGTCCTACATACGAAGACACGTAGGCAAAGCCGTCTTTAAAAGTCAAGTAACGGCAGTTGGGTATATTAATCTGCGTTATTCGCTTGCAGCTATCGGCCGTGGCCACTTCCACCTTGTTAGAAACATTAACCACAATCCATAGCTTGCTGCCATATATCTTGATGTCGTTGCCCACGTCGCCCAGTTCTTTCACCACGTTGGGGTTGCGTTCCGAGTAAATATTACGGTGGTAATGCACCGTTGGTTTGTTCTCGTCGAGGTCCAAATAGTCTATCGATGCCTTGTTGCTACCCATGTTACCCTCGTTCAATACATACATGCCCACAATGTCGCCACGTGTGGGTGCCACGCCCGTGTCTTGGTTTTGAGAGGGAATGATGTAAAAGTCTTCGCGACACGAACTAACCACCGCGAGTATCAGGCATGCGAAATAGAAGAGCGAAAATCGTTTCATTGTTGTTGCGGGTGTTAAAGGGTGATGTCTATTGAGATGGCGTAGTTGCGCTTGGGCATGGGATAATTCAGTATCACATCGTAGTCTTGGGCAAGCAAGTTGTTCACTTCTGCCGTTAGTTTGCACCGAAGTTTTTGCCAATTAAAGGCGTAAACAAGCGAGAGGTCGCTGGTATACCATGCCGGCATGTAGTTATACACGATGTTTTCTTGTTGGTTATATCGTTTGCCGGCATAGATAAAGCTGTAATTCAGTTGCCATTGCTTGTAGTTTGCACCTACAATGGCCGAGCCGCTATGCCAAGGAATGTAGGGTATTTGGTGCTTGTAATACGAGTCGGAAGGGTTGGTTACGTCTCTTGCCTGCTGATAAGTATATTGCAAACGCCCATTAAACGAAAGCTCAGGCGAAGGTTGCATGGTTGTTTCGGCTTGCAGGTCGATGCCTTTGATGTGCACTTTGCCGAGGTTAAGCATGGTCCACCTAAACTGCTGACCTTTGGGATAGGCCACAATCTTATCGCTCACGATATTGAAATAGCCGTCTACTTGCAGCCTGAAACCACGAACCAAGGATGCAGGATAGGTTTTATCCCACACCGCTCCCACGTTATATTGCACTGCCGTTTCTGGTTTTAACAGCGCATTGCCAATCTCGGTGTAGAACAACTCGTTGAAAGTGGGCATGCGGAAACTTTTCTTGGCAAAGGCGCGAAGCGAAAATGCCTTGCTGGAAAAGGGATAGAGGTTGACAAAGAGGGCAGGGGAGAGCACGCTGTGGCTGGGCTTGTCTACCATTGTGCGTGTGTGGTCTTTAACGAATGTACCCAAAACCGATGCTTGCAGTTTGAGGTGACGATAGTCAATGGCTGTGGCCAGCGAGATAAAGTTGCTGAAACGATGGGGAAAAACAAAGAGACGAGCATCCGAATCGAGCTTGTTCCACTTGAAATCGTAACTTAAACTAACCGACCAATTGGGCATCAGTTCCAACACATTAGCCGTAGATAGATATATTTCCTGTTGTTTGTAGGTGTTGTCTACGGGCAATTGGGTTGGGTCGTTATTGACGTAATGGGTGTGATAGTAAGCGTATTTGGCCAACCACTGCGTAGAAAAGGCATCGGAGAAACTTTTTTGGAAACGCAACTGCGAGAAGTGATTATGGTCCGACTGCCTCTCGCCGCGCCGCCACACGTTGTTAACAATGGCTCCTGGTATTCCGCGTTGCGAGTTATAGGTGTAAGCTTTCCAATTCCACATGCCGTGGTCTATCACGCCATGCACGTTTGCTTCGGCCCTTAATGCCCAAATGTCTCCGTTTTGGCGAATGGCTGTGGTGTCGTAAGCCACAGAGCGGTCTTGGTTGTGGCGCAGATAACGAAAGCGATACTTGCCACTAGACGTGAGATAGCCCACACTAAGCGAGGTGTTAACGGCTTGGCTGAGTCGGTTTTCCCATAAACCCGACAGCCGATAGGTGTCACTAGAAGCGTGACCAGCCTTGAATCTAAGGTTAAAGGGCTTGTTTATGTCGAAACGAGGCGTGCGTGTACGGATATAAACCGAGCCTGCATTGCCGAAATCGCTTGCCGGTTGGAAGATGGCGCTTTTCTGTCCATTGTATAAAGTAATCTCCTCTACGTTGTCTAACGATAGTTGTCCAAGATCGATTTGTCCGTTTTGGGCATTGCCTAGCTCAATTCCATCGTAGAAGATGCCGAGGTGGTTGGTGCCCATACTACGTATGTTAACCGTTTTCAGTCCGCCAACACCTCCGTAATCTTTTATTTGCAGTCCTGAGAAGTAGCGTAAGGCATCGGCCACACTGTGTGCGTTCAGCCTTTCAAGCACGGCACCATCAAGCTTTTGCGAGGGAATAACCTCGCGAAAAGTGTTTTTAGACACGACAACAACCTCGTGTACATGCTGAATCGAGTCTAATGGCAACTGCCGTTTTGTATCCTGACCATGAGCGGATGCGGCGAGAAACAACGCCGCACAAACCGAAAAGAAGTGTACTCTCTGCATATTTCAAGTTCTTATCTTATAACCTTTCCTCGAGGTTAAATTAAAGGCATGTTCTAAAAAATCTCCGCAAAGGTTCAATCGTTGTTCCTTGTATTGCTCTTCACCGTCTTTTTGCTTTTGTCTGACATCTTTCGCTTTCTCTTTCAGAAAGCATAGTGCACTATGTTCCTTCAAGAAGTATGCAAAACCTGCTCAGCTAAAAGCTAAAAATACAACAAAGGTAATTTTTAGAACCAGCCTAAAGATAAATGGCAATGGCAGGTCTTCTGACTTTGTAACCCGACCACAAACGCCTTCCCGAATGCCCTTGCTGGGGTTCAGTGGCGCAGTGTTTGTGGCCAGTAAAGGTTACTTACAGCAGCGGGACTGTTCGGGATTTACACCCGATTCCCTTTTAATCGCTCGCAAGCGAACCTATTGCCTTGTTGTGCAAAGGTAGTGATAATATGTGGAATTTGCAAGCATGATGTGCGGCTAGCAATGTTTATGCAAATATCCGCTTACGTGTCCTACTAGACACAAGAGGAACCATAGCACCTGTCCCCATACAGACTAAGCGTACTTGCTTTCCGTGCCATTACTCATGCGCGTGTATATGGCACACATGTTTTGTCTAGTATTCAGTACATATTTTAACATTATGAGTATCCTTTCTGCTCACCAACCGCTCACCTTGCCGCAAATAATCGATTCTCGCGAAGCTTTGTTTTGATGCAAAAAGAGGGTAGTCTGTGCATACGGAAAAATGAATATTTATTTCAAAGAGCCGCCATTTGCACCATTTTCGGTGCTATTTGGTGCAAAATGCAGTGTGTTTTGGTGCTAAACGCCGTGCGTTTTGGTGCTAAATGCCGTGCGTTTTGGTGCTAAATGCAGTGCGTTTTGGTGCTAAATGCAGTGCGTTTTGG
>CALIZL010000105.1 GCA_938028745.1 uncultured Prevotella sp.
ATGTGAATTTCATTAATAACAAACCCATCGGCAGAATTAAGTATGCCCTAAATTAATTCCGCCAACGGGTATAATTTAGATAAACTTTCTTGGCTTAGGGATGTTTCAAAAAGTCGTCTTTAATGGCTTTCTTGCTTGTCTCTGAGCGGGTTCTGCTTGCTTATTTGGCGGACATGGTGGGGCTAAACCACAGAAAAGCGGGCAAACGATGCTTGGTAAAAGCAGAAAATTACAAAGATTTGCTTAGCAAAGCAGCATCAGGACGTAGTGTGGAGTTTTAAAAGCCAACCTTAGTTTAATGCAGTGTAACGCTTTTTGTTTGATTAACCTTGGAAGGATAGCATAATAGCTGTTACTTGCATTTATGAAATGGTGGCGTGTCCTTACTTTATCCTTGTTGTTGCAAAGACATAGTCGGTGCTCATCATGTACGAACTGTTTGACAAAGGTACAACAAATTCTTAAATTCTAATTCGTTTGTTTGGGGATATTTTTTGTTGATGTATAATTAGGTGATGTGCATGAGAACCATTCTTTATTTGGCGTGTTGTCTTGCAAGTAATGGTGCCACACTGAAAGTGCTGCCGCCAGAAAAGGCACGTGCGGATGTAACGTTGGGCAAGTTTGAAAGCAACAGCGTGGTTGCCTAACATGATTTTCTTGCACAAAGGGTATGGGCGGCGGCAAAAGTCAAGGCGTTTTCTCATTCGTATACACGTAGAAATGCAGCCGTAATTGTTAAAGGAATATAATTTTTGCATTGTTGCAAGCAAGCTTTGATAAACAGTTTAATTAATAGGGGTAAGCATAGTGAAACAATTAATTAGAGAATAGTAACTAATATCAAAACGAAAATGAAGAAACTAACATTAAGAAAAGAACTGACGATTGTACTTTCAGTCCTAGTGTGTGCCTGTGGCAATGATAAAGACGGGGATTTGGGAACAAACACGGGGAATGGAACTTTCCCAACGGAGATTAACTCGTATGTAAATACCATGCCATCGGTAAAACAGATGGAACCTTTTTCAGAAAGAAAAGTGGGCGATGCCAAACCTGCATCTCTCGGATATGCCTTTGCTGATACAAGAGGAACCTCGGCCAAGGAATACTACGAACAAGCGAAAGAGTTTGAAGAACAACTGCTCTTCTCGGACGATAAGAACGTTTTCTATCCTGGTGCGCTGCTACGGGCGAAGAGTGTTGTTGATGGAGAATACGATCCCATTGAGGCAGACCGCGCTCCAATCATGCTTTCTACCGACCTTCCAGGTAGTTCCGACCCCACTATCAAAATAGAAAACCCCTCGCTTTCGGGCGTAAGAAAGGGGATTAACGAACTGCTTAGCCGTAAATTCAACGCTCCGGCGGCTAACCTCACCTATTCTATCGAGGAGGTTTACGACAAAGCGCACCTCAAAATGGCTATGGGTGGCAACTACAAAGGAGCTGCCAACACCGTAGAGGCAAGTGCGGGTTTCAGCTTTGATAAGGAAAAGAACCGCTTTTTGGTGAAAGTGCAGCAGGTGTTCTATGAATTGAGCATCGACTTGCCCAAGAATCCATCTGACTTCTTTGCCAAGGAATTTGACTATAAGAAGGAGTTTGGCAAAGAAAAGCCCCTGTTCGTCTCTTCCATCAAATATGGTCGCATCTTGCTTTTGGGCATCGAGACAAATATGACGAAGAAAGAGGCGGAGGCTAAACTGCAAGCATCTGTGCTGGGCGGAAAGATTGGTGCCAATGCAGAGGCTGCCTACAACGACTTGCTGAAAGAATCTACCATCAAGGGACGTGTTTTGGGTGGCGATGCCAAACTTGGTTCGTTGGCCGCCATCAGCTTGGAGGACGTGAAGAAGTTCATCAGCGAAGGCGCTCGACTGAGTACTGAAAACCCTGGCGCACCAATTGCTTACAAATTAAAGGAACTTGGCACGAATCGTACGTTTAAAACGGTAATCTATTCTAAGTACACCAAGAACGATCCCTATGCTGGCGAGTTCTCGAGTGTCGGTTTCGAACTTGTTGTTCAAGACGATTTGAAGTCGTTAGCAGGCAAAAAACTCAATGCAGGCAGGGGTTATGTGCAGTTTGGTACCGACCCTAAGCAACAAGCAGAGTTTCATTTCGACTATTGGAGTAGGTATGCACACTACAATATTCCTAGCTATAAAAGTGGTGAAAAGATTTTTGTGGTGTTCAAAAGAGAAAGGGAAAACGATGGATTTAGGAAAGAATATACCTTTGAAATTCCCCTGTTCGAACAGCTAGTAAGAGAAGGGAAGAGACTGGGCCATGGGGAAATTAAGAAACTTTACGATACGGAGAAGAACCCTTTGAAGTTGCGCGACACACAAGGGGAGGTAACAATGACCTTTGGTATAGAAAAATTGAAGTTCCATAAGTAACATCACGCTTATATTAGGCTGCCGATAAGATTGTCGGCAGCCTACAAAGAGCTGAATGAAAGACGATAAAGCCAACGGCATAGGGTATATGAAACCTCACCTTTGCCAATGGGTTAGACATTCAGTTGACGTTTCTCTTTAAGAAAGAACCCGGCATCACGCTGGGTTCTTTTCTTTTTATCTTCTTGTTTTTGGTAGTTTCTTTTAAACTTTATCGTGTTTGAAAAGAGCGGTAAAGGCAACGAGTTTTGCGGTGTAGCCCAAACGTTTGTTTCCCTATTCGTCCACGAAAGACACTGAGTCAATAACATTTCAAAGGCCAAAGGTTATGTCGCAGGGAGCACTATTGGCGGTTCTCCAAACCTTTTCACCCACGCGCGGAAACGCTCTAGTCCATCTTCGCCAAACTTGGCGAGGCTCTTTTCGGCCTGTTCCACCGTCTTTTGGCGGTCGAGTTTGGTTTTGCTGAAAAACTTGTCTGCATAGCAAATCAGCTGTTCTTCGGGTGTTTCGGGCAAGAAATCTTGTAAGGGAAGGGGCAAATGTTGCGTTTCGATGGCCTCGCGAGTGATGCCTGCGCCCGTATGCCGTTCGCAAACGCGGGCATGGCGCGGCATTCCTTCGGCTCGCAGCATCTCTGCGCCTTGTCGTCCGTGGGCGATATAGGGTTCCGTTCCAAAGCAATGGATGGACGGAGCATCGCAACGCACAATGCCGATGTCGTGCAACATGGCCGCCTCTTCAACAAATTGCAGGTCGAGATTTAGCTCGGGATGTTGTTTAGCCAAGGCCAAAGCCAAGTCTGCCACACAACGGCTGTGGGTTAACAATATGTGTCGCAGCTCGTTGTCGTGCGGATAGTATTTGTCGATAACGGTTTGGTAACCTGTTTGCATGTCTTTTTTCTGTCTTAATTTTCTTTTTAAACGCGTGTGTCCTATATATATTGTACGCGCGCGCGAAAAACAAGCGTTATGCAAGAAAACAATTGTCCAACCGCTTTTTTGCGCCAAACAATTTGGGTTATTGGCGATAATTCTCTAAATTTGTGCTTTAAAAACAATTAAGAACTAAGTATTATGATAGACGTAAAGGAAGCATTGCAAGATGCGCAAGACCGCATGGAAATGGCGGCAATGTATCTTGAAGAGCAATTGTCGCGTGTTCGTGCAGGTAGAGCTAACGTGGCCATACTCGATGGTGTGCGTGTGGAATCGTACGGAATGACCGTTCCACTCAACCAAGTGGCTAACGTTTCGGCACCCGATGCGCGTACCATCGCCATCAAGCCTTTTGATAAAAAGGCCATTCGCGACATCGAAAAGGCCATCATGGACAGCGATGTGGGCATCACACCCGAGAACAACGGCGAGGTTATACGCCTAGGAATACCGCAGCCTACCGAAGAGCGGCGCAGGGAATTGACCAAACAATGCAACAAGATTGGCGAGAAAACCAAGATTGAAGTGCGCAACGTGCGTGCCGAAATAAAGGATAAACTGAAGAGGGCCATCAAGGACGGACTGTCGGAAGACAACGAAAAGGATGCCGAAGAGAAACTCCAAAAGCTACACGACAAGTTCATTAAGAAGATTGACGAACTGCTTGAAGCGAAGAATAAGGAGATAATGACGGTTTAATACACCGCGCCAAAGGCACAACATGCAAGGACTGGTAATAAAGAATACGGGCAGTTGGTACACGGTGAAAACCGACGACGGCCGAATTGTAGACAGCAAGATAAAGGGCAGTTTCAGGCTTAAAGGCATACGCAGCACATCACCTGTGGCTGTGGGCGACCGCGTGCAGCTTGTAACCAACCAAGAGGGCACGGCCTTTATCTCGGCTATCCACGACCGTAAGAACTACATTATACGCAAGTCGTCGAACCTTTCAAAGCAGAGTCACATCCTTGCAGCGAACATCGACCAGGCTTTGCTCATTGTAACCGTTAACCGACCACAGACTTCCACAACCTTTATCGACCGCTTTTTGGCCTCGGCCGAGGCCTATCGCATACCTGTTGTGCTGGTGTTTAACAAGACCGACCTGCTCGACGACGACGAAATGCGCTACCAACAGATGGTGATGAACCTCTACGAGACGGTTGGTTACCACTGTTTGGCCATTTCGGCCGAGACGGGAGCGGGCGTCGACGAGGTGCGGGCCTTGCTTAAAGGCCGCATTTCGCTTTTAAGTGGTAACAGTGGGGTGGGGAAGTCCACCCTCATTAACCGCCTTTTGCCCACGGCGAACCTGCGAACCGCAGAGATTTCAAACGCTCATAACGCGGGTATGCACACCACCACATTCAGCGAAATGTTGGAACTGCCTGAAAGCGGATGGGTTATCGACACGCCGGGCATCAAGGGTTTTGGCACGTTCGACATCGAACGCACCGAACTAAGCAGCTATTTTAAGGAGATATTTGCGTTTTCCAAAGATTGTCGTTTTAACAACTGCACGCATACGCACGAGCCTGGCTGCGCTGTGTTGCAGGCCTTAAACGACCATTACATCGCCCAAAGCCGCTACCAATCGTACCTTAGCATGCTTGATGATAAGGACGAAAGCAAATATAGGGAGGCGTATTAGACAGGACAGACTCATCGCCCAGACTCATCGTCCAGCCTCACTACCAGCCTCACCCCCAGCCCCTCTCCAAGGGGAGAGGGGAGTGATATGCCTTGCAGTTTCAACGCTTGTGTGGTTACAAACTCATTAAATTAAAGGCTCTTAACCTCACGAACCTTAGTTCTCTTAACCGCACATCCTCGCGAACTTAAAAGGCTTTCGGTGCAAAAACACACGAACTTACAAACTCACAACCTCATAAACTCACCATGCTATTTCAGCAGAGCCAAAGCAGCGGTGGTGTTCCTTATCGTAGATAACGCAGAACTGGCCAGGCGCAACGCCTTGCATGGGTTCTTCGGCATGCACGATATAGCCGCCATCGGGTAGCGGTTCTAGTTGTGCGCGATGATATTCGGGTGTGTGCCTAATCTTAAATGTAACGTCTAGCCCATCGAGCGGAGCCGTCAGCAGGTGCAAGTCGTGCACCTTAAAGTCTTTCTTGTAAGCCGTGGCAGGTTCGTACCCCTTGCTTACGAACAGCACATTGCGTTCCACATCCTTTTTAACTGCATACCACGGACCACCGCCAAAGCCCAGTCCGTGCCGCTGACCAATGGTGTGAAACCACAGTCCGCGGTGCATGCCGATTTTCTTTTCTGTTTCCAGTTCCAGCACTTCGCCAGGGTTTTCGCCAAGAAAGCGGCGGATGTAATCATTATAATTAATCTTGCCAAGAAAGCAAATGCCTTGGCTATCTTTACGTTTGGCGTTGATAAGATGTTCGCGTTCGGCAATCTCTCGCACCTCTCCCTTTTGGTAATGACCAATGGGAAAAATGGCCTTTTGCAGTTGCCAATCGTATATTTGTGCAAGGAAGTCGGTCTGGTCTTTCACAGGGTCAGGACTCGTAACCAGCCATTTCTTGCCGTCAATCCATTCCGTTTGGGCATAATGTCCCGTTGCGATGAGGTCGTATTCGTGTCCGCGCTTCTCATGAAATGCGCCAAACTTAATCAGCCTGTTGCACATCACATCGGGATTGGGTGTAAATCCCGCCTTCACCTTGTCCATCGTGTAGCGTGTAACTTGCTCCCAATACTCCTTATGGCAGTCAACCACCTCCAATTTGCACCCGAAACGTTTGGCCACAGCAGTCGCCATCTCCAAGTCTTCTTCGGATGCGCAGTCCCATTCTTCCGTTTCTTCGGGGCCAATCTTGATGTAAAAGCAGTCGGGGTGCAGTCCAAGTTGGTTAAACTCGTACACCACCACCGAGCTATCTACCCCTCCCGATAGTAGCACGGCAATCTTTTTTCCCTGCAATTCTTCGATATTCATGGTTGCAAAGATAGCTAAAAAATGGCGTATTACCAGTCTTTGGGTGCATGTTTAACGCAGTTTTGCCTGTTGACAAAAGCCATAACGAGGGGTTGGCAGAGGGAAAACATATACCAAGTGCAGAACAAATCAGCTCCTTGGCTTATAAACTCTAAAACCCAACTGCCCCCGAATACATCAACCCATCACCTCACCACTTCATCACCTCACAAACTTATCACCTCACAAACTCACAAACTCATCACCAACCCCCGAACACATCAACTCATCAACTTACAAACTCAAAATCTTAAATTGTTTATTTCGTTTTTACAAAACTGTTCTAAATTTCACGCCGTTCTAGCGAAAATATAGGTCGAAAAGTAGGTAAACAACTACTATTTCTAGTCTTTCGTGCCTTTTGTTTTGTCTGTTTTTAAGAACTTAACCTGCATTTTGCACCATTTAGCCTTTCTAGTTTGGTCGCCAGCTCATTATTTTCTATGCCCAATAACCCACTTTTTATCCCCTAAACCCCACTTTTTAACGGCTATTTTGCCCTTTTTAGCCATGTATTTGATGGCTCTAAAAGGTTTTGTTTATACCATTGCCGTGTATATTTATGCTTTTCGTTTTGCATTTAGCAGCGTTTTGCACTGCGTTTAGCACCAAAATAGCTTGCATTTAGCACCAAAATGCACTGCGTTTAGCACCAAATCGCACTGCATTTAGCGGCAAAACGCACTGCGTTTAGCGGCATATTGCACCGCATTTGGCAGCAAATAGCCCAAAAACTGCTACAAACGGCGGTTGTTTTAAATAAAAATACATTTTGCCGCATCCATCGGCTAACCCCTTTTTACATCAAAACAAACCTTCGCGAGAATCGATTTTTTGCGACAAGGTGAGCGGTTGGTCGACAGAAAGGGCACTTTTAGTGTTAAATTTCTTGCTGAAAAGATTACAGTGGTTGGCGAGTTAACGAGTGGACAGGTTAACAAGAAGACAAGTGGATGAGTGAACGAGTTGTTCGTTCTTTTCTAGTTCCCCTAAAAGTGCGGTTCGCCTTTCCACTTCGCTCAAAGCTCCGTGTCGGCGATTTCCAATTCTCGCCATGACAATGTTCGAGCAAGCTCGACGTTGTTCATTTGGCTTAACGAAAACGTTCATCTTTCGTGTTTCGACATAAACACGCCCATGTTGACATAAGAACATAAGAAACATAATGAAGTGCTCTTTACTTTTTCCTCATTATATGCCACTGGAAAGATACTTTCAACTTGCAAAGCATGTATTGAAAGTTCTCCTGCCAGGTCACCTTTTCGAGGCATATCCACGTTTTTGCCACAGGCAAATGCAGTAGAATTTCAGATTTTATCGTATCTTTGTCTAATACTTTGTACATGAGTGGGGCGTTTATCTACGTTTAGTGGCACAAGTACAATAAACTCCTCTCAATTGATAGAAAGATTAAAAGTAAAGACTACGCCATAAACTTTGTGGTATGTTTTCAACCAGATAGCGAACTAAATACACGTACACGATGAACATAACAGACACCATTACCAACGAATTGAAAGCCCAAGGAAGTGCAGAGAAGGCGGCGCATTTAAGCTATTTCTTCAAGACGGGCAAGGGACAATACGGCGAAAACGACCGCTTTTTGGGCGTTACCGTACCCGAAACGCGCCGTGTGGCTAAGGTGCATGCTGGTGTGGATATGGCCGATTTGCAACAACTCATTCGGTCAGAGTGGCACGAAGTGCGCCTTTGTGCCTTGTTCATTCTTACTATTCAGTTCAACAAAGGCGATGAACCGACACGCACCGAGCTTGTAGACTTCTATTTAAGCAATACCCAATACATCAACAATTGGGACCTCGTGGACCTTGCCGCGTGGGAAACCATCGGCACGTACTTGCTAGACAAGCCGCGCGACTTGCTTTATCGGCTAGCCGAAAGCCCCTTGTTGTGGGATAACCGCATCGCGATGGTGTCTACTTACGCCTTTATCAGGCAAGGACAATTGGACGATACCTTCGCCTTGGCCGAGAAAATGATGGGGCATAAGCACGATCTGATGCACAAGGCCATTGGCTGGATGTTGCGCGAGGCAGGCAAACGCGATGTGGAAAGACTTCGCCTGTTTGTGGAAAGCCATCGCTTGGAGATGCCCCGAACCATGTTGCGCTATGCCATCGAGAAGTTTTCGCCCGAAGAGCGTAAGCACCTGATGCGCAAAGGGTGACGTATTAAGAGGGGGATAACAAAAAAGTGGAGGGTTGCCAACGCAGCCCTCCACTTTTGTATATGTACCTTTTTAGGATGGTTTTCTAGATGTTTTTCACCGCTTGGGCCAATTGTTCAAGGGCCTGTTGAAGTATGGCGCGAGGCGTTCCCACATTCAATCGCATGTGCGACTCGCCACCAGGACCAAACATTTCGCCGTCGTTCATGGCCAAATGGGCTTTGTCTACGCATAGGTCTAGCAACTGGGCGTGGTCTAGTTTCAGCTCGGTAAAGTCGAGCCACACCAAGAAACTGGCCTGCGGACGTAAGGGTTTAACCCCAGGGATGTGCTTTTTGCAATAAGCTTCAACGAAAAGCACGTTGCCCTCAATGTATTTCAGCATTTGCTTGCGCCACTCGTCGCCTTGCGTAAAGGCCGCAATGGTGGCAATAGGTGCAAAGATGGTGGGTTCGTTCAGTTCGTTTGCGGCGAGCCAACGGAAAAATTTGGTGCGCAATTCGGCATTGGGAACGATGGCAAACGAGCTGACAATGCCTGCTATGTTGAACGTTTTAGAGGGTGCGCCAAAGGTGATGGAGATGTCTGCCGCACGCTGGCTCACGGTGGCGAAGGGCGTATGGCGATTGCCAAACAAGGCCATGTCCGCATGTATTTCATCGCTAATCACGATGATGTTGTGCTCGTAACAGAAGTCGGCCAAGCGTTGCAGCGTTTCCTTAGCCCATGTTTGCCCTGCCGGATTGTGGGGGTTGCATAGCACAAATACCTTGCATTGCTCGTCGCAAACGGCCTCAAGGTTGTCGAAGTCCATTTCGTAATATCCTTCGGCATTGCGTTTCAGCGGGTTGAACACCACTTTGCGCCCGTTGGCTAGTGGCGTAAGGCGGAACGGATGGTACACGGGCGGCTGTATAATCACCTTTTCGCCAGGGCGTGTGAATACGTTTATTACAAAACCGATGCCCTTAACGATGCCTGGGATAAAGGTTAGCCACTCGCGTTGCACAGTCCATTGGTGTTGGTGTTGCTGCCAGTCGATGATGCTCTGCCATAGCTCGTTGGGCGTTGTTGTGTAGCCAAAGATGGGGTGTTCCAATCGTTTACGTAAGGCATCAACGATAAATGGAGGCGTGGCAAAGTCCATGTCGGCCACCCAAAGGGGCAAAAGGTCGTCGCGCCCCCAACGTGGTAGCAGCGCGTCGTGCTTGATGTCGCCGCTGCCTTTGCGGTCGATTATTTGGGCGAAGTCGTAGTTTTGCATAATAAATGTCGGCCTCACACCTCCCTCTCTTTACGGGTGGAGGGGAGTGATATGCCTCGTTTTTGTCGTTATGGATTAATAATGATGTTTGCGGGTGGCTCTTTTGCCGAAGAGTTAGCCTAACGCTTGTTTGATGTCTTCCAACAGGTCGTCCACGTCTTCCAATCCGATGCTCAGTCGGATAGTCGTGTCCAACACGTCCATCTCTTGGCGTTCTTTGTCCGAGAACGAGCCGTAAATGGTGCTGGCAGGGTGGATGGCCAGTGTGCGATTGTCGAAAAGATTGGTGGCGCGGTGGATAAGTTTAAGCTTGTTTATCATGTCGAAACATGCCGCCTTGCTCTCCAAGTCGATGGTTATCATGGCACCGGCGGTGTTGCCAAACTGCTTTTTGGCCAAGTGGTGGTAGGGATTGTCGGGCAGTCCTACGTAGTTAACGCGTTTAATCTGCGGCAATGCCTGCATGCGGATGGCCAGTTGTAGGGCGTTGTCGGCCTGGATGCGATAGCGTGCATCGAGAACTTCTAGGCCGACAGTTTGCAGATAGGCCGCTTGGGGAGTCATGTAGGCACCGAAGTTGAAGAGCAATTCGCCACGTAGGGCATGCCCCAAACGTTCGCATGTGCCGTAATCGATAACCAATCCGCCCAAAGATGTTGCTCCGCCACTGATGTATTTGGTGCTGGAAACCACTTCGGCATCCACACCGAGAGCCTTTGCCGAGAACTCGGTAAAGGGAATAAGCGTGGTGTCGGCCACCACGGGGATGCCCCGTGCGTGGGCTAATGCCGCCAAAGCAGGCAGGTCTACCACCTCTAATTGTGGGTTAGACATTATCTCTAAGTACACGCAGCAGGTGTTGTCGTCGAGCAAACGTTCCACTTCTGCCGGGTTGGTGAGGTCGCAAAGGCGTGCTTCCACACCGAAACGTTTGAGTGTGGAGGTGAGCAACGAGTAGGTATTGCCGAACATGTGGCGCGAACTGACGATGTTTTTTCCTTGTTCGGCCAGAGCAATAAACACCGCACTGATGGCCGCCATGCCCGAATTGAAGGCCACAACGTCTGTTGCGCCCGTGATGCCCTTTACGCGATGTTCAAAGTTTTCAACCGTTGGGTTGCCCACGCGCGAGTAATCGGGAGCTGCGATACGTCCGCAAAACACGTCGGACATGGTTTGTGCATTGTCAAACTCGTAGGCCACGGCGTTGTAAACGGGCATGCTCAGGGCATCGTAAGCATCGCGGCGTTTGTAGGCTTGGTGTATGGCGCGCGTTGTTTTCTTCATTATTATAATATGTTTAGTTGTAGTTGTTGCACTTGCTTAATACCATTGTACGGCGTTGCCATAGCCGCTGCGTTTGTCGTATTTAAGCGCATCGGTAAGCGTGGAGGCATTACAACGGAAGGTGAAGTTGTAGCTGGTGTATGGGGCCAAAACCACCGAGCAACTCATGCTGAAACAGTGAAGGTCTCGTTGTAGCGAGGCCGTGGTCATGGATATTTTCTTGTTTTCAAAGTCGTAACCCGACGAGAAACTGATGTTCCATCCCTCGCTAAGGCGTATGTTGCCGCTCATGTTGAGCGTTTGCGTAAACTTATAGGGGTAGCGCATGGTTTTGTAGTTGAACTTAGAGCGGTCGGTATTCTCGCTCATCGTTACTCCATAACCAAAGGTTAGCGACCACGGCATGGAGAATTTCATGTATCCGTCGTCGTCGGTCTCGGTCTTTCCGCCGTCGTTAGGGTTGCTTGCGCCACGTTGTCCTTCAACCATGTCGTCGTCTATGTTGCTTTCTATGTTCGTATCAATGCCTTCGTCGTTCTTGTTTGGTTTCTTATCGTCGTCTTCTTTCGTCTTTTTGCCGAACAGCTTAGCCAGTTTTTCGGGCGTAAGGGTGAACGAAACGTTTTGCGACATGCCTTGGAAACGGCCAAACCTACCGCGTCCCCACTCGGTATGCGTGCCCACATAGGGGTTGCCGTCTTTGTCTAGCTCGTAGGCGTAAGTGGCAAATACGGCGTTCATACTGAACGTGTAGTTCTTCCACCACTTTAATCTTAGGCGCATACTAAGGTCGCTCCACGGTCTGCTTTCGGCCGCCATGTTGTACGACATGGATGCGCCCAGCTCGTCGATGAGCGAAATCTTCTTAAATCCCGTTGAGTCTTTGTCGGAGCGTATCTTCATTTCGAGGTTGTTTCCTACGTCGAACGACACGCTACCTGTTTTTCCTCGGCCGGGCACACCAAAGAGCGAACCCTCGAAAGGCGAGTATTCTACAAGCGAAACGTTGCCCGCCGCGTCTGTTTTTTGGTAAGTGGCGTAGTAGCCGTAACGCGCCGAGCCGAAGTCGGGGGCGTAACTGAAACTCACTTGCGGTGTGATGACGTGGCGAATGGCCACAATCTTGTCGCCAAACAGCTTGCGGCTGGGTGTCCAAAAGCCGTAAAGCTTGGTATTGGCCGATACGCTCATGCGCCAGTCGTACACGTTGTGGAACCCGTAAGTGGTGTCGCGGCGTTCTGCTTGCTGAGCAATGTCCCACGAACGGTTAATCTTATTGGTGTACATGCGGTCGGTAAACGACACCGAGGGGTTGAGGCTGAGGTAGTTGAACAGCGTAAACGACCCGCTGATAGGCACGCTGTGCATCATTCCGTTGCGCCAATCCTTTACCAAATTCGAGTGCAACAGGCGGTCTTCTTTCGTATTTATCGAGTTGCTTAGCTGTCCGGTGTAGCTCATTGAAATCTTTTCGTACCAGCGTTCCTTACCTGCGGCGTGCTTGCGTTTAAAGGGATTAAAGCGCGCAATGGAGATGTTGAGGTCGGGAAGGGTGAGTGCGATGCTCGAGTCACGCATGTTTTGCGAGAGGTTTCCCGTTGCGCTGAGCGTTAGACCGATGCTCGAAAAGCCCGTACTCCAACTAACCGACGATGTTCGGGTGCTTTGTGTAAGCGCTTGGGGGTTGTAAAGGCTGTTCATGTTGTTGCGCTCGTAGCTGGTGGAGGCAAAGTTAACACTTCCCGAAAGGTTGCTGAAAGGGTTGGCCTTGGGGTCTTGTCGGTGGCTCCATTGCAGCTTAAAGCTGGTTTGCGACGAGTAATCGGGCAATCCCTTGTCGCCCGTTTTGGTGTTTTGGTAGCTTAAATAAAAGCTGCCGTTGTAGCGATAACGCTTGCGATAGTTGGTTGCGGCCGAGACACCCCACGAGCCTTTGGTGTATATTTCGCCCAGAAGTTTCAGGTCCCACTTATCTCCGAGGGCGAAATAATAGCCAATGTCGCGCAGGTAAAAGCCGCGTTCGCTCTCGTCGCCGTATGTGGGCATGATAAAGCCACTGCTGTATTTCTTGGTAAAGGGGAAGAAACCGTAGGGAATGGCCAACGGCAATGGCACGTCGGCCACCACTAAATAGGCTGGTCCGAACACCACATCCTTGCCTGGACGAACCTTAGCACGCGATAGTGCAATGTAAAAGTCGGGGCAATCTTTATCGCAAGTGGTGTATCGTCCGTGTTGAAGATATACGTCGCCATTGGCATCGCGCTTGGCCTTTTGCCCGAAAAGAAATCCCTCTTGTTGCTGTGTGTGCACCTCTTTGATAATTCCTTTCTTCGATTTGAAGTTAAAGGCCATCGTGTCGCTGCTGTACTTATCCGAACCCATATTAAATACGGGCTTACCTTTAACGCCGCTTTTCTCTGTGCTGTCGGGCGCACCAGTGGCGTGTACCACACTACTGTCTGTGCTGATGCGTATGCGTTCGCTGGCCAAGTCCATGTTTTCGTACTTCACTTTGGCCGAACCATAGAGGTAAGCCATCTTTGAATCGGCGTTGTAAACCAGCGAATCGTTGCCCGAATACACCACGGGCGCGTCTATTCCGTTCTTCTTTTGTCGGTTAATCGAGTCTAGGCGGATGGAGTCGTCCACCTGTTTGTTGTGTCGGTAGATGGCTCGTTGCAGCGAATCCATGCGTGTAGTGTCGTTGGCCACACGTTCCAACGAGTCGCGCCTGATGGAGTCGGCCTGCCTCTCGGCAGCCGTCTTAGGCGTTTTTTTTCGCTGCGCGTAGGGTGTATAAACCCCCGCCGTCACAAATATGACGGCAAACAGCAACAAGGCAATTAACGATTTTCTTCGCATTCTAGGCTACAAAATTAACGAATAAATGGTGAACCTTCTTGCTCTTATCCCTTTTTAACACTTGTTCGCGCAGCTTTTATGGGGTAGGGCGGGTGTTATTTGCGGTGCAACGCATGGCATTTGGTGGCATGCTTGCTGCCCCCTTTGCTCGCCAAGCAATGCTAACTATCTGCAAAAACTTCAAAGCAATGGGCCGTATTTGATTTTTTTTATCTAATTTTGCACCGCTATATTATCCACTTATAGTAATTTGTATAAGCAACTTATGAAAAAGAAAATACAATTCAGTCTTGTTTATCGAGACATGTGGCAAAGCTCCGGAAAGTTTCAGCCACGCAAAGACCAATTGGAGCGCATCGCTCCCGTGATTATTGAAATGGGATGTTTCTCGCGTGTGGAAACCAACGGCGGTGCCTTCGAGCAGGTTAACCTGCTTGCAGGTGAAAACCCCAACGAGGGTGTGCGAGCATTCTGTAAGCCTTTTAATGAGGTGGGCATAAAGACCCACATGCTAGACCGTGGACTGAACGCTTTGCGAATGTACCCCGTGCCCGACGATGTTCGTGCGCTGATGTATAAGGTGAAACACGCGCAAGGTGTGGACATACCCCGTATTTTCGACGGCTTGAACGACGTTCGTAACATCATACCCAGCATTAAATGGGCGGCCGAGGCTGGCATGACGCCGCAGGGAACGCTCTGTATTACCACTTCGCCCGTGCATACGCTGGAATATTATAGCAACATTGCCGACCAACTTATCGAGGCCGGAGCAAAGGAAATTTGCCTTAAAGACATGGCCGGCATTGGCCAACCCGCCTTGTTGGGTCAGCTAACGAAGGCCATTAAGGACAAACACCCCGAAATTATTATCGAATATCACGGCCATACAGGCCCCGGTTTGTCGATGGCTTCTGTCTTGGAGGTGTGCAACAACGGTGCCGACATCATTGATACGGCCATCGAACCGCTATCTTGGGGTAAGGTTCATCCCGACGTTATCTCGGTGCAAAGCATGTTGAAGAACGAAGGTTTCGACGTTCCTGAAATCAACATGAGCGCTTACATGAAGGCGCGCGCATTGACACAAGAGTTCATCGACGAGTGGTTGGGCTACTTTATCAACCCCGCCAACAAGCTGATGAGCTCGTTGTTGCTTGGTTGTGGCTTGCCCGGCGGTATGATGGGCAGTATGATGGCCGACCTTGCAGGCATACATAGCACCATCAATAGCATCCGTGCGAAGAAGGGCGAGTCCGAATTGTCTACCGACGACATGCTTATCAACCTCTTCAACGAGGTAGAGTACGTTTGGCCACGCGTGGGTTATCCACCCCTCGTAACGCCATTCTCGCAGTATGTGAAGAACATTGCCCTGATGAACCTCCTCACAATGGAGCAAGGCAAGGGTCGTTTCGTGATGATGGACGATGCCATGTGGGGTATGATTTTGGGCAAGAGTGGCAAAATTCCTGGAACAATCGCACCCGAATTGGTGGCTTTGGCCAAGGAAAAAGGGTTCGAATTTACCGATGCCGACCCACATACGCTGCTGCCAAACAGCTTGGATGAGTTTAAGAAGGAAATGGACGAGAACGGTTGGGAGTATGGACAGGACGACGAAGAACTGTTTGAACTGGCTATGCACCCCGAACAATACCGCAATTATAAGAGCGGACAGGCTAAGAAGAACTTCTTGGCCGACTTGCAAAAGGCTAAGGATGCCAAAATGGGTAGTAAGTTGTCTGTTGAAGAACTCGCCGCCTTTAAGCACGCCAAGGCCGATGCGCTTGTTGCTCCCGTTAAGGGACAACTGTTCTGGGAATTTAATGGCGACGGCGAATGCGCACCTACCGTTGAACCTTACATTGGTAAGGAATACAAGGAAGGCGATGTGTTCTGCTACATTGTTGCCACCTGGGGCGAGATTGTTACTGTGCCTGCCGCACTCGGTGGCAAGCTGGTTGAAATCAATGCCAAGCAGGGTAGCAAGGTAAATAAGGGCGATGTGGTGGCTTACATCGAGCGCGCACAATAAGATTTGACATCGGGCATAAGCCAAAAACATAGCGTCGAAGGCACGGCTTGCAACACATGTTGCGGGTCGTGCCTTTGCTTTTTTAGTGGTTTATGTTGTTGTCTTTCGTGGTTTCGTAGTCGTTTGCCCACAAATTTCTGGCCGCTTGTGCAGTACAACGTAGTTTGTAGTGGGGCTACAAGCCGCTTGTAGTCCTGCTACAAGGCTCTTGTAGTGTCCGTACAAGCCTCTTGTAGTGCCACTACAAGGGGCTTTGTATTCATGCTGTTGTTTGTAACTTAAAGGCAATAAGGCCGTGAAAAACGAACTAAGAAAGGGAGAAAGGCCTCGAAAGCGTGGTTCTTTTGGGGCTTGCGTTTATTGTTGGCATGTTCTAAAAGTTCCCGGCAAAGGTGTTCATTTGTTGTTCCTTGTATAGCTCTTCATTGTCTTTTTGCTTTTATCCGGCATCTTTTGCTTTCTCTTTCAGAAAGCATAGTGCACCATGCTCCTTCAAGAAGTAAGCAAAAACTGCTCAGCTAAAAGCTAAAAATACAATAAAGTAACTTTTAGAACGGCCTATAACCCCGGCCGCACACTTGTTTGATGTTCACAACTGAACACGAAAAAAGGAGCCCCTTCATCGCGAAGAACCTCCTCCAAAAACAGTAATTAACTCAAAATTTATAATCTATTTTTACTGACAATTAGGATATTCATCATTAGTTTGCGAGAACTGGCTTGCAATAAGCAATCCTCGTGACCTAAACTTGTCACTGCAAAGATAGGCAAGATATTTGAAAATGCAAACTTTATCGTGACAAAAATTGAGGTTTCTTAAATTTATTAATTCTTTTTTTAATCCTTTTTGGCGGAAAGGGGAGGGCGAAAGGCTGAAAGGAGGGAAAGTTGTTAAGAAGGTTTTGTCCATTAATGAGGCACTATTCCGGCCATTTGCCTGAAAAGAAAGGCCTTTGTAGCTTTATTATTTCAGCTCTTTCACGGCTTACCTATTTACTCCTTCACTGCTTACTCCTTTCTCCTTTCCTCCTTACTCCTTACTTCTTCCCTCCATACTCCTTACTTCTTACTACTTTTCTCCTTACTTCTTACTCCTTCTCTCCTTACTCCTTCCCTCCTTACCACTTACTCCTTACTACTTCTCTCCTTACTACTCCCCACTTCTCTCCTTACTCCTTCCCCGCTTTTTCTTCAAACCTATCCACCAGCCATTGCAGCTGTTGGGCGATGGTTAGTTGTCCGTTGTCTAGCTCAATGGCATCGTCGGCCTTGCGCAACGGACTCACTTCGCGGTGACTATCCTTATAATCGCGCTCTTGAACGTTGCGAAGAATTTCATCGTAGTTGGCCTCCATGCCCTTGCCTACAAGCTCGTCAAAGCGGCGTTGCGCCCTAACCTCGGCCGAAGCCGTGACAAACACTTTCAGTTCGGCATCGGGAAACACCACCGTACCAATGTCGCGACCATCCATTACGATGCCTTTGTCGTGCCCCATGCGTTGTTGTTGAGCCACAAGAGCCGTGCGAACAAAGTCTATTGCCGCAATGGAACTCACGTGAGCCGACACCTCCATGCCCCTAATCTCGCGTTCAACGTTCTCGCCGTTGAGGTAAGTTTCGGCCTTTCCCGTTTCGGGGTTCAACTTAAACTCCACCCTTAGCGTGTCCATTTTCGCTTTCAGTGCCTCGCGGTCAACATGCCCGTCGGGCGCAATCATGTTGTTTTGCATGGCAAAAAGCGTTACGGCACGGTACATTGCGCCCGTGTCTACATAGATATAGCCCACTTCTTTGGCCAACATCTTGGCCATAGTGCTCTTTCCGCACGACGAAAGTCCGTCGATGGCGATGGTTATTTTCTTCATAGTGTATTGTTGTTTGTAAGTTTATTTTTTAGTTTATGAGTTGGTGAGTTGATGAGTTTTTGAGTTAATAACTCACAACTCACATTGCAAACGACACGTTAAGCACCACCGACGAGCTAGAAACGTGGTACTTGCCGTAAGCCAAGTTCAGCTTAAACCGTTCCAGTTGCAAACCTGCACCCAGCGACAAGCCCGCGCCATGACTGCTGGCGTTCTCGGCATCGCCCACTTTCATTTCGTTGGCACGCCGCAAACTATATCCTGCGCCCACCCAAATGTTTGGCGAAAGGTCTACATCCACGCCAAAAACAAAATGTTTCATCAGCGCATAATGCCAGTGGTTGAGGTCTACCAACGTTGCCGACAGGCGGAAAGGCATGTGTTGCAGGCGTTTGCTGATGCCCATTTGTACGTCTATCGGCATCGCCTCGTAGTCGTCTTCGTAGGCTTTAAGCTGTCCGCCCAGGTTCTTAGCCACCACCGATAGCGACAGCTCGCGTTCGGAATCGTAATAGTTCAGACCAAGGTCTACGCCCATACCAATCGATGTATAGTGCCCGATGCTCGACGACAGCACCTTTGCAGCGATGCCGCCAGCCAACTTATCGGTAAGCATGTACGAGAAATAAGCCGTTGCGGCGATGTCTCTTGCGGCAAATTCGCCCAAGTCTTGGTTGTCGGCGGTGGTATATCGCATTTTGCCATAGTCCACATAGTTAACCGAAAGGGCAGCCGAGGCGCGCTCTTTTATCACCTTGTTGTAGGCCACGCCAGCCAAATTAACACCCCGCATGAAGTTCATGTAGTTCAATGCAAGTGTCTTATCGCTCACCGACGACAGCAGCGCAGGGTTGTTGAACATCAACCAAGCATCGTCGTTAATGAGCGTAACGTTGTCGCCACCTAGCGCGGCGGCGTGCGCACTAACAGGCAGCCGCAAGAAATTATAAGCCGTTTGGCTCTCTTGTGCCGCCATTTTATCCGCCATAAAGAACAAAATAAGGGCGAAAATAACTTTTTTCATCAACTTCTTTCTGTTTTATCTACAAAGTTACACCTTTTTCCAATTATATCATTATATTTGTAGGTGAATTGAGTTTCATTCGCCGTGAAAGCTCTAACTTTGTTGCAACAACTTCAATCGTGTGGAGGTAAAGAAGACACATAGTGCCAATTTGGAGAACAAGCGCGTAACCAATTATTTGCTTGGGCTTGTTGTTGTGCTCTCGTTCCTGTTTGTGGCGCTGGAGTACAACAGCAATTCGCGTACCTTTGACTTCGACGACGAGGTGCCAGATGATTTCTTCGAGGAGATGGAAATACTGCCCGACGTGGAGAAAAGCGAAATGGTGGCCGCCGCAATTCCCACTGCCGCACCCTCTATCACCACGAAAATTAAGGCGGTGGACACGCCCGTGGCATTGCCCGACAAGCTGAACGAACGCAACGACGAAGAAAAAGAAGGCGAGGAGGCAACCGTACAACAAAACGAAACGCCTACAACAGCCATCGAGCAGCCTGTTCCCGAACCAATTGCCAACGACGATAAGCCGCGCGTTGTGCAACAGATGCCCGAATATCCAGGCGGCATTGTGGAGTTTATGAAGTGGCTGCAACGCACCCTTCGCTATCCGCCAACTGCCCAAGAACAGGGCATTCAAGGCAGTGTGATGGTGTCGTTTATCGTCAATGCAGACGGAACCATCACCGACCAAAAGGTGGTTCGCGGCGTAAACGAAGACTTAGATGCCGAGGCTTTGCGCGTTATCAGTCACATGCCCAAGTGGAAACCTGGCCTAGACAAGGGCAAACCATGCCGCACGCTCTTTGCCATACCTATCGTATTTAAACTTTAAAAATTAGTCAACATGTTGACAGACGATCTAATTCTCAGCAAAATAAACGCATATTTAGAGGCTTTGCCCTTCAATCGTAAGCCGCAATCGCTTTACGAACCCATACGTTATGTGCTCTCCATTGGGGGCAAACGTATTAGACCTACGCTTGCTTTGCTGGCCTATAACCTGTTTAAGGACGACCCCGAAAGCATTCTTGCACCTGCTTGCGGATTGGAAACCTACCATAACTACACGCTCTTGCACGACGACTTGATGGACAATGCCGCCCTGCGACGCGGTAAGCCCACCGTACACAAGCGTTGGGATGCCAATACGGCCATACTATCGGGCGACTCGATGCTGGTTCTGGCTTATCAGCTGGTGGCACAATGTGATGCCGCAAAGCTGAAACCCGTGATGGAACTGTTTACCGAGACGGCACTCGAAATTGGCGAAGGGCAGCAATACGATATGGACTTTGAGCATCGCAACGATGTAACCGAAGACGAATATATCGAGATGATACGCCTAAAAACCAGCGTGCTGTTGGCCTGCGCCATGAAGATGGGTGCGCTGTTGGCCGATGCTCCACAGCGAGATGCCGACCTATTATATAAGTTTGGCGAGCAAATAGGCTTGGCTTTTCAGCTGCAAGACGACTTCCTAGACGTGTACGGCGACAGCAAGGTGTTTGGCAAGGCCATTGGCGGCGACATCGTAAGCAACAAGAAAACGTACATGCTTATCAACGCTTTCAACAAGGCCGATGCCGCACAGCGGGCCGAACTGCAACACTGGGTTGGCCAAGAGCAATGCGATGCGCAAGAAAAAATTGCGGCCATAACCCAGCTTTACAACGCTATGGGCATCGACAAGATGGCCGAACGACGAATAGAACACTACTTTGAATGTGGCAAACGCTACCTCGATGAGGTGAACGTGCCTGCCGAAAGAAAAGAAAATCTCATTAACTATGCCTCGAAAATGATGAACAGAAAATACTAGAACCTCTCACCTAAATACAATACCATGCCATACCGACGACTACCTAAGACAGATGCCGCACGACTTAAAGCATTGAAAATGCTACTCGAAAACGAGAGTGTGTATGCGGCAAGAAATCGATTTATCGATTGGAGCGTGATTAACAGGGCTAGACCTGCCTACGACCGACTACTGACGGCAGCCCAGCAGTATCGAACTTCGCTTACGGCGCAAGCCAGACAGACGGGCAAGATAGACCGCGTGCAGCGCAATGCCGTAATGTATGTGAGCCATTTTCTGCAAGTGCTCTTCATGTGTGTTGAGCGCGGAGAGATTAAAAAGTCGGCTCTGAAACTTTACGGACTTAGCGAACATGCCACGTCATTGCCCAATCTTAAAACCCAAGAGGGCTTAGCCAAGTTTGGCCAACGCGTCATCGAGGGCGAGAAAGAACGTATTAAGCAAGGCGGACGACCCATTTACAACCCTACCATCGGGATGGTTTCCACGCATTATGACATCTTTATGGAGACCTACAAACAGCAAAAGTCGCTGCAAGCCCGAACGAACAAGGCCGTAGACACGTTGCACACGCTACGCCCTGAAACAGACAACATCATCCTCGACTTGTGGAACCAAATCGAGAAACACTTCGAACACGAACCGCCAGAGGTGCGTTTCGCCGAGTGTAGAAAGCTGGGGGTGATATATTATTACCGCCGCAACGAGGAACATCTGTATTAAGGCTGGTGCTAAATATGCCTTAATTGTTTCTCGTTTGGGTTGGTTCTGTAAATTGGATGTCGCTATCCCATGCGGCTTTGCCGAGTTTATAGAACGTTTTCGTTAAGCCAAATGAACAACGTCGAGCTTGCTCGAACATTGTCATGGCGAGAAAACGCACTTTTCGAGGAACGAGAAAAGAACGTTTTCGTTAAGCCAAATGAACAACGTCGAGCTTGCTCGAACATTGCCATGGCGAGAATTGGAAATCGCCAACACGGAGCTTTGAGCGAAGTGGAAAGGCAAAACGCGCTTTTAGAGGAACGAGAAAAGAACCAACCGAGGCACCGAACGGGTTTCTGTCCCAATGCAAAAAGATTGGGACAGCTTGCTTTCGGTGCATGTATGTTGGCGGTTTTCTCCCCATAAGTCGTGGGGAATAAGGCTTTTGGGGCTTTTGTAATTGGGTCCAAGACCAACAGAATGTAAACGAGAACATGACAACAGAGATTATAGATACGCACATCCACCTAGATGTGGACGACTATCGCGACGACCTTGACGAGGTTATTGCACGTGCCAAAGCGGCAGGAGTGAGCAAGGTTTTTATTCCGGCCATCGACGAACCAAGTGGCGATGCCGCCCTCTTGCTGGCTCAACGTTACCCCAACTACGCCTTCGCCATGATGGGTTTGCATCCCGAAGAGGTGAAGGCCGACTATGCTGAGGTACTTAAACGCATGAAACGGCGGTTTGAAGAACCGCATTCTTTCATTGCCGTTGGCGAAGTTGGACTAGATTTTTATTGGAGTCGCGAGTTTGAACAACAACAACTTGAAGCCTTCGAAGAGCAAGTGCGCTGGTCGGCCGAATACAATTTGCCTTTGATGATACATTGTCGGAAGGGGCAAAACGAGATGGTGCACATCATCAAAAAGTACGAAAAAGAACTGCCAGGCGGTGTTTTCCATTGCTTTACGGGTAACGAACGCGAGGCCGATGCCTTCTTGCAGCTCGACAAATTCGTGCTGGGCATTGGCGGTGTGCTTACCTTTAAGAAGTCGAACTTGCCCTCGGTGTTGCCCCACATCCCCCTTTCGCGCATCGTTCTCGAAACCGATGGCCCTTACATGGCACCTGTTCCCATGCGCGGCAAGCGCAACGAGAGCAGTTATCTCACCCATGTTGTGGAGGTAATGGCCAATGCCTACGCCACCACCACTGCCGAAATAGCCCGCCAAACCACCCAGAACGTAAAGAGGGTATTTGGTGCGCGCGTGCCTTTTTAGGAATATACCCACTTCGTTGGCTGCCTGTAACTTTACTTTCGGGAGAAAATCTGTCAACTGGCTAGAAATGTATTTACCTTGATTCATGGGCGTAGTGATACTTACAGATTGTTACATTCTGCTAAGTAAGCCGGTTCTAGCCCATAGCGTCTTTTTTTGAGTTGTATCTATTTGTTGTTTAACGAACTCAATCAAATAGTGCAACAACCTGTTGCACAAATTCAAGATACAGATAATCTGTCGAACACAATTGCGCAACAACCTGTTGCACGATTAGGAGAGATTTCTCAAACGCTGTCGGCTATCTATCACAGTGACGTCTGTTGGATAGAGGAAATCTTTAAGCAGTCGGCCATTGCTCGCACCAACTGGGCTAGTCATGTAATTCTGCTTAATAGTAAGCTTCGTTTAGGCGAGTGCTATTCAACTCACCAACTCATCAACTCAAAATCTTAAATTGTTATATTTTATTTTACAATATCACTCTAAATTTCACTTCGTTCTAGCGCAAATATCGCTCATAAAATAGGTAAAAAGCTACTTTTTATAGTCTTTCACACCTCACGTTTTACCTATTTTTCAGAACAAAACCTGCATTTTGCACCATTTAGCCTTTCTATTTGGGTTGCCTACCCGTTATTTTTCAAGCCCAATTACTCGCTTTTAGCCCCTAAAATCCTACTTTTTAACGAATATTTCGCCCTTTTCGACCATGTTTTAACGGCTCTAAAAGGTTTTGTTTTATACAATCACTATGTATTATTATGCTTTTCACCTCGCATTTTGCACCAAAACGCCTTGCATTTTGCACCAAAACGCCTTGCATTTAGCACCAAAATGCACTGCGTTTTGCACCATATTGCAGTGCGTTTTGCATCAAATCGCAGTACATTTAGCTGCAAATAGCCCAAAAACAGGTACCAATGGCGGTGTTTTTAAATAAAAATTCATTTTGCCTCATTCACATGCTACCCCCTTTTTGCATCAAAACCAACCTTCGCGAGAATCGTTTTTTTGCGGCAAGGTTGGCGATTGGTGGCTGGAAAGGGTACTCATAATGTTAAATTTCTGACTAAAAACTAGACAAAAATGCGATTGCGCTGTGTACGCGTGCATGGGTAACGGCACGAAAAGCACGTAAGCTTACTACCGCCAGCGCGAGCGGTTGCCGGGCATACTACCCTCGGTCAACGGAGTCTGTATAAGGGAACGCAGAAGTAATATGTCATCGACAGCCGTTTTTCAGCCTGTAGAGAATGTATAGGGTGACTTCCACTTGGCCACTTTTTGAGATATAACCACGTTTCGCCACATACAAATGAGCCGGAATATCAGATTTCATCGTATCCTTGTTCCAGTACTTTGTACATGAAGAGGAGTGTTTGTCTTCGCTTTACAGCACAAAGACAATAAGCCCCTCTCAAATTATAGAAACATTAAAAGTCAAGGCTACTTCAATTGTTTGATTCTTTTTTTGCAGCAGATGTATCTTTTATTTTTTCCTTATAAATACAAAAAATGAGATAACGATAAAGAATGGCACATAGGCTATGCTTGCGTATTCGCTTTTTGAAAAGTTTATTATTCCGCTATAAACACAATGGTTTAATCTCCACACTGTGCTATAGGGTATAAGGTAGGCATAATCTTTATTTTGAGCAATAATACCAAAGATCGTCATGAGGCTAGCAAACCCAATAGGCAAAACAAAACTCTTAAAAATCAAACTAAGATTATATTGTATAAATGAAACAGCAGAAAGGGCTATAAACAAATACGAGAAATATGAAACCATTAGGGTATTGACATTATAACTGGAGAATTTATATCCGGGTAATAACTTATCCAGAGCAAAACCAGACAGAAGGAAAGTAAGATAACCTATAAGGGAAGAAATAAAGATAATCTCTAAAAGGAAGACAATTTTGCTCGAATAAACTGTCACCTTGCTCACAGGTCTTGTAAAAAGAAGTCTAAATCCATAATTCTTATATTCTACATCGCATAAAGAATAACTCAAAACGGCTGCAAGAATTGGATAAAGCAGACTATAGTATTCAAAGATGTACCTACCCAATAACCATACCCAAGGATTGTAATCAAAAGTTATTGCCGGATTATTGACAGCATCAGCATGTTTAAACAAGATATATACATCAATACATAAAGTAATGAAAAAAGGAAATAACAAGAAGAGCCAAATGGCAATATTAAATCTTAATTTATAGTGTTCACTTTTAAGAATGGTAAAGAATGATACTGGTTTCATAAGTCGGTTTTTATTAGATGAAGGAATACAGACTCCAATTTTTCTTGGCATTTATCTGCAAATATAATTTGGATGTTGTTTTGTTGCATTAAATTTTTGAAACTGTCAAAAGAACCATCTTGTTCTATTTCTATGACAAACGTTCTGTCAGAAATCCTATTTACAGGTATCAAGTGCTCTTTACATATCTCCATGCCTCGTTCCGGCTGGTCAGTATATATTAAATATGAAAGCTTTTTCTGATTGAGTAGACTGTTAATTTCTCCTTGAAACAATAATCTTTTGTTATTTAATACTCCGATATGTGTGCATATTTTCTCCAGTTCAGCTAAGATATGTCCTGATATGAAAATCGTTTTTCCTTCGCTTTGAAGTTTGAGCATTAGCTCTCTCATTTCATAAACACCTTGCGGATCTAGTCCATTGAGTGGTTCGTCAAGAATGAGTAATTTCGGATTATGAAACATTGCCATCGCAATTCCCAGGCGTTGTTTCATTCCTGTAGAATATTTTCTAACTTTTTTGTCTTTATCTTTAGTCAAATTCACAAGTTCTAAAACCTCTTTAATGCGCTTTTGTCCACAATGATATAGCATATCCAGGTAGTTTAGATTCTCATAGGCACTCAAATCTGCATAGAAGAATGGTTGTTCTACCAGGCATCCTATATTTTGAAGGATATACGATCTGTTAGAATGGAATTCTTTTTTATTGAAGAATATCGTATTTGTTTTAGTTTGCTCCAATCCTAAAAGTATCTTTATCGTAGTAGATTTACCCTCCCCATTCTTGCCTAAGTATCCATAAATGGAACCCTCAGGAATCTTCAAGTTAATGTCTTCTAATACAGAATGATTTCTGTAGTTAAAAGTGAGATGGTTGGTTTCTAGTATATTCATAATCAACACTATCTTTTTAAAATATTCGTATTTAAATGATTTGATGTAATTCTGTAGCTCTTATTTAGACCTATTTGAAATTCTAAATAATTCATTGGAAGATATATGGTGAAATGTTTTTGGGCGGAAAGAGCTATTTTCTTTTCTCGGATGACATAAATGGAATCACTAGTGTCCACTAAAAGAAATTAAGACTTAGCAGAGTTGCAGATTGTAAGTTC
>CALIZL010000106.1 GCA_938028745.1 uncultured Prevotella sp.
TTCTATAATCGCAGACTTTAATTTCTTCAAATCCTCAATGATTTTGTTTTGGGTAGAGATGCGTTTGTCAATAAGGGAGAAAAATAGATTCAATTTATCCTGCTCCTTGACATTTGGATAACTGATTTTGAATTTCTCTAAAATGTCATAACTAAGATTTTGTTGTTTAGTTCCTTGAGCATATTTTACACCTATCACATGTCCATGTTTTTTGTACCATGAATAAAGAAATTCATTTGTAATTTCTCCTTTAGGGGTAAATGCCATACACGCTTGACTTATGGTTGATGGCTCCTGTGTAATTGAGCCAGTACCTCTTACACCTTCTGCCTCCAAACCATAAATAGCGATGACAAAAGTGCCAACAGAAAGTAATTTCAGGTTATTTGCTGCCTCCTGTGATATTCTTTCTTTGGTTGAATATATATAATGTTCTTTCAACTCACCGCTTGAAATCCAGTTTATTGTTCCATTGAAAAGTTCTTTATTTATTCGGCTAGGTGTATTACCTGAATACAACTCAAATTGTTTTCCAATGGTACATTTCTCCCACTCCCCCTCAAACTCCGGAAATCTTAGATTTGGGACATTGAGGACTTTTTTATCTTTATTTTCTACCATGGTTGTTACTCTTTAATTATGTTGGTATGTTGAGTTGTTGCAAAGTAGGGTATGTGTATCTTTTCTTTTTAGCACAACTGCTGTGTTGTTACGTTTTTTGCAATTTCTCATATTACACTATTCCCAATTCTTTAAGATACACCTCAATCTCCTTATCTAGTTCCGCGCGTTTGGTTTCCAATTCCTTGATTTCCGCCATTACAGCCTTGATGTCGATTGGCTCTTCCTCTTCGAAAGTATCAACGTAACGGGGAATGTTGAGGTTGTAGTCGTTTTCGGCTATTTCCTCCAAGGTAGCAAGATGGCTGTACTTTTCTATTTCCTTGCGGTCGCGGTAGGTGTCTACAATCTTTTGGATGTGCTGCGGGCGGAGTTTGTTCTGCGTTTTCACTTTCTCGAACTCCTTGCTGGCGTCGATGAAGAGAATGTTTTCGTCTTCTTTACGGCATTTTTTGAACACCAAGATACAGGTGGGTATGCTTGTGCCATAGAAAATGTTGGCAGGCAATCCGATAATTGCATCAACATAGTTTTTCTTCTCTATGAGGAAACGGCGGATAACGCCTTCGGCATTTCCACGAAAGAGCACACCGTGAGGAGCAACGCAAGCCATTGTGCCACCCTCATTCAGGTGGTAAATCATGTGGAGGATGAATGCATAATCGGCAGTTTTACGGGGAGCAAGTCGCCCTGTTTTGCTGAAACGGTCGTCGTTGTTGAACTTCTCGGCAGCACTCCACTCTGCCGAGAACGGCGGATTGGCAACAACCGCATCAAACTGAGTGTCGCCAAAGGCATCAGCTTCGAGCGTATCGCCATTCTCTATGCGGAAATTGCTGAACTTGATGCCGTGCAGCAACATGTTCATACGGGCAAGATTGTAGGTTGTGGGGTTTTTCTCCTGCCCAAAGATTTCGTTAGCATGGCCTATGTTTGCAGCGCGAAGCAAAAGTGAGCCACTGCCGCAAGTAGGGTCGTAAACATTGCGAAGACGTGCATGACCAAGGGTTACAATCTCGGCCAAGATGTGGCTTACTTCTTGCGGAGTGTAAAACTCGCCTGCTTTTTTACCTGCACCAGCGGCAAATTGACTAATCATATATTCATAGGCATCGCCAAGAATGTCTATCTCTTGTGAGGCCTCCACACCAAAGTCTATATCATCAAGGGCAAGAAGCACGTTGCTTACTAATGTGTTTTTATCGTCTGCAGTCTTGCCTAGTTTGGGCGAAGCGAGGTCGATGTCTGAAAATAGTCCTCCAAAATCCTCTTCGCTATCTTGCCCAAGCGTGCTGTCCTCAATACGTTTCAACGACCGTTCAAGTATAGGCAGTATGTTTTCTTTCTTTTTAATGTTCTCAATGATGGACGAGAATAGGAAATGTGGCTCAATGAAGTAGCCGATATTCTCCAGGCATTCGGTTTTTACTTCTTGTTGTAGGGCTTCAATGTCATCATCATTCTCCATTGCCCACAGTTCTTTAAACGTGACCTCATCATCAACCAATGCCTCATTGGCATGTTTCTCTATTTTCTCTGACAAATACTTGTAGAAAATAAAGCCAAGGGTGAAATACATGAAGTCGCTGGCAGACATGTTGCCACGCAACTTGTTTGCGACTTCCCAAAGCTGGTCACGGAGTTTTTGTTGTAATTCCTCGCTCATATTATTGTTATTTCCTTTCTATTTTCAATGTTTCACTAACAAAGACGTTTTTATCGTCGTTGTCTGTTATATACTGATGGCAGTACATACCTTTCCTCTCATTTAGAGTTATAACGCTATTCCATAAGGAGGTTTGACTTATTGTATACCCAGGGTCTAAACAAAATACTTTCCTAATAACACCTTCTTGTTCTTCATAACCAACGGCAAGTATTGCATGAGCACCACCTCTAAATGTAATTGCAGTAACCAAAGGCAAGTTGTCGTCTATTGCTTTTTTAAGTTCCTCTACATACGAGGCTTGGTCTGATACAGAAGTCGCATATTGCCTAACTGACGACATAACCTCTTTTGCGAAAGAATGAGACAACTTTTCTTTGATTTCTGAGAAATAGAAACCACCACGACATAAGCCTTGTGTTACAAAAAACTCCTTGAAAAGCCTTCCCTTGGAAGTATTGCCTTTAAACGATGTATTCAAGTTTGTAACTTGATTGCGAGTGAAGACCTTTAGTGCTATAAGATTCATCATTATTGAATATACAGCGCAAGCTCCATCCATATCTCCTTGTTGTAGATGGACTGGTTGCCACTTACGGTTATACACACAGACTCCTAAAGCTGTTATATCTAAACCTCTTATAATATTTATCATTGTTGAATATATTATTCCCAGCTGAATGTTCGTATGATAGAATGTAACCTATCCATGATACGTTTTAACGTATTGCGCCTTTTTACTAAGCCCAAATGCTTTTCTTTCAGTGCCTGTTGTATAATTTCAGGTTGTTCTTTTTGCAAGTAATCGTATTCGGACAAGTAATGGTTGAGAACCGTTACATCCAAGTCTTCGTCTTTTGCAAGTTCATCCACAGCATCGTTTCGTTTGTTGGTGATGTAGTTGTTCAATCGCTCTTCAAGGTCGCTTGTGCCATCAGCCCGTTGTTTGCGTGCCATAAAGTTGTCGCGGTCGTCATCCACGTTCTGCTGTATAAAGTCGTCAATCAGTTTTGCCTTGCTACGTAACTCAGCATCTTTAATCATCGTGTCGATGATATGCGTACGTTTTTCTTGATAATCCTCACTATAAGGATTGAGGTCGGCAATCAGTTCAAGAATGTAGGTAACATTGATGATGTCGCTATGCAACAATTCCAGGCAGAAATCAATATCACCAATTACTGAGTCTGTTGAAGTTTCTGTGGGCTCTGCGTCTTCGTCGGGCGTTGAGTCTTTTCCCGAAGGTTTGCGTCCACCATCAACTGCATCGTAAATATCAAGGTATTTGCTTCGGAAGTCCATAAACTGTTGTTCGGACATGCCAAGGTCTGTTGCATCTTCTTCAAATTCATCGTAAATCTGAATTTCTGCATGTTTCTTAATAACATCGCGGAATGCAAGAATAAACTGCGTTTTGTCTCGTTCGCTCTGCAACAAATCTATGCTACTCGGCGTTGGGTATTGCTCCAAGAAACTTGTTGTAAGTTCTTGATAATTCTTCTTTACTTCATTAAAAGGTGGGCGAATAATATCTTCAAGATTGTTGCTGTTGCTGAAAAGCTTGATAGAAGCATCCACTTTGCTTTTCAAATCACGGAAACAGACAATCTTACCGAAGCGTTTCTTTTCATTCAATACCCGGTTGGTTCGACTGAATGCTTGCAACAAGCCGTGGTAGTCCATGTTCTTATCTACGTAGAGCGTATTGAGTTTTTTGCTGTCAAAACCAGTCAAGAACATACCAACTACCAAACAAAGGTCGAGCGACTTCATGTCTGCTTTCTTTTTCTTCATGCGAAGATTGATGTCATCATAATATGCACGGAAGTTTTCTGTAGTGAAACTTGTACCAAACATATCATTATAATCATCCATAATAGCTTGCAACTCGTCTGCTTCTCCCGTGCTGTCACTTACATAGCCACCCGTGTTCATGCCTGTAAGGGCGTCGTCCTGGCTACTATTGGCTGCATATGTAAACACGGCACCAATTCTTATTTTAGGATTAAGGCTCTTAAACAGCTTATAATATCGTATAAGCATTGGCACAGACTGCACTGCAAACAATGCGTCAAACTCTCCGTCGAAGGTCGACTTATTGAAATTATTAAGGATAAACTTGGCAATTTCGGTCATGCGGTTTTGGTCGGCATTGTCTACATCTGCATTGCCATGATAATATTCTACAAGGAAACCAAGCACGTTTTCATCGGCAATGGCATCCTTTATGAGATACTTGTGAAGATTGTTGCCAAAGATTTCCTTTGTAGTATGCCCTTCCACAGCATTCTCTATGAAGATAGGCGTACCGGTAAACCCGAACATCTGTGTGTTGTCGAAGAACTTAACAATATTCTTGTGGCAATCTCCGAAATGACTGCGATGACACTCATCAAAAATCATCACAATGCGAGAATGGCGGATTTCTTCGATTCGGCTACTATACCACTGCTTAGTAACTGCTGCATTGAGCTTTTGGATAGTGGTGATGATAATTTTGGAATTACTGTGAAGACGTTTCACAAGTTCGTCTGTATTATCGGTGCTGTCAACTGCACCTGGCTCAAAGGCTTCATACTCTGCTTGTGTCTGTGTGTCAAGGTCGTGGCGATCAACCACAAACATTACCTTATCAATGTCGTGCAATTCAGCAACAAGCTGAGCTGCCTTAAATGAAGTAAGCGTTTTGCCTGCGCCTGTTGTATGCCAAATATAGCCATTGTCATTGGAGTTTACAACACGGTCGAGAATTTTTTCAACCGCATAAAACTGATAAGGACGGAGCACCATTAGGCATTTGTCGCCCTCATGCAGTACGATATACTTGCCTATGATTTTACCCAAAGTGCACTTATCAAAGAAAGTGGTGGCAAACTTCTCCAAGTCATTGAAAGGGATATTGGCAGCGTCTGTCCAATTGAACGTGAATTTGTACCCGCTGTTGGGATTATTGGCAAAATAGCGTGTGTTCACCCCATTGGAAATCACAAACAATTGAATATAGTCGAACAGTCCGTGGAAGGAAGTTTTATGATAACGTTGTATTTGGTTGTAGGCTTGTTTCAGCTCCACACCTCTTCGTTTTAGCTCTATCTGCACCAAAGGCAAACCGTTTATCAGTATCGTTACGTCATAACGACATTTCTTTCTTCCCTCAACAGTAATTTGATTGGAAACCTGGAACTCGTTTTGACACCAGTGAGTGCGGTTCAGAAATTCCACCCACAGTCGTTCGCCGCTTTCCAATTCAAGTGGAAAGAGGTCACGAAGTTTCTTTGCTTTTTCAAAACGTGTGCCGCCCTCAAGATAAATAAGGATTTTCTCAAATTCAGATTCGGTGAACTCGGTACGTCCGAATTCTTCCAGCCTCTTTCGATTATGCTTTTCTAATTGAGTTTTGAAGTTGGCACGTAGGTTATTTTCTTCTTCGATGTGCACATAGCCATAACTCATTTGCTGAAGAGTAGCAATAAGTCCGTTCTCAAGGGCAGCTTCACTTTGTACTGGCATGTTTTTGTTTTATTTTAGTTGTTCGTTGCAATAAGATTCCCTGCACGAACTATTTCATTTTGCAAATCGTTTCACAGACACCTTGTTTCCACTGTTAATACAGTCTTAATCCTATTTATCGCTGTTGTCTGTTGATCTTTTTTCGTTCGTTGCAGAATACGCAGGTACAAAGGTACGTTTCTAAGCTTATTATTCCAAAACAAATCTAAAAATGTTGTGTTCAAGGACTAAAAATCTTGTATGTTCACTATCCCGAGCTGATGCCTGAGCATTAGGGTTAAATCTTGCTGTAACGATGGATTTGGGTTTCTACACTTCTTATAAGATGCTTGTTGGCGTGTTTGGATGGGAGGGGAAAGCCCATATTAAGAATAGGGTTGAATGCCCTACGCAAAGTATGCCTTATCTTTTCATATTCCTTTATCATATAAGGAGTGCCGCTAAGTTGTTTCTTTTGTGGTAAATCTTTGCTTATGTTACTTTAAAGGCATGCTATAAAACAAGCATCATAAAGTATTATTAGTTAAACATTATTTTGTATCTTTGTATCACAAACGATACATTATGACGAAATTTACCAAATCGAACTGGATGACCAGAGGGTTGCAGGAGAAACTGAATGTTGTTGGTGAGCAGTTTCGCCTAGCAAGACTGCGTAGAAATCTGACGATGGATCAGGTGGCACAGCGGGCGCAATGCAGCCGCCTTACCTTATCACGTTTGGAGAAAGGCTCGTCTGCTGTTTCTCTCGGCGTGGTGGTGAGGGTTCTGAACGCCCTACAACTCGAAGACGACATCCTGCAACTTGCCAAGGACGACATACTCGGACACATGGTACAGGATATGGAGATAAAGAACAAGAAAAGGGCATCAAAGAAATAAGCAATGGAAAAGTTGGACGTAGTGGCCTGTTTTGATTGGCTGGAAAAAGAAGAGAAGGTTGGTACGCTGGGGCGCGAAACCCTGCGAGGCTCTGACGTGTTCTCATTTGAATTTGACGGTGACTGTCTGAAACGTTATGCTGATATCTGCTTTGGCCGAGATTTGCTGCACTTTGTACTGCATTTCTTGACAGATATCACCCGACTTACTGTAAGTGACTATCAATTAATCCGAGATCGAATTTTAAAGGTTTTAAAAAAGTAAAGTGTAGCGGAAATACTTCCGTACGTAGTCTAAGAAATGAACGGTTAGTTAACTATTCGCGCGTTTTATTCTTTTTCTTTAGCAAAAAGAAGATGATTTCTAGTAAAGGTTGGTTTGGGATAATAACAACAAACAATAACTTACAACGAATAGTGTTGTAATCGCGTACAACAACCATTTTCTATCTAGTTCTTCAGACTTTGTTGTTTACAATGGGTATTTTGTGGCCATATTTTCACTTGGAATCAATCTGTCTTCCCGTGTCTCAATCGATGAACTAATTCTGCATTTAGAAGTCCAGGTAAGGTTAAAAAAAATAAAAAGAGTAATTTTGCTTTTCTTGAAAGAAAAATTTTCCTAACTTTGCCAAATCGAAAACTTTATCAAATTGACTTGAAATGGAAAACGAACAGAGAATATCATCCTATGTTATACCAGTGGAGGTAACCGCTGATAAGTACATGTTGATTCACGGATATTGTGGCTCAATAGATGTAATTGAAAAGAATGCGTGGGACAATCTTAAAACCGGGCTATTTAATAAGACTTCTAATGATAAGGAGCTTATTGAATATTTAATTAAACGAGGCCATGTCACAAAAATGACACGGGAGGAAGAAATGGCATACGTAATGCGTCTTGCTAAAGCTCTTCACAAAAAGGATATGATTCTTTGTACCTCATACACTTTAGTTGTTACATACGATTGTAACTTTCGTTGCCCTTATTGTTTTGAACTAAATACTATGACGGACGAATTGCGCGAGCAAACAATGACGCGTGATGTCGTAGATAAAGCTTTTGACATAATAGACAAGACACAGGAAAGTAAAATTAAAAAAGCAAGTCGCGTTGCTCTTTTCGGTGGCGAACCTCTGCTAGCAAAAAATCACGATATCATTTCCTATATTGTAGACAAAGGCGTTACGCGTGGATTGAAATTTAATGCTATCACAAACGGATATGACTTAATGCATTACAAAGACTTGCTTTCGCCTGATAAAATTTACCATTTACAGATAACATTAGATGGTGTTGAAGACATGCACAATAAGAAACGTCCACATTGCATGGGGTATCCCACATTTCGTAGAATAATCTCAAATATTGGTATGGCGTTGGAAAATAATGTTGCTATAACAATAAGGTTTAATACAGACAAACAGAATGTCGCACAATTACAGAACTTGAAAGAATTGTTCGATGACTTAGGGTTTACTAAACATAAAAAGTTTGGTTTTGAATCAGCGAGACTTTTGAATTACGACATGACACTGTCTCATAAGGAACGCCAGCAATTTATGACTCCAAGTGAACTGATAAAGGTGCAAGATGATATGAATTTTGAGTATGGCTATCAGGACTTTGGGGCGTATAGTAATATTTATAATGCTATCTGTAAGAAAAAGCCACTAACATACAAGGCCACGTTTTGCGGTTCCCAAATAGGTGCATACATGTTTGACCCTTTATACAAGATTTATCCTTGTTGGGATGTTGTGGGGAAAAAAGAATTTGTTATAGGTGATTTTAGTTCTGGTAATATAGAGTGGAATATCCAAAGAAGGGATGAGTGGAATACAAGTGACATCACTGCATACAAAGATTGTTCTATGTGTAAATTCGCTTTGTTGTGTGGTGGTGGATGTGTTGCCAATAGGCCAAATAATCATTGCACCCAGATGTATGACATAATTAAGTATGCGACAAAGAGAGCATACGCTAATTTTAATAACATAAATCACAAAAATTATGAGTAAAAATTTAGTAAAATCTCTAAATCAAGGGCACTCAGAGTTCTATTTAGAGGATCTCGAACAGAGGCTTGAAACTGATCCTTTGTCCATTGGTGCGCTTTTGGACATCGATTCTGCGAACGGCGAGGACGCTTGTTCTAGCTATTGTTGGGGATACGAGTATTGTAAACCCAAAGAAGGCTGTGACGTAATATCATGTGTCTGGCATTAATTTATTTCTTTGTTAGGGGGAGATTCCCCCTAACAAAGATTTAAGGTTGGTTGTAAGTATTACTTTTGTTGATATTTTTGAGCAGCTTTTGTGTCTAGAAGGCGTAAATAATGTTCAACTGAAAAGGGGGAAGTGAAAATGTTTAGATAAAAGCAAAAAACTGCAATGGTGTGTTTTTGAAATGGAGCTGAATAACAGTGTGAATTTTAAGAACCAACCTAAATTAAATACAATTGTTAGCACATTTTGGCACTCATATTTGAATCTGTAAAACAGCTCTGAACAGAAAGTACAAGTCGTAATCTTAATGTACAAGATCATTTTAAATCAATAAAAGAAATGGGAAAATATTTGTTGTTACTTCTTGCTTTTCTTACCTGTTCTGTGTATGGACAAGTTTTGACAGGAAGAGTTCTTGATGAGAAAAGAACCCCGATGGGGAATGTCACTGTAAGTTTACTGTCACCGAAAGACTCTAGTCTGATTGTTGGAACGATAACGGACAAGGACGGAAAATTCTCTGTCAAGTCTGAAAGGAGTGATAATTTGTTGAAGATAACAATGGTTGGATATACCCCAAAGTACATCAATTGCAACCAATGCGAGGAACTTGGGGACATAAGCATATTTCCAGACTCTAAACTTCTTTGCGATGTTGTTGTGACAGGTACTAACTTCACAACAAAAGGCGACAAAATGATGATTCGCGTACCAGAGGATGTAAAAAAGAATACTTTCGATGGTTACGCAACATTATCTGCAATGACTATTCCTGGACTGAATGTTGACCTCATAAATCACACTGTTACGTCAAAAACAGGCGAAGTCCTCCTTTGCGTAAATGGGAGAGAGGTTGAAAAGGGCGAGATACAGGCACTTAATCCCAAGGATATTAATCGAATAGATTTCTATCAGAAATTCGACCCCAACCATCCTTCGGCCTCTGCCGTAATAGACTTCGTTATGAAGAATCGTGATAGCGGAGGATTGGTATATGGTAACGCTCGTCATCATCTCAATGTAGGAAAAGGTGATGGGATGCTTGATGTGAAACATTATAAGAAAAATTCTGAACTTAATTTTCAGATTTCTGGCAATTACGGCTGCTATACGTTGGACCGAGGTGAAGAGTCCGCCACGAGTATGGCTTTTATTGATAAAAAAGTTATCAAGACATCAGAGGTTAAAAACTCGATTTTTCGTTCAAATCATCTTAGAAGCAGACTATCTTGGCTCACGCAAGGCAGGGGGAGCCTGTTCCAAATTTCAGCTTTCTTAAATAGGGAACACGACGTGAACGACCAGAACATTTCACAGGCTTACAGCACAATGGGCGGGGAAATCCTAACGCGGGATTATACGCATAAGGACAATTTGTCTCCTGCAACACAAATCTACTATCAAAGAAAGATTGGTAAAGATGGATTGTTCCGTACAAGCATATATGGGAATTACAGCCATACAGATAAGTTTAGGGATTATACCTCTACATCGTCTTTTTGGGCAAAAACAGAAGAAGACTTATTTCGTGTTTCCCCAAACATGCTTGTGGGTCTGATTTTTGGCAAGAATCGTCCTTTCTTTTATGCTACTTATGATTACAAGAGCACAAGGAACAAGTACACGGAGAATGAGGTTGAAACTAAAAACAGGTTGACTTATGGTAATGGGCTTTTTCAAATAGGGAACAATTTCATTTTCTCAAGCAAATTCAGAGCTACATTGCGATTTACAGAAAATGTACTATCCATTGATAATGGAAATTCTTCGTGGACAAAATTCTTTTTCAGTCCTTCATTACTATGTAGTGCCGACCTTGGACATGGCAACACTTTTAGAGGTGAATTGTACACCTACGTGAACGATCCGCAGTTGGCATATTACAATGGCTCATCCCAACAAATGGATAAATATCAGATACTTCGAGGTAATCCAGACTTAAAGAATGGACATTGCATAGGGGGAGAGGCCATATTTGACAGCAACCACAAATGGGGAATGTTTGAATTGCTTACACAATATATTAATATGCCTAAGTACATATATGAGGACGTGTTTGTTGATAACGACAAGGGCGTGTTCGTTCATACGTATCAGAATGGGAGAAGCTATAATCATTTCTTGTTGAATGCCGAAATAAGATTTAATGTGATACCCAAAAGGCTGATATGGATGGTAGGTGGTGAATATAATCATTTTAAGGAGAGAGATAAACAGCTAAATGCGTTTGTTGGCGGTACGGATTTAACTTACTTAGGTAAGAATGTCATTGGAAAAGTAGAGCTTGTAAGCCCTCTTAGGTATTTGGCAAAAGGAGTTGAGTACAAAAATCCGCTATCGCTGAAACTTACACTAAAATATACTTTAAAAAATTTGCAAATAGGTTTTAATGCAACAAATCCATTTATGAATAGTTGTGTGGAGACAGACTATGCAGCAGACGGCTACTCAAATGCGGCAAAAACGTATAATCCTAGAATAACATCAAATATGTTTATCTTCACCCTGTCTTATCGTGTATCGTATGGTAAAAAGCATAATTTCCAAAATATTGAAATGAAGGAAAGCCAAAGTTCTGGCTTATTAGATCAGCAAAATATTAGGAATGAGAAAATGGAGAGTGGCAAGAAATAAATAACCGATGTCTCTATGGTAGGAAAAAAACTTTTGGCATTGCTTATAACGTTGTTATCAGCAATTGGTATATATGCAAACGAAATCACTGTAGGTTACAATGAGAACGTGGAACTAATGTCTATAATGTCACGCCTAGCGGGATTGAAAGAATACTGTTATGAAGAGGCGGGAAATTATGATAGGGACATAGACTCTGTGTTCGCCTCTTTCAAAAGGCATCCTGCTGTTGTTTTTCTTCAAGAGATACATAAAAAGTATCATTGTTCGTACGATGCAATAATGTCGATGGCTTTGAGGCTTAATCGAGATAATTCAGCATACCATATAGTAGAGGAAGATAGCGACGGCCTCGATAGTAGATGGAAGGAGGTCGACAAAAGTGAGTTTACCCGGCTTGTGACGAAATTTTATAATGACACACGTTTTGAGATTTTCTTCTCAAATCATAAAGCTTTCTATGACAAATGTATTGAAGATTATAAGGCTATTGTAATGAAAGATTTAAACATCGGTTGGTATGGGCAATTTTATGGTCTTCCTCCATCACGAGATTTTCGTGTTATCATTGCATTTGTTAATGGTAAAAATAATTATGGAGTGAAGCGCAAATTGAGAGGTCATAGAGAGGAAGTTTTCAATGTCCAAGGGTATTTCGTTGATAAAGCCGGCAAATTGGGTTACAATAAAAATCATCAGGCCTTGTTGATACATGAGTTTAATCATTCTTTCATTAATTATCTACTTGTAGATATGAATAAGCTTAAGATGCAGGAGGCAGGCCAATATCTTTTTAAAACAGTGGCGTGGTCTATGAGGGGGCAAAACTATGGTGAATGGATAACCATGATTAATGAGTCGCTTGTAAGAGCCGCTGTAATTAGGTATTTAATTTATAACGACGCGAATAAAAAGGAAGTGGAAGATTATCTATCTTATGAGATAAGTCACGGCTTTAGATGGATGCCCGAGCTGGTTGGACTTTTGGGGATGTATGAGAAGAAACGGGCTGTTTACCCCACTTTTGAGTCATTCTATCCTAAGATAATAGACTTTTTCATTACCTACAAGAAGAAAGAAAGTAGGAGGATAGGGAGGATTGAAGTTGGCTAATTAACAACGTTGTTCTATTAACAAAAAGTGAAAGACTAAGAACATGGATGAATTAAATAGTATCTCTATAACTATACTGAATAGCTCAGTTAAAGAAACGCGGTATCTTGTCTCAACTGGTGAAAACTATTTTGAGGCCAACGCTTTGACCGCGGAGTTGCTTATTTTTCTTAAAGAGGCGCAAAATCAAGATGAGGGTATAAATAAATTCATTGCTCGCAACGCCAAGTATTCTTTCAAACAGGTAAAGGAACTGACTGAGACTATTATTTTGCCCAAGATACAATCAATAAGGAAACAGCCTTCACCATTTCTCTATCAACGTGATTTGCTAACCAAAGAGCAAGTCGGAATGGTAACGAGTGGGCTGTCAATATTGTTTAATAAGTATTTCATGATAGCGGCATTGCTCATCTTTGCAACACTCGATCTGGACTTTTTCGTTAGGAGTAAGGACCTTACCACCTTCAATCAACAGACGGGTGTGTTGTCATTCTTGTTCCTCATGGTATTTGTTGTTTTGTCGTCAGCATTCCATGAATTGGGGCATGCCTCAGCATGCCGTTATTGTGGAGTGGAACATGGTGGTATAGGTCTTGGCTTGTATCTTAATTTTCCCGTACTCTACACTGATGTAACCAACGTGTGGCAGCTATCGCGTAGGAAAAGGTGTCTTGTTAATTTCGCAGGTGTGTATTTCCAATGCCTAATATTAATAGTGTTGATTTTGCTTTATGAGACGACACACCATTTTTTAATCCGGTATCTTATACTGATTATAAACTTTGGTTTTCTGCTCACACTAAATCCTTTCTTTAAGTTCGATGGCTATTGGATGGCATCAGATATTTTGGGAGTGGCAAATCTAAGACAGCGGTCCAAAGAGGCTATAAGGTACATCATAAGAAAAATGTTGCGTAAGCATAATGAGTTGCCACGTCCGTACTTGCTGCAACTCCGACCTGCCGCAAAGATTGGCTTTCTTTTTTACGCAGTCATAGTGAATATCTTCTTGGCATTTTATCTATTCTACATGATACCGATGCTTGTTTATAAATTTGTTGGAGAACTACCTGAAGAAATTTATCAGTTAGTATTGTGCCTCTCTGGAGGTGTTACACCTCCATTTTCTCTGCTCCACAATATTTTCAGTCAGGTACTATTCTTTTCTGTTATAATATATATGTTTGTAAGAATGGTTAAACCGTACTTTAACAAGGATAGACTACATAATGAAAGTAGATGAGAATACCAAAGTTTAACATTTTGGATGCTGGCGTTGTGGCAATATCTTTGTTGCCATTATTGTCGTGTTACTATGGATTATGCACAACAGTATCTGTAAATGTGGCCAGCCTGTCTTTGATAGGGCTAGTCTTGTATATGTTGGGACGCAAGTTGTTCCTTCAGGAGAAGTACAGCAATTTCTTTTTTGTTGTGGTTGCAGGTATTATGACTGTGGCTGTGACTTTCTCTGTTATAACCTTTGGCGTCTTCCGACAGACTGCACTCGGTTCAGGCTTTGACAACATTTATTTTGTAAGAAGTCACTTCAGACCTTTGGGGTTTACCAATAATGCCTGGTCTGAAATCACTCTAGCGATGATTGCTTTCTCGATGATAGCAGGGAAATTGAGAAATATCTTGATGTTTCTATCGGTAGTGTCTACCTTGGTGACTTTCTCCCGAGGGGCGTACATATCTCTGTTTCTTTTATTTCTTCTGATGCTTATCGTCAATAAAAGAAGGCAAAGAGTACAGACTCTTTTTATTGCTATGTCCTCTATCTTGCTTGTAGCCGTATTTTGTCATAAGGAAATGCTTACCACATTATCTATGAATAGCAGCTATTCTCAAAAAGCGAGCACAGAATGGCGTCTGAATGCCACTGAATCTTCGATCAACCTTGCCTATAAACATCCTCTCGTAGGTTATGGCTGCGGCACTTATACGATGGTTTCTGAAAGTGGTGATATCGATGATTACAGCAGTTTCGCACCAAATCTGCCTGTGATGTTGCTTATAGAGAACGGTCTTTTAGGGTTAGGGATATTTACTGCAATTGTATTGTCCTTTGCATGGAGAATTTGGAAAAATAAAAGCAACAAACATATCAAGGAAATTGGCTGTGTCCTTTTTGTGATTCTTCTCAAAGAAATGTCACAGGCTACTTTATTGCATACAAGATGTCTATGGTTGCTATCTCTTTTCCTCTTGGCTTACGTTAGCAGTCTCGGCGGTGAGATCGCAGAAATGAAAAAAGGTAGACTCCTTTGGGTACTAACAATTTGCTTGTCGCTAGTCTTTCTTAATCTCCGCAGTTTGTATAATGATGGTAGAATGCTATCAGGTGTTATCAAAGCTGGATTAAAACAGTTAGAAACAGGAAAGAAAATAAGTCCAGATAATTTTTTTGTAGTTGATAATTTAAGAAAAGCGAGCCACAAGGAACCATTCGACCCGTATATTAAATATATAGCATCGGGAGTCTATATTCATCAAGGGAAAGTAAAAGAAGGTGTCACACTATTGTCCCAGCTTTGCAGAGATTATCCGCGAAATGCTCTTTTTGCGTTTTCGTGTGGTAATGCTTATTATCTTCTCAATGAAAATGACAAAGCAGTATCTTATTGGAGAGAGGGGATAGTTCTGTATCCAAGGTTGCTTTTTAGTAAGGAATATTTTGAAATTCAAAGTTCTGCTCCCATGCTGTTCAGAAGCTTAAACAAGGAAATTCTGAAATGCTATCCCAAAGGAGAACTAATGGGAGCTAAAGAGTCGGCCAAGTGGGGGTTTATCCTAAATAGATTTGGCTATAAGAATGAAGCAATTCGCCAAATACGCCACTCCGTAGCCGAGTTGCCTAATCTTTCAATCCCATGGCTAATTTTGGGTCATAGAGAGAAATATAATTTCCTTACAAACGGATTGTTCTCCAACTACAATGATTCTACAAGCAGTATAGATTGCAAAACATTCACTTTATATGAACTATTAAAGGTTTCATATAGGTTGAGATTTGCAACTTGGTATGCAGATAGCTTGGACGGAAACCCGTTTTAGGTTCGGCTGTGAGCCGATTCTATGTAGCTTGTAGTGAACTCGCTGTGTGTGACTCACTGGTAATTTTTGACTTTGGATGTTTAAAACTTCTTTCGTTTTCTTTGCTCCATCGACTATCTATGTGAAGTTGGAATAAAACGAGATAGAATGATAACTACTCAATACTCATAAATCCTAATGTCTGATTTGGGTTTAAGCAAGGACGTTTTTATTGGTTTTGTTGTGCGAACAGGTGCGAATGAGGTGGGGTAGGAGATGCGTTTAAGGGGTGTTCGCTCGTTGATGAAGCCGTTTTATGTGTTAATAATATTTAAATAAATCAAAATATCATATCGTGAATGAAAATGAAAGGGGCGTATGTTAGGTGGTTAGGATAATTGTTAGTAACTTTGCACCCCGAAAAGGCATATTGTGCCGTTTCTGTATTCGCTTGATAATAACGAAAATAACATATAAAATTAAAAAGTAAAATTATGCCTACTATTTCACAGCTAGTAAGAAAAGGCAGAAAGGTGCTTGTGGACAAGAGCAAGTCGCCTGCGTTGGACTCGTGTCCGCAACGCCGTGGCGTTTGTGTTCGTGTTTACACCACAACCCCTAAGAAGCCTAACTCGGCAATGCGTAAGGTTGCCCGTGTGCGTCTGACAAACCAAAAGGAGGTTAACTCTTACATTCCTGGAGAAGGCCACAACTTGCAAGAGCACAGCATCGTGCTTGTTCGTGGCGGTCGTGTAAAAGACCTCCCTGGTGTTCGTTACCACATTGTTCGCGGTACGCTTGATACCGCCGGTGTAGCCAACCGCACGCAGCGCCGTTCGAAGTATGGCGCAAAACGTCCTAAGGCCGCTAAGAAATAATATGCGCGCCGCAATAAGTTTTTAAGTTCGTGAACTCTTATGCCGGTAAGGCTTGCGGTAGCAAGGACTTCGGGGCTAGGCGAGAGGTGTTTGCCGGGGTTTGCAAACTTAAAAGCTTATTCAGAAAAAAGACAAGTGAACAGAAACGTCGAGGTGCAGACGATAAAGGCACCAAGAAAGTATAAACCGTTTTGCTGGTGAATTGTTTGAGGCGGGTTTTGATAATTTTTATGACACGCCTAAAAGGTTGAGTAAACATCCGGGTGCGGAAGTTGAAGAACAGGTGACAACCCCATGCAGAATTATTTTTTTCAAAACAAAAATGAGAAAAGCAAAACCAAAGAAGCGCGTGATCCTTCCCGATCCCGTGTTCAACGACCAAAAGGTCTCTAAGTTTGTAAACCACTTGATGTACGATGGCAAGAAGAATGCCTCGTACGAAATTTTCTACAACGCCCTTGATACCGTAAAGGCAAAGATGGAGAAGGAAGAAAAGTCCCCCCTCGAAATCTGGAAGACGGCCTTGGACAACATCACGCCCCAAGTGGAGGTGAAGAGCCGCCGTATTGGTGGTGCCACGTTCCAAGTTCCTACCGAAATACGTGCAGAGCGCAAGGAAAGCATCTCGATGAAGAACATGATTTCTTACGCCCGCAAACGCGGCGGTAAGACCATGGCCGACAAGTTGGCTGCCGAGATTATGGACGCCTTTAACAACCAAGGCGGCGCTTACAAGCGTAAAGAAGACATGCACCGCATGGCAGAGGCAAACCGCGCATTCGCACATTTCAGATTCTAATATATAAATAGGTATACAAAAGACAATGGCAAATCGCGATTTACATTTGACTCGTAACATCGGTATCATGGCTCACATTGATGCCGGTAAGACCACAACTTCTGAACGTATCCTTTTCTATACGGGTAAGACCCACAAAATTGGTGAGGTGCACGATGGTGCAGCCACCATGGACTGGATGGCACAAGAACAGGAGCGTGGTATAACCATTACTTCTGCTGCTACGACGTGTAACTGGAACTATGATAAGAAGTCGTTTAAGATTAACCTTATCGACACTCCGGGTCACGTTGACTTTACCGCCGAGGTGGAACGCTCACTGCGTGTTCTCGACGGTGCAGTGGCTACCTATTCGGCTGCCGACGGCGTTCAGCCTCAGTCGGAAACCGTATGGCGCCAAGCCGACAAGTACAACGTTCCACGTATTGGATACGTGAACAAGATGGACCGCTCGGGAGCCGACTTCTTCGAGACGGTTCAGCAAATGAAGGACATTTTGGGCGCTAACCCCTGCCCCGTACAGATACCAATCGGTGCCGAAGAAAACTTCAAAGGTGTTATAGACCTCATCAAGATGAAGGCCATCCTTTGGCACGACGAAACGATGGGTGCCGAATACAGCATTGAAGACATTCCCGCCGACCTCTTGGACGAGGCTAAGGAGTGGCACGACAAGATGGTGGAAAACGCCGCCAACTTCGACGATGCCCTGATGGAGAAGTATCTTGAAGGTATTGAACCTTCTGAAGAAGAACTTATCGCTGCTATCCGTAAGGCTACAATCTCGATGGATCTTACTCCTATGGTATTGGGTTCTTCTTACAAGAACAAAGGTGTGCAACCCCTTTTGGACTATGTTTGCGCATTCTTGCCCTCACCACTAGACACTGTGGCCATCGTAGGCGTTAACCCCAACACCGACGAAGAGGAAGAGCGTAAGCCTTCGGAAGACGCTCCCACATCGGCTTTGGCGTTTAAGATTGCCACCGACCCCTTCATGGGCCGCTTGGTGTTCTTCCGCGTTTACTCGGGTAAGGTAGAGGCCGGCTCGTATGTTTACAATGCTCGTTCGGGTAAGAAAGAACGCATCAGCCGCTTGTTCCAGATGAACTCTAACAAGGAAATCCCGATGGAAAGCATCGACGCTGGTGATATTGGCGCAGGTGTAGGTTTCAAAGATATTCGCACGGGCGACACGCTTTGCGACGAGAACGCACCTATCGTACTGGAATCGATGACCTTCCCCGATACGGTTATCTCTATCGCCGTTGAACCTAAGAGCCAGGCAGACATTGCCAAGCTTGACAACGGATTGGCTAAGCTGGCCGAAGAAGACCCAACGTTTACCGTTCGTACCGACGAGCAGAGTGGCCAGACCATTATCTCGGGTATGGGTGAGTTGCACTTGGACATCATCATCGACCGCTTGAAGCGCGAGTTTAAGGTGGAATGTAACCAAGGTAAGCCCCAGGTTAACTACAAAGAGGCCATCACCAAGGACGTTACACTTCGCGAAGTTTACAAGAAACAGAGTGGTGGTCGTGGTAAGTTTGCCGACATCATCGTTACCGTTGGTCCTAAGGACGAAGACTACAAGGAGGGCAATTTCCAATTCATCAACGAGGTGAAGGGCGGAAACGTTCCTAAGGAATTCATCCCCTCGGTACAGAAAGGTTTCGAGAACGCCATGAAGAATGGTGTGCTTGGTGGTTATCCGATGGAGAACTTGAAGGTAACGTTGACCGACGGTTCGTTCCACCCCGTAGACTCTGACCAACTTTCGTTTGAATTGGCAGCCATCAACGCATATCGCAACGCTTGCCCCAAGGCAGGTCCGGTGCTGATGGAGCCTATCATGAAGGTTGAAGTGGTAACGCCCGAAGAGAACATGGGTGACGTTATCGGCGACTTGAACAAGCGTCGCGGCCAAGTAGAAGGCATGGACGAGGCTCGTAGCGGCGCTCGCATCGTGAAGGCACAAGTGCCATTGGCAGAGATGTTCGGCTATGTTACCGCCCTGCGTACCATCACATCGGGTCGTGCAACAAGCTCGATGGAATACGATCACCACGCACCGCTGTCTAGCTCGATTGCTAAGGCAGTGCTCGAAGAAGTGAAGGGACGCACCGACTTGGTGTAACAACATCGTAAGAACAGAGGAACGGAGCGTTGGTTAGCGAATGACTCTTAACAGGCGTACTTCGTTCCTCTACATAATAATCATTTAAAACAACTTAATCGACATGAGTCAGAAAATTAGAATTAAGCTGAAAAGTTACGACCACAAGTTGGTGGACAAGTCAGCAGAGAAAATCGTAAAGGCTGTTAAGGCCACAGGTGCAATCGTAAGCGGACCCATCCCCTTGCCTACACACAAGCGCATCTTCACCGTTAACCGAAGCACCTTCGTTAACAAGAAGAGCCGCGAACAATTCCAGTTGCAGAACTTCAAGCGTCTTATCGACATTTACAGCTCGACCGCTAAGACCGTAGATGCACTGATGAAGCTAGAATTGCCTAGTGGTGTGGAAGTAGAAATCAAGGTGTAGTGAATGGCTTATGAGAGCAAAGCAGGCGTGTAGGCATTTACACTTAACGATGCAGACGCGCAGCAAGCTTGATAAACCTTACAGCTTATAAACGTTTAAACTATTTATTTTATTAATATATTATTGAAATGCCAGGATTAATTGGAAGAAAAATCGGAATGACATCCGTTTTCAGTGCCGACGGTAAGAATGTACCGTGCACTGTTATCGAAGCTGGTCCTTGTGTTGTTACCCAGGTTAAGACCGTAGAGACCGACGGCTACAAGGCTGTTCAGCTGGCTTACGGCGAGGCAAAGAAAAACCGCACCACCAAAGCGATGGCCGGTATCTTTGAAAAGGCAGGAACGACACCGAAGAAGCACTTGGCCGAGTTCAAGTTTGATACGGAATACAACTTGGGTGACACCATCACGGTGGACCTTTTCGAAGGCACCGAGTTTGTAGACGTAGTAGGAACCTCGAAAGGTAAGGGTTTCCAAGGAGTTGTTAAGCGTCATGGTTTCGGCGGTGTGGGACAAACCACTCACGGACAGGACGACCGCGCTCGCAAACCGGGTTCAATCGGTGCTTGTTCTTACCCTGCAAAGGTGTTCAAGGGCATGCGCATGGGCGGCCAAATGGGAGGTGACAGAGTAACGACTCAGAACCTTAAAGTGTTAAAGGTAATTCCTGAACACAACCTCATCCTTGTGAAAGGTAGTGTTGCCGGATGCAATGGTTCAACCCTTTTAATTAAGAAATAATGGAAGTTAGCGTATTGAATATCAACGGTCAGGAGACCGGAAGGAAAGTTGTGCTCAACGACGCGATTTTCGGCATCGAGCCCAACGACCACGTTCTTTATCTAGACGTGAAGCAGTATCTCGCTAACCAACGCCAAGGCACAGCCAAAACGAAGGAAAGAAGTGAGATGAGCGGTTCGACCCGCAAGCTCGGCCGTCAAAAAGGCGGTGGCGGCGCACGCCGAGGCGACATCAACTCGCCTGTTCTTGTTGGCGGTGCTCGCGTGTTTGGCCCCAAGCCTCGCGATTACAGCTTTAAGCTCAATAAGAAGGTGAAGGTTCTGGCTCGTAAGTCGGCCCTGAGCTACAAGGCAAAGGAAAATGCCATCATCGTAGTTGAAGACTTCGAAATGGCAGCTCCAAAGACAAAAGAATACGTAAATATAGTTAAAAATCTCCAATTGGGAGAGCGTAAGTCTTTGCTTCTTTTGCCAAATGTGAATAAAAATGTATATTTGTCGGCTCGTAATTTGCAACGTTCCGAAGTGATGACCGCCAGCGCCCTCAACGCCTACAAGGTGTTGAACGCCGACGTGCTTGTTATTACTGAGAAATCGTTGGAGGCTATCGACGGAATCTTAAACAAGTAAAAGGAGACAAAAGAAAATGGGATTTATCATAAAACCTATCGTCACCGAGAAGATGACGGCAATTACAGAAAAGTCTTCTCGCGATAAAAGCTACAAGGTAAAGGGAGAGGTTAGGACCAAGGCTGCTACGCCACGCTATGGTTTCATCGTTCGCCCCGAAGCCAACAAGCTGCAGATTAAGAGCGAAATCGAGAACTTGTATAATGTTACGGTGTTGGACGTAAACACCATGCGTTATGCGGGCAAGCGTTCGAGCCGTTATACGCGCGCCGGCCTCGTGAGAGGACAGAAGAGCGCTTACAAGAAGGCTATCGTCACCTTGAAGGCTGGCGACGAAATTGATTTTTACAGCAATATTTAAAATAAGAAATGGCAGTACGTAAGTTTAAACCGGTAACCCCGGGACAAAGACACAAGATTATTGGCACGTTCGAGGAGATTACTGCATCCGTGCCAGAGAAGTCTCTCGTTTACGGAAAACGCTCAACTGGTGGTCGAAACAACACCGGTAAGATGACCGTTCGCTATATGGGCGGCGGCCATAAGAGAAAGTATCGTGTAATCGACTTTAAGCGAGAGAAGGATGGTGTTCCCGCCGTAGTTAAGACAATCGAATACGATCCGAACCGTTCGGCTCGTATCGCCTTGTTGTATTATGCTGACGGCGAAAAACGTTACATTATTGCTCCCAATGGACTGCAAGTGGGCTCCACGTTGTTGTCGGGTGCGGAGGCGGCTCCTGAGATTGGAAACGCCATCCCCTTGGCAAACATCCCCGTAGGTACCGTAATTCACAACATTGAATTGCGCCCCGGACAAGGAGCTCTATTGGTTCGTTCGGCTGGTAATTTTGCTCAGTTGACTTCTCGTGAGGGCAGTTATTGTGTTATTAAGCTTCCTTCAGGCGAGACCCGCAAGGTTCTCTCTGCTTGTAAGGCTACCGTGGGTAGTGTAGGCAACTCTGACCACGCCTTGGAACAGTCTGGTAAGGCAGGCCGTTCTCGCTGGTTGGGACGTCGTCCTCACAACCGTGGTGTTGTTATGAACCCTGTAGATCACCCCATGGGTGGTGGCGAAGGCCGTCAGAGTGGTGGACACCCACGCTCGCGCAAGGGCTTGTATGCTAAGGGTCTGAAGACACGCGCACCCAAAAAGCAGTCTAACAAGTATATCATTGAAAGAGCTAAAAAATAATTAAAGAGTAAATTATGAGTCGTTCATTAAAAAAAGGACCATATATCAACGTATCACTCGAGAAGAAAATTCTCGCCATGAACGAAAGTGGCAAGAAGAGTGTCGTTAAGACATGGGCTAGGGCATCGATGATTTCCCCCGACTTCGTGGGTCATACGGTGGCAGTTCATAACGGAAACAAATTCATCCCTGTCTACATTACCGAGAACATGGTTGGCCACAAGCTGGGCGAGTTTTCTCCCACGCGTCGTTTTGGCGGCCACTCTGGTAACAGGAAGTAAAGGGACAACCATTTAAATTATAGGAATAATAATGGGAGCAAGAAAACATATAGCGGCCGAAAAGATGAAGGAGGCCCGTAAAAATTTGTATTTTGCCAAGCTCAAAGGCGTTCCTTCTTCCCCACGTAAGATGCGCTACGTTGTAGACATGATACGCGGAATGGAGGTTAACCGTGCTCTGGGCGTGCTCAGGTTTTCCAAGAAGCAGGCAGCTGCCGACGTAGAGAAATTGTTGCGTTCGGCCGTGGCCAACTGGGAAACGAAAAACGACCGCAAGGCTGACGAAGGAGAACTTTACATAAGCAAGGTGTTTGTTGACGAGGGCGTGACGATGAAGCGCATGAGACCAGCCCCCCAAGGGCGCGGTTATCGCATCCGCAAGCGTTCGAACCACGTTACTCTGTTTGTTGACGCCAAAACTAACGACGAAAAATAAATAGATAATGGGACAGAAAGTTAATCCGATAAGCAACCGTCTAGGTATTATCCGTGGTTGGGATTCAAATTGGTTTGGTGGAAAGAACTTCGGCGACAACATCGTTGAGGACATGAAGATACGTAAGTATCTCAACGAGCGCTTGGCTAAGGCCAACGTTTCGCGCATCGTCATCGAACGTACGCTGAAGCTGGTTACCATCACCATTTGCACAGCCCGCCCCGGTATCGTCATTGGTAAAGGTGGACAAGACGTTGACAAGCTCAAGGAAGAGCTTAAGAAACTCTATAAGAAGGATATCCAGATCAATATCTTCGAGGTGAAGAGACCTGATCTAGACGCCACAATTGTTGCGAACAACATCGCTCGCCAGGTAGAGGGTAAGATTGCTTACCGCCGTGCTATCAAGATGGCCGTTCAAAACACGATGCGTGCTGGTGCCGAGGGTATCAAAGTTCAAATCACAGGACGTCTCAACGGTGCCGAAATGGCCCGTAAGGAAATGTACAAGGAAGGCCGTACGCCGCTCCATACTTTCCGTGCAGACATCGATTACTGCCAAGCAGAGGCGCTGACCAAGGTTGGTCTTCTGGGTATTAAGGTGTGGATTTGCCGTGGCGAAGTTTACGGCGACCGCGATCTCACGCCTAACTTTACTCAGGACAAGCAGAGTGGTGGCCGTTCTAATAACGCTGGTGGCCGTTCGGGCCGCGGTAATCGTAAGAGAAACAATAACCGCTAAAAGTAAGAAGTTATTATGTTACAGCCCAAAAGAGTAAGATATAGAAGACCACAAGACGGCCGCGGCAACAAAGGCAATGCCAGCCGTGGTACGCAATTGGCGTTCGGCTCGTTCGGCATCAAGACCCTTGAGGCCAAATGGATAGACAGCCGCCAGATTGAAGCAGCACGTGTGGCCGTGAACAGATATATGCAACGCGAAGGCCAGGTTTGGATTCGCATCTTCCCCGACAAACCCATCACCCGCAAGCCCGCCGACGTGCGTATGGGTAAGGGTAAGGGAGATCCCGCCGGATGGGTGGCACCCGTCACTCCCGGCCGCATCCTCTTCGAAGTGGAAGGCGTAAGTTTCGACATCGCCAAAGAGGCCTTGCGCCTTGCGGCACAGAAACTGCCCGTTAAAACCAAGTTTGTTGTTAGACGTGATTACGATAAAAACGCTTAAGATATGAAGATGAAAGAACTGAAAGAACTCGAGACCAAGGACTTGGCCGAGAAGCTGGAGAATGCTGTGGCAGCTTACGACCAGATGAAGCTCAACCATAACATCACCCCGCTTGAAAATCCATCGCAGATCAAGAGCGCTCGTCGCGACATTGCTCGCATGAAGACGGAACTTCGTCAGAGAGAACTTAACAAATAATAATGGTCCACAGATGGAAACAAGAAATTTAAGAAAAGTAAGACAGGGTGTTGTCTTGAGCAACAAGATGGATAAAACCATTGTTATTGCAGCTAAGTTCAAAGAGAAACACCCGATATATGGTAAGTTCGTTCAGAAAACGAAGAAGTACCATGTTCATGACGAGAAGAACGAAGCCAACATCGGCGACACGGTTCTTATCATGGAAACCCGTCCTTTGAGCAAAACGAAGCGATGGAGATTAGTTCAAATAATTGAAAAGGCTAAGTAATTATGATACAAGCAGAATCAAGACTTACAGTATGTGATAACAGCGGTGCGCGCGAGGCTCTTTGCATTCGCGTATTGGGTGGAACCCGCCGCCGTTACGCAAGCGTGGGCGACGTGATTGTCGTTTCTGTCAAGAACGTTATCCCTTCAAGTGATTTGAAGAAAGGTGCGGTATCAAAGGCCCTGATTGTTCGTACGAAGAAAGAGATTCGTCGTGCAGACGGTTCTTACATTCGTTTCGACGACAACGCCTGTGTGTTGCTCAACAACGCCGGCGAAATTCGTGGTAGCCGTATCTTCGGCCCCGTTGCTCGCGAGCTTCGCGCCGTTAACATGAAGGTGGTTTCTTTGGCCCCTGAGGTTCTTTAATATTTAATAAACAGAAAGTAATGAGTAAGTTACATATTAGAAAAGGTGACGAGGTTATCGTTCTGGCCGGAGACGACAAGGGCCGGAAAGGTAAGGTGCTCAAAGTCTTGGTGGCTAAGCAGCGCGCCCTCGTTGAAGGCGTGAACATGGTCTCCAAGAGCATGAAACCTTCTGCAAAGAACCCCCAAGGTGGTATCGTTAAGCAGGAAGCACCCATCCACGTCTCGAATTTGAGTTTGATTGACCCTAAGAGTGGCAAGGCTACTCGTGTAGGAATGAAGAAAACCGACGACGGCAAGAAAGTGCGTGTCGCCAAGAAAAGCGGGGAGGTGATTTAATAATGAATACAGCACAATTAAAGAAGGTATACGCCGAGACTATCGCCCCGGCATTGCAAAAGCAGTTCAACTATTCTTCTTCCATGCAGGTTCCTGTCTTGAAGAAAATCGTTATCAACCAAGGGTTGGGCGATGCTACGCAAGACAAGAAGATTATCGAGGTGGCCATCAACGAGATTACCGCCATCACGGGTCAGAAGGCTGTTGCAACGTATTCGAAGAAAGACATCGCCAACTTCAAACTCCGTAAGAAGATGCCCATCGGTGTGATGGTTACCCTTCGTCGCGAGAGAATGTACGAGTTCTTAGAGAAACTCATCCGCGTGTCGTTGCCCCGTATCCGCGACTTCAAGGGTATCGAGAGCAAGTTCGACGGTCGTGGCAACTATACGCTCGGTATTTCCGAACAGATTATCTTCCCTGAAATCAACATCGACGGCATCGACCGCATTCAGGGTATGAACATCACGTTCGTTACCACTGCCAACACCGACGAAGAGGGATACGCTTTGTTGAAGGCATTCGGCCTTCCTTTCAAGAACGCTAAAAACGATTAAGCAATATGGCAAAAGAATCAATGAAAGCCCGCGAGGTGAAACGTGCCAAGCTCGTTGCCCGTTACGCCGAGAAGCGTGCCGCTCTGAAAAAGATTATCGCTACTTCTGAGGATTACGCCGAAGCTTACGAGGCAGCTCGCAAGTTGCAGTCGATTCCCAAGAACGCCAACCCCATCCGCCTGCACAATCGCTGCAAGATTACTGGCCGCCCCAAAGGCTACATTCGCCAGTTCGGTCTGTCGCGTATCCAGTTCCGCGAGATGGCTTCGGCCGGACTTATCCCCGGCGTGAAGAAGGCAAGCTGGTAATCACGGAGCAGGATGAAAGTTTACGATTAGTGGCGGGGCGTTGTCCCATGTGGCTGATGGCTTGTCGCTAATCCTAACCTTCCATCTGCAAACAAGAAAATTATTTAATATTGTCGGGAAAGTCCCGATCAATTAAACATTTTATAATATGACAGATCCAATAGCAGATTATCTGACCAGACTTAGGAACGCAATCATGGCGCACCATCGCGTGGTTGAAGTTCCTGCGTCTAATTTGAAGAAAGAGATCACCAAGATTCTCTTCGAAAAGGGTTATATCCTGAACTACAAGTTCGTGGAAGACGGCCCCCAAGGTTCAATCAAGGTTGCCTTGAAGTACGACCCCGTGACGAAGGCCAACGCCATCACGAGTCTGAAACGTGTCTCTACCCCCGGTTTGCGCCAGTACACCGGTTATAAAGACATGCCGAGAGTAATTAACGGATTAGGTATCGCCATCTTATCTACATCCCAAGGTGTAATGACTAACAAAGAGGCTGCCGCCTTGAAGATTGGTGGCGAGGTGCTTTGCTACGTTTATTAATAAGGAGGGTATTAGTATGTCAAGAATAGGTAAATTGCCAATCAGCATCCCTGCGGGTGTTACCGTTACTCAGGCTAACGGCGTAGTTACCGTTAAAGGTCCTAAGGGCGAGATGTCGCAACATGTCGACTCTTCCATCAAGGTGAACGTTGAAGATGGTCAGATTGTCTTCGAAGTAGATGAAAACAGCCCCGTAAACATTAAGCAGAAGCAAGCATTCCACGGCTTGTACCGTTCGTTGGTTAACAACATGGTTGTTGGCGTAAGCGAAGGTTACACCAAGGTGTTGGAACTTGTCGGCGTAGGTTATCGCGTATCCAACCAAGGCAACCTCATCGAGTTCTCCTTGGGCTACACGCACCCCATCTTCATTCAGCTCCCTGCCGAAGTGAAGGTGGAAACCAAGTCGGAAAGAAACCAAAACCCCTTGTTGATTTTGGAGTCTTGCGACAAGCAGTTGCTGGGTCTCATCTGCGCTAAAATTCGTTCTTTCCGCAAGCCCGAACCTTATAAGGGTAAAGGTATCTTGTTCAAGGGTGAGGTTATTCGCAGGAAGTCTGGTAAGACGGCCTCAGCTAAGTAACTTTAAATTTAGACGATTATGACAACAAAGAAAGTAGAAAGACGAATTAAAATCAAATATAGAATTCGCAAGAGCGTTAACGGCACTGCCGAGCGTCCCCGCATGAGCGTGTTCCGTTCGAACAAGCAGATTTACGTTCAGATTATCAACGACATCACCGGCACCACCCTTGCCTCTGCCTCTTCGCTGGGCATGGAAGCCATGCCTAAGAAAGAACAGGCACAGAAGGTTGGCGAGCTTGTTGCACAGAAGGCACAAGCCGCTGGCATCACTGCCGTTGTGTTCGACCGTAACGGCTACCTCTATCACGGCCGTGTGAAAGAATTGGCTGATGCAGCCCGCAAAGGTGGACTTAATTTTTAAACGATTATGGCAATGAATAAAGTAAGAGTGAATAGTGACGCAGAATTGAAAGACCGCTTGGTTGCCATCAACCGTGTTACCAAGGTAACAAAGGGTGGTCGTACCTTTACGTTCGCTGCTATTGTCGTTGTAGGTGATGGCAATGGCGTTATCGGCTACGGTCTGGGTAAGGCCGGCGAAGTAACAACGGCTATCGCCAAGGGCGTTGAGTCTGCAAAGAAAAACTTGGTTAAGGTTCCCGTACTCAAAGGCACCGTTCCCCACGAAGTGGAAACTTCGTACGGCGGAGCACAAGTATTGCTTAAACCAGCTGCTGCCGGTACCGGTTTGAAGGCTGGTGGTGCTATGCGTGCCGTGCTCGAGAGCTGTGGCATCACCGACGTGATTGCCAAGTCGAAGGGTTCTTCCAACCCCCACAACCTGGTGAAGGCCACCATCGAGGCACTCAGCCTCATGCGCGACGCCTATACCATCGCCGGTGTTCGTGGCATCAGTATGGACAAAGTTTTTAACGGATAAGGAGCAACATCATGGCAACGATTAAAATCAAACAAGTAAAGAGTAAGATTGGTTACCCCATCGACCAGAAGCGTACGCTCCAGTGTCTGGGACTTCGCAAGATTTCTCAGGTTGTTGAAGTGGAAGACACTCCCAGCATCCGCGGTATGATTAGAAAGGTTCACCATCTGGTAACCGTAGTTGAATAACAAACTTAGTCAAATTAGCACATTTATGAAATTACATAATTTGAAACCGGCTGCTGGTTCCACTCATTCACGTCGTCGTATCGGTCGCGGCCCAGGTTCGGGCTTGGGCGGAACGTCTACCCGTGGACACAAGGGTGCCAAGTCGCGCTCCGGTTATAAGAGGAAGATTGGTTTTGAAGGTGGACAGATGCCGTTGCAACGTCGCGTGCCGAAGTCGGGCTTCAAGAACATCAATCACAAGGAGTATTTCCCCGTTAACCTTTCAACTCTTCAGGCTCTGGCCGAGAAGAAGGGATTGACCAAAATCGGTGTTGCCGAACTCAAAGAGGCTGGCCTGTTCAATGGCAAGTCGCTCGTGAAGGTTCTTGGCAACGGCGAAATCAAGGCCGCCCTAACTGTTGAAGCTAACGCATTCTCCAAGTCTGCCGAAGAGGCTATCAAGGCAGCAGGAGGTAACACTACTTTAATCTAAGACAATGAAAAAGTTTATCGAGGCACTAAAGAACTGTTGGAAAGTTGAGGACCTGCGTCAGCGTCTCCTCATCACCATTCTATTTGTAGCTATTTATCGTTTTGGATCGTTTGTAGTACTTCCCGGTATCAACCCGTCCCAGCTCGACACACTACAAAAGCAGACCTCTGGTGGCTTGATGTCGCTTTTGGATATGTTTTCCGGTGGTGCATTCTCCAACGCGTCTATCTTCGCGTTGGGAATCATGCCTTACATCTCAGCCTCCATCGTGATGCAGCTTTTGGCCGTGGCTGTGCCATATTTCCAGAAGATGCAGCGTGAAGGCGAGAGTGGACGGAAGAAAATAAACTGGTACACGCGTGCTCTGACGGTAGTTATCCTACTGTTCCAGGCACCGTCGTACCTTATCAACCTTAAGATGCAGGCCGAGGGCGCCTTGGCCTCTGGCATCTCATGGTCGGTGTTTATGATTCCTGCCACCATCATACTTGCTGCCGGTAGTATGTTCGTTCTTTGGTTGGGCGAGCGTATCACCGACAAGGGAGTTGGAAACGGTATCTCATTGATTATTATGATTGGCATTATCGCCCGCTTGCCACAGGCTTTCATCCAGGAAGCGGGTTCGCGCCTAGAAGCAATCGCAGGTGGCGGTCTTGTCATGTTCATCGTCGAGATACTCGTTCTCTATGCCATCGTTTGTGCCGCCATCCTTTTGGTGCAAGGCACACGTAAGGTTCCCGTGCAATATGCCAAGCGCGTAGTTGGCAACAAGCAATACGGCGGCGCACGTCAGTATGTGCCCCTCAAGCTTTTCGCAGCCAACGTTATGCCTATCATCTTTGCACAGGCCCTGATGTTCATTCCCTTGGCTCTTGTGAAATACCAATCCGAGAATGCAAGCTATGTGGTACAGTCGCTGATGGACAACCGCTCTTTGCTGTATAACATCATCTATGTGACGCTCATCATCGCGTTCACTTATTTCTATACGGCGATTACGCTCAACCCCACTCAGATGGCTGAAGACATGAAACGCAACAACGGTTTCATTCCAGGCATTAAGCCAGGAAAAGACACGGCCGACTACATCGACACGGTGATGTCGCGCCTCACTCTTCCCGGTTCTCTGTTTATCGCGTTCATCGCCGTGATGCCCGCGTTGGCCGGATTGCTCAACGTGCAACAAGGTTTCTCGCAATTCTTCGGCGGAACTTCGTTGCTCATTCTCGTGGGTGTGGTTATCGACACCTTGCAGCAGATAGAGAGCTATCTCATGATGCGCCACTACGATGGCTTGCTCAATTCGGGCCATACGCGCAACGCCGCAGGCGTGCCTTCGGCTTATTGATTTGCCTTGTGAACTTCGCAAATGAAGGTTTATCTCAAGACTGAAGATGAAATCGAGCTGATGCGCCAGGCCAACCAACTCGTTGGTAAAACCTTGGCAGAATTGGCCAAACATATTGTTCCGGGCGTAACGACCCTCCAATTGGATAAGATAGCGGACGAGTTCATCCGCGATCATGGGGCCATCCCCACGTTCAAGAACTTTCCCAATCCTTTTGGAGGGCCTTTCCCCGCGAGCATCTGCACCTCGGTTAACGAGGTTGTGGTGCACGGCGTGCCTAGCGAAAAGACGGTGTTGAAAGACGGAGACATTATTTCTGTTGATTGTGGCACGCTTCTTGCTGGGTATAATGGTGACAGTTGTTACACGTTTTGTGTCGGAAATGTGGCACAAAATGTCAGAGATTTCCTCTCTGTGACACGAAAGTCGCTGTATCTTGCCATCGAGGCTGCCGTTGCTGGCAACCACCTTGGCGACATTGGCCATGCCGTGCAATCGTTTTGCGAGAGCCACGGGTATGGCATTGTGCGCGAACTAACCGGCCACGGCATCGGCCGCGAAATGCACGAAGAACCCAAAGTGCCCAATTATGGCAGTCGCGGAAGTGGCATTATGCTTAAAGAGGGCATGTGTATAGCCATCGAACCGATGGTTACCATGGGCGACCGTCGCATAGGGCTCTTGCCCGACAAATGGTCTATCCGCACCATCGACGGCAGTTGGGCCGCTCATTACGAGCATACCATCGCCATCAGGAAAGGTAAGGCCGAGATTTTATCATCATTCGAAGAAATAGAACGTTTTCGTTAAGCCAAATGAACAATGTCGAGCTCGCTCGGACATTGTCATGGCGAGAAAACGCACTTTTCGAGAAACGAAAAAGAACGTTTCGTTCAGCCCGACATGCAATGACAGGCTTGCTTGAAAATTGCCCCATGGCTACCAAACGAACTGTTCGAGAAACGAGAAAAGAACTTACAGATAAAGCAAAGAGTTAATTTATGGCAAAACAATCTGCTATTGAGCAAGATGGAACAATTGTAGAAGCATTGTCTAACGCGATGTTTCGCGTGGAGCTTGAGAATGGTTGCCCCATAACGGCCCACATATCAGGAAAGATGAGGATGCACTACATCAAGATACTGCCTGGCGATAAGGTAAAGGTGGAGATGAGCCCCTACGACCTTACCAAGGGTAGGATTGTGTTTAGATACAAATAATTCAATTTAGAATATGAAGACAAGAGCATCGTTGAAGAAACGTACAGCCGACTGCAAGATTGTTCGTCGTAAAGGTCGCTTGTTCGTTATCAACAAGAAGAACCCTAAGTACAAGACGCGTCAGGGTTAAACATTTAATCATTATCAAAACATTTATCATTAACAAATGGCAATAAGAATTGTTGGAGTAGATTTGCCCCAAAACAAGCGTGGCGAAATCGCATTGACTTATATCTACGGTATAGGTCGAAGTAGTTCAGCAAAGATATTGGACAAGGCTGGTGTGAACCGTGACCTGAAAGTCAGCGAGTGGACTGACGACCAGGCAGCCAAAGTCCGTGAAATTATCGGCGCTGAATTCAAAGTAGAAGGCGATCTCCGTTCGGAGATTCAATTGAACATCAAGCGTCTCATGGACATTGGTTGTTATCGTGGAGTACGTCATCGTAACGGTCTTCCCGTTCGCGGTCAGAGCACCAAGAACAATGCTCGCACCCGTAAAGGAAAGAAAAAGACTGTTGCTAACAAGAAGAAGGCTACTAAGTAATATTTAGTTGGAAGTTGAAAGGCGGGGCTTGCCCCGATGCTTAAAACTCGAAACTTGAAACTTTTAAACTAAAAAGAAATTATGGCAAAGAAAATAGCAGCAAAGAAAAGAAACGTCAGGGTAGACGCTCTTGGACAACTTCATGTTCATAGCTCATTCAATAACATCATTGTGTCTTTGGCTAACAGCGAAGGTCAGGTAATATCTTGGTCGTCGGCTGGTAAGATGGGATTCCGTGGTTCTAAGAAGAACACTCCCTATGCAGCCCAAATGGCAGCCGAAGATTGCGCCAAGGTGGCATTCGACCTCGGTCTCCGTAAGGTGAAAGCCTACGTTAAGGGTCCAGGCAACGGCCGCGAAAGCGCCATCCGCGCCGTGCACGGTGCAGGTATCGAGGTAACCGAGATTATCGACGTTACGCCGCTGCCCCACAATGGATGTCGTCCTCCCAAGCGTCGCCGCGTATAACACGCACCTTTCCTAACGCTTGCACCCAGTGTGGCAGGCAACAAAGATACACAAACAAAAAAGTTATAAAAACAGAAAATGGCTAGATACATAGGTCCGAAATCTAAAATTGCTCGTCGTTTTGGTGAACCCATCTTCGGCGCAGACAAAGTTTTGTCCAAGAGAAACTTCCCTCCTGGACAGCATGGCAACAACCGTCGCAGGAAAACTTCCGAGTACGGCGCCATGTTGGCAGAGAAGCAAAAGGCTAAATACACTTACGGCGTGTTGGAACGTCAGTTCCGCAACATGTTCGAGAAGGCAGCTAAGGCTAGCGGCATCACCGGCGAGGTGCTGTTGCAAAACCTCGAAAGCCGTCTCGACAACGTAGTGTTCCGTCTTGGTCTGGCTCCTACCCGTGCAGCCGCACGCCAGCTCGTTGGCCACAAACACATCGTGGTAGACGGCAAGGTAGTAAACATTCCTTCTTATTCAGTGAAAGCCGGCCAAGTTGTCGGCGTGCGCGAGAAAGCTAAGTCGCTCGAAGTTATCGAGGCTGCCTTGGCTGGTTTCAACCACAGCAAGTACCCCTGGATTGAGTGGGACGACGCTTCAAAGAGCGGTAAGTTCCTGCACAAGCCCGAGCGTGCCGACATTCCTGAGAACATTAAGGAACAGTTAATCGTTGAGTTGTACTCTAAATAAATCATTGAATTAATGGCGATATTAGCAT
>CALIZL010000107.1 GCA_938028745.1 uncultured Prevotella sp.
ATGTTTAGACTTTCAAAGATTTATGCGTAGTCCCCACTAATCTTCCGCTGAGCCTTTGTAAGTTGATGAGTATGTGATTTTATAGGTTTAAGATTTTTTGAGTGTGTAAGTTAATAAGCTGATGTGTTCGGGAGTTGTTGGGTTTTCGTGAGTTTATGAGCCAGTGGAATGTATGCAAGGGGGAAAGAAAAATCGCTGTAAAACGTTAGTCTTACAGCGATTATTGTTTGTCTTTGCCAAGAGAAACATCTCTTTTGGCTTAGTTAAGACGCTTGCGGAAGATGAGGGATTCAAACCCCCGATACCCGAAAGGGGTATACCGGATTTCGAGTCCAGCGCATTCGATCACTCTGCCAATCTTCCAAATGCGGTGCAAAGGTAACAATAAAATCACAAATACACGCATTTCAAGCGATATTTTTCTTATTCATGCCATATTAATGCGAACAAGGCGTGGACAAAATGGTTTATTCTAGCTTTCTTGCTGCGCCTTTTCGCGTTGTGTGATGGAGAATTGCATTGGCGATAATGGTTTAAGGCATGTTCTAAAAAATACACGCTTGTTTCTTTTCTCTTTTTAAAGTTAGCACTTCACTGCCTTTTTCTTTGTTCAGTTCGCTCTGCAACGTCTTTTGTCTTTATCTGGCATCTTTCCCTTACCTTTTCAGTCGCATAGTTCACTATGTTCCACCAAGAAGTAAGAGAAATATGCGCAGATAAAGTCTAAAAAACAACGATCGGTTTGGTTTAAACGATTTACTTTTTCACCTGAATGCTATTCAGCAAATCAACTTTTCCGTCGTTGATTAGTTTCAAAATCAGTTCGCCGAACAGCGTGTTAGGCCACGCAAACCATGCGCGGGTGTATTTGTGGGCATCGTCTTTGTTGAACGATTCGTGCATAACGCCCGTGTTGCCATCCGTTTCCATCAGCATTTTGATACATTGTTTTATCTCTTCATCGTTTTGCGAGGTGAATGCTTTGAGCATAATGCTCATTGGCCAAGGATAGTTTGCACCGATATGCGGGCCGCCGATGCCTTCGCCTGCCGCTCCTTTAAAGAACCAAGGGTTGTCTTCGCTCCAAACAAAGCGGCGTGTGTTTTGGTAAATGGGGTCGTTTAATGGCACATCGCCCATGTAACCAAGTGCCAAAAGGCTGGGTACATTGGCATCGTCCATCAACACTTTTCCGCCATATCCATCTACTTCAAAGGCGTATATCTTGCCATACTTGGGGTGTCCGGTTATGGCATACTTCTTTAAAGCGGCTGCAACCTCGTTGGAAAGCTCTTTACACGACTGACTTAGTTCCTGATTCTTGTTTACTTTCGCGAGAATTTCGGCGGCTTTGTTCATGGCCGACACAGCCATGAAGTTAGACGGAACGAGGAAAAGCATCGTTGTTGCATCGTCGGATGGACGGAAACAAGAGGCGATAAGGCCCACTGGCTTTACTGGCGAACCATATCCATCGCCGCCCAACGTTTCGGTTTGACGTGTCGATTCGCGCTCAAAGCGATATTTACCTGGTCCGTCTTTACGCTGTTGTTCTTTAAATGTGGCCAATATCTTCTTAACGGCTTCTTGCCAAAGCGTGCCAAATACAGACGTATCGCCCGTAACTTGCCAATAGTGGTAAGCCAAACGGATGGGATAACAAAGCGAGTCTATCTCGTATTTACGTTCAAACACCTCTGGTTGCATATCCGTTTTGTCGGTTATATGCCCTTCGCCCGTTGGCCCATCGTTAAAAGCATTGGCGTAGGGGTCGATGTTAATCTGTCGCAATTGCCTAAGAATAACGCCGCGAATCATGGCTTTAAGCTTGGGGTCTTTGTTGGCAAACTGCACATAGGGCCACACCTGCGCCCCCGAATCGCGGAGCCACATGGCCGGAATGTCGCCCGTGTAGACGAAAGTATCGTCTTCGCCATTTACTTTTCGGTAATGAACGGTTGTTTCTAAGGTGTTAGGGAAACAGTTTTCGAACATCCAAGCAAGGTATCTGTTGCCTTTAAGCAACTTCTTTACCTCTTCTATCTTTTTGTCGATAACCTTAGAACGGAACAGCCTGTCCTTTACGTCGGGACGTTTACTAACATAGAGGCGCGTGTTGTCGGCAATGGCCTCGATGTATTCTTGTCCGTACACTTTGTTCTTTTGGGCCAACATTTGTTGGCTGGGCAGGGCTAGTAATGCCAGTGCCAAATAGAAAGATTTCATTTATTTATTGATTAGGGGTTTTGTTTTGTAATGGGCATGTTTAGAACTGGGCAATAGTGCTCGCATTGTTTAACGTGGCGCGTTTTGTAGAAGGAAATCCTTGAACTTGCCAAACGAATTGTTCATGGGATAGGTCTGCTTGCGCCCTTGCATAAAGCGAGCCAGCCTTTCGGGGATGTCTATTGGGGTGGGCAGCACAGCATCTACCGTTTCTTTGAACTTGGCGGGATGCGCCGTTTCGCAGAAAACGCCATGCTCGTTCTCGCTGAGCGACAGCTGCAATGCCTTATATCCGCATGCGCCATGTGGGTCGAGCACATAGCCTGTTTGTTGGAAACAGTCGCGTATGGTTGCTCTTATCTCGTCGTCGTTGAAACGGAAACCTGCAATTAGTTGGCTTATCGTGTGGTGATTGCCGCCATATAGGTCGTAAATTCGGGCAAAATTGCTGGGATTTCCTACGTCCATAGCGTTGGCGATGGTCTGAACACTGGGCTTTGGCTGGTATTTACCCGTTTGCAAATATTGGTAGAAGACATCGTTGGCATTGTTGGCGGCGATGAAACGCTTTACAGGTAAGCCCATGCGATGGGCGAATAAGGCCGCCGTGATGTTGCCGAAGTTGCCGCTTGGCACGCAAAATACCAGTTCGCTGTGTAGCTCCTGCCTTTTCATCTGCGCATAAGCGTAGAAGTAATAAAACGCTTGGGGGAGAAAACGAGCCACATTTATGGAGTTGGCCGACGTTAGGAGCAACTGCTCGTTCAGCTCTTTATCCATGAAAGCCTGCTTTACCAGGGCCTGACAATCGTCGAAAACGCCCTCAACCTCGATAGCTGTGATGTTTTGTCCCAACGTAGTAAACTGACTTTCCTGTATCGTGCTTACCTTTCCTTTTGGATATAGCACGTAAACGTTCACTCCTTCGACACCTAAGAAACCATTGGCCACGGCCGAACCAGTGTCGCCGCTTGTGGCCACTAGCACGTTGATTGCTTGTTTGTGGTCTTGACCTACAAAGTGGCTTAGTAGTCGAGCCATGAAACGCGCTCCTACATCCTTGAAGGCCAAAGTAGGCCCGTGAAACAATTCTAAGGCGTAGCGATTGGCTTGAACGGGCACAACAGGACAATCGAAAGCCAGTGTTTCGTTCACAATTGTTCGCAGGGCGGCTGCCTCAACGTCTTCGCCGAAGAAGGCTTGTGCCACTGTAAAGGCTATGTCTTGAAAGGAAAGTTTGTCTATCTGTTCGTAAAACGTTGTGGGTAAAGCTGCTATTCGTTCGGGCATGAATAGCCCATTGTCGGCAGCCAAGCCCCTAACCACCGCTTCGCGAAGGTCTACCATCTCCGTTTTACCATTCGTACTGTAATATCTCATCTGTGGTTTAATGTTTATGAGTTATTGAGTTTGTGGGAGAGTTTGTTGCTAAGCTTGGGCATTTTTATGGTTTATTGCCTTGGTCTTACGGCTTACAGATGGACAAACCGTAATGCGTTTGAATGCCGAGGAACTTTTAAACTTAACAACTCACTAACTGACGAACCGCAACTATTGAATGTGCATAAATGCTTGCATAAACTGGTTTGGCCTAAGCAAACCGTAGCTACCACTTTTGCAACTCTGCTCGTCGAAGGTCTGAACGGCATCTGCTGCGATGCCCTCGTGCCATATCAAGAACGGCACAGGCTCGTCTACATGTGTGCGAACCTCCACGGGGGTGGGGTGATCGGGTAGTATGGCGATACATATTGGTTCGTTCCAACTTTTCACCTTATTATATATAGACCCCACAATACGACTGTCTAAGGCCTCGATGGTTTTGAGTTTCAATTCTAAATCGCCGTCATGTCCTGCCTCGTCGCTCGCCTCAATGTGCAAGTAAAGGAAGTCGTCGTGCCTTAAAGCCTCAATAGCAGCTGCTGCTTTGCCTTCGTAGTTGGTGTTGTAAAGTCCTGTTGCGCCCTCAACGACGATGTTTCGCAAGCCTGCATAATGGCCAATGCCGCGTATAAGGTCTACCGCAGAGATTACCGACCCCGACTGCACATTGGGATATAGCTGGGTAAGCGTTTTCATTGCCGGGCGATAACCGCCGCCCCACGGCCAAATGCTGTTGGCTTGGAGCTTTCCTTTGGCCGCCCTTTGCTTGTTCAAGGGATGGTTAGAAAGCACTTGTTGCGACTTTATTATCAGTTCGTTAAGCAAAGTTGCCGTTTCTCTGGCCGTCATTCTGCCCACTTCGCGCACGTCTTCCCAGCCTTCTTGCGGTTTAACGAGCAAGGGTTGCCAAGGCTCATCGGGGTGATCATGCGGTGGGGTGCACTCGATATGCTTGTTACCTCCTTTTATAATAAGCAAGTGACGATACTGAATGCCCATAGCGAACTTTACTACATCCGAGGACAAGGCCTTGTTTAAAGCCTCGATGAGCGGCTCGCTTTCTTCGGTTTTGAGGTGTCCACCGTGGTGATTTCTTATCAATCCGTCTGCCAAAGTAAGGATGTTACAGCGCAAGGCGAGGTCTGTGGGCTGCATATCGTAGCCAATAGAGGCTGCCTCTAATGGCCCCCTCCCCTCGTAAACCTGGCTTAGGTCGTAGCCTAAGATGGCAGTATTGGCCACTTCCGACCCCGGAGCGAAACCTTCGGGGATGGTTTGCAGCATGCCTGTTCGGCCTTGTCGGGCTAATAAATCCATGTAAGGCGTATGTGCGTGTTGCAACAACGTCTTTCCGCCTAGCCGTTCAACGGGATGATCGGCCATGCCGTCTCCAAGAATAATGAGATGTTTCATTGCACATGAAGTTAAATGTTGGCAATGCTCATGATGTTGGCAAATACGCCGGCAGCGGTTACATCCGCACCAGCTCCATAGCCTTGTATCTGCATGGGATATTGCTTATAGCGTTCGGTTGTAAGCAAAACGATGTTGTTTGAGCCTTCCAGGTTGTAAAATGGGTGGCTCTTGTCTACGGCTTGCAGGCCAACACAGGTCTTGCCGTGGTCCATTGTGGCCACAAATCGCCACCGTTTCTCCTCTTTTGCCAATTGTTGGCTCTGCCGTTCAAAGTCGGAATCGAGCGTGGGAAGGTTCTCCCAAAACTCTTCTAACGAGCCTTCAAAGAAACTGTCGGGTACAAAAAGCCGTTTCTCCACATCGGCTTGTTCCGCCTTATAGCCTGCCTCGCGTGCCAAAATCACGAGTTTTCTCACTACATCCGTGCCGCTAAGGTCGATACGCGGGTCGGGTTCGCTATATCCCTGCGCCTTTGCGCGGCGTACTGTTTCGGAGAAGGGAACAGCAGCCGAAAGCTCGTTGAAGATAAAGTTGAGTGTTCCGCTCAACACGGCCTCAATCTTCAAGATATGGTCGCCCGAGTTTCTCAAGTCGTTGATGGTACCGATGATAGGAAGACCTGCGCCCACATTAGTTTCGTATTTAAACTTCACGCCTCGCGTAAGCGCCGTTTGTTTTAGCCTTTCATACTTCTCGTATTTCGACGATGCAGCTATCTTATTGGCTGTAACGATACTTACGTTATGTTCTAAAAGCGTTTGATATAGGTCGGCAACGTCTTTGCTAGCAGTGCAATCCACAAAAACACTGTTAAAGATATTCATCTCCAATATCCCGTTGCGCAGACTTTCGGGCGTGCATTTGTCGGCGTTTTTCAGCAGTTCTGCGTAGTTGTCTAGGTCTAGTCCGTTGCGGTCGAACATCATCAGCTTAGAACTAGCGATGCCAACCACGCGCAGTTTAAGACGTGAACGCATGCGCAACTCTTCGGCTTGGCTCTTTATTTGCTCGATAAGCTTGCCGCCCACCGTGCCGATGCCACAGATAAAGAGGTTGAGTTCGGTGTATTCGGAGAGGAAAAAAGAATCGTGAATAACATTAAGCGACTTGCGCAAGAAGGCCGCCGACACCACAAACGAGATGTTTGTTTCGGCCGCTCCTTGTGCACAAGCAATGACACTGATGCCCGAACGCCCAAGTGTGCCAAACAATTTGCCTGCAACACCTGGCGTGTTTCGCATGTTTTCGCCTACAATAGCGACGGTAGCTAGTCCGCTTTCGGCCTTCATGGGGAACATTGCGCCCATCTCTATTTCTTTCGCGAACTCGTTGTTTAGCACTTCTACGGCTGCTGCAAGGTCTTCTTCGCGCACACCGATAGAGGTGGAGTTTTCTGATGATGCCTGACTAACAAGGAATACCGAGATACCATTGTTAGCCAAAACGGTAAATATACGGCGGTTAACGCCGATAACGCCAACCATAGACAATCCTGCAACCGTGATGAGTGCAGTATCGTTAATGCTCGAAATGCCCCGTATGGGCTTATCTGTTTTCTCAACCTTTTGTTTGATGGTTGTACCCTCAGCTTTGGGGTTAAAAGTGTTCTTAATTCGTATGGGTATGTTCTTTACGCATACGGGATAGATGGTAGGGGGATAGATAACCTTCGCGCCGAAGTTGCAAAGCTCCATCGCTTCGGTGTAACTCAGTTCCTTTATGGTGTAAGCGGTCTTGATGATGCGTGGGTCGGCCGTCATAAATCCGTCCACGTCGGTCCAAATTTCCAATACTTCTGCATCTAGGGCAGCTGCAAGTATGGCAGCCGTGTAGTCCGAACCACCGCGCCCCAAGTTGGTTGTTTCGCCCGTATCTTGGTCTAACGAAATGAAACCAGGCACAAGCGATACGCGTGGTAGGGGCGAAAACGTATCTACAACAAGCTTATTCGTCAGTTCGCTATCTAGCACATGCTTCCCGTTTTTGCGTCGGGTCTTAATAAACTCGCGCGAGTCGAACCATTTAGAACCACGGATAAGTGCTGCCACGATATTCGAACTAAGTCTTTCGCCATAGCTCACGATGGCGTCTTGCGTTTTCTCGCTGAGGTCGCGAATAAGGAAAACGCCCGTATAAATGCTGCGCAACTGTTCGAAAAGGTTATCAACGGTGTTGAAAAGTTGCTCGCGAGCCGTGGTGTCGCTAATGATGGTGTCAATCATTTGGTGGTGTCGCGTCATCATTTCATCGAACTCGCCTCTCCATTTTTCGTTTCCACCTACGGCCATTTGCGCTGTGGCGATAAGTTTGTCGGTAATACCTCCCAATGCACTAACAACCACAATCACGGGTTGTCGCTTAGCCTCGGTTTCCACAATGCGCTTTAAGCACAAAATACTCTTTACGGAACCTACTGATGTTCCGCCAAACTTTAAAACTTTCATCTATTGTTATAATTTAATATTGTGTTGCCCCAGAACAAATGAGGTTGAACATAATTTCGATGCAAAAATAACAATAAATAGATATACCACCAACAAACGGCCTAAATAATTAATGGTTAAATAAAGCTTATTATCTTGCAATTCCCCGATTTCTTGGTTTTGTTACATATTATTATCGGGCTTAATACTTGCAGACTTAGCATGGGGGTAGGGAGTTAGAAAGAATAAAGAGCCGCAGAACTCACAAACACACAGCCTCAAAGCATCACCTTTTGGGGAATCTTAGGTTGCGCTGTGGCGATGTCGCTGATGGCTGTTAGCTGTGCAAAACTGGGTGGCTATGTGTCGCATCGTGTCGTGCTCTTGATGTTAAAATCATGCCCAATACAGCCAAATAAGTGTAAGTTGTTTGGTGTTTAGAAGGCTTATGCTTATATTTGCGAAAAAGTTCGTAACGAAAATTATCGCAAATGAAGAACCCATTTAAGTTTGGAACTATTGTTGAAGGTGAATACTTCACTGATAGGGACGATGAACTGCAACGCATAAAGCAATTGCTTAACAGCGATAACCACCTGATACTTATCAGTCCTAGGCGGTTTGGTAAGTCTAGTCTGGTGAAGAAGGCGGTAACGCAAGTGGCGCGGCCGTGCATTTCGCTCAATCTGCAAATGGTTGTCAGCGTTGAGGGCTTGGCGGCAATGATATTGAAAGAAGTGTTTAAGCTGCACCCGTGGGAAAAGCTTAAGCATCTGCTAAGTAGCTTTCGGGTTGTACCAACTATTTCTACCACACCAACGGGAGAAACCATCGACATCACTTTTCAAGCCACAACCGATGCCACGGTGTTGATAGAAGATGCACTGCAATTGGTGGAAAAGGTGAGCGAAAAGGGAGAATCGATGGTGGTTGTGTTTGACGAGTTTCAAGAACTGATGGGGCTAGACAAGGGCATCGACAAGCGATTGCGTGCCATTATCCAAACCCAACAGCATGTTAACTACATTTTCTTGGGCAGCCAAGAGTCGATGATGACCGAAATTTTCGAGCGAAAGCGTTCGCCTTTCTATCGTTTTGGCGTGCTGATGCACCTCGATAGAATACCCCACGACAATTTTAGCCAATATGTTCTTGAACGATTGCCTGCCGATTGTGCGACGAAAACCGACGTGGTAGAGCAGATTTTAAGCACTACGCGTTGTCATCCGTATTATACGCAGCAGTTGGCCGCACTTGTTTGGGACTTTCTGACTTACAAAAAGCTCGGTGCGGCAGAGGTGGTAGAGCAGGCCATTGCAACCCTTGTTCGTACGCACGACCTGGATTTTGAACGTATTTGGCTCAATTTCAACAAGACCGACCGCAGCGTTTTGATGGGATTAGTAAGCAATGTGCAGCTTGCAAGCAACCGCCGACTTCCCACGAGTACGGTATACAGCAGCGTTAAGCGGCTAATGCAAAGCGGGTATGTAATAAAGCTGGATGCTTTTGAAGTTGAAGACCCATTTTTTGCGCGTTGGATAAGGCAGCGACAGGCTTAGAAAAGTGGAATGGAGTGGGGGGGGAGTATGAGCATAACCCCAATTGTCCGCTGAGAAAACTGGGCTTTCAATTCACGCAAACGCGATTGTATATGTACCAATTGGGGATAAGGATTAGCTTAGAACAATTCCAATTGCCTACTCTTTTCAATGTGCATGGGCAGACCATCGGGCTTGTTATCAAAGCAATCTTGCTTGATGTATATATACGCAGCAATTGTTTTTTGTCTACTTTTCGGCAAGAAATTTAACATTATGAGTGCCTTTTTACCAACCAATCGTCCACCTTGCTGCAAATAATCAATTCTCGCGAAGGTTTGTTTGGGGGCAAAAAGGGGTAGCATGTGAATGTTGGCAAAATGAATATTTATTTGAAAACACCGCCATTTGCACCTGTTTCGGGACTATTTGCTACAAAACAAAGTGCGTTTTGCAGCAAAACGGAGTGCGTTTTGATGCAAAATGGACTGCGTTTTGGTGCAAAACGCAAGGTAAAATGCCGCTAAATGCAGTGCGTTTTGCAGCTAAACGCAAGACAAAATGCAGCAAAATGCGAGATGAAAAGCATAAACATCCACAGCAATTGCATAAACAAAACCTTTTAGAGCCATGAAAAACATGGCTGAAAGGGGCAAAATAGCCATTAAAATGTGGGGTTTTAGGTGCTAAAAGTGCGTATTTGGGCTTGAAAAATCATGAGATGGTAACCAATCTAGAAAGGCTAAATGGTGCAAAATGCAGGTTTTTCTCTTAAAAATGGACAAAACAGAAGACATGAATGACTAGAAATAGTGAAGTTTTACCTACTTTTCAACCAACATTTTCGCTAGAACGAAATGAAAATTAGAACGATTTTGTAAAGTATTTTCGCAAATTGTCGTTTCAAAGAAACTTTCATTTCTATTCTGAAGGTTGGCTGTTTGATAACACCCCCAATCAGTCGGTTAGACCACTTATCAATTATTTTAGGTTGTTTCCATCGCTTCACGTTCATCTTTCGTTTGCTTGTCGGCATCATGTCTTTCTTGTTCTCATGACGTAGTCCGCTAGGCCTTCAAGAATAAGACAGGCAATATACTCAACAATACACAATATTTGCATAGGATTTAAGGCCGGATTTGGGCTAAAACATTTGCCGGCAAGGCACTTCTCGCTACCAAAAAATCAGATGGAAATCAGCAGTTTATGGTTTGACGGAGTGGAGTTTAGAGATGTGTAGGAAGTGTAAATGCAGGTAAGATAAAAGGCATTTGCGATAGATGTAGGGGCGTATGGGGTGAAACCAGCTTTTATTTTAGTTGTTTCGGGATGATATAATCGAAACGTTCGATATTAACAAGACCTAGTTTTTTAAGTTCTTCAATGCTGTATTCGATGTTTGCGGGCGTGTTGTGGTTAGGTATGCTAGGAACGCGCACAAAGATATTCTCCTTCGACACATGCTCTGCAAGCCATTGCAGGTTTTCTTTTAGTAAGCCGATGTCTTTGCTGGTATATTCTAGGTAGATGTCGGGGTTAAGGTCTTTAATGTCCACAATGTATGTGTTCACCACGTTTAGCAATCGGCGTAAGTGGCTTTGCGGAACGTAAAGGCTTGTTTCCACCGTAATGTTCCATGCAGGTCCGCAGATGTTTCTGAATGCTTTGATGAAACGACTTTGCAAACATGGTTCGCCACCGCCAAAGGTTACGCCGCCACCTGTGGCAAGAAAATACAATTCGTCTTGTTTTAACTCGTCGTATAATGCTTGTGGCGACAGTCGTCGCCAACGTCTGCGCGTGTCGTGACACTGGTCGTTTAGGCAGAACTTGCAGTGTAACGGACAACCGAAGAAACCGACGAGCGTGGTAACTCCATGCCCGTCGGTTGCTATGCGATGCCTGTCAATCCCTATGAGGGGAACTTTGGCGTCGTTGGTTCTGTTTGCCATCCAGTGGTTTATTTTTGTGGAACTTCTTCCAAAATCTTCTTCAACAAGTTCCAGAAAGGCACAACGGTTTCGTGTAGGCAGCGTTCGCTGGTGCTGTGGGGCGAACGGATGGTTGGCCCAAAGGAAACAATATCCATGTGCGGATACTTATTAAGAATGATGGAACACTCCAAACCTGCATGGTCTACCTTAACGATGGCGTCCTCGTTAAATAGTTGCTTGTGCAAGCGTTGCATCAGGTTAAGTATCTCGCTGTCGGTGTTCGGGTCCCAGCCAGGATAGTCTGCGCTGAGTTTCACATCAAAGCCGCCTAATGTGAGCGTGCCTTTCAATGTGTCGCAGATGTACGCCTTCATTGTTTCGCTTGAGCTCCTAGCTAACATTAGGAACCTGGCTTTCCCGTCTTCGATGTCGATGATGGCCAGGTTAGACGACGTTTCAACGACGGTGGGGATGGCAGGTATCATGCGTAGAACGCCGTTGTGGCATCCGAAAATCGATTTCATCACGATGTCCCTGTCGGTGGCATCCATCTGTTTCTCTGGTAGAGGAGCCTTTTCTGCAAATAGATCTACCTTATCTTCAACAAAACGATACTCTGTTTCAAACAAAGTCTTCATCTCGTTGACAATTGAACAGGCCTTGTCTTCGTTGTTTGCAGGGAGGGTAATGATGGTTTCGGCCTTGTAAGGAATGGCGTTGCGCATGTTGCCGCCGTGCCAAATGGCCAGTTCGGCACCGCATTCGGAAATCAACCTGGCCACAACGCGTGCCATTAGCTTATTGGCATTGGCTCTGCCTTCGTGTATTTCCAATCCTGAGTGTCCTCCTTTCAAACCCTTGATGGTAACTTTTAAGGCCACCCTGTCTTTGTTTACGGGCACTTCTTTGTAGTTGCGCGTAGCGGTAACATCCACACCGCCGGCACTGCCCACTACAAAACAACCCCATGTTTCGGAGTCGAGATTAAGTAGGATGTCGCCTTGCAGCTCGTTGGCGGGCAGGTCGTTGGCACCATACATGCCTGTTTCCTCATCGGCCGTGATAAGCCCTTCAATGGGGCCATGCTTCAAACTCTTGTCTTCCATAACGGCCATGATGGCAGCAACGCCAATTCCGTTATCGGCACCTAGTGTGGTGTTCTTCGCCCGAACCCATTCGTTGTCAATCCACGTTTCTATGGGATCGGTCTCGAAATTGTGCTTGCTGTCGGGCGATTTCTGCGGAACCATGTCCATGTGCGCTTGCAGAGTTATTGTTTTTCGATTTTCCATGCCAGGCGATGCCGGCTTTCTCATCACCACGTTGTTGGCAGCGTCGACGAATGCTTCTACGCCCACTTCCTTAGCGAAGTTCAAAAGAAAGGTTTTAACTTTCTCTAAATGTCCCGAAGGACGTGGTACTTGCGTAAGATTGTGGAAGTTACGCCAAATGCTTTCAGGCTTTAAGTTTTTAATTTCACTCATAACACAGTTGTTTAAAAGTTAGTAAAATATATGTGTGATTTGGTTATTCGGTTGTTGTTGTTGCACGCTTTGAGTGCGAGAATGCCAATGCCATCCAGCCGTAAACGCCAAGGAGTATGACTAAGAGCGTTTGAACCGAATGCACGATAAGCACAAAGTTGAGTGCGGCAGTGCTGTCTACGGCATATAATATGAGCATGGTTTTCACGGCGAAGTGCCAAGGGCCAGCCCCATTGGGCGTAGGCACCACCACTGCCATGCTGCCAACCACAAACGTAACCATTGCACAAGCCATGCCCAAGCCTGCTGTCGCCTCGAAACAGAAGAAGGTTAGGTAATAGTGCAGAAAGTAACTGCCCCATATAGCCAATGTGAAAAAGGCGAAGAGCCATTTGTTGCGCACCTTCTTTATCGAGTTAATGCCTTGCCAAATGCCCTTTACCGTTTCTTTCACCTTATTATATATGGCCATCCTTTTCAGCAAGAAGTGCAGCAATACGGCTACTGCTATGGCGCAAATGGCCGTAACGATGTAGCCCGTGGTTGAGAATTGGCCTACAATGGCATGTAGGCTCGTCCCTGTTTTGGTGAAAAAGCTGTCGAAAATGCTCACTTGTGCCAGCAGGGTAATGGCTGCAATGGCCAATACAAGTAGCGAATCGATGGCACGTTCGGTAACAACGGTTCCCAGGGCCTTAGCAAAGTCTACCTTATCGTATCGCCTAAGCACTGCGCAACGCGCAAACTCGCCTATTCGGGGAATAACCAAACTTACGGCATACGAAACGAAAATGGCATGTATGGCAGTGGATGCTCTGGGCTTTTCGCCCATTGGTTCGAGTGTTTGTCGCCATCTCCATCCCCTGAACACTTGGGCCATGATGCCAAAGGGGAATGAAAGCAGCATCCAAGTCCAGTTCATTTCGTGGAGCATAACGCGCTCAACCTGCTTGAAATCAAAGCCACGATACATCCAATACAATATCGCTCCGCCGAGGAAGAGCGATAGGGCAACCTTGAATGTGTCGTTTATAATTCGTTTGACTTTCAATTTTTCTCGTATTAATACCCTGCAAAAATAATGCAAATCGTTGAAAGCGCAAAAAGAAACAGGGCGTTTTTGTGGCCTTTATGCTGATAAAATGCTTTTATTGTGTTTTTGTTGCCATGAAATAGGCCGTGTTTGACTTACAATTAGTTGCGAGAACGAGCTTTAAAAGGCAACAGAAGAAAGCCGTTTAGGGTGCGCCGAGAACGAAAAGAGGCGTTTTGCCATTGTCAATCCACTCTGCAAACTTAAATCCTTCGTATTCGAAAGCGAGCAAGTCGTCGGTGTTGGTTATCTTGTTTGTGATGATGTAGTTGGCCATTGCCCCGCGACACATCTTTGTGTACACCACAATTGTTTTCCTGCCACGGGCATTCTCGACCATGAATTGGGGCTCGAAGATTTTTACTTTCTTCTTTACCTCATTCCAATCGAAGAGCGATTTCATCTCTTCGCTTGCAAGATAGGCAAGCATGCCATTGTCGTTGCTGATTGATTGGATGAAAAGTTGGGTAAGGCGAGGTTTCCAATAGTCGAATAGTCGTATGTCGTCGTGGTTTTGTAAGCGCACATAACCTTCCAAACGATGTGGCTTTATGGCATCGAGTGGCCGTAAAAGTCCGTAAAGAAAGGAGGTTATCCAAAGGTGTTGGTTGGCAAAGCAAATGTCTTCTTGGTTGAAACTGCTCGCTTTCAGGTGCTTGTAGGCCATGCCTGTGAATGCAAGAGCAGCGTGCGAAGTGTCGCCTGCTTGCAGAAAATGCTGATACCTGAGCCAATTTTGGTTGGCCAGCTTGCTGTTGATTTTGAGCATTTCTTCCAATTCTTCCGCTGAGAAGTTCATCATTTCGGCCGCAATCTCCTGGGCAGCTGCGATGAAATGCGGTTCGTTGGCACGTTGGTTAGGGAATGTTATGGGTTTTGTGGCCATGTCTTTGGCGCACGATAGAAGTATTTGCATGCTTTAAAGTGTGTTGTGTATATTGCTTTTTTAATGTGTTGAGAAAGCCAATGGCACAGTAATATTGCCGTAGCTTATCTTCGTTTACCTTTCGACTTGTTCGGCTTACCATTGCAAAAATTTGGGTTGAACGATTTTCTTTCAGCCGTTTTAGGCGAAGGTTTGGCCTCGTATGCCTTTTCCGTGCGGCTGTTTTTATGCTCACGATGGTTCTTATCATCTTTCTTGCCTTTGCCCGAACTTTGCTGTCTGCCCCAATCGTTTGACGAATAAAGTTCGTTAATCAGTTCGGGGCGGCCAATTTTCCTAAGTTCGTGCTCGATGTTTTGCCTTTCTTCCTTCTTATACCAAAAGAAAAATAGCCTTTGGCTGTTCTTGTCTTTGGGCGTTTTGGCACTGAAAACGGGTTCAAGCGTGTAAGGATCGTAGCCCGTATACCATGCCTCGGTGCTCACGGTCATGGGCGTTGGGGTAAAGTCTTGTATCTGTTCGAGATGGAAGTCAAGCCTTTTGGTGCGCACAGCTAAGTCGGCCATGTCTGCTTCCTTACATGCAGGGTGGCTGCTCATGAAGTAAGGAATGATTTGCTGCCTAAGATTTTCCTCTTTATTTATCTTGTCGAAGATGCGCTTAAACTCTTCAAACTGCGAGAAACTAGGCTTTCTCATGCTACGCAACACCTCGTCGCTGGTGTGTTCGGGTGCCACTTTAAGACGTCCACTCACATGATGTCGTATCAACTCCTTAGTATATTCCATCGCGGCATCGTTCACTTTCTTGTCTTTGCTCTTGTGGAGCAGCAAGTCGTAGCGTACGCCACTTCCGATAAAACTTTTCTTTATCTCGGGCAAAGCGTCCACGGCACGATATATTTCGATGAGTTTCGAGTGGTCGGTATTGAGGTTTGGGCATATTTCGGGATTGATACACGACGGCCTTTTGCACACTTCGCACGCCTTTTTGTTACGCCCAGCCATGCCATACATGTTGGCCGAGGGGCCGCCTAGGTCTGAAAGGTAGCCTTTGAAGTCGGGCATTTGCGCCACTTTCTTCACTTCGTTTAGTATGCTTTCTTTTGAGCGGCACACCACGAACTTGCCTTGGTGGGCCGAAATGGTGCAGAACGAGCACCCCCCGAAACATCCTTGGTGCATGTTTACCGAGAATTTTATCATCTCGTAGGCTGGAATGCGCTTGTTTTTGTACTTGGGGTGGGGCAAGCGTGTATAAGGCAGGTCGAAAGTAGCGTCTAATTCTTGGGTTGTAAGTGTGGGGTAGGGTGGGTTAACCACGGCATACATGCCGTCTACTTCTTGCAAAAGGCGTTGTGCATGCACCTTGTTGGCCTCTTCTTCAATGTGTTTGAAGTTTTCGGCTTGCTTACGTTTGTCTTTCAGGCAGGCCTCGTGGCTGTTCAAAATGATGTCTTTGTCGGTTATTCCGCCAGGAACGCTGTTCTTGTTGACCATGAAAACGGTTTGCGGAATATGGTGAATGGTGCTAATATGCTGCCCGTTTTCGAGACTAGTACACAGCTCTAAAATCGACTTTTCGCCCATACCATAGAGTATGATGTCGGCTTTCGAGTCGCATAGGATGCACTTTCTCACCTTGTCTTGCCAATAGTCGTAGTGCGTAAGTCGGCGCATAGAGGCCTCAATACCCCCTAAAACCACAGGCACGTCGGGGTAAAGTTCTTTGAGAATTTGCGTATATACCACCGTAGGATAGTCTGGACGGCAGTCGTGTCGGCCGTCTGGACTGTACGCATCTTCTGAACGGAGTCGCTTATTGGCCGTGTATTTATTTACCATCGAGTCCATGCAGCCCGGCGAAATGCCGAAGAACAGGCGCGGAACGCCTAGTTTCTTGAAGTCGCGATAGTCGCCATGCCAGTCGGGCTGCGGCACAATGGCCACCTTATAGCCTGCCGCTTCAAGGCAACGGCCAATAACGGCCACGCCAAAAGAGGGGTGATCGACGTACGCGTCACCCGAAAAAAGGATGACGTCTAGCTGTTCCCATCCCCTTAGTTCGCATTCTTTCTTTGTGGTGGGTAAGAAGTCTGTTAACCTGTAATTGTTCAATGCAGTTCTTAATCTGTTGACAAGTTAGCGGGTTTACGAGGTAACGAACCGTAATCCTTGCCTTTACATTAGAATTTGTTTTAACGAAAAACGTACTTTATTCTGTTACCGAAGACTTGTTTACGTTGGTCTTCCACTCGATATAGAGCAACACTAGCTGGTGTAAGCCAAAGGCTTTCATGTTGTTGTTATAGATAACGTCGAGACAGAGGTCTAACAGCGACTTGTCCTTTCCTGTTTCCGACTCTAACAACGACCTTACGTTATACTTCAACTTGTCTAAAACCTCCTCGTCAATGATGCCATTGCTGTCTACAAGGTTTTTGAGTAAGGCGTACTTGTCAATCGTTTCCAAGTGCAGGTCGCTCACGTCGATGGTTCGCGTTCCCGAATTATTGGCTTGAATTTTATACATATCTGTATTGGTTTAATTATTACTTCATTATCGTGTCGATGGCTTCGGCCATTATCCGCCTGCGGTCCTCGCGGTCTTTGATGCACTCTAACGGAAAGCCGAAAAGATGACTTCGCCGACTGCCTGCCACATAAGCCACTGATGCAGGCCACCATCCAGCGTAGCGATAGCCCGCTGTGGCATCGTCTAATGGGGTTAACACGTCTACCATTTGGGGCGCATAGTGCACGGCGTTGGGCGATTTGTAGAGCAAAGCCACAACGCTGTCGCGCGGAATAGAATCTGTATCGCTCGCCAAAGGCCTGATGGCTGCGAGCAGTGTGTCGGTTCGCACCGTACCTTCGAACGATGCTTTGAACACATCGGCCAAGAAAACTTGCTCTAACGAGTCCCTCATGTCGGTGCCAACGTATGCTCCGCTTACAATCAATCGGCCGTTATTGCGACTGTATTCGCGTATAATCTTTTGAACGGTGGGCGTGAACGTCTTGTATTTCACGAGCGAATGGCCGTCGTTGCGTTGCAAGCCCAATGCGATGTCTATGCACTGATAGCGCGAAAGGCTGCATAATCCCTTCTCAACGGCTTTCATTGATGCCGATACCACATTGTATTTCTTTATCGCAGCAAGGTCTTCAACGTGGGTTCGCGCCGTGTTTTGGGCATTTCCTGCAACCAATTGCCCTTGCAAACTTGTGTCGCTGTATCCTAATCCCTGCCATCCGTCAACGCCGGCAGCCCTTTTGTTGAAGTTCTGTTGGTAGCCAACCCACGCCGCTTGCGTTCCCAAACTTACTCCGAGGTCTTCGTTTAGGTCGAAACCTTGTTGTAGTGGCGTGCTGATTACAGCAGGAGAGGAAAGCCTGTCGAACCCATCGACCACTAAAATGGTGCAGGTGGCCTCTGGTTGGTAATAGGCCGAGAGGGTTTCGGTTGTGAAACTCTCGCCTCCTTGGTTCACTGCCGCCACCTTAAAGCTATATGTTGAGTGGGGACGCAAGGCGAGTTCAATCTCGTTTTGCTTAATCATTCGGCCGTTGTCAAAGTCAGCCGAGTCGATAGCCGTGTATAATATGTAGCCCGTTGGCTTGGCCGTGGGTTCCAATTCGTCTTCCGTTTCGCTCCATCCCAGCTTTATTCGTCCGTTGTAGAGGTAGTTGATGTGGAAGTTGGAGGGTGAAAGTGGACTGACAATAGCCGTTGTTGCATGTTGGTTGCAGATAAAACGGAGGATGCTTTTGTACACGGCGCGCGCCAAAGTGAACTTGAAGTTGGGGTCGTGACCTAGCCGCATGTCGGGGAAATTCTGGTGCGACAGTGTCTCTAAGATGGCCGAAGGAATGTCGGGCATTCGTGTTTCCGAGTAGTTCTTGTCGATAAGCTCGCGAATTTCCCATCTTCCAAACTTTTGCACTAAGTCGTTGTGGATTGTTTCGAGCATGCTTTCGGCGAAGTTCAACGAAAGGTTTCGCGTTAAGCCAGTGGACAATCGTCCGTCGTTAAAATACGAAGTGCAGATGGCCAGTGAGCCAACGAGGTTCCTACTCTGCCTATCTGCCCCAGCATCACTGTGTATTCCCAAGCATAACTCAATGGGAATGCCCAGCCCTGGCTTTGTTGGCAAGAATACAGAACCACCTGCCCACCAATTGCTTATTAGGCCGCGAGCGTTTACATCGTCGCCATAGTCGTCGCGACCTTCTTTCGAACTGTACACTTCTTGCGGCGCGCCATACCATTGTGCGGCATATCTAGCTCCTTCCAAAGCTCTTGGCACACCGCTAATGTTTCCTCCGCGATGGATGTTTCCCATGCCTCCGCCGAAACGAACGGCATCGGCCGTTACCATTCCATCCTTTGTACAGAGGTTGTTCAGCACCACACAATTGCTTTCAGAGCACCCTTTTCCAAAGTCGAACGTGCCTAAATACACCCACGTTCCGCCTCCCATGCGTTGGTTTACGCTAAAAGTAGTGGCTTGTCCTTTGTGATATACGGTGTATTGCGCATTATCCGTACTTTCGGGTAGTGTTTGGTAACAAACATAAACGGCCTTTTTACCTTCGTCTTTAATTTGGGGGATGAAGGCTATTTCACTTCGCTGGTCTTCTCGTTGAACGGCTCGTGCCATTCGTGCCGTACCCATTAAGAATGGATTCTCGCCGTCGGCATAAGTCGTTCGTGGGTTGGCAAAGCCGCTTGCAAACGTGTTACGCCAATGGTGCAGCCCGTTCTTTTCCTTATATATATGGTTGTTGCGGGTGTCGTTATCCACTATTGCCTCTTCTGTTTGTAAGTCGCGCTCTCTTGGCGACAGCACTATTGCCCCAGCCTTTTCTAACATAGGGATGAGATAAGGCAACACAATGGTAGGCGTGAAGAGGTCTTCGTTGGTGCCGAAGAGTGGTGGGCGTTGCCATTGCCACGAGTTGCGTTTGGCTTCGTAGTACAATCCATGACTGGCGCAGACGGATAAATGCCTGCCCCCCAGCCCTGCCGTTATGTTAAATGGCTTAGATAGGTTGGTGGTTAAGGGACGCCCTTGGTAGTCTAGGTCGACTAATAGGGCATTGGGTTGTGCCAAAGCTACGTTAGTAAAGCATGCGCTTACGAGCAGGTTGCACCACAAAAGAAACTTATTCATTCCAGTGTGTTACATGTCACCAATGGTGAACAGTTCGGGATTTTTGCCTTTGAAGTTTTTGAAATACAGTTTAATCTCTTTCATGTCGGCCTCTACGTCGCCCGTTGGTTCAATCATCCGTGTGCATTCAATCAACTTGCGTTCGTAGTCAACGCCATATAGCAAGATAGGTATGCCGGCCTTTTGGGCGATGAAATAAAAGCCTTTTTTCCAATCGGGGTTTAGCGAACGCGTTCCTTCGGGCGTGACACAAAGGCTAAACGTGTCGGCCTTTCTTGCCAACTCTGCAAGGTTGTCTGTCATGCTTGTTTTCTTGTCGCGCCAAACAGGAATGCCCCCAAGCTTTCTCCATATGGGGCCAAGCGGCCAAAAGAACCATTCTTTTTTCATGAGAAAGCCGCTGGACATGTTTTCTGCCCTAGCGAAAAGCTGGCCAATAAGGAAGTCCATATTGCTTGTGTGGGGTGCCAAACAGATGATATATTTCTTTGGATGTGCCACCGTGATGTTGGTTTTCCATCCCATACGTCGGTATAGTAACCACGCACAGATATTCTTTAACATTATTTGTTGTTTGCTAGCTGTAATTTCTTACTTTGTTTTTTCAGCATATCGAACTGCCTCCACGGCAGTCGTTAGCCATTGCCACGAGGCCTTGTTCTCTCGAACGCTTGTCCTTCGCAGCTTATACTGTTATCTTCATTTCTTCTTTTCGGCTCTTAATCTTTCACCTTCGGCCTAATGCCGCGCTATTGCAGATGTGCTATTTGGTCAATAACTTCCGATACGGTGTTGTTGAAATCCTTTATAAGCTGTTTGTAAAACACCTTTGCGGGCATGCCTGGCTCGGGATGCGAAATTCTTCTAACAAAGTCGTTCTGTATGTTGATGATAGATGCCAACAACGCATTGATGTTGTCTTTATCGGCATTTTCGGAGTAGAGCGAAGCGGCCACGCCCTCCGCAAACAGCTCGGAACAAATATAGTTCACGCTTTTTTTCAATTCTCTTTTGTTCATACTGCATTAAATTTTAGGGGTGTCCCTGCCCCGTTAAAACAATGATTGTTGCAGTTGATTGCACAATGGGCCTTCAACCAAAAGCCAAAGATAACAAAAAATATGATACCAAACACTATTTGAGCAAAAAAATATGACTTAATTTTCATTTGTTGCGTTTTTCTGTTTGAGTGTGCAACAAATTTGGTACTTTTGCAGTAGAAGAACTAAATGGATTTGCTGCGAACGCGTCTTGTTGGCGGCAAGTTGCCATTAATCACTGTTTACAGTTTATACATACGTTTAAATTTTTATCATATTTAATAATTCAAATAAGAGAATGGAAAAAAGTGCATTGCAGAAAGCGAGAGCTTCTTACCAGCCCAAATTGCCAAAGGCACTTCAAGGTGCAGTGAAAGTGAGCGAGGGCGCTCCTACAAAGAGTGTAGACAATCAGGATGAGATTAAGAAATTGTTCCCCAACACATACGGAATGCCCTTGGTTGAGTTCGTACAAGGCGACGAAATGCCTTCGAAAGAAATAAACGTGGGCATTATACTTAGCGGCGGACAAGCACCTGGCGGTCACAACGTGATTTCGGGATTGTTCGACGAGGTGAAACGCCTGAACCCCAATAACCGCCTTTACGGTTTCCTTATGGGTCCTGGCGGACTTGTAGACCACAATTACATTGAAATAACGGCCGACTTCATTGACGAGTATCGCAACACCGGCGGTTTCGACATGATTGGTAGCGGACGTACGAAACTGGAAACAACCGAGCAGTTTGAAAAGGGCTTAGAGATTATCCGCAAGTTGGACATTAAGGCCATCGTTATTATCGGCGGCGACGACTCGAACACCAACGCATGCGTATTGGCCGAATATTATGCAGCCAAGAATTACGGCGTACAAGTTATCGGTTGCCCCAAAACTATCGACGGCGACTTGAAGAACGAGCAGATTGAGACTTCTTTCGGTTTCGATACTGCCACAAAGACTTACAGCGAGCTTATCGGAAACATCGAACGCGACTGCAATTCTGCCCGCAAATATTGGCATTTCGTTAAGCTGATGGGACGTTCGGCATCGCACATCGCCTTGGAATGCGCCTTGCAAACACAGCCTAACATCTGTATCATCTCCGAAGAGGTAGAGGTGAAAGACCTAACGCTAAACGATATCATCGAAGAAATTGCCTCGGCGGTGGCTTATCGTGCCGCCAACGGACAGAACTTCGGCGTTGTGCTCATTCCCGAAGGACTTATTGAGTTTGTACCGGCCATCGGTAGACTGATACAAGAGTTGAACGACCTGCTGGCAGCGCATGGCTCCGACTACAAAGACCTTGACAAAGACGCACAACGCGCTTACATCATGGAGCACCTTTCGGCCGAGAACAAGGCTACGTTCAAAACACTTCCACACAGTGTTGCCCGCCAATTGTCGCTCGACCGCGACCCACACGGAAACGTTCAGGTATCGCTCATCGAAACCGAGAAACTTATTTCCGAAATGGTAGATGCCAAATTGGACGAATGGGCTAAGGAAGGTAAGTACAATGGCCGTTTTGCAGCTTTGCACCACTTCATGGGATACGAAGGCCGTTGCGCTGCTCCCTCTAACTTCGATGCCGACTACTGCTATGCCTTGGGTACAAGCGCAGCCCTGCTCATTGCCAGCGGCAAAACGGGTTACATGGCTATCGTTAAGAACACGACGGCTCAAGCCGACGAGTGGAAAGCAGGCGGAGTGCCCATCACGATGATGATGAACATGGAAAGACGTAATGGCGAGATGAAACCTGTTATCCGCAAGGCTCTGGTTGAACTCGACGGCAAACCCTTCAAGGCTTTTGCTGCTAAACGCGACGAGTGGGCAAAGAACACTTGCTACATCTATCCTGGTCCTATTCAATATTGGGGGCCAAGCGAGGTTTGCGATGTTCCCACACGTACATTGCTTCTCGAGCAAGCGTAACATTACACAGTGAAGACAAGAACCCACATCTTTGCGGGGTGGGTTCTTGCCCTTTTCCTCTTATACCATCAAGTTATGCCCCTAGCCAAAGGCTTTGTCGGGGCTTTGTATTCAATTCCATTCAGGTGCTAGTTTGTTCTCGTACAGCCCACAAGGCGGTATAAGCGCAACGCTGTTGATACATGGCAAAGAAATCTTCAACGAGGGTTCGTAATAAAAGAAACACAAGGAGAAGTGGTGGTCGCGGCAGACATCGCGCCCGTTTCTTCTCTTTTCTCATTCCCGGCTTTCTTCGTTCGTCGCGTCGTTGGGCGTGGTGGCTTGGTGGTGTGGGTGTGGTATGCCTTTATGTATGGGTGTTTTATTACTTCTTTGTTGGTCCTACGGGCTTTCGATGGCGTGCTTTGTATGGCGATGCGAACTACCCAGACGGCTTTGCCATCCATGGGATAGACATTTCACATTATCAAGGCAATATCAATTGGGACAAATTGAGCGATGCAACCATCGATGGTTTCCCTCTTAAATTCGTCATCGTGAAGTCGACAGAGGGCTCATCGGCTATCGACGAGAACTTCAACGACAACTTTTACCAAGCCCGCGAATATGGTTTTATTCGTGGTGCTTACCATTTTTGGAGCAACAAGTCGTCGGCAAGGGCGCAAGCCAACTTCTTTTTGAAACAAGTGCACCTTGAAGAAGGCGACCTACCACCTGTACTAGACGTTGAACACAAGCCCAAAAACCGCTCAGTGGAAGATTTTCAGCGTGACGTGTTGACTTGGTTGCACATTGTTGAAGACAAGTATCATGTTAAACCAATCATCTATACCTATTATAAGTTTAAGGAACAATACCTTAGTGCACCTGTGTTTGACGACTACCCTTATTGGATTGCCCATTATTACGTAGAGAAAGTGGAATATAAGGGAAAATGGAACTTTTGGCAACATACCGATGCAGGCCGCTTAGACGGTATTCGTGGGTATGTGGACTTGAATATCTTTAATGGCTCTTTTTACGAACTGAAACGCCTAACCATCGGCTCGGAACGTATTTTTGGCGAGTAGAGTAGGCATAGCAATGTTGTTATGCGCACAATTCACCAAGTTTTGTTTCTTTTAGCCTTTAACCCAGCGACCATCAGACCGCTTATTCAATGAAGTCGTTTTGATTTTTAATATCTCTACAATGTGCGAGGAGTTCAGGACAAGTCAACTCACCGACTTATAAACTCGCTAAAACCCAGCGACTCCCAAAGATATCAACCACTCATTAACTCATCAACTCATCAACTCACAAGCTCACAAGCTCACTAACTCTTCAACTCATAAAATCATCTACTCAAAAACTTAAATCATTATCTTATATTTTACAAAACCACTCTAATTTTCGCATCGTTCTAGCGAAAATATAGGTTATAAAGTTGGTAAAAATCCACTTTTTCTAACCTTTCATGTTTTAAATTTTGTCTACATTCAAGGGAAGAACCTGCGTTTTGCACCATTTTACCTTTCTAGTTTGGTTGCCGACTCGTATTTTTTCAACTCCAATTACCCACTTTTAGCCCCTAAAAACCCACTTTTTAACAACTATTTTGCCCATTTCAGCCATGTTTCTCATCGCTCAAAAGGGTTTTGTTTATACCATTGTAATGCATATATATACTTAATCGCCTTGCATTTAGCGGCAAATTGCACTGCATTTAGCACCAAAACGCGCTCCATTTAGCACCAAAACGCACTCCATTTTGCATCAAAACGCACTCCATTTGGCACCAAAACGCACTCCATTTTGCGGCAAAACGCACTATATTTTGCTGCAAATAGCCTCGAAGTAGGTGTAAGTGGCGGCCTTTGCTAATAAATATTCATTCTGCCGCGTGCATTTGCTAACCCTATTTTGCATCAAAACAAACCTTCGCGAGAATCGTTTTTTTGTGGCAAGGTGAGCGAGTGCTGGGCAGAAAGGGCACTCATAATGTTAAATTTCTGACCGAAAACTATACAAAACAAATGTACAGCAAGCACGTGCGAGTGGGCAACGGCACGGAAAGCGTGTAGGCTTGCGACGACCAGCGCAAGCGGTTGTAGGGTGCGCTACTCACATGCAATGGGAACAGCATCATGGAAAAGCAGAAATAATGTGGCATCGACAAGCGGTTTTCTGTTTATGGAAACTGCATAGAATAACTTCCACCCAAACACATTTTGAAACCTAACCACGTTTTGCCATTGACAAATGGGGTAAAATATCAGATTTCTGTGTACCTTTGTCAGGCACTTCCTACATGAGCAGGGTGTACATTTTGCTTTTACAGCACAAAGACATAAACTCCTCTCACTTTGTTGAAATACTAAAAGTCAAGGCTACTTCATTATGAAATTACTGAAAATGGTAGAATAAAAACTTAGTATCTTATGGTAAACGGAAAAGAAAAAGACACAATGAAGACAGGCTGTAAGGAATGTTATGCCGACAATAATCGGGCAACACCTTTGCTTAACCCCGAAGATTGTTTGCATCATCATCGCCAATATGTGTGCAATAGCTGTGGCAGATGTATCTGTGCAGACGTAGATGCAAAGGGGAGGTTTCGTGCCAAGTTCCCTTTTAAGTCGCTTGATGTAGCCATTTTGTATCTGCGAGCAGCCGAAGTGGTGTGGCAAAAGCCTTGCGAAATCTACGAAATAGAGAGCGATAAGGGGAGAAAAGAATACAAGATATTCCCCTCGGAGTTGGAGTTGAACCATTATTTGCACAACAATAAGCATAAGCGTTGCACCTCTGCACAACCTTTGTTTGTGTCTCCTAGATACACGGCCAGCACTTCCCAGCAGCTGCGTATGCTAACAAAGGGTGAGATTGAGAAGTATTTGAAAGAACATTACTGGCAGTACAAATGAATGTTGCAAGAAATAAATTTTGAAACCACATCAACTCATTTCCCTTCGTTCTGCAAACTCAATGCTCTTGTGTTGCAATTTACCTTGCACTTGCATTGCTTTTGCCTTGCAACTATATCCCATAGAGATATAAAAACGTCAAAAAGGTTGCCTTTATGGATATAAAGACAACCTTTTAATATCATTTCTTTTCTGCTTAAAAACGAGGCAAGCTAATGCTTATTTCTTCATCACCTTCTTGCCATCTACAATATAGATGCCTGCTGGAAGGTCTTCCCAGGCCTGTGTTTGCCGCACTCCTTCTATATTAAAGATGTGCTTTGGGGCTTTGTCCTCTGCTTCAAGCGAGTCGATTGTAGTAGTTTTCAAATCGCCAACCGTGTAGAACACATTGCGCTTTGCATTAGGATTCCAAACGTCTTCACGCTTTCCACCTCGTTCAATTTCAAGATGTATTTCGTAAGCGTGGTTGGGTTTCAACATCGAGGCGTTAAAAGTAACACGTGTTTTGCTTGCATCGTTGGGCTTTTCACAAGGCAGATAAACATTATTTGCAGAGCCTAAATCAATCCATTTATTTTCTGTCAGGTCGAGCAAACGATAATAAATGCGCCCACGATAGCCTTCTCTGATTTGATATCCAGCCACCCTGGCATGCACTTGTAAACCTATTTCTTTTATTTTGTTCAGCTGGAAGGTGCTGTAATTGGCGTTAGCACCATCTACTAAGAAGTCTACAAAATTAAATTCAATTGTTCCTTGCTGCGGATCGGGCAACACTTCTATTTCAAAAGACTCTTTCATTGTAATGGGAACAATATATTCCGAATTCTTTTTCTTAACCTTTATAGATAGGGTTACACTGTATTTACCAGTTTTTAATTTGCCGAAATCGCCAGGATTATTGTATAATGCCTGCATGTTGATGGTGAAAGAGGTGTGCCCAAGACGCTGTGCAACAACGTTAGGGGTAAGTAAAAAGGCATTATAAACCTTATTGGTTTCAAGGCTTTTAAGCGTCATCACCAAGTCGCCACGCACTTCTTCTCGCCCAGGGTTATACATGGTGAAACTAAAAGCGCCCATCTTGCCCGAGTCTTCATAGAAAGGAGCAAGCACACTTGGCCTCTTTTCAATAGTAACAACATTTTGGGGGTTGTTGGTGTTGATGTGAACAGCGTTTGTTGTTAGTTCAACTTCCATCTCGTTGGCGTGGTTAATGGGTTTCCACTCGCCGTTTTTCTTAGTCTGTTCATCAAGCATTTCAGAGAAGACGGGCACCAAACGATAGTGTCCATTGGGTAAACCTTCAAAGCTAATGTTAGCCAATTCAAAATTCATAGCGGTGAAAATGGATGCCCAAACAAGGTTGTCGCTTCCAGAGTTAAATATTTTCACCCGTTCGTTCTTGTGGTTATAAAGTGCCAGTGCAACCTTACCAGTAAACACACCCAGCTTTCCTTTAACAGGACTATATGAGCCTAACTTTATAATTGAAGCACTCAATTTCTCTGTTCGTGTTGCTTCTGTTTTGCTAATGGTGAATGCAGTGGTGGTGCGAGCATCCAATCCACGTTCTATTTCCTTAAAAGGAACGGCCTTTCCATCATTGGGATGGGCAAAAACAACAGACATGTCATCCCAAAACGTGCCACTAAGCGCAAAGCCCGTAACATTTAAATAAACGGTGTTTATATCAAAATAACCATCGTTTAGTCCTTCCCATCCCCAGTTGGTATGTAGAAAACCACGCTCATCATAGCCGTCGTAAACATAGGCATGTGGGCCTCCGCAAACCAAAACAGGATAGCCGTTGGATATTTCTTGCATCACTTCTTTGAGGAATTCGTTGGCAGGCAAGAAGTCTTTATCAAGGAAACGTACCGTATAATCAAACTTATCTCGAAGTGCATTGCACGCATATTGCAAGTTTGAGTCGCTCCCTTTGTGGTAATATCTCATGTTAACAGCTTTGCCAATGTCGCGCATCAGCACGCCAACAGCTTGCCTGGAGCGTTCTGAAAACATCTTGTTAGAGGTGTCTTTCATATCATCCCACCAATAAGTAGGACTCTTCCTAGCTTCGTCGCCCTCTTTTTTAACATACCCTGTAGGACGTTTTTTGGGCCATTTGTGGTGGTACATCACTTGTGCTGTTGCAGTTGCTACACAGCCAGTAGGCGTTGTTTTGCCATCAATTTTAAGCGTATATTTGTTATAAGGAAAATACTGGCTCCACTTACAAGTAAGCAATGGCTCCACCTTTCGCTTGATGTGCATCTGCGTTGTAGGTGTTTGTACGTTGTTTTTGCGTACGGCTTTCACCACACTTTCATAATCTTTTAGAAACTTCTTGAAGTATGGTGGTTGCTCGTCGCTATTCTTCGACATGTTATCTCCATAGCCAACCAATTCGTTTAGTTTGCTTTCTCCTGATATGATGACGAACTTTTTATCGCTCGAACTCGTGAAGACGTAATATGCAGGTTGCTCATTAGCTTGTGAAGAGCGCGTTACAGGTGTGTTCTTCGATAACGTTGGGTTGTTGATGTACTTCGACGCAATGTTCAAGGCTTGGCCTTTTGTTATTGGATTGGCGTTCGAAAGCACGGCAGTTGATAGCATTGCAAGTGCCATAAACAATGTTCTTTTCATCTGTTTGCTCATTTTTATATTAATTATTTTGGCTTTTATGTGTGATTGTTACATTAATTAACGTGCGTTTGGGTTTCAAGCTTAAAGAGGACACGGGCCATTTGGCCTGCTTAGGCGGCGGTTTAGGAAATACAAAAAATCCAGTTTCGCCTCGGGTAAGCATTGGTCTGTCAACTTTATTGTGAGTGCGTAGCCTCATAAATGCTTTTCATCACAGTGTCGCTTTACGCGATGCAAAAGTAATATTATTTCTTTTAACTTACAAATTCACATTCGTTAAATATCAAATACATTTAAAATTTAACAGTGGGGCGATGAAATGTAGGATATTTCTGGTTTAAAACAGACAAAAGAGGGGAGGCGTTCATCAGGCTGATACCGTCTTCTTAGCACAACTTTCTTTTGGGGCTATTATTAAGTACGTAAAGGACAATGGTGCGTTAGTGCGCAAACGAAGATGTATCGTATTAAACAAAAAAAAGCAAAAACATTTGGGGATGTGCCTTAAAGTCGTTAAATTTGCAATCAAGCATAAAAGTAACGCTTAATGAGACAGCTGAAAATCACGAAATCGATAACGAACAGGGAGAGTGACTCGCTGGACAAATACCTACAAGAGATAGGCCACGAGGAGCTAATTTCTGTAGAAGAGGAAGTTGAATTGGCACAACGCATCAAAAAAGGCGACAGAAAAGCCTTGGAGAAGCTAACCAAAGCCAACTTGCGGTTTGTTGTGTCTGTTGCCAAACAGTACCAAAACCAAGGGTTAAGCCTGCAAGACCTCATCAACGAGGGCAATGTGGGCTTGATAAAAGCTGCCGAAAAATTCGACGAGACCCGCGGTTTCAAGTTCATTTCGTATGCTGTATGGTGGATTAGGCAAAGCATTTTGCAGGCCATTGCCGAGCAAAGCCGCATTGTTCGCTTGCCATTGAACCAAGTTGGGTCGGTAAACAAAATCAACAAGATACTTAGCAAGTTCGAACAAGAGAACGAACGTAGGCCAAGCATAAATGAAATAGCCGAAAAAACCGACTTGCCCGAAGACAAGATTGAGGATGCCATCAAGGTTACAGGCCGACATATCTCGGTTGACGCACCTTTTGTGGACGGCGAAGACAATAGCTTGCTAGACCTGCTAGCCAATACCGACACGCCAACAGTGGACAACGAATTGGTTAAAGAGTCGCTGCGCGCCGAAATTGCAGATGCTTTGCAATACCTCAATGAGCGCGAACGCAATGTTATCGAAGCCTTCTTCGGCATCAACCAGATGGAAATGACGCTCGAAGAGATTGGCGACAAGTATGGTTTAACCCGCGAAAGAGTAAGGCAGATAAAGGAAAAAGCCATAAGAAGACTAAGAAGCAACACCAAAAACAAGATGCTCAAAACCTATCTTGGGCAGTAAAAAGGGGTGTGTAAACGATAGGGCACTAGGCAGAAAAGCTCTTGTTGCTCAGCAGAATGAAGAGTAAAGGCGGACTTCCGCCATATAATTAAGGAGATGATACAATTTAAAAGATACGTTTTAGTAGCAATGATTTTGCTTGCCGTAGGCGCAACAGCCTCGGCCAAATTGGTTCAAACCAAGGTGTACATGTTTGGGATGGCAGCATCGTTCAATGACTCCACAGCTTATTTCACCGATGTTCAAGAGGTCGACGCCTGGATTAACGACAAGGGAAAGTTCTTGTATAGTCGTGAGAACTACTCTTATCAACTTCGCGATTACCTTCAATCGCAAGGCTTTGCCAACGCCACCTGCATCACTTGCTTTGCCCTTTCGCGTAAGAAAGCCGAGAAAAAGTATGCCACTCTGTTGAAGAAAAGCGCAGCAAGGGGCGATGCCAATGTGCGTTATCTCAAAGAATCAGAGTTTAAATACGACGCCATTGTGCCCGAAAAGTAAGGATAGCTAGGTTATAGGCTACCGAAAATGGATGCACGGCACACAAACAAGGGAAGGTTGGCACCATGCCTATTAAGGCTGTGCCGTCTTTCTGCCAAACGCACAGAAACGTACTCACACGGAGAACAACATCATTGATGACTCATTATTTTAACATCGCCGAACACGATATTAACGTTGTTTTCGAAGACACAACGCCAATAGACGGGGCACTCATCCAGTCGTTAGAACCTTTCAGAGTTGAAAGTAAGCCCAAAGACCTGCTTTTGCAACTCATCGTAACCAACGACTTGGAGCCTTTTTCGCCCGAAGACACCGAACTGATAAGGGATATAGACACTGGTAACGGCATGACCCTCGTAGACGTTTTGCCCACGGGGGGCTACCAATTTCACATCCGCAACCTGCAAGGCAAGCTCTGTTGCCTGCTCCATACCAACAAAGACTTTTCGCTTTGTCGTTGTAAACTGGAAGGCAACTATAACATGCGCAACTTCGGTTTGAACAATGCGCTGATGCTTACATACGCTTTTGCCGGGTCGTTTAGGCAAACGTTGCTCATCCATGCCTCGCTCGTTCGGCACGAAAGCCGTGGCTATGCCTTTACAGCCAAGAGCGGTACAGGCAAAAGCACGCACGTAAGTCTTTGGCTACGCTACATTCCCAACTGCGATTTAATGAACGACGACAACCCCATTGTGCGTGTCATTGATGGCAAACCCTACATCTATGGCAGTCCTTGGAGCGGCAAGACGCCTTGCTATCGCAACGTGAAAGCCGAACTGGGAGCCATTTCGCGCATCGATCGCGCAAAGGCAAACAGCGTTGAGCAGCTTAGGCCCATCGAGGCTTTTGCCTCATTGCTGCCCTCGTGTTCTACGATGAAATGGGATAAAGAGGTGTTCAACAACACGTGCGACACCGTTACAAAGATTATAGAGACAACAGGCATTTATACCATTCACTGCCTGCCCAACAAAGATGCAGCCTTGTTATGCCAACAAACCATAGCGAAATAAGAGAATTACAGTTCGAAAACGCCCTTTTCTTACCCCAAGTGGCCAACTTCTTAGAAGAAGGACACACGGTAACCATTGGGCTAAAGGGGTTCAGTATGCGTCCTTTTCTCGAACACAACCGCGACAAGGCTCTGCTTAGCAAGCCCACTACGATACAAAAAGGCGATGCCGTGTTGGCTGAAATATCCCCTGGCGTGTTTGTACTTCACCGCATAATCAAGATAGAGGGCGACGACATAACCCTGCGCGGAGACGGAAATTTAAACATAGAGAAGTGCAAACGAGCCGATGTAAGGGGCTTTGTTTTGGGTTTTTACCGAAAAGGAAGACAAACATTAGATAAGACCAACAGTGTTAAATGGCGTGTTTATTCAGCCTTATGGACGGGTTTGTTTCCGTTACGCAGATACTTGTTGGCTTTTTACACAAGAATTTGGATGCGTTTGTTCGGACCTATTTAAACCCAACAGTAACGTATTCGCAACATACATACATTTATGAAAAAGAAAGTAGGATTTAAATTGCGCTCCATCTGTGGTGAGCAAGTTATTGTGGCCGAAGGCAAAGAGAACATCGACTTCAGCAAGATTATTAGCATGAACGAAACGTCGGCATACCTTTGGGAAGCTGTTGAAGGCAAAGAATTTACGGCAGACACCTTAGCCAAATTGCTTACGGAGCAATACGACGTTCAGTACAATGTGGCCTTTAACGATTGCCTAGAACTCATCGTTAAGTGGGAAGAGGCAGGCATTATCGAACCATAACTTGGCATAATTGCGTCTTATTTTGGTCTATTTCCCCCTCATAGGGCATCGTTAAGACATTTCTTTTCAGCATATATGGCGACCTATGTGCCTATGATAAAGGCCATCTTGTCGCTCTCGCAGTCCATTCGAGCCGTATCCAGATTATCCGGGCACGGCTCGAATGCGTTATGGTGTGCCCTCATTCAAGACCATTGCATGATGGTTTTGTCGTTCGCCCCATGTTCACTTTCCCCGATTTTATCGTATCTTTGCAGTATAAATCAAGTAACAACAATGACACTACATATCTTCAACCCTGATCACGACTTGGTGTTGGCAGCTGGCAACGACCATTTCACTCCTCCCAAAGCTGCTCGCGACCTATACGCCGACTTGGGATTTCTGCCTGCTTTGTGGGCGAAAGCTGGCGACTTGGTGCTTGTTGCCGATACGGGAGCAGCACACGAACGACTGCGACACATAAAGGGAAGAACCAAAGGCGTGCTGCTTGTCGACCGCGATACGCTGCAACGTGCATTCGCCAGCGGTACAATTGCACCGGAGCAACTAGACTTCGCACCTTGGGGTTGGGACAAAAACGTAAAAGAACTGCTTGTTGGCATCGGCATTAACGAAGATGTTCTGCCATCGGCCCAATGGTTGGAAGACGTAAGGACCATCAGTTCGCGGCAATGGATGTCGCACAATGTATTGCCCGAACTGATAACAAGACTAAACAACCTTTATCCCAACAAGTTTACTGGCACCTCTTTTGTGGTGCAATCAATGGCTCAATTGCACACGCTCTTGCAAGAACACCCCCTTGTTGTGGTAAAGGCGCCGTGGAGCAGTAGCGGCAGGGGTATACGTTATATTGAGAATAAGCCCGACCCTTCCACCGAGGGATGGTGCGCCAACATCATAGAGAAGCAAGGTTGCGCAACGCTCGAACCCTATTACAATAAGGTTCGCGACTTCGGAATGGAGTTTAACGTCAATGCCGACGGCAGTATAGACTATCTGGGCTTGTCTATCTTCAAGACGTCTAAGCGCACGTATACGGGCAGTTTGCTTGCTACCGAAGACACGAAGTTAGAATACCTGTCGCAGTATACAGACGTTTCTATGCTGAGAGCAGTTTCCGAAACGATAAAAACAATGCTACCGGCTTTGTTGTTAAACAAGTATGTTGGACCGTTGGGCATAGACATGATGCTAGTAAGGCAAGAAGGCACGAACAATTTGGCCATTCACCCCTGCGTGGAAATCAATCTGCGCCACACAATGGGCCATGTTGCCTTATCTTTATCGCCATCGCCGCTAGAACCGCAACGGCTAATGAGCATCGACCATAGTCGTGGCGCATACCACCTAAGATTGCACACCCTTAACGATGGGTTGTTGAATACAAGTATAGCTCGCATATAGACGGCAGATGCCACCCTGAACATGATACGTTAAAACATTACGCTTAACTCCCAATCGGACATCAAACCGCTTATCAAATATCACATGTTGTTTGCATCGCTTGCTGTCCACTCCTCGTTTGCTTATCGGCATCTTGCCTGTCATTTTCTCTTTACGTAGCCCGCTACGCATTCAAGAATAAGGCAGACAATATGCCCAACAACACACAAAATCTGAACAGGCTCTAACGTCCGATTGGGGTTAAATGATAAGTCATTAATACGTAATGCCTTTTAGAAGTATATCCCAAATCAAAGTTGCTAATTTCTTCTAGTCTGAGAGATCTTGGTTATAACCCCAACCGATCATTGGAAACTTACATAGACAACAAACTTAAAATCATTGGTTTTATTTTATAAAACCACATCTATTTACCATCCCTTTCTAGCGGAAATTTAGGTTGTAAAGCACCAAAAATGCCGTTAATTCCATCCTTGCGCACCTCTTATCTTGTCTATTTTTGAGAACACAACCTGCATTTAGTACCATTTTGCCTTTCTAGTTTGGTTGGAAGTCCGATTTTTTTCAAGCCCAAATACACCCATTTTACCCCTAAAAACCCACTTTTCGAT
>CALIZL010000108.1 GCA_938028745.1 uncultured Prevotella sp.
ACTATAATAGGCATCAGAAAGAAAGTGAAAAGACAAGCAAGGTTACAAAACTTGTTTCAAAGTGAAAAGAGAATCAAGGTTGCGAATCCATCTTCAACTTGCCACCGAAACAGCAGGTCATATCACTCCCCTCTCCCCTTGGAGAGGGGCTGGGGGTGGGGCCGGTTGTGAACCCTGTTTCGCGTGGTGGTACGGACACAAACAACTTACTTTATCACCTTATAATGCCGTTTTGCCTCGGCTCTCGACTTAAAGTTAAAGTGCCACCACTCTGTGCGAAGGGGCTTAAAGCCTGCGTATCGCATAACCTGGCGCAACAATTGGCGGTTTTGTTGTGCGCGTTTGCTGATTATGCCCTTGGCAACAAGCTGGTTTTCGGTGTCGATGTGAGCCTCTGGACCCAAGTGGTCTATCTTCGTTCCCATAGTTATGCTGTCGCCCTTAGCATCGCAAAGGGTAATGTCCACCGCCAAACCATAATTATGTAGCCCACCACCATTGGCAGGGTTACTCACGTATGGTTTCATCGACGTGTTCTTCACCTTGTTCCACATCTTTTGCTGAATGTGCATGGGGCGTGCAGCATCGTATATTTTCAGACTTAATTCGGGGCGCAACTGTTTTAGTCGCTTTTGCGCCTTTACAAGCGCAGCGGCCGCATCCGGATGCAAATAGGCTTGGCGCAAGTCGTCGTAAAGCACAACACCAACAAAGTTGTCGGCACGCGCATACATCAACGACACTTGCAATGTGGGGTCTAACTCGCGCACATTAACATATCCTGCAAGGCTCAACGCCTCCTCTGTTTTGCTAGTCTGTGACTTGGCAGGGAGGACGAAAAACGGAAAAAGGAGGAGGAATTTGAACATATTGATTATTGAAACGTGTGATTAACAAGTTGACGAGTTAATGGTTTTACGTGCATTAGTTTAGTAAGCTAGCGGGGTAATAGGCTTTCTAGATGTACTAGTTGTTGTAGTTATACTAGTTGTTCTAGTTATACTAGTTGTTGTAGTTGTCCTAGTTGTTCTAGTTATTCTAGTTGTTATAGTTGTGCTAGTTGTTCTAGTTTTCCTAGTTTTCCTAGTTGTTCTAGTTGTTCTAGTCTTTCTAGTTTTCCTAGATATACTAGCAGTTCTAGTTTATCTAGTTATACTAGTTAAAAGGACGTTAGCCATCTTTTCACCCTTTCACCTTTTCACCTTTTCACCCTTTCACCTTTTCACCTTTTCACCTTTTCACCTTTTCACCTTTTCACCTTTTCACCCTTTCACCCTTTCACCCTTTCACCTTTTTCCAAAGCCCAACCTTAACATCTTTCGGGGCATCTCTTTAAGGATGGTGGCGCGTATCTCGCGGGGCGACAACCGCCAAAACAATCGGTAATGGCGCAACTTGCGAATGGTGGCCTCAACGTTATAGCGCATACCTGAGCGCACAGCCGTGGTAGACATGTGCTTGCCAAAGTTGCCACCCGTGAACACGATGTCGAGAACGGCTGGCTGGTAACGTGCATCGCCAGGACTAATGGCGAAGGGGAACTCGTGGGCTGGCAAGCCAAGCTTATCTATCAGCACGCTGCCTATGGCGCAAAAGGCACGATAGAAACCCATTGTGCGAAGATGCTGTGCAAGCGCATGGCGGTCTATCTGTTCGCGATGACGATGCAACAGCACCATCAAATCGCAGAACTGGCGCAGCCCCACACCCAATTCCACCAAATGATGGTAAAGGTGAAGGAAGGTATACAGCACGTTGAGTGTAGGCGGAAGCGTGGCAACAGGCACGCCTTGGATGGCGATTTGCTCGGCAGGGGCATCGGCCAACAGCCTTTCCCAATAGGCCTGTATGCCCTTGCTGTTGAACTTTATCATGCGGAAGTGCATCTCTAACGGCACTTCACGATGGGTAAACTCGCGGTGTTGCTCGCTTTCTTCGCCTTTAAGGGCGATACCCCACGCCTGTTGCAAAAGGTGTTCGGCGCGCGTAAAGTCGGCAGGAACGCAATAGAAGTCGATATCGCCTGGCGTTCGTGCCAAGGGATAAGGGTAGAGTTGCGCAAGGGTTTGCCCCTTAAAGATGCGATAATCTATCCCGTTGCCGCCCAGAATACCCGCCAAATCTTTGGCCACACCGCTCACTTTATTGTTGAGTTGCTCTATCATCATGGTTCGCGAATAGGCCGTCAGCGCGTCGGCACGCTCCAACTTCACATTGTTGCGTATCAATGCGCCCATCACCAACCCCTCTACCGTTTGTTTGGCGGCAGCCTGTTGCAGCACAACAAACTGCTGGTGGTTGAGGGAAGTGAATGGCAATGGCGTTTGCCAAAACTCGTTATGCAAAAGAGAGAATAGCATGGATAAGGGGAAATGGGTTAAAACTTTGAGATAAGTATATGTGGAACCTAATAAAAAGAATGGGAGGGATGATTAATGGAACTGCTGAGAGGGGGAAGGGTTAGCTACATTAAGCCTTACCTTTTATACATCCGCTCATCGGTTGCATTAATATCATCACTCCCATCGGGCGATGTCAACACGAATTAGTCTAGCTCTGCGTACACAGAGTTCTTGCTCTTAAATTCGGGAACAATCTGTTTCATCTTACGCACGATATTCATTTCGTCGTAAGTATGCGAGATAGATACGAGTTCCATCACGTCGGTGTTAACCTGTTCGTAATCGTACTCGCGCACCTTAGCGATGCGAATTTTGGGGTTGAATGAGGGCAGTGTACCCTCTTCGTCGTTGAGTACTTCTTCGTAAAGTTTCTCACCAGCACGCAACCCCGTGTATTGTATATCGATGTTCTTAGCCCCCGAAAGGCGTATCATACGCTTAGCCAAGTCGGCTATTCGCACGGGTTTGCCCATATCGAAGACGAAAATCTCGCCGCCGTTGCCCTTCGTTCCCGCTTCCAGCACCAGCTTACAGGCCTCGGGTATGAGCATGAAGAAACGAATGATGTTGGGGTCGGTAACGGTTACGGGGCCTCCGGCCTTAATCTGCCGCTCGAAAAGCGGGATAACAGAGCCGTTAGAGCCCAGCACATTGCCAAAGCGCGTGGTAACAAATTGCGTATTGCCGTGCATCTTGCCCTCTTTCTCGGCCTTATCTAGGGCCTGTACGTAAATCTCGCAAATGCGTTTAGAACAGCCCATCACGTTGGTGGGGTTCACTGCCTTATCGGTAGACACCATCACGAACTTCTTTACGCCGTATTTCAGACTGAGGTCGGCCACCACCTTCGTTCCCCACACGTTGTTTTGTATGCTCTCGCTGGGGTTGTTTTCCATCATGGGCACGTGCTTATAAGCGGCAGCGTGGAACACGTAATCGGGACGGAATGTAGAGAAGATGCCCTCCATGCGGTCGCGATTGGCGATAGAGGCGATAACGGTATATGATTTAATGGCCGGATAATCGTTTTCCATCATCAGGCGGATGTCGTGCTGCGGAGTTTCGGCTTGGTCTACCAGCATCAGTTCTGCGGGATGGAACAGGCATACCTGGCGAACCATTTCACTGCCAATACTACCTGCCGAACCCGTGATGAGTATCTTCTTGCCCCTAAGTAGGTTGCCCACGCTCTGCATGTCTATTTGTATCTGGTCGCGCGGCAGCAAGTCTTCGATGCTAATTTCTTTCAGCGTGTTCACCACCTTACCCGATGCATCGGCATCCCACTCTTGTACGCCTTCGGTCATATAGATGTTCACGCCAGCCTCGATAAGAATGTCTTGCAAGCGTGTGTCGTCGCGAAACACCTCGTTGCGCAAGGGCGATACCAACACGGCATTGATGCGGTTCTCCTTAATAATACGGAGAAGTTCGTCGTCTACCTCATACACTTTCTTACCCATAAGGTAGTGGTTGGCAAAGCCTTCCTCGTGAGAGATGAAGCCAAAGAGGCGGAACTGCTGCGGTTTCTGGGCAGCAATGTTCTTGGCCAAACCTACACCACCCTCGCGTACACCATATATCAATGCGCGTTTGGCTTGTCCCGTATCGAACACCGTATCGTAAATACCTTTTATCATGATGCGGAAAGTCCACAGCAAGATGGTGGTTACAAGGTAGATGGAAACGATATGGCGCAGATGCAACGGAACAATGTGCTGATGAATCTCGGCCCAAAAGATGATTGGATAATGCAGAACGACAACGATAACAAACCCCAAACCCATAGCATAGGCCACCCGTTTGAGGTCGACAAACGACGAAAAGCGTATCACCCCAGCATAAGTGTGGAACACGCGAAAGCCTATCACGTTGAATACCTGATAAAGCAACAGCGTGTTAACGATGGGCACGATGTTTGTGGCTGTGCGTGAGAAACGGAAAAACAAGGTACACACGAAAAGACCGCCAAGCAAACAGATAATGCAGTCGATAAGGAAGATGCACCAATAGGGCAAAGAGTCTTTACGGAAGTACCAGTTAACTAGTTTATTAAAAGACAACATAAAATCTAATTGTGTTTTTTATACTTATGTTTTAGCATCAGTTACGCTGCAGGTGTAGATGAAAAAACCTCTTCATAAAAAGGATATACGCCAAAGACAATACCACAACCACAGCGGCAAACATTATCAAGCCAGGGTTTAACAAGTAAACAAAACAAGCCAAAGCTTGTAGGCACATGTAAATGGCCGACACCAAGACATGAGGTATCTTTAGCTCGTTGGCCATTAGCTGATAGGCATGCTTGCGATGGGGTTCGGATAGCTTCTCATGCAGTAAAATACGATGAATGAGTGTAAGCGTACCATCTACACCATAAACAGCGAGGAAAGCAAACCACGAGAAGTCGTTGGTTAACAACACCAACTTGCAAATAAAGAACAATATGACAAACGCGATGGCCACAGCTCCCACGTCGCCAGCAAAACACTTGGCTCGCGTTCTAAAGTTGAAGAAACAGAACACAAGTACAGAAATAAGACTAAACAAAATAAAACGAGGGTCGACAAACTCTACGACATGGTGGTTAACATACAACAACGCCACCAATACCACTAGTGCATATCCCCCTGTGATGCCATTCACGCCATCCATAAAGTTGAAGACATTAATGGCCCCGGCACAAACGAAGAGCATAATGGGAATAAGCCACCACAAAGAAGAAGTGAGCAAACCCAACTGCTGACACATTAAGAGCATGGCCACAAAATGTACCAGAAGCCTTATGCGTGGGGGCAACGAGCTAACGTCGTCGTAAAAACTGATGCACGAAATCATCAACATCCCCACGATAAACCACGGATAAGCAAAACCCGAATAAATAAAGTAGACCAAGACAACAAAAGGAAACACGATACCGCCTCCGCGCAAGGTAACCGCCTTTGACGACCCACGTTCAGAGGGTCGGTCTACAATATTGTACTTCGAAGCAATTTTAAAATACAACAGTTCGAAGAGAAATGCAAGAACAACAATTAACAGATAAATCATCTCAATGCTTAATAAAACTCCTTATTGTTTTTTCAAGACCCGCTTTCGAGTCGATGGGCAACTGGTCAACACCCAGCGCCTTTTTTATCTTTTGGTTAGACACTACATAACTCTCGGTTAACTTAGCAAGCCTTTGGGTGTTAAGCGGCAAATGCAACACATTACCCACCTTAGCAAACAAGCCTATTAGTGCAGGCGAGACATTCCATATCCGACACTTCTTGCCCATTACGCCACAGATAATCTCGATTAAGGCGTTTGTAGACAAAGGATTGTCGTCGGCAATATTATAAGCACCACCAGGAATATCTCTGTTAAGCAATTCGGACACGATGAGACAGACATTGTCGATGGAAGCAAACGAACGGCTGTTGCTGAATGCGCCCAACGGCCAAGGAATGCCTTTAGACACCAATTTATAAAGCAGGTTAAGGTTGCCTTTGTTACCTTCGCCATGCATCATACATGGACGTAGGATATACACCTGCTTGTTAGGAGCAGGATGAGTTTGGATGTAACGTTCAGCTTCCAGTTTACTTTCGCCATAAGGTCCTTTGGGTTTTGGCTCATTATCTTCGGTAAGTACACTTGTACCCAGCTCGTCGGCAATGGCTTTCACTGTGCTAAAGAAAAGGAATTTAGAGGCAGACGATTGTACGAAATAGTTGTAGAGATTAACCGTGAGGTCTCTGTTCACCTTGAAATAAACGTCAGCCTTAGCTTGGTTTTTGGTATCATGAGCCTTACCTGCAAGATGTATTATGGCATCAACTTCGGGCAAAGTGGCATTATCGAGGTCGCTCCACGTGTATATTTTATCAACGCCAGCCATTTCGCCTGCTGTACGCGCCAACCCGAAAATGCGATGTTTTCCAGACAACTGGGCCACAAGATTTTGACCCACGAAGCCATGCAAGCCTGTTATAAGTATGTTCATGTTAAAATGTTAAATTCATAATGCGGTGCTAAGCCTTTGCGTAAGTGTTTTTGCACCTATATATTTTATACCCTAATATTTCCCTTATCCCTGATAAAAGTAAGAAAATGCTTTGTGAGCAGTGCCTTAACAAATTGAGTGGCCAATAAAAGAGGCGTTGCTTGAGACCTTTAGATTTGTGTTAGGCTTTGGAAGACGGAGCATACAAGCGCTTAATTTCTTCCCATACCCTAAGGTTATCAAAGTTAAGCGTAACCCATGAGCGTACTTGCTCTTTAGAGAACAAGCGTTCGCCCCTAGACATCTCCTCAATAACTTGAGCAAGCTGTTGAGGGGCTCGGTCGACAAACACGCCCGTTTGGCCATCCACAATCGAGTCGCAACATCCCGTTACGCGCGTTGTTAGCACAGGCACACCCATCGACTGCGCTTCGAGCGTACCCGTGGGGAAACCTTCACGATAACTCATCAAAACATAGACATTCATCATGGCATAGAAATATTCCATGTCTTCGTTCTGAAAATCGGTAAAAACAATCTGCGGGTCGTTCTTTATTCTGTCTTGAATAGCTTGCGGTAATGCATCTCGTTCTTCGAACATGCCCACCAAGAGCAGCTTAAGTCGAGGGTTATTAGCCTTTATCAGCTGGAAGGCATCCACCAATTCTATAATTCCTTTGTCTCTTACCAATCGTCCGGTATAGCCCACAACCCAGTCGGTTTCATTAATTCCCCATTTACTTCTAAACTCGGCCATCTTTGTGGGGTTGATGTTCTGTGGATTGAACTTGCCTTGTGTATCCACTCCCGAACAAGTACCCTTACCCAACACAATTTGCTTACGTGCAGGAGCAAGTTTGTCTTTGATGCTTTGTTCCAATACAGAGGGACTTACACAGACAATCTTAGTTGCAAGCAGAGAGGCAAGGCGGTCTACACTCATCAGAATAAACCGTTTCAGGCCACTAGAAGTTTGGTAAACCAGTCCATGCCTGAAATACACACGCTTAGGAACACGCATCAACCAGGCAGCCACCATCGACAGGAGTCCGCCTTTCGGGGTATGTCCCACCACAATACCCGTTTGTGTCTCTTTGATATAACGACAAATCTGCCTAATCGACTTAAAGTCTTGGATGGGATTGATGCTTCGTAGGATAGGTATTTCGCGATAGCCAAAATGGTGTTGCTGTGCATAAGGAGCTAAATAAGGGCTTTCAGAGCATACAACATTCAATTCGTAACCCAATTCTCGGAAGTATTCAAACTGCCCTCCCAAGAAATAAGGGATAACGAAATAAATATTCACCACGTGTAGTATATGCTTATCGTTATGTTTCATTGTTTAATAAATTGTTGTTTAATAAATTGTGTGAGCAAAGATAATGTGCCGCTTCGTTCTTTATCAATATTGAGAGCACTTAAAAAGAGAAATGCTTATTAGCTATGCATCAGCTTTTGGTAAACAGCTTCGTATCCGTCTACCATCTTGTCAATATCGAACATCATAGCGCGCTGATGGCACTTCTCGGCCACTTCGTCATAATAGGCCTTATCATCGTGCAGCTTGCGGATGATGTTTGCTAACGTCTCAGCATCTTCGTGGGGGAACAAAACGCCATAGCCTTTGGTTACCTCGCGAAGCCCATCTACATCACTTGCCACAAAAGGTCGACCCGACGACATGCCTTCGATATTGGAGAGGGAGAGACCTTCCCAATGGGAAGACATCACTACCACATCAGCAGCTTTCAACACTTGGGGTACATCTGAACGAATACCCAAAAGTTTAACGCGATGGGCAACTCCTTCTGATGCAATGACAGTTTCTAAAGCACCACGTCTTACCCCATCACCTACCAACCACAGCTGATATTGGTTAGGCAGTGAAGCAATCGCTCGAATTAGTGTGTCTTGGTCTTTGGCCTCCCGAAACCCTGCCACCATCACCGTAACAAAACAATCTGGGAGTCTTAAATTAGGAGCTTCGTCTGCTACATAAAATCGCTGAACGTCCACACCATTATTAATGGTGATCACTTCTTGCTGATATTTGCTACCAATATGCTCAAGCAATTTCTCTTTGGCAATGTCAGAGATACAGACAATTTTATCGTAACGGCTATACATCCATCGGTCGATGCAGCCGTAGCCCCACATCGAGCGCCTACGATTATTGGTAGAGTGCTCGGTAGTAACCAACTTAGCCTTTGATTTTCCTTTGGCCATAGCAGCGAACAACTGCGGTGAAGTGTTGTGCGTATGTACGATATCGTAGTGTGTCATCAGTTTTTTAAGCCGTTTAACATGCTTAAAGTTATAAACGCTCTCGGTTTGAGAAAACTCTATCACACCACAGCCTCCATCAATTAAAGCCTGCTTAAAGATAGAAGGACCGCCAGCGAAAGCCACGACATCAACATCATGTCCTCGACTTTTAAGCTTCAAAGACAAGTCAACCACAATTTTTTCTGCCCCACCAGTTTGCAGGGAAGTAATTACTTGAAGAATGCGCATATATTGAACTCTCTATTCTACTTTACCAAACGCAGGTCTTTAATGTGCATCAACCATCCTAAGGGGCACACACACATCCACATCCACCCGATATTGGGTGCAGGTTTGCCCTTTTTACAACACAACCTAAATCGCCAATAGTTAACAGCAGCCTTTAGCTTATCTTTGAGAGGAATATCCAAAGAAAGCATTTCGGCATAACAGGTGGTGCTGGCAATAGGGCTTTTCATTCGTATTTCAACGATTCTGGCAGTCAATCCGCCATCTTGATATTCGGCAATATAAATTGGTTCGTTAAAATACCTAAGTTTATATTTACGAGCAATTCTATTCCACACCAATACCTCGGGGCAGAATTTTTCATCGTCAATTTCAGGGAAGGGGAACTCCTTCATTACTTCTGTTCGGAACACCTCAGACAAATCCCCTAGCACATGGTGCTTACTTCTGATGTCGATAGAATTACAATCTAAAGTAGATGCAGGTAATCCAGACCCTACAATACGGCCATCGGGATATGCATCCACACCAGCCACTCCGCCAAAGTTTCTGTCGTCTTTTATCTGTTGATATACCTCCACAACCCTCTTAAGTGCATCTGGTGGCAACATATCGTCGCTATCGGCAATAAAGAACAACTCACCTTGCGCTTGTTGCACCCCCTCGTTAATGGCACGATGTTTCCCGCCATTGCGCTTAAATACATATTTGATTGTTATTATCCCTTCCTCAATAAAGGTCTTAACCACCTCGCTTGTGTTATCAGTTGACCCATCATCAACAATTAACCATTCAAAATGGTGATAAGTTTGTGCCTTAATTGAAGAATACAACCTTTTTAATAAATGCGCCCGATTATAAGTGGGTGTAAAGAGAGTAAGTTTTATGTTCATAGTCATCGATGGAACTTGTCGTCCGCGTAATTTGGATTATACTCATATTTATCATAGATGAAGTCTCCTTCACGTATCCCATTCGTAAAGAATGTTTTATATGGTGAAAGCAATACTCCCCAAGCTAGAACAATACGAAAATATAAGAATACTACAACAGCGTAAACAATCAATTTGTTCAAAACATCCTTAAGAGATGCGGAAAGCACAACTGTTAATGTACTGATTAGACCTATGACAAAATACCACCCCAATCGCCCTCCATTCTCCGAACGAATAAACAACAATAGAATAGCACAGAAAGCCAAGGAGACATTAAGTAGAGCTGTTTGTTGTTTATCTTGTCCTATCTTGCCGTAATTCCCTAAAATTAGCCATAAAAAGAATACAGCCTCTAACAGGTACGCTACTCGGAAACCACTGGTATCTTCAATATATTGTGTTGTTCTCTCTTCTAGACCCGATGTAGAAGAATATGCCTCGAACAATGACGAGGACGCACCAGAAGCCCCAATTAATAAACATAATATCATGAGCAACATGATTGCACCTATACCATATTTCTTAATCGGAATAAAATAAACCGGTAACAATATAAGTGCAGAATTATGAAAAGAAGCAGCAATGAGGACAACAAAGACAAACTTCCATAATTTACGTTCATAAATAAATTTAAGAGAGAGGCCAGCTATACCAACACCTATCATCTGACGAAGATAGGTAAATGTAAAGAAGAATAATAAGCCAAAGAATAGCAATATAGCAACCCTATAATCTGCAGAATAGCGCCTAATGTTGACATAATATAATACATATATAATTAGCGTTACTATAAAAATGAAGATATAGCGGTTTGCAGTAAAATATGATAGTAGGACATTGAAATATACATAACCCAATTCTGTGGGATATTGCTGGAATATGTATGCGGTAAGAACACTTCGCCCTTCTCGCCTAAGGTCTGCCACCTCATCAAACAATTCTCCATATATATACCTATCATAACCACCCAACATATCTGAGCAACCCACAAACAATGCAAGGGCTATCATCCAACAAGCAAGATATATGGTAGACTTGGAGGTTTTTTGTGGCAGGAACAAAGCACCAGCCATGGCAAAAGCTAAAATGACAAAGTATATGTACATCTCCTTATTATTTAAACAGTTCCATCAATTGTTGAGATATCCGCTTTCTTCCATGCTCACTAAAGATAGCTTCGCGCCCCTTTTCTGCCATCTGCTCATACTTCTCAACATGACAGGGAATATCCGTTAAAGCAGCCAATAATTCTTCGCTAGAATGATACTCCACACACGATACGCCATTTTCTACCGCTATATTCTCCAATGCAAACGGTGTTCCTACAACCAACAATCCATTAGTTAAAGCATCAAGCACCTTTCCCTTAGTGCCAGTGCCAATGGCTATTGGCGTTAGCTGTATGTCGTGTTTACAAACCTCTTCTATATAATCTGGCGCAAACTTTACATGTTCAACATCGTACCCCAAGGCGTTTAAGGATCCTACATGCTGTTCCCAGCCTTTTCCTAAGAAGGTAAGTCTATATGCCTGCTGGAGCAAAGCGAGATTATCCTTATTTGCAAACAAATTAACCATCTCATCTGCTCGTTCTTTCATATAGAAATCATAACGACCAGCTATCAAAAGTTTTATTTTGGGATGGGTAAACTTAATTTCCTTGGGAGTCTCTGGGAGTTCATAGTGCGGATGGCGCAAAAAAACTGCCTTAATGCCAGGATTTATCTCTTGAAGAAAACGCACATCCTCTTCACCCACTAAATGAGCTATTATATTATCACATACGTCATAGTCACGTTCCATTCTATAATACTTGCGATAATTAACCACGCAACGGAAAAATTCTCCTGCACTAGTAAGGGTGAAACGACAACCTAGCCTACGAAACCAATGCAATGAATAACAATCAGGAACTGTGTGTACTCGTTTGAACTCTTTAAACTGTTTTATTATACCCGAAAACTCCTGACCATACGCCCATACTGCATCAGGCTGAGTAGATTTCATCTGTTCAACCATAGACTTTGGTAATCGAATATAATAACCGATGGGATATTTTAGGAATAGGCGGATAAAGGTTAAATGTAGTTTTAGTATCCAAGTGAAGAAGGCTGGTTGCTTCAACAGATGTATCTTAACACGCAATTCTCTTTCTACGCTCTCAATTGTCTCGGGAGAAAGTTTGTTTGCATTATAACTATATATGTCAACATCTATCCCCCCTGCCCTTTCAAGCAACAAGTGATATGGATGGCCCGACGGACCTCCCATATTTTCTTTATAAGGAGTAACTGGCGTTATAAAAGCTATTTTCATTTCAGAATATCGTTTACAACACTTAGCAATGCGTTCTTTGCATTCGTCTCTATGAGCAATGCCTTTTTACAACCAGCATTTTCTGCTGCCTTTATGTCAATTGCACTATCGCCCACCATGTACGACTGACTTAAATCTATGTTTAAAGCTTTTTGTGCCTGTACAAACAGCCCAGCCTTTGGTTTGCGACATTCGCAATCAAGCTTATATTCAATGCGTTCTCCTTCAAAGCCTTTATCTGTGTGATGAGGACAAAGGAACAAGCCATCAATGAACGCGCCTTCCTTACCCAAAAGCGTTTCCATCTTATTATGTATTTCCTGCAGTTGTTCAAAGCTACATTCGCCACGAGCAATCACGGGTTGGTTAGTAACCACCACTGCCAAATAACCAGATTTATTTATCTGCTTTATAGCCTCTGCCGCACCTTCAATTAGTTCGAAGTCGTTTATATCTGTCAGAAAACCACTTGTCTTGTTAATAGTACCGTCACGATCTAAGAATACAGCCTTTTGCTTAACAGACAAGTTATGAGCTGCGATTTTGCCTGAGAGTAAGTCGTTTTCCACTTCAATCAGTCGCTCGGGAGTTCCCATGTCCTTAATATACTCAGACGTTTCGTAGGCATAAATTTTCCCACTCTCGATAGCTGGCTTCAACACATCTCTATCAAGGTCAACCTTGTCAAGACTTGGAAGTTTGGCTCTTGCTTCCTCAAGCAATCGAGGGGAAATCATTTCTATACCAGCATTAACGATATTGCGATAATAGAGTCGTTCATCTTCCTTATTCATCCATTTCACCACCCTATTTGTATGAATGGGCATGCCACCATAAGAAGCTGGCAAGATTTCTGTTACAATCAACGAACTATCAAAAGGATGATTGTTCGGGTGCACAGTAAGACTTGCTAGTGCTTGGTGCTCTTTGTGGAAATTAATAAAGCGATTAAAATCAACATCGAGCATAACATCACCAGACATCAGCAAGAAGTCCTCCTGCAATTCTGGCATTCTAAATAAAGCCCCAGCTGTTCCCAATGGCTGCGTCTCTATGAAATACGAAATTGTTACATCCCAACGACTTCCATCTCCAAAATAGTCTTTAATTACTTCGCCAAGGTGTCCAATAACCAAAACAATATCAGTAAGCCCACTGGCTTTCAGGTTTTCAATCTGCCACTCCAGAATAGGTTTGCCGCACACGGGAATCATCGGCTTGGGTAAATCGCTTCGCACTGCAGCGATGCGTGTACCCTTACCACCGGCCATAATTACTGTCTTCATTATCTCTAATTTTCAAAAAAACGACTTTCAAGCATCAAGCACAAACAATGATACACAGGGAGGTGCAATTCCTGAACCATAAATGTTTCAGTTTCGGGAACCCTAATGCACACATCCGCATAATTCATCATCTTACTCTCTTTTTCTCCTGTAAGTCCAATAACAAGCAAACCACATGCTTTTGCCACAACAGCTGCGTACAATACGTTCTTGCTATTGCCTGATGTAGAAATACCTAAAAAGGCATCACCGGGCTTACCATAACCACCTACCTGCTGTGCAAAAACTAACTGTGGGTCGCAATCATTCATAAAGGCGGTCATCAATGGTGCCTGCGCAGTAAGGTCTATTGCAGGCAATCCGCTTTGTATATTCTCAGCGATAGTTGCTCCCAGTTCATTGTCAACAGTCTTAAGCTTCTCTGCAAAGCTAGAAGAAACTTTTCTCCCAAGTTTAAAGCCTTTCATCAATTCGCCAACAATATGACCAGAGTCGGCTGATGAACCGCCATTACCACAAACGAGTAACTTACCGCCATTAACATACGAGCGTTCTAACATCTCGTAAGCCTCTATAATACTTTGCTTACAGGCAGAAAGGACAGGATACCTTTCTATCAGCAATTCTATGTGCTTATATACTTTATTCTCCATTATCGTATTATCAATTTATGAAACAAGTGTCCTCGGCAACTACAGACCTGTGTCGAAAATCTTCCATCCATGAGCACCGCCATCGGTAAATTGGAAAGGCATTACAAAGCCCCCTAATGACTTAAGGGCATTCTCTACCAATTTCTTCTTTGTTGGCTCTAGAACAAACATGATAAAACCGCCTCCACCTGCGCCAGACACCTTTCCAGCTAATGCTCCTGCAGACATGGCCACATCCATTGCTTCTTGTATCATTGGGTTGGTAATTTGGTTGGCCATTTTTTTCTTATTCTCCCAACCTTCGCGAATAATATCAGCAAAGGTACGTACATCACCCTTTAACAGTGCTAATTTCATATCAACAGCACTTTGTTTAATTTTGTGCATTGCCTCCACCGCATCGGTCTTACCGGTCTCCGTATTCTTCTTTTGCTCATCAATAATTGCAGCGCTACTTCTCGAAGCACCTGTAAAATATAAGAGCATAGAAGATTCCAACTCATCCACAATCCACCGTTTGATTTTAAGAGGATTGACAATCACCATGCCATCCTTCAAAAACTCCATATAGTTAAATCCACCAAAGGCTGCTGCATATTGGTCTTGTTTGCCACCAGACAAGTTTAGGTCTATCCGCTCTATTTCGTAGGCCAATCGAGAAATTTCATAATCTCCCAAAGGCAAGCTCAACCATTCAACAAAGGCCTTCAATATGCAAACCACCATTGTAGAAGAGGTTCCTAAGCCAGATCCCGGAGGGGCATCATTATGTGTTGTTATCTTAAAAGAAGGCATTTGAGGAGCAAAGTCTTTCACAACCCTATTATACACTCCTTTTATCAACAATGCGTTACCATCAATAGGCAACGATGCGGCAAATGGGTATTCTCCTGAGAAATTACTATCCAACGAGTTGATAGATATCACCCCATCTGTAGTTTCCTCTATTGTACAATACGCATACAAATTAATTGTTGCGTTAAGAATTAAACCACCATAGGTATCACTATAAGGCGACACATCCGAGCCACCACCGGCTAGCCCAAGTCGCAAAGGGGCTTTGCTACGTATTATCATTGTTGCAAAATTAATTGATCAATTTTTCTATATTAAGTATTCTGCACAGAATGCACTTCTTCCAATCAGCTGTTTTTAGCCTTAATGGGTATAGTTCTTCTGTTTTTAAAGCCGCTATGGCGGCAGAATTAATTCCGTTTCTTCTCCATTTATGTCTATTCGTAAACAATTCATAGACATATCCAAACAAGGTAGATTCTGCATAACGCCTCATTGCCAGTGATAATTCCTTGTCTGCATCCCTAAACAAAGAGGCTTGATGCATAAATGACTTAATAACCTCAACACTGTCTATTGCATACTTAATCCTCTTCTGAGCATCAGTATTTCTTGTAACAGAATCCGGGGTAAACACGTAATTATAGATAAGTTTGGTTGAGAAGAAACAATTTTTTGCCCTCGCAAACATCCTAAAAGTTAATTCGGAGTCTTCTTGAGTTATTCCTTCTCTAAAAGTCAAACTATTCTCAACTAAAAATGCTTTTCTTATAATTAGGCCACAAACAGAACCTGGTTGATAACCTTGAATAATTGCATCACGTCCTGAGAGCACAACATTGTGCGACACATTCTCTTGTAATTGACCATAACCTAGATGTTGTCCATCTTCACTGAGCCAATTGTATGCGAAAGAAAAGATATCAACATTAGGATATTTGCTAAGTAATTCAAGAACGCATGATAAATCTTTCTCCACCACATCGTCAGCATCTACAAACCAGATGTATTCTGCTGAACTCTCTCTCAATCCTCTATTACGAGCTTTGCTTGCTCCACCATTACTTTGCGTAATAACTTTCATTTCAACTAAAAGTTGTTTCAGGTTCGAAACTACTTCCAGACTTGCGTCTGTTGAACCATCGTCAACTACAATCACTTCATAGAAATCACGCGGCAGGTTAGCATCTAAAATAGATCTCAATGTACGTTCTATAACTTTTTCTGCATTGTACATTGGAATGATAAAAGATAATTTACTCATTATTCTCTCTCTTTTAATACGTCTTTATAACCTCTATGTGGATCAACCACAATAAAAGAATGCCAAGCTGTTCCCTTTACTATTTCATTCCAGTTTCCATACAGCCTAGTAAGGGTTTCATCATAACTTGCAACTATTGGAATTTTAAGAAATTCGAAATCCACTTCCATAAGGTTGGCTAAATCTGCATTCAATGCCATATCCCGAATATCTGTTTCGTAACAACATAAGGTTCCAGAGTACTTTGTCAACGTATCCTTATATTTACTCATCGCTTGAACATACTTATTATATAATTCAGTATAATAAGTACTAGATACGGTCTTTCCTTGTAATTTATATACATAATGTAGTATAAATCTTGATATACGCCTAACAAGAGAGGCCTTCTCCCCCTTAACGAAGGGCTTACTGCAATACGATATCCTACCAAACTCCCTACGATACCTCATCTTCTCTTCATTTTGTTGTCTTGCAAGACCGTCATCATCAGGAATATTGTCATATGGAAAGATGTCTATAAAAAGACCATGAGCATTTGCTGTGGGATTTTCATAACCTGTGGTATCTAAATTCATCAACTTAGAGTTCCCATAGGCAAAACCATTTGAATGAAAATTCTCTAAGAAATAAGGGTGCTTAAATTCTGTTGCTGCAAGTTCACAAAGTTTGTCGTAATCATTTCGTGGCATCAAGATGTCTATATCATCATCCCAAGGAATAAAACCTTTATGCCGTACTGCCCCAAGAAGAGTTCCCCCTTCTGCTGCAAAACGTAAACCATGCTTAGAACATACCCTTCGTAATTCTTCCAATAGATCTAGTTCAACAGCCCAAACTTCTTTCATTTGCTTAGAAACGAAGAAGTCACATCTTACTTCCTCCTCAAAAAAAGAGGCAGGAATATCTAGTTTTATATTCAACATAACAACGTTTTCTTTGAATGGATTAGGCAGTAATCAAAATTATTTGTTAATAGATTCTATATGCCTTGACCCTTCGTTCTCATAATATAAGTACGTTTCACTTTCACCCTTGGTATACAACATGAAAGTAAAAGCATGTAACAAGCCTTTATTAACTTGCGAGATATTACATATATCCGTTTCCTTACAATTCAATTTCTCTGAAATATAACTTAGTATCTGCGAACCTGACTGTTCGTACTTAGAATCAAAAGACCTCAATTCTTCTAGACTATCAAACTCCTTGATTACTTCATCACCAAATCGGTTTACTTTCATCTTGGGTAAATCTGCTATGTGAGCAATATAAATGTCTTCCCAATACTTCTTCCTATTCCCTTCGTCCTTATAAGCACTCTCCATTATTGGCTTAAACTTAGTTGAGAACGTGGAATGAAAAAAAACATGCCCCACCATATACCAAGCGTCTTTGCCCCCAACAGAAACGTTCACGATATTGTCTTCTTGGTCAACATCCAAACAATATTCATTTGTTTCCCCATGAGCATACATCGCAGCATATTCAGATTCTTGTGGCTCACGTAGAAATACATTGTCAACAAAATAATTATCTGAAGAACATATATATGTATCACCTAAATACTCTAACACACACATAAGAGAAGAAATGTTATTATACCTAGCGTAGTCTGGATTAAAAACTAATTGAACTCCAAACTTATCTATAAGATAGTCAAACATTTCTTTCTTGTATCCTACTACAATAACAATTTCATTCACGCCAGCTTCCCGCAACTGTCGTATTTGTCTTTCTATCAAGATTTCCCCTTTAACCTCCAACAAAGCCTTAGGACGTTCAAAAGAAAGAGGAACGAAGCGCGAAGATGTTCCTGCTGCTAAAATTACGGCATTCATGCGTTAATCTTTTTAGGTTTTGAAACAACGGTAGCAACAATAACGCCCAATACAATTACCACTGAACCTATCACGACATTATAAGAAAACTCACCGCCTAAAATAAACAGACCAAATATCACAGCCCAAAAGCTATAAGTAACATTTAGACATAATGCACGAGATGCACCTATTGAATTTATACTTGTGTACCAACAGAGGAAGGACACCATGCCTAACAAAGCTGTCAATACCAATGTTATCCAACACAGCCTATCTGAAAATATTGCGGAAACACCATCCAAAACATTCCCATATCCACCTACTAATAAAGGTGTAACAATGAGCATGTAAGCAAGACCAGAAGTAAGCTCGCGGATAAGAAGAGCCATTTGCGGGTCAACCTTACCTGATTTCATTCCATAGCCACACACAACAGCCTCTGATGCCCAGCCTATAGCAGCAATTAGAGCAAAGCCTATTCCGCCAATAACATCAATGTTAGAATTATCCGACGGAACATATCCTATATAAGCTATGCCCAAGACACAGATTAATAGTCCCACCCATCCACGCAAGTTCATTTTCTCTCTGAGAACACGAACAGCCATTGCAGAACCCAGCAAAGGATAGCATGCCGTAACTGTAGCTGTTAGCGCTGCGCCACCTTTAGCAATTGCCAATAAATAAAATGTCATTGCCAAAGGGCCTCCCAACAAAGCTCCCAGAATACAAAACTTTCCATCTCTAGACCAAACGGCTCTCTTCAGTTCTTTTAGACGTCCCCTTGTTCCCATGATTACCAACATCCAAAAGGCTGCAAACACATCATGGAGCATGCTACATATTATCGTACCACTCACCAGTAAGATTGGATTTTCTGTAAAGGGAAGCATCGTCATGGCAAGACCCAACAAAACGGTATCCATCCCCCACGTTGCACCAGACAACGTTCCCGTTACATACCCCCTCATCGTTGGAGAAACATTTAACCTAAACATGATTTATCCTTTCTATCATTATGAGGGCACGTTTAAATCGATCTTGCCCGTATGTTCCAAAATCATCCCCTTTGGCCTCTTTTATACAAGTCCAAATAGCCCACAACACATCCCATAATACTTGATATATAAGCAGTTTCTCTTTAGCATGCGTGGGAATAATACCGTTAAAATACTTAGTTAAAACAAAGTCAATATTGTCTTCATCAAAATTACTCTCCAGAAATAATGCAGCAAAATCAGCCATTGGATCATTCATTCCAGAATATTCCCAGTCTATTAGATATATTCGCCCATGGCCATCCTTAATGAAGTTCTCTGGAACTAAATCATTATGACAAGGTTTTATGTCTACACCTAATCCATTTAAAATGTCTTCAAGCGCAAACACCCTTGGCCTTAGCTCGCTGTATCCTGCATACATTTCGCCTCCTGCCTCCTGCAATAGCCGCTCATACTTCATCAATTCATGGAAGATGTTGAACTCATTCGCGAAACGCACTTGTGAATGATGGAGAGCCTTGAAGATATCAGCAACTTTTTGCATGTTAGACATTCGCTGAATTGTTCCAGCATTAAGGGTTTCAGCTCCTTCAATATATTCAGCCAATTTCAATCCAGTGGTATCGTCAAAATACTTAATGTCAGGATTGATACCCATCTTACATGCTAATTTCCCGTTAACATCTTCATTGCTGCGCAGCACCATACCTTCAGAAGCAATGCCAGGAACACGCAAAATATAACTGTTGCCAGTAGATGTTACAACCTTAAAATTCTTATTGCTCATTCCTCCGATTTGGTCAATCTGCCAATCAGGGCCAACCTCAACATCGTTGAATATCTTTCTCAGATAAGTAATAAGGTTGTCTTTATCATAGGGATTTTCTTTACGGCACAACCGCGGATAGATATAATTCTTTAACTTTTCGAAGTCGTGGATGTTATCTACACCTCCCCATATAAGGCTGTTAAACTTAATGTAAGGGCGCTCTATTGCGTTAGTACTATCAACAAACAGATATTCATAATTTACATATCGATTTGAAGCGCTAGCAAACTTCGCCAACATCACACGAAATGTATCAAGAGATAATTTGGAAACACCAATCATCTCCCCTTCAATATTACAAACCTGATGCCGATCCTTCGTTATTTTAGAAACGAAACCGTTGCATATCTCCACAAACGCTTCGTCTCCTTTACCTGATTCGTCTGTTATAGAAAGACAATTCCTATAAGACGACGCTAATAATCTTTCCACTACGACACGCTCATAAAAGGTATCACTCTCAACCAATAGAAAGTCCTCTTCTATATAAGGAGCTGCCATTGCTAATGAAGCCATCGAAGCAGTAAACTGGAAGTCTTCATTAACTACGACAATTACGCCCTGCTCTTTATATGATTGAAATAGTTCGGAGCGATAGCCAACTACAAGTACAATTTTTTCTATACCATTGTCCCGTAATATGCCAAGTGTGCGATCTAGTAGGCACTCACCTCCACTGAAAGGTTGCAACGGATAAGGAATCGTTGTATCTCGTTCCTTGCGTGCAGATAGTATAACTGCGGTTTTCATATCTTTAGATTAATGATTACTGGATATTACAATCTTCCATCTACTTGTTCTCTTTCCAATACGCCCTTCACGTCGTAAATCACACCATGTTCTGAAAGGTGTTTCCGCCAATCAGTGTGCACAAACTCTTTGTGCGACACAGCGAGAATAACAGCATCAAACTTTTCATCCTCGCCAACCGAAGAAACAATGCTTATTCCATACTCTTTCTCTACTTTGGCCGTATCTGCCCATGGGTCGCAAACGGTTATATTGGTTGTATATTCGTGAAGTGTAGAATAGATGTCCACAATCTTTGTACCCCTTATATCAGGACAATTTTCTTTGAAAGTGATGCCGAGTATCAAGATCTTTGCATCTTTCACCAAGACACCTTTCTTATTCATCAGCTTCACAACCTGATTACCTACATAAGCACCCATACCATCATTAAGACGTCGAGCTTCAGACATTATACGGGGTAACACGCCATACGCCTGCGCTTTCTGAATGAGAGAACAGGGGGCAACACATAAACTTTGTCCGCCCACCAGTCCGGGGTTAAGCTTGATGAAGGTCCATTTTGTAGAGGCTGCTTCTATGGCATCGTGTGTATCGATACCCATAGCGTTGAAAATCGTTGCCAACTCGTTCATAAAGGCGATGTTCACATCTCGTTGAGAATTCTCGATGATTTTTGAGGCCTCAGCTACACGAATGGATGGTGCCTTATGCGTTCCGTTAAGTAGTACTGAATTGTAAACATCATCAACAATATCTGCAATTTCTGGGGTAGAACCCGAAGTAACCTTCTTTATTTTCTCTACAGTATGCTCTTTGTCTCCTGGATTTATGCGCTCGGGTGAATAACCCGCATAGAAATCAGTGTTAAGCTTCAAACCTGAAACTTGTTCTACAATGGGCAGACACTCTTCCTCAGTAACACCGGGATATAAAGTTGTTTCATAAACCACAATGTCGCCTTTAGAAATAACCTTACCCACCGTGGCACTTGCTCCGATAAGGGGTGTAAGATCGGGTAGGTTGTTTACATCAACAGAGGGCGGTACAGCAACCACATAGAAATTGCATTCACGCAATTTCTCCAAATCGGTGGTACACTCGAAACCATTTCGCAAAGCTTCTTGCAACAAGTCGTCCGACACGTCCAATGTTGCATCGTGCCCAGCCATTAAGTCATCCACACGCTTCTGGTTCATGTCGAAACCTATCGTTTTGTACTTTGTAGAAAAAAGGCGTGCGAGGGGTAAACCCACATAGCCCAAATCTATAACGGCAATAATGATGTCCTCAATTTTAATCATATTGTAATAATGTCTCTATAATTATCTATCTGAACGATTGCTAATCTTTTCGAAGACATAACACCTAATTCAATCCCCCATACAGCAAAATAAAAACACAAACGCATAACCCACTATGATAAGGAATAAACTGAAACCACCTTCAACAAGCATAAGCCTATTGAAAGGCCTCACATATATGACTTCAAGCATGAGCGGATGTTCGTGTATTAAAATATTGACAGGGAAAACCTTGCAATATGCAATTGACGAAACGATTATCGAACGAGAATGTTCTGAACACATCAACAACAGGCAAAAATGCAATGACTGAAATTTGGTGCGACAACCGAAGATATAATATGATGGACAACGATGAAGACCATCAATGGTATTGTTAATAGTTCCACACTCGAATTGCGTTTAGTAGCTGTCAAGGTTCGTCTTTTTTGATTAGTTTGTGTTTGTAACACCACCTATCCCTAATTTCCTTTTAGCAAAATGCCACATTTTCAGTCGTACATGAGTGTCAATGACAAAAGTTAAACTAGAAACAGATATTAGCAATGTGGAAGTAGCAAAAACCACGCAAAGGCCAAGTAGCTCGTTGTTTATAAGTCCAGACAAGTAGCTGCAAACATAATATGTAAAAACTGCTATCAGCGCCAAGGGTAGATATATGCGCATGATGAAGGCTCGCACACGAAAAGACACCATATACTTCTTGCAGTAATACAAATAAATTATTGTAGACGAGAATGGCTGTATCAAACCCACCAAAAAAGCCATGACGTACGAGTGGGTCCATAGCAAAACCAGATAATCAATCCCCAACATCAATATGCTTATCACGCCACACAATATATTCGTCATCTTTATTTTACCGCTTGCCACGATGATGGTGTAAGGCAATGGATTGAAACTATTAAACATGTTTTTTACTAATAATAGTTGACAAATAACCACAGCACCAATTGGCACTTTGTACAGCCACAATCCCATCAAGAATTCCAGCTTAACAATTACGGGGAGGGAAATAAGAAGCGTAAGTATTGCAGAAGCAGCCACGCCCAACGACACCAATCTATCTGCGCGCAAATAGTCCTTAGAGGCGTAAGCCTTGATGATAGGCGGATTAAACGCAGTTGTTATGTTACTTATAAACGTATATAATATGCCTTGAACTTGCCCTGCCACACCTGCGGCGGCATTGATTAGCGTACCAAAAAACCAATTCAAAAACACATTAAGCCCTTGTTGAGAAGCTACGAAAGTGGCATTATTAAAAAGCCCCCAACCAGAGAAAGACAACAACTGCAGCAATATCCCGCGATCCTTCTTCACCAAAGAGCGGCTTTCCTTGTAGTTACGGCGACAAAAAAAGAAATATACTAATAGGGTAAAAACGCTTATGCCTGAATATAATATGCTATACAAACATAAGTGGTCGAGAGCCGAATATAACGTTACGTAAGCAATACCCAACTTAAATAGGGTGTTGGCAATCTCAACAAAAGCAAATACATTGAAGTGTTCGTGCGAAACGACAAGAGAATTGTAGGGAATCTGAATGATGCCAACAGCGGTGCTCAACACGGCTGCCTGAAAGACATAATTTGCAGCTACCATCCGATCCGCATCTATCACCAACTGCGTGTTGACAAACCACAAACCAATTGTTTCCGACAAAACAAGAAATATAACAACTAATACAAGATGTACCTTAACCGCAGTGGAGAAGGTCCTGTTAATCAACCCTTCATCATTAACACCCAAGGCATAAGTAATAAACCGCGACGTTCCGGTAGAAAGTGCATTACTCAACACATTGAATAAAACAATGAAACCGCCAACAAGATTAAACAATCCATAGTCGGAAACTCCAAGTGCCATAAGCACCATGCGCGAAGTAAAAAAACTAACGCACATGATGACGAACATTCGCACATATAGAAGAATTGCATTCTTCGCTATTCTCTTATTGCTTCTATCTAACTGCTCCACAAAATCTCTCTATTGCTTTCCCCCATATGCACCATATCGAAACATATAGCGCATACAGGCCTAAAAAATCCTCTCTATATTACACATCACTTCACTTGGTGCTGAAATACACCGAGAACGTAAAGTAAGATTTATTTCTGTATGGGTTTAGCACATACGAGGCACTGACTGGAAGTCTGAATTTGTTAAATGTGAACCACGACTCATACTTTAGCATGATATTCACAACATTAGCTCCCCGCTCGTAATCGGTATAAAACCCTTTATTGAGGTTGGCCCCTAAGGCCAACGATAGTTTATCCTCGTTTTTGAATACATATTGATAACCTAGTTCTGCGTAAGTGGAATAGGCTTGCTTTCCTGTACTGTCCTTATCCGCGCCATAAACATAGCACGACAGCTTTAACCACATGGGTAGCTTTGTTGGCGCAAAGGTAGCACTAGCCTCCACATTGTGACCTGTGTCAGAATGCCTGAGACGAAAATACGAATCATTCTGCCCAACAGCACTCGGAAAATAATAATCGTTCAGCCCTAACGTCACCATGTCCTTTATGGTGTAACTTAAACCAAGGTCTACTTCCTGGTGGCTGCCGTCAACAGCATAAGCACCTGACAACGCAGCTAGGAAAGAACCACTTTCATAATTAATGCTAGGGAAAAGGGTTGGCGACTTACCATATTCCAAGCCACGCCACACATACTTACTAGACAATTCACAAGAAACATACCAAGGGCTTCCCTCATTTGCTTGTGCTCTAGATCCAAATGGTTTTAAGCATAAAATGCAAACGATAAATAAGCTTAATTTTAAAGAGCCATATGCGCGCATGTTTCCAAACATATTGTTCATAGATATATCAGTTATTTTAGGTGTATTATGCCGTAACTACTAAGTTACTTAGTAGAGTTTTATAAAAACTCCTCCCCACACCCTAAATTAATCAAGGAATAGGTAATAAAAAGTTTCCTAGTTCATACTTTATGCCACCATATCACCCGCCTTAAGACAAAGCTTGTCCGCAGATTCTTTATTGTGCACACTGATTACAATATGCAAAACTACATATTTTTTTTTTAAGGTGCAAATAAAATTTAATATGAGTGGCAAAACTTCTACTTTCAGCATCTGCCAAACCTCTAGCCACAAACAGCTTACCACCAAACCTTTTCTCAAAATATGGGACTTTTAATAATGGCCTCCATAATCAAGAGCATAAAAGCTCTCTATGTAATGTGCTCTTCTGCCAAATATCAAACCTCATAAACCAGTTTAAACCCAAATCGGTCGGTAGAGCCTGTGCAGATTTTGTGTATTGTTGAATATATCATCAGCAGAACCATAAAAAAACAATGGGAACTTCAAACCATCAATCATATCCTGCAACAAACAGTGGCAGAAGAATGCATGCGAAAGCCACACGAGCATGCTTTAACAAAACACCTATGGCCATAGAAAAAGAAACTGAGTGTATTCGACAAAATGCCCGCCAACCCCTCGCGCTGGCGAGGGTAGGCTTACATTTTTTCCATTTCATTGCCCATTCACGCGTATGCTGCACAACCGTTTTTGTCTGGTTTTCGGTAAGGATTTTAACATTATGAGTGCCCTTTCTGTGCACCAGTCGCGCATCTTGCCGCAAATAATCGATTCTCGCGAGGGGTTGTGTTGGTACAAAAAAGGGAGTGGCGTGTGCATGTGGCAGAATGTATTTTTATTTAAAGAAGCCACCATCTGCAACTACCTTTGGGCTATTTGGTACTAAATGCAGTGTGTTTTGGCGCTAAACGTAGTGCGTTTTGGTGCTAAATGCAGTGCATTTTGGTGCTAAACGCAAGGTATTTTGGTTCTAAATGCAGTGCGTTTTGGTGCTAAATGCAAAGCAAATTGCCGCTAAATGGAAGACGAAGAGCATAATAATACACTAAAAACGTATAAATAAAACCCTTTCGAGGCATGAAACACAACGCCCAAAAGGGCAAAACAAGCATTAAAAAGTGGGTTTTTAGGGGCTAAAAGCGAGTTTTGGGGCATGAAAAATTACGAGCTTTCAACCAAACTAGAAAGGCTAAATGGTACAAAATGCAGGTTTTGTTCTTAAAAACAGATGGAACAACAGGCGGGGAAAGTTAGAAATAATGGCAATTTACCTACTTTTTCACCAACTTTTGCGCTAGAACGGAGTGAAAAATTGAGGCGTATTGTAAAGTAAAAAGTAAAGATTTAAGTTTTTGAGTTGGCGAGTTGATGAGTAACTATTCAGCGATAAGGCGTACAAACCACTATTGATTATCAAGAAGTTACATAAACAGACACATACAAATTTTGGTAAAGAATGTCATTTTGAACCTTTTTGCCACAATGTTACGTTTATAAGTTCTTGATATTCAACGTTCATTATCGCTGAATATTTACGTTGATGAGCTGGTGAAGCTATGAGTTGTTGAGTATGTTAGCCGAAAGGTTGTTGAGTTTGTTGGTTGATAAGGTTATCAGTTGAGTACTTGTGCGTTTATAAGCCAGTGGGTTGATTTGTACTGCACCTCGTATGCGAGAGGGGGTAGTTACCTTGTGTTGGATTCACGAAGATAACATGCTCCGCTCTACTTATCGAAATACTAAAAGTAAAGATGGGTTCATTATAGTCAAACAGAAATGGATTTGGAAAGCCATAGGTGCATCATAAGCAAACAAAAGTGTTCCTTTTCCTCTGCGTAAGGGTTTATTGATGCCATGCTACGCACGTCTTACGTTCTTCTAACAACTATTTTCCAAAAGCAATTCTGTTTGACTATAAGTGCTAATCGTTCAGAAACTTTTCTCTGTTCGATGCTGGTGCCTGCTCCCTAACGGATAAAAGCCCTTAGTCCTGCAAAACAACAACCCACCTCATGCTGTTTTCCTAACGGCTGATAAAAGAGAAGCCTTCGACCCCTTAATACAAATAGGCCGCCAGGCCATGTACTGATTACGTGTATTAGTGAGCATTTTGCCAGTGATACCCTTGATAGGCGTAGCGGACTACGTTAAGAACGCCAAACAGGCAAGATGCCGACAAACAAACGAAAGACAAACAGGCATTAACAACCTGTTTGGGTTAATAGATACCGTTTTCGGTCTATCTTTCCGTTAGGGGTTAGTGCCAAGGCCTCTACCTGCTCGTAGAAAAGCGGCACTTGGTGGGTTTCTAGCCGTTCTTTCAGTCGGCGAGCCAAGTCTTTGGGGTTAATGCCAACACCACCATCGGCAACAACGAGCAACTTCAACGCTTGCCCTAGGATGGGATGGGGCACGGCGATGCAAACACAAGCCTTTACTTCGGCAAAGCTGTTGGCCGCGGCCTCAACCTCTTGTGGACTAACCTTAAAGCCGCCTGTATTGATGATGTCGCTGTCCCTACATTTAAATTGAAGACGGCCTTGATTGTCTATCTCGCCGCAGTCGCAAGTGGTAAAACTCTTCTCTGTTAGCGGTTCATAAGTTACTTGGTCGCCCATGCGCAGGTATCCGTTCATCAGCGTATGGCCTGCACAACGGATATGGCCTTCGGGCGTAATGTCGAAACGCGCGTTAGGCAGAGCATGGCCCACGCAGCCTGCCAGCTGATGGTGCGTAAACTCGAAGGTTGCCACCACGCCTGTCTCGGTAGAGGCGTAGGTGTTGAATAGGCGTGTATGGGGCAGTTGCTTGTGCAAATCTGCCATTGTGGGCACGCCTAAGGCATCGCCACCTGTCTCGATAAAGGCCAGTTTCATGGCCGCATCTTCCATTTGCTTTCCGCCAAACTTGGTAAGCATACGTATGCACGACGGCACGAGGAAGGCGCCCACGCCCATTTCCTTGCAAGATGCAAGCAGGGAGAAGAACTCGTTGAAGTCGAACTTGGGCATCAGGCAGCACGTTGCCCCCGCTAACATGGTAGCCCAGACCTTAGACAAACAGCCCAAATGGTTGAGTTGGCCCGGCACAACAAACCGAATGTCGTGGCGATAAGCTTGCCCATGCACGATGTTCTCGGCACTGGCCACTATGGCTCGCGTGCCAATAACCACCCCTTTGGGCGCGCCCGTGGTGCCAGTAGTGAAAAGTACATCGGCCGAACCCTCTGGAAAGCAAAACCCTTGCAAGGCTTTCTCCATCCGCACAGTTTGTTCGGGCGTGGCGGCGGTAGGCAAAAGCACGGCCACAGCCCCCGCAACATGCACGGCAAAGTAGCTAATCAGGAAGTCGGCATCGCATTTTGCCCTAAGCACCACGCCTTTTCGCTGCATGCCTTGGTAGTGTTGGGCGCGCAACATCGTGCGTTGGCTAAGTTCTCCATAGGTAAGCTCTTCGCCATTCAGCACCATCGCCACCCTTTCGGGGGCGTTCTGCGCGTGCCTTTCTATGTGCTGTTCAATGCTAAGCATCGGCATTTTGCTTTCGTCTAACCATCTCGGCCAAGGTGTCTAGGCTCTTAAAGTTGGCTGGTGTGGCATCGGTGGCATCCACGTCAATGCCAAAGTTGTCGGCCAAGAGCATCATAATCGTTGTTACGTCCAACGAATCCAGCTCGGCCATCAAGAACTGTGAGTCGAGATCTACCAGTGGTAGTGCCCCTTCAAGTATGTTTCTTATTTTCTCTTTCATTGCTTATTGGTGGTTTTGCATTTGTTGCTTGCACTTTGCATGTGGGCATAGCCACGCTGTTAGCCCCTGTGCACAGGGTGCGTTCGGCACATTTTGCCCAACGCCCAAGCGAAGCAAAGCACACACAAAATTAATAACAATCGCCCAAACAGCAAGCTTTTTGTAGGGAAAAACCTTAAAGGTTGGCACGTAATGCCAGAGCCATTTCTGTGCGAAGACGTCTTATACACCCGCACTTTGGCGGTTTTCGCCCCGTTTTCCATGTCGCCGTTGCACCCAAGTGTCTACCCCATAGGCTGCCCACAGCACCATCACGAACACAAAGGCATAGTGGAAGCGCAGTTCGGCAATGGAAAGTGTGGCGTAGCCCAAGGCCAAAGCCGTGATAACGAGCAGCCCGCCTTGGTAAGAAAAGATGCGCCTGCGGTTGATTATCAATGAAAAGCCGAACAGCAACACAACCAGATAATAAGGAATGCTCTCCACAAACTGCTTCGTGCGGCGTACCTTCAAGGCTCGCGAAGGATTGTCTGAACGCATGGCTCGGTCGTAATCGTGCACCACTACCACGTCTTCTAGTGTCCACCAGTCGGCCGAATAGCTGCGCAACACCCGCGGCAAGGCTAGTTTAGCGTAGGCGCAGGGGTTATTCGCAATCCAATTGGCGGCCCTTACTCGCCATATCGAGTCTTTTTGTGCAAAGGTAAGGCATCGCCGGTTGGGGATGTATGTCACCTCGTTGTGTGGATGGTCGAACACTTGCACATTGGCATACACTTGCGTTTCGGGGTTGGCCGAATGCGCCAAGCCATATCCGGCCAAGGTAGAGGTGGTTACGAAGATGCCCGTTTGGTTTCTATTGTGTTGGCCCACCAGCACAAGCGCAACAAAAAAGGTTGCGAAGAGGGCAACAAACGATGTCCAACGCGCTCGGTGCAACAACAAGTAAACCGCCCCGCAAGCCACGAAGGCCATCACCGTGGGCCTAAACGTGTAGGCCGCAGCAAAGAGCAGGCCGCCCGCCACCAACTGCCACCATCGCTTACCCATGCAAAGGCAAAGTCCAGAGAGCGAAAGAAAATAGGCCGGATGGTCGGATATGTTGTGCAGGGGAACGAAGAGGTGCGAGAGAATGCAACAATAAAAGATGACGGACAGGCAGGCCACGCGTTGGTTAAACACCTTTCTGCCAAGATAGTACACTTCGGCCAACACGCCCACGTTGAGCAATAGGTTGAGCACATAGTTGGCCTTAAACGTGCCAAACACCCAATACACGGCCGCCAAGAGGTTAACTAGGCCTGGCGCATGTATGTAATCGTCGTACAGGTTGGCCATCGAAGGATAGGTAGACCCCTGCTCTAAGGTGAGCAACGCACGCCGACAATAGTTCAAGTCGTCGTTGGTTGCGGGGTGGTTCCAATACACTATCATTACGATTATTTGCAGTGCCAGCCATACGCAGGCCGTTATGCGTGCGGTTTTCTTATACATCTAATGCTTGTTTTAATGGTTGTGGCGATGCCGCCTTAACGCTTTGCCCCTGTTGTTGGCCTTTTCTATGAAAGGTTTTGCGATAAGGCTTCGTGTCTTTTTCGCGCTTTCCCACCCGTTCGCTAATCACAAACGTTGGGCGCGCCTTGGTTTGGTTGAACGTTTTGCCGATGTATATGCCCACAATGCCCAAGAACATGATAATCATTCCGCCGAGCAACCAAAGCGAAAGCACCAGGGTGGTGAATCCATCCACGAGAATTTGCCCCGCCAGATGTTGCACAAAATAATACGCCCCCACGGCAAAAGCCAAGGCCGTAAGCATGAAACCGAAAGTAACCATCAGCCTAAGCGGTTTGTTGGAGAACGAAAGCATGTTGTCGGTTGCGAAGCGCAGCAGCCGCCTGAGGCTGTAACTGCTTTCGCCCTCGGCCCTAGCTGCATGCCTTACGGGCACTTTGGCCTGCCTAAACCCCACCCATTGCACCTGCAAGGGGAAACAACGCACCTTGTCGCCCATAGCCAACACGGCCCTTATCACTTTGCGCGAGTAGATGCCGAAGTTGGCAATGCTATGGTCTTGCGGCATGTCGGTGAGGTAAGCGAATACAGAATAGAAGCACCGAGAGCCTAAACGCTTCGCAAGTGTGTCTTTTCGTTGTTGTCTTTGGCCCACAACCACGTCGTAACCTTCGCTTGCTTTGTTCCAAAGGGTGGCTATTTCTTCCGGCTGGTCCTGCAAGTCGCAGTCCATCACCACCACCCACTGCCCCTCTGCCACGCTCAATCCGGCGGTTATAGCCTCGTGTTGGCCAAAGTTTCGGCTGAGGTTTACCCCTCGCACGTGCTTGTTCTGTTGGCTTAACGCCTTTATCAACTCCCACGACTCGTCGGGCGAGGCATCGTTTACCAGCACAATCTCGTAGTCGGAAGATATGTGTTGCATTGTTCGGCCTATGCGTTCTACAAGCATGTTGAGCATAGGCGCACCCTTATATATGGGCGATACGATTGAAAACATCATTGGTTTTAGCTTTTTTCTCAATATTTATTGTTCCTGTTTCGCTATTGTTCAGGTACGCTAAGCCCTGATTAAAGCGAGCATCAGGTTGCTCTTTAAAGAATTGGTACAGCTGTTGGGCCACCCATTCCACGTCCTTGTCCTCCATTTCGTAGAACAAGGGCAGCCTCAACAGCGTGTCTGTAAAGCGTTCGCTGTTGGTAAGGGTGGGCACATGGGTGCATAGTGTTGCATAATAAGTGCTTTTGTGCAGAGCCAGATAGTGCGAAACGGCCATCACGCCATTGGCTTTAAGGTGGACGATGAGCCGCGTACGCTCTTCGCCCGACTTGCAAATCAAGTAGAACATGTGCGCATTGTTGGTGCAATGGGCAGGTATGGCGGGCAGTGTTATCAGCCCTTCGCAGGCAAGTGGGCGCAACAGTTGCCAATAACGCTGCCATATTGCCTTGCGGCGTGCCTGTATGCGGTCGATGTTTTCGAGCTGGGCATAGAGGAAAGCGGCGTTTATCTCTGCCGGAAGAAAGGATGAACCAATGTCTTTCCAGCCGTACTTGTCCACCTCGCCCCTGAAAAACTCGGCCCTGTTGGTTCCTTTTTCCCATAGTATTTCTGCGCGATGCACAAAGCGTTCGTCGTTAACGGCGAGCATACCTCCCTCGCCGCCTGCCGTGATGTTCTTCGTTTCGTGGAACGAAAAGCAGCCCAAATGACCTATCCCACCCAGTGCGCGCCCCTTATAATGGGCATCGATGGCCTGCGCAGCATCCTCAATCACCAGCAATCCGTGTCGCTTCGCAAGGTTCATCACGGCATCCATGTCGCAAGCCACGCCTGCATAGTGCACCACAACGATGGCTTTTGTTCGCGGGGTGATAAGCTTTTCAACGTTGTTTACGTCTAGATTGGGATGGTTGGCGCTGCTATCGGCAAACACCACTGTGGCTTTTTCTCGCACAAAAGCCAAGGCCGTAGACACAAATGTGAACGAGGGAATGATTACTTCATCGCCCGGTTGCAAGTGGCACAGCATGGCTGCCATCTCCAAAGCATCGGTGCCCGATGTGGTTAAAAGGGTTTTCTTAAATCCGTATCGTTGCTCGAAGAAGGCTTGGCAACGCTGTGTAAAAGTGCCGTTGCCTGAAAGTTTGCCGCTGTTTACGGCTTGGCGGATGTAGTGGGTTTCGTTACCCACGATGAAAGGCTTGTTAAAGGGTATCATGTTTGATAGAAGTAAAATGCGTTTGATAAGAAGGGAGTAATCTATTATCGCAAAAAAGGGGTTGCCTGGTGTGGCTAATGCTGGTCTCGATGCTTCACAAACACGTACCATAGGCCATCTATCCTGAAGTCCAAGTAATTGTATAAGCGCACGACGGGCATGTTGTTCGATGAGATGGAGGTTTCTTCGCACCGTATGGTTGAGGGATAATTCATGCCATAAAGCAAGGGGGCGGCAGCAGTAACAATGCCCAACCCGCACCTTTGATATGGCAAATAAAGGCCATTGAGCACGTTGTGCAGAACCTCGCCTTGCACTTTTACCATCATAAAGCCCACGTGCTGGCCTTTTAGCCACACTTCTTCGATGCGCGAACGCTGCGCATCAAAGTCGTTTTGCAACCAGTTCGCGTAACGCCGAGCTGCCGTTTCTTTCCCAAATTGGGGGTCTAACGAAATGCGGTCGGTAGAAAACATGCCTTGCAACACTTGGCGTTTGATGCCGTCTAGTTGCACTTGATTTGTTACCGGCACAAAGTTTAGCCGCTCTGCCACGGCTGCCACCTTATCGTAAGACAACAGCTCAGGGCTTATCTCCTTGGACAAACGGCATTGGCACTCAACAAACGCAAACCCTTGATGTGCCAGATAGCGATGCAAATGGCACATGCCCACTGGCACTTTCGCCACAACGTAGTCGTAGCGTTCGTAGCCCGTGGCAGCCAATTGCGGCATAGTGTCGCCCTCGTCCAACGTTATTTCGATGGTCGAAACACCTAAATTAGTCTTTTCCCAAATACAATCAGTTGTTTTCATTGTTAGCGTTTGTTGTGGCGAAAGCTATCTTGAACGCCCTCGCCGGCCTGTTATCCTCAATTCTTTTCGTTCGTACCGAGCCTTCTTTCTCTGCCCATGCCTACGTTGTGTCTGCCTTCTGCCTATGCAAAAACAAGAAGCCGTTGTTGCTTTAAGCATGCAGATGCACACTATCGGCACAACAAATGTATATGCGGCACAAGCCGTTTTGCGGTGATTTGGCGTTTGATAAAGGTCGGTAATTATGTTGTGGGCGCGCTACACAAATTCTTCGAGCACCACTAGATGTTGCAAATATACGCATTTTAGTGCAAAAACAGGTATTTTTCGCCCCGCTTTTTAACACCTTTTGCATCTATGCAAGGTTGGCTCTAAGCCGCTTTTAATGCGGAAGTCGTCTTGACTTTTAATGGTTCTATAACTTGGGTGGAGTTTGTTTTCTTTGTGTGGTAAAACCAAGATAAACATTCTGCTCATGCACAAAGTACTGGACGAAGATACGATAAAAACCTGAAATATTGCCCCAAATTGTTTGTGGCAAAACGTGATTATGTTTCAGAAGGCGACTTGGCGGAAGTTATTCCATGCGTTCTCTACAAGTTGAAAGCCTGGCTGTCAATGGCAGATTACTTCCGCTTTCCCATGATGTCGCCTTGGTTGGTGGTGAGCAACATCCCCCACAACCGCTCGCGCTG
>CALIZL010000109.1 GCA_938028745.1 uncultured Prevotella sp.
ACCGCGATTACGACTTCGTTCAGGTGGTAGACAAGCGCGCCGCCTGCATGGAACCTGCCAATCAACTCACGGGCTATCGCGGCGGATTTTACTGCTCGCCACGCGACAACGCCACCTATTATTACGCCGACATGATGCCTAAGGGCACGCATGTGGTAGAGAGCACTTTTTATATAGATCGCCCCGGAACATTCACAACAGGCACTTGCACCGTGCAATGCGCTTACAGCCCTGCGTATATGGCACGCACCAAGGCCTTAACCATAACGATAAAATAAACAATAACAATAATGAACAACAGTATCTTGGCGGCCATGCTCCTTTCTATGGCCGGCCTTTCGGCCTCGGCACAGCGCATGGAAGCTGTACGCGCGGCCATTGATTGTGGGCAAGTGCTGTATCGCACGCCCGTAACCGCAGTATTCGAAGTAAAAAACAAGGGTGGGAAACCGCTGCGCATCACCGATGTTCGGAAGAGTTGCGGATGCACAGAGGTTAGCTATCCCAAGACCGAGATACCTGCCGGGCAGGTGTTTAAGGTGCAAGCCACCTACGATGCCGCCCAAATGGGCCACTTCAACAAACAAGTTGGCCTCTATGGACCATCGGGAAAAGATCCTCTTGTGCTAACGCTGAAAGGCGTTGTGGTCGAAGAAGTGGTAGACTTTTCAGGCACTTACCCCTTCACCCTTGGCGATGTGATGGTAGAAAAGAACAACATCGAGTTCGACGACGTGAACCGCGGCGACCGTCCCGTGCAGAAAATACACATCATGAACAATTCGGGCAAGCCCGTACAGCCCGTATTGATGCACCTGCCGCCATACCTCCAAGCCGATGTCTCGCCCTCAACCATCATGTCGGGGCGTAGTGGTGTGGCCACCATTACACTCGATTCGCGTTCGCTCCGCAACTTCGGCCTGACCCAAACCAACATCTATTTGGGCATGTTCCCCGGCGATAAGGTGTCGGCCGACAAGGAAATAAGCGTGTCGGCGGTTCTTCTCCCAGGCTTTAACGAACTGTCAACGAAAGCTCTTCACAACGCGCCACAGATAAAACTCTCGGCAACGAAGGTCGACCTTGGCGCTATTTCAGGAAAGAAAGTGAAGAAAGCCGAGATTGATATTGCTAATGTAGGCCATAGCACACTAGACATTAGCTCGCTGCAAATGTTCACCGCAGGCCTAAAACTATCGCTCAACAAAACGCACATCGTGCCAGGCGATATGGCCAAGCTTAAAATAACGGCCGACGAAAAGCAGCTTAAAAACGTGAAGGCTGCACCGCGTGTGCTGATGATTACCAACGACCCCAAGCAGCCCAAGGTTGTGATAACAATTAATGTGAAATGATACAGGTAGAGATAGACAACGGTAGTGGCTTTTGTTTCGGCGTTACAACGGCCATCAAAAAGGCCGAAGAAGAGTTGGCGGCAGGCAAAAAGATGTATTGTCTAGGCGATATTGTGCACAATGGTATGGAAGTGGAACGCCTAACGGCTATGGGTATGACTACGATTAACCACGAACAGCTACGTGAATTGCACGATGTGAAAGTGTTGTTGCGTGCACATGGCGAGCCACCCGAAACCTACGAACTTGCCCGTCGCAACAACATCGAGATTATTGATGCCACTTGTCCTGTGGTATTGCAGCTGCAAAAGCGCATCAAGAAACAGTTCGATGCCAACCCCGACGCGCAAATCGTTATCTTCGGAAAGAACGGACACGCCGAAGTGCTCGGTCTTGTGGGGCAGACGCGCAGCGAAGCCATCGTGATAGAGCATTTCGACGAGGTGTCAAAGTTGGATTTCAATCGCGACATCTACCTCTATTCGCAAACCACGAAGAGCTTAGACGAGTTCCACCGCATCATCGAGTACATTCAATCGCACATCAGTTCCACGGCCACCTTCCGTAGTTTCGACACCATTTGCCGACAAGTGGCCAACCGCATGCCCAACATTGCGCGCTTTGCAACCCAACATGACGTGATAATCTTTGTGAGCGGACGGAAAAGTAGCAACGGAAAGGTGCTTTATAACGAGTGCAAGGCCGTAAATCCAAGGAGTTATCATGTGGAGAATGCCAGCGAGATAAACCTCGATTGGTTTGTCGATGCCAAGACGGTTGGCATCTGCGGAGCAACCAGCACCCCCAAATGGTTGATGGAAGAATGTCGCGACCATATTCTAGATGCACATAAACAACCATAGTCTGCTCGCAAGTGGCCTCGCCCACAGCGGTATGCTTAGTTGTAACTAACTAACAAACAAACTCACCTCTAAGTCCTCTTACAAGAGCATGTCTTAGGGGTGAGTTGTTGTTTGCTAGCTGTCGCGCACTTCTTTGTTATGCGCTGCTGGCCCATGTAAAGTTGTTTGGCTCTTACATTAGAACTCGAAACCAAACTGTATCTTGATGGCCGATGTGGGCTTTCCCTCTAACTCCGCGGTATAGGCATAATCATTACGCGGAACATAATAATAGGTTTCGCTGAGATATACATCGTATAATAGGGCATAGCCAATGGCTGCGTGCAGGGCTAACTTGTTGGTAAGGCCGAAACGACAGCCCAACATGGGGTTGAAATAAAAGCCTTGAATGTCTCTGCCGAATGTATAACCAAACTTAGTGCCAATGAAGGGCGATATGGGACCATTGATAAAGTTGGTACGTATGTCGAGATAAATGGGGACGGTAACCATATCGTGCTTGCCAAAATACTCAAAGCCGATGCCACCACCCACAAAAAGTTGCGGAAGAATTTGGCTACCAAGGCTAACGCTTAATCCTTCTCTGTGATAACTGCTGCCGTCTAAGCTGGCCGAAAAGCTACCTTCTACAAAGCCTTTAAAGCCTCTGGCTATTTTACGGCCATTGAAAGTCGGCTCGTCTTCGCTCTTCTTTTCTTTCTTTGCAGCCTCGCCGTTCTCAATACGTGTAACATCGTTCGTGTTGTAAACAAACAAACTGCCGTCTGCTGTTTTTATCTTCACATGCTTATTGGGTATTATTTCTACCAGCTGACCACGTATTACGTTGCCGTCTTTAAGATAAACCACGTCTTTCGATGTTTGTGCAAAGGTTGTTACCGATGCAACAAGCATCAGTGTCAAAGTTAGTAATGCTTTCTTCATGTCGCTTTTGTTTTCTTTTTGTAAAGGTAGTAAGGGTTGTGGGTTTCCTTTATGTTGTTTCGCGATAAAGCACATGGGGCACTATGCCTGATGCGCCTTATCGCTTTTTTGTTTTAGAATTCAAAGCCAAACTGTATTTTAATTGCCGAGATGGTAGAAATACTTCGCCTGAATGTGGTTGTGCCGTATGGGCTGTAGTAGCGTTCCTCGTGCGTATAATCAGTGTTTTGCAGGGCATAGCCAATGGCGGTGTGCAAGGCCAACTTGTTGGTAAGCCCGAAACGGCAACCAACCATGGGGTTGAGATAGAAACCTTCGAAGTCGCCAAGAGCCGTATAACCCACTTTCACGCCAAGGAAAGGACTGATAGGACCATTAATGAAGTTAACGCGAACATCGGCAAATACAGGAACCGTAAGCACTTCCGGCTCGTTGTAATATTCAAGTCCAAGTCCTGCGCCAACAAACAGCTGTGGTAGGATTTGGCTACCCAAGCTAACGCTAAGTCCGCCCCTGTTAAAGTCGCTACCGTTCATGCTTGCCGAGTACGAGTCGTCGATAAATCCCTTAAAACCCGTGGCAATCTTGCGCGTTCTGAACGACGACTTGCGTTCGCTGCGCTGCTCTTTCACTTCTTTCTCCGCTTTTGCAATGCGGTCTACTTCACTTGTGTTGTAAACAAACACACTTCCATCTGCTGTTTTTATCTTCACCTGTTTCTCTGGCACCATTTCTATGAGCTGTCCATAGATAACGCTACCGTTTTTAAGGTACAACACATCCTTTGTCGATTGGGCAAAGGTTGCGGTGGATGCACCTAGCATCAGGGCCAATATCAATAGTACTTTTTTCATGTTGAGTTTGTTAGTATGCGCAAATATAGCAAATATTATTAATACTTGTTCCGTTTTGTGGCATAAATTATGTATTTAGTTGGAGAGTTTTTAAGTTTATGAGTTGAGTATGTGATTTCCTGAGTATGTGAGTATGTGAGTTTGAGCTTATGAGTTAGTTTTGAGTTTATGAGTTTGGGCTTATAACTTGGAGAGTTTTTAAGTTTATGATTTTTTGAGTTTGAACTTATGGGTTGGTGAGTTTTTAAGCTTATGCGTTTTTGAGTTTGAGCTTTTGGGTTGGTGAGTTTTTAAGTTGATGAGTTTTTGAATTTGAACTTATGAGTTAGTGTTTGAGTTTATGAGTTTGAACTTATAAGTTAAGGTTGCCTTGCCTTTTAGTGCAAGCCCCGTACCCGCTCGCCTTGGCGAACGTAAGTGTATGTGTTTTCCATGTCGTTGCCCATGCGTGTGTATATGGAAGACTTGATTTTGTCTAGTTTTTAGTCGGAAATTTAACATTGTGAGTGCCTTTTTGCCCACCAATCGCTCGCCTTGCCGCAAATAATCGATTCTCGCGAAGGTTTGTTTTGATGCAAAAAGGGGGTAACCTGCTAATGCGGCAAAATGAATTTTTATTTAAAGTAACCGCCATTTGCACCCGTTTCTTTGCTATTTGCTGCTACATTCAGTGCAATATGCCGCAAAACGCAGTGCATTTTGGTGCTAAACGCAGTGCGTTTTGATGCTAAATGCCTTGCGATTTGCTGCTAAACGCAAGGTGAAATGGTGCTAAATGCGCTGAAAAATGGTGCTAAACGCATGATGAAAAGCATAAAAATACGTTGCAATGGTATAAATACAACCCTCTCGAACCATTAGGCACATGGCTCAGAAGGGCAAATTAACCATGAAAAAGTGGGGTTTTGGGTGCTAAAAGCGGGTAATTGGGCATAAAAAATAATGAGTCCGCAACCAATCTAGTAAGGCTAAATGGTGCAAAATGCAGGCCTTTTTCTTAAAAAAGGACATATTGGAAGACGTGAAAGGTTATAAAAAGTGGGAATTTATCCACTTTTTGGCCTGTATTTCGCTAGAACGGAGTGAAAATTAGAACGATATTGTAAAATAAAAAACAGTATTTTAAGGTTTTGAGTTGGGGAGTTTATGAGTTTTTGAATTGGTAGGTTTATGAGTTAATGAGTTTATAAGTTGGTGAGTTTGCAGGTCGGTGAGATTATAAGTTGGTGAGTTTATGAGTTAATGTGTTTATATGTTGGTGGGTTTATGAGTTAATGAGTTTATAAGTTGATGAGTTTGCAAGTTGGTGATTCTTTGCGCCGATAAGTTTAATTCACCACCTCACCACCTCAAAAAATCATTAACTCCCCTCCTCAACAGCTTATAACCTCAAAAACTCCCTAACTTGTTAACTCAAAAACTCAAAAACTCATCACCTCATTTTTGCACCTATTCCGCCAAATTGTTGTACCTTTGTGCTAATCAATAAACACGAAAATGAACATCTGTATCGTAGCGGGTGCGCGCCCAAACTTCATGAAGGTGGCACCCATTGTACATTCAATAGAGAAAGCCAAAGAGCAGGGTAGGGACTTGAACTACCAACTAGTGTATGCAGGACGTGAAGACGACCCCACGCTAGAAGGCTCGCTCTTCAACGATTTGCAGCTTGCACGACCGCAAGTGTACCTTGGCGTTGACTGCGATAACCTGAACGAACTGACTGGACAAGCGATGTCGGCCTTTGAAAGGTATCTGCAAGGCCACCCAACAGACGTGGTTATTGTGGTAGACGACCTCGCATCGACCCTCGCTACTGCCATTGTTACCAAGAAAAAAGGAATCCTTTTGGCCCATTTGGTGGCAGGTACGCGTAGTTTCGACATCGATATGCCTAAGGAAATAAACCGATTGGTTATTGATGGACTTAGCGATTTGCTTTTCACGGCTGGCATGGGAAGTAACAGCATCGCCACGCGCGAAGGGGCGGAACTGTCTAAAATATATATGGTGGGCAACATTCTGATGGACACCTTGCGCTTTAATCGTAATAGGTTGGTGCGCCCGGCGTTGCTCACCGACTTGCAACTGGCCGATGGCGAATATCTTGTTTTCACGCTTAACCGCAAGGCACTCATCGCCAACATGCCCAACCTTTTGGCTATGGTTAGGCAGATTGTTGCGGCATCGGCAAATATGCCCGTGATTGCACCTTTGCGCGGAGCGGCAGCCAAGGCCGTTAACGAATGCTTGGAACAATTGGGCGGTGCAGCCAATGTACATGTTATAGAACCGCTTTCGTACTTGGAGTTCGGTTATCTTACGGCCCATGCCAAGGGTATCGTTACCGATTCGGGTAACGTGGCCGAAGAGGCAACGTTCAATGGCGTTCCTTGCATCACGCTGAACAGCTATACCGAACATGCCGAAACGGTGAAACAGGGTACGAATGTGTTGGTGGGCGAAGACCCCGAGGCTCTTGCCGCTGCCCTAAACACACTGCAAGCAGGACAATGGAAACATGCATCAATACCCGACCGATGGGACGGGCGCAGTGCAGACCGCATTGTTAGTATCTTGTTGGAACAGAGAAGGGGATGAGGAGTAAGGGTTGAGGAGTAAAGGAGTTAAGCCGATAGCTCAGTAGTTATGGAGTTAAGGAGTTAAGGAGTTAAGCCAAATGCTTTGTTGCAGTGCGGATAACGACCTTGTCAACCAGTTTACTCGTAAACTTGTCAACTGACATTTAAGTTAAGGAGTTAAGCCAAATGAATAGGTGACGTTAGTCATTTTTTCACCTTTTCACCTCTTCCCCTTTTCAACTCTTCACCCTTTCACCTTTAATAGTTAAGCCGATAGCTTGGTTGCATCGTGGCGAACGCCCGTGTCAACCTATAAACTCGTGGGCTGTCGGCAAAAATAATAACACATATTACCCGCCTCTCCCCTTGGAGAAGGGTAGGGGGTGAGGCTTTTAAAATCAACAAACAATGGAAAAACGAACAATACCCGTGGTGGGCATGGCCTGTTCGGCCTGCTCGGCCAACGTAGAGAAGAAACTTAATTCGCTGGTAGGCGTGAAGAGCGCGGCAGTGAATTTGCCTGGCCGTACGGCTTTGGTGGAGTATAATCCCGATGAGGTAAGTCTCGAAAAGATGAAAAGCGAAATCAATGCCATTGGCTACGACCTCGTGATAGAGACCAATCGTTCGGCAGAGGCCATAGAGCGTCGTGAGCTACAACGGCTTAAACGGCGAACGCTGTTTTCGTGGGGCTTTGCCCTTTTGTGCATGTGCGTGTCTATGGGATGGCTTGACTTGGGCGGAAAAGCCATGAACAACCAAGTGGCTTTGCTTTTGGCTTTGGCCAACTTCGTGGTTTGTGGCGGCGAATTTTTCTCGCGTGCATGGCGCCAACTGCGTCATGGCTCGGCCAATATGGATTCGCTTGTGGCCCTATCTACAAGCATCGCTTTCCTTTTCAGTGCGTTCAACACCTTCTGGGGCGATGCCGTTTGGGGGGCGCGAGGCATTGTTTGGCATACCTATTTCGATGCCTCGGTAATGATTATCACCTTTGTTCTTACAGGCAGGCTGCTCGAAGAGCGCGCCAAAAACGAGACGGCTGGCAGCATTAGGCAGCTAATGGGACTTGCGCCCAAGACCGCACGCCTTATCGACGGCGACGAAATGCGCGATGTGCCCATTGCCACTATCGCCGTGGGCGATGTGTTGGAGGTTCGTGCAGGCGAGAAAGTGCCTGTCGATGGTGTTGTTACCGCGGCCGAAAGCTTTATGACGGCCGATGGCGCATATATAGACGAGAGTATGATAACGGGCGAACCCACACCCGCTTTGAAACAAAAGGGCGCGAAAGTGCTGGCTGGAACGGTGGTGTCGCAAGGCAAGTTCAGGTTTAAGGCGCAGCAGATTGGCGAACATACGGCCTTGGCCCAAATCATCAAGATGGTGCAAGAGGCTCAAGGCAGCAAGGCCCCCGTGCAGCGCACGGTAGACCGTGTGGCGCGTGTTTTTGTGCCAGCGGTGGCCTTGATAGCCCTTGTAACCTTCCTTTTGTGGTGGCTGTTGGGCGGAAATGCGGCCCTTCCGCAGGCCATTCTCTCGGCTGTTGCCGTGCTGGTCATTGCTTGTCCGTGTGCCATGGGCTTGGCCACGCCCACCGCTTTGATGGTGGCCATTGGCAAGGCGGCACAGATGAACGTGCTGATAAAAGATGCGGCGGCACTTGAAAGCCTTAAAGGGGTGAACGCTATGGTGATAGACAAGACGGGAACGCTGACCATTCCCAACCAAAACATCGACTTTACCAAGGCCGACGACCTGCCACTTGAAATGCGCGAGACCCTTAAACCCCATGCCGAAGAGGCCATGAACGAATTGCAAAACATGGGCATTGAGGTGTATATGATGAGTGGCGACAAGGATGAGGCCGCGCGTTATTGGGCGCAGAAGGCCGGAATAAGCCACTATCGAAGTAAGGTTTTGCCACAAGATAAGGAAAATATGGTGCGCCAACTGCAAGCCGAGGGCAAGCGGGTGGCCATGGTTGGCGATGGCATCAACGACACCCAAGCCTTGGCTTTGGCCGATGTGGGCATTGCGATGGGGCGTGGAACGGACGTGGCAATGGATGCAGCGCAGGCCACTTTGATGGGCGACGACCTGCGCCGACTGCCCCAAGCCATACGCCTAAGCCGTAAAACAACGGCTATGATTGGGCAAAACCTGTTTTGGGCCTTTATATATAATGTGGTGTGCATACCTCTTGCGGCAGGTGCACTTCATCTTTTCGGCATCAATTTTCAGATAACACCCATGTGGGCCAGTGCCCTTATGGCTTTTTCTAGCGTAAGTGTGGTGCTCAACAGCTTGCGTTTGAAGTTGGCCAAATAGCTGTTCGTAGAATAACTCAACCCCCTAAATAAAGATAATATGCAGAGAAAACGTTTTGCCATTTTTAGTCGTGGGCTAGCTTTGGTGCTGCCATTGATGTTGGTTTTGTGGGTGCAGGTGGCTTTTGCCGACCGACCTTTGAAGTTGTTGGCCATCGGAAACAGCTTTTCGGAAGATGCCATCGAGCAGAATCTCTTTGAGTTGGCGGGTGCAGCAGGCCACCAAATGGTTATCGGCAACATGTATATTGGCGGTTGTTCGCTAGAAAGACATTGTAACAACGCACGGACCGACAAGCCCGATTACGACTATCGCAAGATAGAAATAGACGGTAAAATGACCCGTACGGCCAACTATACGCTCGACAAAGCTCTGCGCGACGAACAGTGGGATTACGTTAGCTTGCAGCAGGTTAGTCAGCTTTCGGGCATGTACAGCAGTTTCCAACCCCATTTAGACAGTCTTATCGCCTACGTTCGGGCGCGTGTTCCCGCCACCACTAAGCTGATATGGCACGTTACTTGGGCATACGCACAGAACTCAACGCATGGCGGATTTAGCAACTACGACCGCAATCAGGACAAGATGTATCGTGCCATCGTTGAGGGCGCACAACGCTTGAAGAAAGAAAACGCACAGTTTAGCCTCTTTGTTCCCGTGGGCACGGCCATTCAAAACGCCCGTACTTCGTTTGTTGGCGACCATCTTAACCGCGATGGTTTCCACCTCGACCTGGTGTTGGGACGTTATACTGCGGCCTGCACCTGGTTCGAATGCTTGTTCGGAACGAATGTTGTTGGCAACAGGTTTGTGCCCAAAGGGTTGAGCGCAGAACAGAAAGCGGTGGCGCAATGGGCGGCGCACCTCGCTGTTGAACTACCTTTTGAATGTTCGCCAATAGATATTGTCAACACCGCCACAAAGGTTTCGGCAGGCGGACTGGTTGAAAAGAAATAGAATGAAAGCAGGCGTGAAATACCTTTAAGGTACATCACGCCTGATTTTTGTTTAGCCCAAACGGGTGAAGTGGACGTTTTGCTTGCATGGTAAGCACGTAGCTACCATGTTTAGAATGGTGTTGGGCGTGTAGGTTCGTAAACATGTACGTTGCAATCTAACGCCTTTTATTCGCCAAATTCAGCCTTTTGGCCTATTGCTTAACCTCTATAAGCGTGGTTTGGTTACCGTTTACAAACAACGCCTGCTGGTTGGTGATGGGTTTTAACCCCAGCTTGGCATATTTGACAAGCATTTTTTCGGTAACTTCTTCGAAAGGGAAACTCTTGTAATGGGGGAGCGGATAGAAGTCTACCAGTCCCAAACCCTCGAACGATTTTAATTGCGGTGCAGCCTTTTCGGCTACATCCATGTCTTTTGCGTACGAAATGTTCGGTGCCATAATAATTGAACCGGCCGACTCGCCAATGTAAGGTTTGCCCCCATTCACTTGTTCGCGTATAATGTTTTTTGCACCGCTTTTTTCCAGTTCTTGTAATAGGAAGAATGTGTTTCCGCCCGAAACATAAATCAAGTCGCAATGTTGCAGTGTGCGTTCGGTTAATTCTTTGGGCGCGCTACTCACGTCTAGCACTTCAACATTTAATCCCATGTTTTCGAAAGCCTGTTTGGCTTCGTCTACATATTCGGTGTATTTTTCGTGCAAACTCGCGGTAGGGATGAACGCCAACACTTTGCCTTTCAAGTCGCCACCTACAAATTGAGGCGTGAAAGACGAAACTGCGGCAAAGTAGGAGCATAAGAATAGTTTTACCATCATTTGAATGTTATTTGTGAATAGATAGGTGGGATGTTGGCCTCTGTGGGGCTTTCCCGTCTTTATGTAGGTGTTTAAACCGTCTGTTGGTTAAGCCGTTAATGCGTGGCAAAATAAACTTGTCAAGCTGTTCAACGACTTCCAAAATTAATAAAAACCAGCGAACACGCCAAAGAAACGCGAAAAAAGTAGTACCTTTGCAGACGAAAAAAACGTATAGAGTGCTTGGTAAACCTCTTTAAAAACAAGAATGATGAACAACAAGGATAATAAAGTGAGTGTGCTGTTCATGCTTTTCGGCATACTCTTTTGCGTTTGCTTGATAGCGGCAAACGTGTTGGAAACAAAGCAAATAGCGTTTGGCTCAATCAGTTTGACGGGTGGTTTGATTGTATTCCCCGTGTCGTATATCATCAACGACTGCGTATGCGAGGTGTGGGGCTACAAGAAAACGCGCATGTTGATATGGACGGGCTTTGCCATGAACTTCTTCTTCGTGATGTTGGGTGCCATTTGCGACATGATACCTGGTGCGCCTTATTGGACCAACGACGAGGGTTTTCATGCCGTTTTCGGGTTGGCACCCCGCATAGCGTTTGCATCTTTCTTGGCTTTCATTTGCGGTTCGTTTGTCAACGCCTATGTCATGAGCAAGATGAAGTTGTCTTCTGGAGGCAAAAACTTCTCGTTGCGCGCTGTGGTTAGCACCATTTTCGGCGAGTCGGTAGACTCTATCATCTTCTTTCCGCTAGCTTTATGGGGCGTTGTTCCCACCGAAGAATTGCCTTGGCTGATGCTTTGGCAGGTGATTTTGAAGACCGCTTACGAGGTTGTTGTACTGCCGTTGACCATCAGTGTGGTGCGTTATGTGAAACGACACGAACAGGTTGACACCTACGACAACGACGTGAATTACAGCATTTGGCGCGTGTTTAGCATTTAGTTTATAAGCTCGCAACCTCACCAGCCTAACTTTACTGATAACAAAAATGGATAAGAACAGAGAAACCGAGGGCTTGAAATCGTTGGGAAACAACACGAAATATAGCATGGATTATGCGCCCGAAGTGTTGGAAACGTTTGAAAACAAGCATCCTGAGAACGATTATTGGGTAAGGTTTAATTGCCCGGAATTTACCTCGTTGTGCCCCATTACAGGGCAACCCGACTTTGCCGAGATACGTATATCGTACGTGCCCAATGTGCGAATGGTGGAGAGCAAAAGCTTAAAGCTATACCTTTTCAGCTTTCGCAACCACGGCGACTTCCACGAAGACTGCGTGAACATCATCATGAAAGACCTCATTAAGCTGATGAATCCAAAGTATATTGAGGTCGTTGGGCTGTTTACACCTCGTGGCGGAATCAGCATTCACCCCTTCGCCAACTACGGAATGCCCAATACGAAGTATGCAGAAATGGCCGAACGGCGTTTCGCGGAGTACGGAGGATGAGGGATATTTGTGAGGTAACAACTTGACGAATAGACAAGTCTGCTGGTTGACGAGTAGTTAAGCTCACAAGTTAATGTGCGGATAATAAGGCGGATAGACAGGTTAACCGGTCTACCCGCCTAATTGTTTGCTCCCACCTAGCCTGCAAACATCACCATCAGTCCACCAATAATGATGTACAAGGCGGCATAGGGTAGGGCCGATTTCAGTATCTCGCCGTCCTTACCTTGCATGTCGCAAGCGGCCGTTGCAATGGCTATACTCTGTGGCGAAATCATCTTTCCGCCCGTTGCACCTGTGGTGTTAGAGGCCACAATCCAATTGGGGTCGGCATGATGGAGTTGCGTTGCCACGTTAGCTTGCAGCTTGGCGAAGAGTATGTTCGACGAAGTGTCGCTGCCTGTAACGAAAGTTCCAATGGCACCGATTAGCGGAGCGAACAGCGGATAGGCCTTACCCGTAATGTTGGCCAGCGTATCCGCGATGACAAGTATCATGCCCGCATAGTTCATTATGGCTGCCAAGGCCACAAGCGAGATGATGGTAACGGTGGTTTTGCGCAGGTTTACCACCGTTCGGGCCAGCGAAACGAGCAGTCTGCGGGGTGAAACGCCTTGCACCAAGCCGCCTAACACCGTGCCTAAGAATAGCATTAGGCCGGCATTGCCTATCCATGCGAACGAGAAAGCCGTGCCTGGGGCGTGTATGGGCAAGGCAATGCGCGACACCAACGTTGACTTTAAGAAGGCATTGATGGGCGGAAAGAGTGGTCCCGAAAGCAAAATAAATAATAAAATGAAGGCGTACACCGCCCAAGCCCTAAGTGTTTGGCTGGCAGTGTAGGTCTTTTTCCCTTCTTCCTTTTTCTTCGGTGCAAACAGTTTGGCGTAAATAATGATGGCCACGATAGCTGCCAACGAGCCGATAATGGCCGGTGTTTCGGCTCCTAGATAACGTGCCACAAGGTATTGCGTGCCTAACGACACGGCACCTACCCACACTGCAAGCCGTAGATTTTTAAGTATTGCGCCCTTACTGCGATTGGTTAGCGTAAGGATGATAAAGGGAAGAACGAGGTAAAGCAAGGATAATTGCATCACGGCATATACCGAAAGCTGCGAGATAAGTTCTTGCGAGGCGGCTCCGCCTGGTGCAATTTCGTTGGCCAAGGTTATCACGGGCACGCCCACAGCACCGAAACCAGTGGGTACGGTGTTGGCAATGAGCGACACTAATGCACTGAAAAGCGGTTTGTAACCCAACGAAATAAGTATAGCTGCGGGAATGGCTACGGCCGTTCCGAAACCTGCCATGCCTTCAAGCAGTCCGCCAAAGCCCCACACGAGCATCAGCACCGTAACGCCATCATCGTCGGAAAAGGATGTGAATTGTGCCTTGATAACGTCTATCTGCTTGCTTTCCACCAACACATTATAGCTAAACAAGGCCATCAAAATGATGATGAGAATGGGGAAAACAGCTTTGAGTGTGCCCTCTACAAAGGCCCATGCCACGCCCGATTGCGTGAAACCATCGGGGGCGAAGTTCATGGTTGGTGCAAGAAACACGGCTATTGCCGCCGTGGTGAGCAAGCTGATAAAGGCACTGCGGTGGCCTGCCATCTTGAAACCAAGCATCAAGACGAAGAGCAGAACGATGGGAAGGATTGAAACGAGTGCGGCCATAAGGTGCTGTTTTGTTGGGTTATAGGTTGGTATTTGTGCGCGCGGCGTTGGCGATAGGTTGCTTTCGCCGGCATTGTATTGGGCAAATATAGCAAAAAATGCTGGATGTTCCGCTCTTTTAAGGGTATAAAATGTTGAGGGGCGAACGCTCTCTTGCAGAACGTTCGCCCCATATTGGGTTTTGCTAATGGCGCATTTCAGCCGTCGCCACGCTTGTTTGTTATTTGCATAAGCTTTCAACAAGCTAGCGTTTGCGCGCTGTTATGGCGTATTGCTAGGTCTTTTCAATCGTTGTAGTCGGCCACAATCTCGCATATCTTAATGATAACGTCCATGGCTTTTTCCATTACTTGCACCGAAACAAACTCGTAAGGGCCGTGGAAGTTTACGCCTCCTGCGAATATATTTGGGCAAGGCAGCCCCTTGTAGCTTAGCTGTGCGCCGTCCGTTCCTCCGCGTATGGGCTTCACTTTGGGCGAAACACCACTTTGCATCATGGCTTGCAGAACGACATCTATTACGTGCATGTTGGGGTCTATCTTCTCCTTCATGTTGTAATATTGGTCGTTTAGCACCACTTCAACCGTTCCCTCGCCGTATTTCTCGTTCATGGCGCGAGCGCATTTCTCGAAAAACGCCTTGCGATCTTCGAACTTATCGCGGTCGTGGTCGCGTATGATGAAGTTCAGTTTGGCCGCCTCGGTGCTGGTTTGCATGCCAATGAGGTGGTAAAAGCCCTCATATCCTTCGGTTGTTTCGGGCGTTTGGTCGTCTGGCAGCATGTTACAGAACTCGCAAGCCAGTCGGTTTGCGTTAATCATCTTACCCTTAGCATAACCCGGATGCACGCTAACCCCCTTGATGTTAACCTTTGCACCGGCGGCATTGAAGTTCTCGTACTCCAATTCGCCCAGGTCTCCGCCGTCTATTGTGTATGCCCATTCGCAGCCAAACTTCTCTACATCGAAGTGGTGCGCGCCCTTTCCAATCTCTTCGTCGGGGTTAAAGGCCACGCGAATGTCGCCGTGTTTCACCTCGTTATGGTCGCGCAGCCAGCACATGGCCTGCATAATCTCCGCAATTCCAGCCTTGTCGTCGGCTCCAAGTAGTGTGGTTCCATCGGTTACGATGAGGTCTTCGCCCACATGACTTTTTAGTTCGGGGAACTTCGTTGGCGTTGAAACGATGCCTGGCGACAATTCGATGTCGCCTCCATCGTAATTCTTCACGATGCGTGCCTTTACGTCTTTGCCGCTGCTGTCTGGGCTAGTGTCGTAGTGCGAGATAAAACCGATAGTTGGAATTTTCTTCTTGCAGTTGGCTTTCAGCGTGCCATAGAGATAGCCCATGTCGTCCATCTCTACGTCGCTTAAACCCTCTCGTTCCATCTCCTTCTTTAAATATTCGGCGAAGACGAGCTGTTTCGGGGTGCTCGGAACCGACTCCGAGTTGTCGTCCGACTGTGTGTCGAACTTGGTATAATTAATAAATCTTTCTGTTATTTCCATGTTTGGTTTTAAGTTTGAACGAGCCGCGCGGGCTTAGTCTTGGCTTAGTCTGCGTGGTTTGGCGTGTGCGTTAGCGTTCCTTTCTTCTTGGGCGGGGGTGGACTATGTGGCTGCCCTTTGCCCAAATTGTTGTTTAGAATAACCGTACGCGTTGCTTAGCCGTTCGTATGGGTTTATGTTTTTGTTATTGTTAATGTAAAATTGACTTTTGTTTTTATTGGAGAAAAAGAACCGCTGCGCGCCTTTGGCCGTTGCCAAGGACAAGGCTTTGGGCATACAGTTGCTTTTGCAAAGATACAAAATGTTTCAAAAAGGCGAAACAAAAGGGCAAAATCTTTTACGCGGAGTGGAGTGGAAGTAAATGATTTTTGAGTGATAAGGGGGAGTGGGGGCGGGTGGTTTGCTTGGTAAAAAACGACGTAGTGAAGTGCACGAATGCCATGTCAAAAGCGCCAAAAGGCGCGCACGATGGGGCGAAACGACAATCGTTCGCCTGCAAAGCAAGTGTGTTAGGCGAACGTTCGGGCGTTCGTTCTATCCCATTTTCCCCGTTTTCAACTCGGTTTGCAGAAACGAGAACACATATCCTGGGCTTTGATAGTAAAGCTTTGAGGCATCGTTCATCAGCTTTTCGTATGTTTCGGAGTTTAAGACAAGCGTTAAAGCCTGTTCTATTGATAGGGTGTTGTCGTTGGCTATTAGCTGTTTTGCCAACTCTTTCACCAAAAAGCCTTTCATTTCTTCTTTCTCTGTCATAGTCGTTTCAGGTGTTTAATGGCACGTTCTGTACCGAAATAATATTGAATGGTAACGCCTTTCATGAATTTTAGCTTTCTAATGAGTGTGGGCATGTCGATGTCGTGGTTGCTAAACCTCACTAATTGCAGGCCTACACGGTCGTTGGCGATGGGGCCAATAACAATATCGTAATCGTGTATGGGCGTGTTTGACGTGTTGTTTCTATTGGCGAGGATAAAATTTGCCCACTCTTCCGTGTAATCCTCGAAGGTTTTAACTTTTAGCTCGTTTGACGTGAGCAGTTTTTCGTCAAACTCATAACTCGCTATTACGGGCGAACCTCCTAACAAAAGTGCACGTGTTTGGGCAAAGTCTTTGGCTTGTTCCAATTCGGCAGACAAGTAAAAGCCGCGCCCGAAATCTTTGCTGGGCTTAGACTTCGTGAGGTCTATCTCGCCAAAGTCGCTCGTTGTGCCGTGATAAAGCCTCATCATAACACCCCTCCCATTCTGCGACAGTACTGCGAAAGCTCATCTACCATTGTGCTAAACGATTGTGTATGGGCATAGCCATAGTGCTTGTCAATGAAGTCGATGGCCTTAAACCGCTGCAAATAGCCAAAGGCCTGTTTCATTGTTAGGTCGTACTTCTTCCCAAATTCATAGATGAAGTAGACTATCCATTCTAGTTTCTCTTCCGTGCTATATTCCATATTCCACTCCTTATATAATATAGGGCATACCGCTTATTTCTATATGTTAGATTGCGAATACCACACCTTAATAGGGCGATGTGCTGATAAACAGCTTGCACATCGCCTACTTCGATTACAAAAATAGGAAAATAATGTGAGGAAACCAAGTTGTAAAGTAGAGAAATTTCGTATTTATGAATGAGGATAAACAAAAAAGAGGAACGCTCTCGCATTCCCCTTTTGTGACCCCGGCGGGATTCAAACCCACGACTTCAGGAACCGGAATCCTGCGTTCTATTCAGCTGAACTACGAGGCCTTTGTTGTTTATTGCGATGCAAAAGTAAGCATTTTTGTTGGTTTGAGCAAATGTGGCGCAACGAAATATGTGGTTTTGAACCACCCTAACTTTATGTGAGGATGGTAAAGGGGAGGGGCAGGTTGTAGCGGAAACGAAGAAAGCGTGAGCTGCGCATGGGCTTTATGGTGTACGCTAAAAGACCAATGTTGGTGACTAAATGATGTGTAAATGCTTTATTTAACATCAAATTGTGATATTCTTTTCCGTGTTTTGCCCATTTGTTGTTTATTTTGCTACCTTTGTACAGCAAAATAACATTTCGACCTATGAGCACATTGATACGGCCAGAACATTACCATGCCCTACTTGACAAGGTGAGAACAGAACAGGCAATAAAGCTGATTAAGGACTTCTTTCAGCAAAATCTCTCCACCGAATTGCGCTTGCGCCGAGTTACGGCACCGCTTTTCGTGATGCAAGGATTGGGCATTAACGACGATCTTAACGGCATCGAACGCCCCGTTACGTTCCCCATAAAGGACTTGGGAGACGCGCGAGCCGAGGTTGTGCATTCGTTGGCCAAGTGGAAACGCCTAACATTGGCCGAATATAAGATTAAACCAGGCTACGGCATTTACACGGATATGAACGCCATTCGCGCCGACGAAGAGTTGGATAACCTGCATTCGCTGTATGTAGACCAGTGGGATTGGGAGATGGTTATCACGCCCGAACAGCGCACGCTCAGCTTTCTTAAACAGACTGTGCGCCGTATATACGCGGCGATATTGCGCACCGAGTATCTCACTTGCGAAACCTATCCTGCCATGCAGCCTTTCTTGCCGCCCGAAATACACTTTGTGCATAGCGAAGAATTGTTGCAAATGTACCCCCACCTTACGCCGAAAGAGCGCGAAGACGCCATTTGCGAGAAATATGGGGCGGTGTTTATCATTGGCATTGGCGGTAAATTGAGCAATGGCACGCAGCACGACGGCCGCGCACCCGACTATGATGATTGGTCGACATTGGCAGAAGACGGCCACGTGGGTCTTAATGGCGACATCTTAATATGGTATCCCGTGTTGGGACGTTCGGTAGAGTTGTCGTCGATGGGTATTCGTGTCAATGCAGATGCCTTATTGCGCCAGTTAGAAATGACGGGGCAACAGAGTCGTGCTGAATTGTATTTCCATCGTCAGCTGCTGTCGGGCAAACTGCCTTTGTGCATCGGTGGGGGTATCGGACAAAGCCGCTTGTGCATGGTGTTGTTGCAGAAAGCACACGTGGGCGAGATACAAGCTAGCATTTGGAGCGACGAAATGCGAGCCGAATGCCATGCCGCAGGCATGCCGTTGATATAGGCATGTTCTAAAAATTCCCCGCAAAGGTTCAATTGATGTTCCTTGTATTGCTCTTCACTGTCTTTTTGCTTTTATCTGGCATCTTTCGCTTACTCTTTCAGAAAGCATGGTTCACTATGCTCCTTCAAGAAGTAAGCAAAACCTGCTCAGCTAAAAGCTAAAAATACAGCAAAGGTAATTTTTAGCACCTGCCTATGGAATAAACTTTAAATTGGAGTGTGACCCATAGCTTTATGGCGTGCGTTTATCGGCATGTAAGTTCAAAATAAAGATGGTGAAGGGCGAACTAAAAAGCAAAAAAGAACATAAGCGTGGCATTTTTAGAACATGAATTAAGTGAGAACCTGGGGCTTGAACTTTGTACAGACTCACTCACAGCTTCACAAGCTCATTTACTTATCCGTTCAAAAACGCATCCGCCCAAAGGTTAAATTGCTGTTTTTATTTTTACAATACGGCTCTAATTTTCACTTCGTTCTAGCGAAAAAATGGCTTAAAAAGTAGGTAAATGGCTACTATTTCTAGTCTGTCATTCCTTACTTTTTGTCAATATTCAAGAGAAGAACCTGCATTTTGCACCATATAGCCTTTCTATTTTGCTTGCCAGCTCATTATTTTTTATGCCCAATTACCCGCTTTTAGCCTCCAAAAACCTACTTTTTAGGGGTTGTTTTGGCCTTTTCTGCCCTGTGTTTCATGCCACTAAGAGGTTATATTTATACCATTGCGGTGTGTTTTTATGCTTTTCGTTTCGCGTTTCGAAGCATTTTGAACTGCATTTAGCACCATTTTACCTTGCATTTAGCATCAAAACGCAAGGCATTTTGCACCAAAACGCACTGCGTTTAGCACCAAAATGCACTGCGTTTTGTACCAAAATGCAGTGCGTTTTGCTGCAAATAGCCCAAAAACGGGTGCAAAGACCGTCTCTTTTAAATAAAAATTCATTTTACCCACCTTTGCAACTAACCCCTTTTTGCATCAAAACCAACCTTCGCGAGAATCGATTTTTTGCGGCAAGGTTGGCGATAGGTGGAGAAAAAGGGCTCTTTTTGTGTTAAATTTCTGCCGAAAACTAGACAATACGGATGGTGTTGCATGCACGCACGTGGGCAACGGCCACAGATAGCGCGTACGCTTACAACCGCCAGTGCGAGCGGTTGCAGGGCATGCTGCACACATCAACGGAGGCAATATCATGGAAACGTGCAAGTAGCACGCCATTGGCAGCTAGTTTTCAACTTGTAGAGAAAGGTATTGAAAGTTTTCCGTTCGATCGTGGTTTGAGGCATAATCACTTTTTGCCAAAGACAAATGGGGCGGGATTTTAGATTATATCGTATCTTTGTGCAGTACTTTGCAAATGGATAGGGGTGCTTATCTTGGTTTTACTGCACAAAGATGATAAGCCCCCTCTCAACTTATAGAAAGATTAAAAGTCAAGCGGATTTCAGTAAGAATGAAGTTTGGTTACGGCGTGTTTGCGATGTCGATGCCCACAACTTAGGCCAATTCCAGCCCCAACGCATTGCGCAGATTGTCGATTGCGGGATTGGCTTTAAGCATGTTTTCGTATATTTCTTTTTTAGAAAGGATGCGTTTCATCTCCTCAACCTTGGCCAGTCGGATGTGAAGTTGCAGTTGCCCATTGTGCAAATGCTTGGCCAGTCCGCCCTCAATTCGTTTCTTAATGTTGTTAACCTCTTCCAACACAATCTCGTTATCGGCCAACACTTCTATGTTGGGGAATTGGGTGATGCGCGGCGACATGTTCTTCATCCTCGTTGCAATGGCAATCATGGCTTGCGGCATGCGGTTACAAAGCGCCATCCATTGCAGTTCAAGCTCTTCTTGCGAGAACACATGGTTCTCTTCCTTATTCGTAATCTCGTCTTCTTTAACTTGTCCAACCTTTTCGGGACCCCGTTTAAGGTCGGCAAACGACGTGCCCACCTTGCCCAATTTAAGCTTTCCGATGGGCATGGCCGTTCGTTGCGTAGTTGTTTCAGGCTCGTTCGCCTTAGGTGTTTCAACGGCAGGCTGTGTGGGATAGGGCGTTGTTTTCGCCTCGTTGGTGTTGGCCAATGCCGTTGCGGTGCGCGTTGCCACGGTTGTGCGCACCAAAGGTTTGTCCCCACCGACCACCTGTTGAGCCGGTTTAGGTTGGGGAGTGGCAAGTTTTCTGAACAGGGATTTCAATCTCTTGGGGCTACGCCCCGCGGCCGGTTCGTCTTCGGGCTGCGTTATCTGCGCCACTTGTATCAGCGTAAGCTCGGCCAATAGGCGTTTGTTGCTGCTTGCGCGATAGTGAATGTCGCATTGGTTCATAACCTGCAAGGCCTTATAAAGAAACTTCGTGGGGCATTTTTGCGCCTGTTCCTTAAAGCGTTCGCGTTGGCGCGCGCTAACTTCCAGCAGTGGCAGGGTGCTTTCGTCTTTTGCCATCAGCACATTGCGCACATGCGTGGCCAATCCGTTAACAAGATTGCCTGCATCAAAGCCTTTGGCAATGATGTCGTTAACAAGTACCATGATGTCGCTCACCTTGTTTTGCACGGCCAAGTCGATAATGTTGAAATAGTTGTCGCTATCCAGCACGTTAAGGTCGGCAATAACGCTGTTGTATGTAAGGTTGCCTTGTGCAAAGCTAGCTGCTTGGTCGAAGATGGAAAGCGCATCGCGCATACCGCCGTCGGCTTTCTCGGCAATTACGGCCAAAGCCTCCTCTTCGTAGGCAATTCCTTCGTTCTCGGCCACACGTTTAAGGTGGTCGATGATGCCAGGAACGGTCATCCGTTCAAAGTCGTAGATTTGGCAACGCGACAGGATGGTGGGCAAAATCTTGTGTTTCTCGGTTGTGGCCAAGATGAAAATGACGTGTGCGGGCGGCTCTTCCAGTGTTTTAAGGAAGGCATTAAAGGCCGCAGTGGAAAGCATGTGCACCTCGTCGATGATGAAAACCTTATATTTTCCCACCTGCGGAGGGATGCGCGTTTGGTCCATCAGCGTCTTAATGTTCTCAACCGAGTTGTTGCTGGCCGCGTCTAGCTCGAAGATGTTGTACGAACGTTGGTCGTTAAAGGCCTGGCAGCTTTCGCAATGGTTGCATGCCTCGCCCATTTCGGTGGGCGTAAGGCAGTTGATGGCCTTGGCAAAAATGCGCGCGCAAGTGGTTTTACCCACCCCTCGTGGACCGCAAAAGAGGTATGCGTGCGCCAACTTTCCGCTTTTAACCGCGTTTTTCAGCGTGGTGGTAAGGGCAGATTGGCCCACCACCGAGTCGAAAGACACGGGTCGGTATTTGCGCGCCGATACGATATATTCTCCCATAAATGCTGTATTGTGTTCCGTTTTATGTGTTTGGTTTGGCGTTGGGAGGCATGTCCCTCGCCGTATGGGTGTGTTGTTTTTACCCCGTTTTGCAAAGTTACGCATTATTTTTGGCTTTTCTTTTGGTTCACGCTTTTTTGTTTAGTGACAAGTTTACAAGTTAACGATTTGACAAGTTTGTAGGCGCAGCCATCTTTTCACCCTTTCACCTTTTCACCTTTTCCCCTCGCGCCTAATCGTCGTTAGTTTTGCATTAATTGTGCAATAAGTGTGCTTGTAGTGCATGGCGATTGAAAAAAAAGTTGTAAGTTTGCAGCGGATAATAAGCCTCTAATGAACAGCAAATGGAATGAAGTGGGCAGAATGCTTAACCATTATCGCTACCTTATCGTAGTGGTGGTGGGCGTGCTTATCGTCGGTTTCCTCGACGATAACAGCTTTATGCACCGTTTGGAGTACGAAATTCAAGTAAGCGACTTAAAAAAACAAATAAAGGAATATAATGAACGCCACAGCACCGACACGGAACGGCTTCGCCAACTAAAACGCGACCCAAAGGCCATTGAGAAGATTGCGCGTGAGCGCTACTTTATGAAAGCCGACGATGAAGACATCTATGTGCTGAGCGATGACGAGAAACCTACACAACAACAAGATGAAACAACTGAATAAACTGCAATCCATCCTCTACGCCGTTGGCGGTGCGCTGATGGTGATTGGTGCGGGATGCTTTGCATTTATGTGGCAACAGCGGGCGGTATGTTGGCTCTACCTCGTGGGAGCAACGCTGTTTTGCCTCATGCAATCCATGCAAACTTACGAAGGAACCGACTTTGTGGTGCGCCGTTTGAAACGTATTCAAGCTGTGGCCAACATCTTCTTTATGCTCGCCGGCATACTGATGGTAGACACGGCCTACATGTTTTTCCGTCCACTTTTCGACAGTTCCATCGCTTATGTAGACTATTTGTACAACAAGTGGGTGGTGCTTTTGCTCATTGCAGCCCTTTTGGAGATATACACCATGCACCGCATAGACCACGAAATGAAGAAAGACAAAAAACAATAGGCCCCGACATGCGGCCATACCTTGTATATATACGTGCCTGCGGTGTGCAGGCTTTCAACAACTAACACTTTTCTTAAAAAATACTTAAAAGGCGGTTTGTTTGGATTAAATAGCATGAAAATAATTCGATAGCCCGCAAAAGCGTATTATCTTTGTGTGACAAGACAGAAACAATCAACTTATGAATAAAGTTCTATATACATTGTTCGCGTTGGCGTTGCTCACCTCGTGTGGTAGCAGCTACAATATCGAAGGTACTTCTAACATATCTACCCTCGATGGCCGAAAGTTATACCTGAAAGTACTGAAAGACAACGAATTTAAAAAGTTAGACTCGTGCGACGTCGTGCACGGCAAGTTCGGATTCTCTGGATCGTTAGACTCTGTACGCATCGCCAATATCTTTATGGACGAAGAAAGTGTGTTGCCCTTGGTGCTTGAAAGCGGCAACATCATCGTAAAACTAGACGATGCACAGCAAAACGTGTCGGGAACTCCCCTTAACGACAAGCTGTTTAAGTTCTTTAATAAGTACAACCAACTGAAAAACCAAGAACAAGAGTTGGTGCATAAGCACGACCAAGCCATTATGAACGGCAGCAATATGGACGTGGTGAACGCCCGCTTGAACAGCGAAGCCGAACGTTTGTCGGGACTTGAAGACAAGCTTATCACGTCGTTCGTGTGCGAAAACTTCGACAACGTGTTAGGTCCGGGCGTGTTTTTCATGGTTACTATCGGTTACGACTATCCCGAACTTACCCCTTGGATAGAAGACATCATGAGCAAAGCCACCGATAAGTTTAAGAACGATGCTTATGTGAAGGACTATTACGCCAAGGCGCAAGAAAACCAACAGATAATGAACGGAATGAAAGACGTGCCCATGCCTGCGCCGGCTGTTACGCATCAAGCTGCGCCTGCACCCACGCCAAACGACTTGGCACAGCCCACAAAAGAATGAAAACCCTTATTTACGGCGCAACGATTGTGAACGAGGGGCGGAGCTTTAAAGGCTGCATAACCCTTGAAAACGACCAGATAGCAAGCGTAACCGAAGGCGATGCCGTGCCCGAAGGAAACTTCGACCTGCGGCTGAATGCCGAGGATTGTGTGGTTATGCCCGGCGTGATAGACGACCATGTGCACTTTCGCGAACCGGGTTTAACGGCCAAAGCCGATATCGAAAGCGAGAGTCGCGCTGCCGCATACGGTGGTGTGACCACGTTTTTCGAGATGCCTAACACCCTTCCGCAAACCACAACGCCCGATGCCCTGAACCAAAAACTGGAACTTGCGCAAGGCAAGAGCCACGTTAATTATAGCTTTTTCTTTGGAGCCACCAACCAAAACGCTCATCTTTTTGAGCGTTTAGACCCCAAACGCGTGCCGGGCATTAAGCTTTTTATGGGTGCTAGCACGGGAAACATGCTTGTCGACAGGCTCGAAACGCTTGAAAACATCTTTAAAAACGCGCCTTTGCCCATCATGACGCATTGCGAAGACACGCAACTCGTCAACCAAAATATGGCCGAGGCCAAGCGATTGTATGGCGACGACCCTGCCGTGGAGCACCATCCTGCAATAAGGAGTGCCGAGGCTTGCTACCATTCGTCGGCCTTAGCTGTGGAGTTGGCCACCAAATACGGGGCGCAACTGCACGTGGCACACCTCACAACAGCACGCGAACTGTCGCTCTTCGGCCACAATCCGCGTATCACGGCCGAGGCGGTAATTGCTCATTTGTGGTTCAGCGATGCCGATTATCGCACTCGTGGCACACAAATCAAATGCAACCCAGCCGTAAAGACCAGTGTCGACCGCGATGCTTTGCGTGCGGCTTTGACCGATGGGCGTATCTCGGTGGTTGCAACCGACCACGCCCCGCACCTCGTTTCGGACAAGATTGGCGGCTGTGCGAAGGCCGCATCGGGCATGCCGATGGTGCAATTCTCGCTGCCTGCCATGCTCGAACTTTGCGAAAAGGGCGTGTTGACGATAGAAAGGGTGGTAGAACTGATGTGCCATGCGCCTGCCCGCTTGTTCGCTGTTAGCAAACGTGGCTTTATTAAGCCAGGCTATAAGGCCGACTTAGCCATCGTGCGCCGCGGCGAACCGTGGACAGTGACGAAGGATTGTATACAAAGTAAGTGCCAATGGAGTCCGATGGAGGGCGAGAAGTTCCGTTGGCGAGTGGTGCAAACCATCTGCAACGGACACTTGTTGCTCGATAAAGACGGCACGTTCGATGCTCAATATCGTGGTGAAGAGGTGGCTTTCTGCCATTGATAATGGTGAAAAGAAGGGAAAGGTGAAAGGGTGAAAAGGTGAAGAAGTGAAAAGGTGAAAGGGTGAAAAGGTGAAGAAGTGAAAAGGTGAAAAGATGGCTAACGCCTTTTAAAGGTGTCTAGCGGTTTCTAGGTTTCTAGTTCTTTCTAGCTTTCAGACAAGTCAGACTGGTCAGACTGGTCAGAATTATCCTATTAGCCTAACACCACCTAAACATTTGGCTTCACTCCTTAACTCCTCAAAGTTTAAAAGCATTTGGCTTAACTCCTTAACTCCATAACTCCTTAACTCCTCAAAAAGAACTCCTCAAAAAGAACCCCTCAAAACAACAGAATGATACTAAAATATAACATCAACGACATACGTCCCTACATCAGTTGGCTGTACTTTTTCCACACATGGGGCATGAGTGGAAAGCCTACTGACGAGAAAGAGAAGCTGCGAAAAGAGGCCGAAGAGATGCTCGATGCAATGGAAACGCGTTACAGTACGCACGCCGTGTTCGAACTTTTCGATGCCAATGGCGACGGCGACGACCTTCTTTTGGGCGACATGCGCCTGCCGCTGCTACGCCAACAGAAAGCCAAAAGCACGGGCGCACCTAATCTTTGCCTAGCCGACTTCGTTCGTCCGCTATCAAGTGGCATTAAAGATAAGGTGGGAGCGTTCGCCACTACGGTGGATGCGGGCATTGAATACGACTACAAAAACGACGACTACAAGCAGATGATGGCCAAGGTTTTGGGCGAAAGACTGGCCGAGGCAACAGCCGAACGCATGCACGAAGAGGTGAGAAAGCACTATTGGGGCTATGCTCCCGATGAGCATTTCGAGCCGCAAGAGTTGCTTAAAGAGCCTTATCAGGGCATTCGTCCGGCCATTGGCTACCCCTCGTTGCCCGATACCAGTGTCAATTTCCTGCTCAACGAGCTTATCAACATGGGCTCTATCGGCATACATCTCACGCCCACAGGCATGATGCAACCCCATGCAAGCGTGTCGGGTTTGATGTTCGCGCATCCTCAATCGAAGTATTTCGACCTGGGAAAGATAGGCGAAGACCAGCTTGCCGACTACGCAAAGCGACGCGGTGTGCCGCTATACATGATTAAAAAGTTTGTGCAATAAGTGCAACAAGGGCGTAACAAACAACATTTAGCAAGTGATTTCAAGAATACTTATACCTCTATTGTTAGCCATCCTCTTGCCCGATCTCTACATCGAACGGCGCAATTGGAAAAGCAAACGCAAGGCAAAATGGCCTTTGCGCGTACTAAGATGGGTGCTTAGCCTAGGCATGATGGTGTTTACCATTGTGATGGCGGGTTCCAAAAACTTCGTCCCCGACAGTGTAGAGATACTCAACGTCTACCTCATTTGTTTGGGATTGTTGGTTGTTCCCAAGTTTGTTTATGTGAGTTGTGCCGTTGTTGGGCGCGTGTTTGCACGCTTACGCCACTCAACCACCAACTGGGGAAAGGCCGTTGGCTACCTCTTGGCGCTGTTCTGCATCTATGTTTTGGCTTACGGATGGCTTATCGGAGCCAACAAACTGAACGTAAACCATGTGGAAATATATTCGCCCGACCTGCCCGAGGCCTTCGATGGCTACCGCATTGTGCAGTTTACCGATGCTCATGTGGGCAGTTTCGTAGGTAGTCGCGCCCACTTCTTGGAGCGAGCAGTCGATACAATCATGGCCCAACACGCCGATGCTATCGTGTTTACGGGCGATTTACAGAACGTACAACCCGCAGAACTCTATCCTTGTCGCGAGCAATTAAGTCGCCTGAACGCCCGCGATGGCATGTTCTCTGTATTGGGCAACCACGATTATAGCATGTATTTCAATGGTCCTGAGGCCATAAAGGTCGCCAACGAGCGCGAAATGGTTGCGCGTCAGCGGCAGTTTGGCTGGGATTTGCTGCTTAACGAGCATCGTGTAGTACGTCGCGGAGCCGACTCCATCGTGATTGCAGGAACCGAAAACGATGGTAGACCGCCATTCCCTTCGCGTGCCGACTTGTCCAAAGCACTTAAAGGTGTGGGCAAAGGCTCTTTCGTGGTGCTGCTACAACACGACCCTTCGGCCTGGGAACGCAACATCTTGCCGCATAGTCATGTGCAACTAACCCTGTCGGGGCATACTCATGGCGGTCAAATAAGTCTTTTCGGACTTCGCCCCACCATCATTAGCTATAAGCAAGACAAAGGGTTATACACCCAAGGACAACGCTCACTCTTCGTTTCATCAGGCTTGGGCGGTGTTGTTCCTTTCCGTTTTGGTGTTCCTCCCGAAGTGGTTGTCATCACCTTGCGGCGCGGTAATGTGCAGTAAGTGGTAAGGAGTGAGTAGTAAGTAGTAAGGTGGTGAGGAGTAAGTAGTAAGGAGTAAGTGGAAAAGACGTAATGAGTGAGCAGGAGATGGGGTAAGCCAAACGCTTGTGGGTTGCTTAGTTTGTAAGTCCGCAAGTAGTTGAATAATTCAAAGGAAACCTCCTTGTAAACTCGTTAACTTGTCAACCTCTAAGCTTGTCAGCTCCTCAACTTGTGAACCCATCAATCTCGTATAAACAACAATGACAATTCTCTATCGCATCTACCAATTGTTTGTGGCCATTCCCCTAATAGTCTTGGCCACCGTGCTAACAGCCCTCGTTACCATCGTGGGTTGCTTTTTGGGTAACGGACACTTTTGGGGATATTACCCAGGTAAGTGTTGGTCGTGGTTTATTATCCGCATATTGTTCCTGCCAATTAAGGTAGAAGGGCGCGAACATTTGCAGCGTGGGCAGTCGTATGTGTTTGCTGCCAACCACCAAGGAGCGTTCGACATCTTCATGATTTACGGCTTTTTGGGGCGCAACTTCAAATGGATGATGAAACAATCGCTGCGCAAGATACCTCTCGTGGGTAAGGCATGCGAGGCGGCTCACCATATTTTTGTAGACAAACGAAGTGCCGCAAAGATAAAGAAGTCTATCGAACAAGCCCGACAAACCTTGCATAACGGCATGTCGTTGGTTATTTTTCCCGAAGGCGCACGCACCTTTACGGGGCATATGGGCGTGTTTAGGCGCGGAGCTTTTATGCTGGCCGACGAGTTGCAGCTGCCCATTGTGCCTGTTACCATCAACGGCTCGTTCGACGTTATGCCACGAACACGCGACCTTAAATGGGTGCGTTGGCACCGATTGAGGCTCACCATACACGCCCCGATAATGCCAATTGGACAAGGAACAGACAATACGAAGTTCTTAGAAGAACAGAGTTACCGAGTAATTATGGGCTCACTCGTTCCCGAATATCAAGGATTTGAGGCCAATCCCGACCAATAATCGCGCCCAATCAGTCAAAAATACGCACGTATGGCATTGCACTTCTGAGAAATAGCCTTACCTTTGCATAAGTAGAACCAACAAAGTTACACGGCATGAACACAAGCGACAGCATCGTTATCATCCCCACATACAACGAAAAAGAGAACATCGAGAAGATTATTCGAGCCGTATTTGCACTCGATAAATGTTTCCATATCCTCGTTATCGACGACGGCAGCCCCGACGGAACGGCGGCTATCGTGCGCCGAATGATTGACGAAGAGTTTGCCGACCGTCTGTTTATGCTCGAACGTAAAGGCAAACTAGGGTTGGGAACGGCTTATATCACGGGTTTCAAGTGGGCTTTGGAGCGAGATTACGAGTATGTCTTCGAGATGGATGCCGACTTCAGTCACGACCCTGCCGACTTGCCACGCCTATACGCTGCATGCCACGACGAAGGCTATGATGTGGCCATTGGTTCGCGTTATGTTAGCGGCGTAAACGTTGTGAACTGGCCCATCGGACGCGTGCTGATGAGTTATTTCGCATCGAAGTATGTGCGTTTCGTCACTGGTTTTACCGTACACGACACCACAGCCGGCTTTAAGTGCTATCGCCGGCAAGTACTTCAAACCATCCCGCTCGACGAAGTGCGTTTCAAAGGCTATGGTTTCCAAATAGAAATGAAGTACACCGCTTATAAGATTGGCTTTAAGATAAAAGAAGTTCCAGTGATATTTGTCAACCGCCGCGAAGGAACAAGCAAGATGAGTGGCGGCATTTTCGGCGAGGCTTTCTTCGGCGTAATGCGGTTGAGGCTCGACGGATGGACGCGGAAATATCCTAAAATACAACAATGACCAAATTGGCTTGTGGATGGAAAGGAGTGGAATGGCACCTGTGGCTTCCACTCCTTTTCATGGCATTATGGGTTTGTAAGATGATGCGTTCGTGAGTTTTTAACTTCATCAGTTACTCAGTCTGTAAGTGCTCAATACAATATTATGCAGTCACAACCCGTAAACAGACGTGCAATCATCCACAAACGCAAGAACGCTCAAACACATAAACTCACGCACTAACGCACTCATAACGTTATAAACTCACCACATCAGACCCTCAAATAAATCGCATGTCGATGAACCTCCAACAAATATATTCAGGACAACCGCAGGCTGCCGCACTCCACAAAATCCTTGCCGATGCAGCCATTCGCCGCATCTTTCTCCAAGGGCTGGTAGCCTCCACTGCGCCTGTTTTCTTTTCGGGCATGGCGCAACGCCGTCCCCAAACCACCCTTTTCGTGCTGCAAGATGCCGACGAGGCAGGCTATTTCTATCAAGACTTGGTGCAACTGATGGGGCAGAACGATGTGTTGTTCTTCCCTTCATCGTACAGGCGTGCCGTAAAATACGGACAACGCGATGCTGCCAACGAGATATTGCGCACCGAAGTGTTGGCTCGTCTTGCTGCCGAAAGACCCACTTACGTGGTTTGTGCACCCGATGCACTGAGCGAATTGGTTGTTTCAAAGCAGCGGTTAGACGAACGTACGTTGCGGTTAAGCGTGGGGCAGACCATAGATGTTGTGCAAATGGTGAAAACTTTGCGGGCTTTCGACTTCCGCGAAGTGGACTATGTGTACGAACCTGGGCAGTTCGCCGTACGCGGTAGCATTGTAGACATCTACTCGTATAGTCACGAATTGCCTTTCCGAATCGACTTTTTCGGCGACGAAATCGACACTATTCGCACCTTTGATGTAGAAAATCAGCTGTCGAAAGACAAACGCGAAGCCGTTGAAATTGTGCCCGAACTAGCGCGGCAGGCCAACGAAAAGGTGTCGTTCCTAACGCTTTTGCCTCCCGATGCCCTGCTCGTGATGAAAGATTTTGGCTACGTTCGCGACACAATAGCGCGCATTTACGATGAGGGCTTTGCCCATCAAGCATTGGAGGCGCAGCTAGATGGTGCCACCGAGGTGGAACAACAGCAGATACGAGCCGCCATGCAAAAAGAGTTGCAGCTGCTCACCGCTAGCCAATTTGCCCACGATGCCGCCGCATTTAGGCACATTTACATTGGTAGTAAGCCGTCCGGCGAGGTTCAAGCCACCATTACTTTCCACTTTTCGGCACAGCCCCTGTTTCATAAAAACTTCGACTTGCTGCGCCAAACACTCGAAGACTACCAGCTGCAAGGCTACCGATTGGTGCTTTTGGCCGACAGTAAGAAGCAACAAGAACGCCTTCGCGACATCCTTACAGCCGAACAAAAGTCGGCAGCACCACTAAAAATGGAGTCGGCAGGCGACTTTACTTTGCATGCAGGATATGTGGATAACGACCTTCGCATCTGCTTTTTCACCGATCATCAGATATTCGACCGTTTCCACAAATACAATCTTAAAAGCGAACGTGCACGCGCTGGCAAGCTGGCGTTGACGATGAAAGAGTTGCAAGAGATGGAACCGGGCGACTTCATCGTGCATGTAGACTTCGGTATCGGCAAGTTTGGCGGCCTGGTTCGCGTGCCCACTGGCAACTCGTATCAAGAGATGATACGCATCGTTTACCAAAACAACGATAAGGTAGACGTATCCATCCATTCGTTATACAAGATTTCGCGCTATCGTAAAGGTACGGCCACCGAGCAGCCAAGGCTTTCTACACTTGGCACGGGAGCTTGGGAACGTTTGAAAGAAAAAACCAAGAAACGTATCAAGGATATTGCCCGCGACTTGATAAAGCTTTATGCCAAGCGGCGCACCGAACGCGGGTTTGCATTCAGTCACGACTCGTTTATGCAGCACGAACTAGAAGCAAGTTTCCTTTACGACGACACGCCCGACCAATTGAAAGCCACAACCGATGTGAAAGCCGACATGGAACGCGCCCGCCCAATGGATCGCCTGGTGTGCGGCGACGTGGGTTTTGGCAAAACCGAAGTGGCCATACGCGCTGCGTTTAAGGCCGCATGCGACTCTAAACAGGTGGCTGTGATGGTGCCAACAACGGTTTTGGCCTTCCAACATTTCAAAACTTTCAGCAAACGATTAGAGAATTTGCCCGTAAGGGTCGACTATTTGTCGCGCGCCCGTTCGGCAAAACAAACCCGACAAGTGCTAGACGACCTCGCCGCAGGCAAGATAGACATCATCATTGGCACGCACAAGCTTATTGGAAAGACCGTAAAATGGCACGACTTGGGACTGCTTATCATCGACGAAGAGCAAAAGTTCGGCGTGTCTACTAAAGAAAAGCTGCGCACACTTAAAACCAATGTCGACACGCTCACCATGTCGGCCACGCCCATTCCGCGCACGTTGCAGTTCTCGTTGATGGGTGCGCGCGACATGAGCGTAATGCGAACGCCACCCCCAAACCGCCATCCCATACACACAGAGATAGCAACATTCGACGGCGCATTCATTGCCGAGGCCATCAATTTCGAGATGAGCCGCAACGGACAGGTGTATTTTGTGAACGACCGAATAGCAAATCTCCCCGAATTAGCCAACATCATACGCAAGCATGTGCCCGATTGCCGTGTGGTTATAGCGCATGGGCAGATGAAGCCAGAAGATTTGGAGAACGCGCTTATCGACTTTATGAACCACGAATACGATGTGTTGCTCTCCACTTCGATTATCGAAAACGGCATCGACATATCCAATGCCAACACCATTATCGTGAACCATGCCCACAAAGTGGGGCTAAGCGATTTGCATCAGATGCGTGGACGCGTGGGAAGGAGCAACCGCAAGGCCTTCTGTTACCTGCTTGCACCACCCCTTTCGGCCTTAACGCCCGATGCCCGACGTCGCTTAGAGGCACTCGAAACGTTCTCCGACCTAGGCAGCGGCTTTAACATCGCCATGCAAGACCTTGATATTCGTGGGGCAGGCAATCTGCTTGGTGCCGAACAGAGTGGCTTTATGGAAGACTTGGGTTACGAAACATATCAGAAAATTCTGTCGCAAGCCGTTACCGAACTGCGTAACGACGAGTTTGCCGACCTATATGCGGAGAGTATTGAGCAAGGAGAAGAGGTGGGTGGCGACCAATTTGTGGAAGACTGCGCCTTGGAAAGCGACCTTGAAATGTATTTCCCCGACAACTACGTGCCAGGCAGCAGCGAACGAATGTTGCTTTATCGCGAGCTAGACAACATTGAGAGCGACAACGAATTGGATGCTTATCGCAATAGGCTTGTAGACAGGTTCGGGCCTGTTCCGCCGCAAGGCGATGAGCTGATGCAAGTGGTGGCTTTGCGACGTATTGGCAAACGATTAGGCTGCGAGAAGATAATGCTTAAACAAGGGCGCATGCTCATGCAGTTTGTTAGCAACCCCAACAGTGCTTACTATCGGTCGAAGGCTTTCGACAACGTGCTAAGCTACATCGCCAATAACCCACGCCGTTGCGACTTGAAGGAGATAAAAGGTCGCCGAATGATGCACGTTTCGGCCGTGCCTACGGTTGGCGATGCTGTTAAAGTGTTGCGCACCATCGAGAATAAGCCTGCGCCCAAGGTGGGGTAGGCTTGCGCCAATGCACCCTATATATATAAGGTATGGGTGCATTGCGCGCAAAATCTAAACTTGCAAACAACAACTATGGCATGCTTTTGCACTGCCAATAATTTTTAGGAGGACAGAAACAATGACAATCAATCACACCAACAACGAGCAGAACGGCGAGTTTGTGGCCTTCGAGGGCGAAGAAAAACTGGGCTACATCAGTTACGAATGGGTGGATGCCAACCATTTTGCCATCGTGCACACCGTGGTTTCGCCCGAACATAAGGGCAAGGGCATTGGCAAGATACTGCTTGATGCGGCTGCCGATTATGCTCGTAAGCACAACAAGAAGATAAAAGACGTATGTTCTTTTGTCACCGTGCAGTTTGCGCGGAGCGATAAGTACAACGATGTTAAGGGCTAGTCCCTACAACGTGTTTCTTTATTGGCATATCCTACAAAAGGAAACATGGCGCAAACTACCGTAAAGCAGGTCAATCGTTTTGCAGTAGTTTACGCCATGTTTCATTGCTACCATAAAGTGTTATGCAAGCTAACATGGACTTTTGTTCCAAACCAACGTGCCATTCCCCCAACCAACAACTTTCTACTATAAGCCCAATAGCACGTTAGTTGCTAGCTTACAGCTTTTTTCCAGGTGTCCGTTCTTTGTGTTAAATAGGGTAATTCAGTTAATTCCCTCTTAGGAATTTCTGGAGACTGTCAAATGCCAGATTCTTTTCTTGAAAAGCGTCTTTGGAAGAGTG
>CALIZL010000110.1 GCA_938028745.1 uncultured Prevotella sp.
TGTTTAGACTTTCAAAGATTTATGCGTAGTCCCCACTAATCTTCCGCTGAGCCCAGTTCTCTGGCTTGCATTGTTGGCCAAGGTCAGCCCTATACAGGACGAAAACAAAAAAGGGAACTACCGAAGTAATTCCCTTTTTGCGCTTCAAGATGGGCTTGAACCAACGACCCCCTGATTAACAGTCAGGTGCTCTAACCAACTGAGCTATTGAAGCATTTTTGCTTGTTTGCGGTTGCAAAGGTACTACCTTTTGATGAAACCACCAAATGTTTTGGCGAAAAAAATAGTTTTTTCTCGATTTTATAATAAAATACGAATAAAGATAACGCTAGGTAATCTTAATGTCGTAATTTTGTAAAACAGAACAAACCTATTTACAATGAGGAAGACATTCATCGCATTATGCCTAGCCGTCACCGCCTGTACAGCAGCGGCGCAAAACGAACGAGACCACAACTTCGATGTGGCCAAGAACCTTAACATTTTTAACGCTATCTACAAAAACCTCGACATGATGTATGTAGACACGCTTAACGCTAACCAAACGGTGGGAACAGGCGTCAATGCCATGCTTAAAGCCCTGGACCCTTACACCGTGTACTATCCCGAAGACAAGGTGAAAGACCTTAAATTCATGATTACGGGTAAATATGGAGGTATCGGAGCCATCATCAAATACAACAGTCAGCTCAAACGCGTCATCATAGAAGAACCCTACGAGAACATGCCCGCTGCCGAAGTGGGACTGAAAAAGGGCGACATCATCTTGTCCATCGACAACGAAGACATGACCAAGAAAGACCAATCTTACGTTAGCGACCACCTAAGGGGCGACCCCGCAACAAGCTTTATCCTCCAAATCAAACGCCCATCAACGGGCAAAGTGATGAAGTTTAAGGTTACCCGAAAGGCCATTCAGTCGCCTGCCGTGCCCTATTATGGCATGCAACCCAACGGTGTGGGCTACATCAACCTCTCCGGATTTACCGAAAACTGCTCGCGCGAGGTGCGCCGCGCCTTCCTCGACCTTAAACAAAAGGGCATGAAGAGCCTCGTGTTCGACCTTCGCGGCAATGGCGGCGGCTCCGAATCGGAGGCCGTGAGCATCGTCAACATGTTCGTTCCCAAAGGGAAACTCATCGTTGCCAACCGCGGAAAGCTGCAACGCTCTAACCACGAGTACCGCACAACGGTTGAACCTATCGACACGGTGATGCCCATCGTGGTGCTGGTAGACGGCAATTCGGCCAGCGCAAGCGAAATTACTAGCGGCGCGCTGCAAGACTTAGACCGAGCTGTGATACTGGGAACACGTACCTTTGGCAAGGGGTTGGTGCAAATGACGATGGACCTGCCCTACAACACGGCTCTCAAACTGACAACGGCTAAATACTACATACCTAGCGGGCGTTGCATCCAGGCCATCAACTATAAACATGGAAACGGCGGCACGATGGAGCATGTGCCCGACTCGCTCACCAAGTTGTTCCACACAGCCAACGGCCGACCCGTGCGCGACGGAGGTGGAATTATGCCCGATGTGGAGGTGAAAGCCGACTCGTTGCCCAACATCGCCTTCTATCTGGCCGGCATCAGAGACTCTAACGAGCTGTTGCTGAACTATCAGTTAGACTACATTGCCAAACATCCCACCATTGCACAGCCCGAAGAATTTACGCTTACCGATGCCGAATACGATGAGTTTAAGCAGCGTGTGCTCAACTCGAAGTTCACTTACGACCGCGAAAGTGAGAAATTCTTAAAGGAATTAGTAAAGCTGTCTAAGTTCGAAGGCTATTACGATGATGCCAAAGCTGAGTTCGATGCACTGGAAAAGAAGTTGAGCCACAACATCGCCAAAGACCTCGACATCAACAAAGATGCCGTAAAAAGACTTATCATTGACGGCATTATACCCACATATTACTTCCAAAAAGGCCGCATCAGGCACTCGCTAGTTAGCGATAAGCAAATGAATGAGGCCCTCAAACTGTTGGCAGACTCTAAGCGATATGCCGACTTGCTGAAACCGCAACCAAAGGCGGCACAGCCAAAGGCAAAGAAGTAAAAGCGCAGGCAGAAAGCCTTTATCGCTAGGTTTTTTAGCCTTTTTATAGCGTGTTTCGCCCATTTCTTGTGGATGCACCATCGGTTGTGCGCCTTCAAGAAGTGGGCGAAACTTGTTTTTCACCCAACGAAACTCACTTGGCGCGCCCGCTTTTATGGTCAAACAGAATGGATTTGAAAAGCCATAGGTGCATCGTAAGCAAACAAAAAGTGCCCCTTTTCCTCTGCGTAAGGGTTTGTTGACGCCATGCTACGCACGTTTTACGTTCTTCTAACAACTGTTTTCCAAAAGCAATTCTGTTTGACTACAACCCCAATCGGGCGTTAACGCCGCTTAGATTTTGTGCATTGTTGATCATGTTGTCCGTCTTATTCTTAAAGGTGTAGCGGGTGTAGTCAAGAATATGGCAGGCCAGATGCCGGCAAGCAAATGAAAGATGAACCGCAAACAGAGTGGGCAGCTTAAAAAATCTGATAGGTGGGGTAATGGCCGATTGGCATTAAAGACTGTGCAGATTTTGCGTATTGTTGATCATGTTGTCCGTCTTATTCTTCAAAGTGTAGCGGGCGTAGTCAAGAATATGGCAGGCTAGATGCCGGCAAGCAAACGAAAGATGAACCGCAAACAAAGTGGGCGGCTTAAAATATCTGATAGGTGGGATAATGGCCGATTGGCATTAAAGGCTGTGCAGATTTTGTGTGTTGTTGAGCATGTAGTTCGTCTTATTCTTGAAGGCGCAGCGGGTATCGTCAGGACAATAGGGCAGACCAGATGCCGACATGCAAAGGACAGATGGACAGAAAACAAAGGGGCAGCTTAAAGTGTGTGATAAGCGGTGTAACGGCCGGTTTGGGTTTAGTCTTTAAGGCCTGTTTTAAAGATTTCCCGCAAAGGTTCAATCGTTGTTTCTTGTATTGCTCTTCATGGTATTTTAGCTTTTATCTGGCATCTTACGCTTACCCTTTCAGTGGCATAGTGCACTATGCTCATTCATGAGGTAAGCAAAACCTGTTCGGCTAAAAGCTTAAAATGCAGCAAAGGTTCTTTTTAGACCCTGCCTTAATTCTAGCGGTCATTGTTGTGTTAAATATGGTGCTGTAATTTTACAAAACGCGTTTCGTTGGCTGCCCATTCTAGACGAAAAAGTGTCCTTAAAGCTGCATTTAGCCGTTAAATTTGGGCTTGTTTCTCCCTTTATTGTCCTCGTTTTGGGGCTTGTAGCTTGCATTTTGCACCATTTTGCCTTTCTAGTTTGCTTGCCGGCTCATTATTTTTCACGCCCAGTTACCCACTTTTTACCCCTAAAAACCCACTTTTTAATGCCTATTTTGCCCTTTTCAGCCCTGTTTTTAGTGGTTTTAAGGGGTTATATTTATACCATTACGGCGGATGTTTATTCTTATCGCCTTGCATTTAGTAGCAAATCGCACTGCATTTAGCACCAAATCGCACTGCGTTTTGCACCAAAATGGCTTGCGTTTTGCACCAAAACGCACTGCATTTAGCACCAAAACGCTCTGCATTTAGCGGCATATTGCACTACAATTAGCAGTAAACAGCCCCAAAACGGGTGCAAACAGCGATTTTATTAAATAAAAATTCATTCCGCCTGCATTTCCAACTACCCCCTATTTCCCTCAAAACAAACCTCCACGAGAATCGATTTTTTGCGACAAGGTAGGCGATTGGTGGAAAAAATCGCAGCCATAATGTTAAAACTTTTGCTGAAAATACGACAGAAAGAGTTGGTGAATAGGCGAGTTAGCAAGTTAACCTGCTGTCCTGTGTGTTAGCTTACAAGCTTACTGACTAAAAAAACGGTGGGTAAACAAGTTGATGGGTGGTTGGTAAACAAGCTGGTGGGCTGTGGGTTAATAAGTTAATATGGTAATTGCTACGTGGTGTTAAGTCGTGCCTATTAGCAGATGGGCAGATGTCGGTAGCAGGGTTAGTTGGATGTTCGCCTATTCATTATGGCCATCTGGGCAATTCTACGGCATAAAAAATAGTCGGTCTAAACAATCTATGGTGTAATTTGCGGGCTGTTTTGCTCATTCATGCTGTGCCAAATGGGCATAATTGTCTATCGTCCCATCAATTTTGGCGTGTTTTCTTGCTCTTTTCATTCATTTTCCACCCAAATATCAAATGGATGTGTAATGCCATGTTTTGCGAACAAAAAGTAGGCTTACAATTGCGGCTATGCATTAGCTGTTAAGCACTTTACAGGAAAATTTGACGTATTTATTCGATATTTATACTTATTTCATACTTAATAATGAAGATTTTTCGCATTATATTAAAAATAATGAAGAAAATGTTTGGTGGTTATTTCACAAATGCCTATCTTTGCCAAGTACTTAGTAGTCTTTGAAAACAGAAACAGAGATTCACGCGTGGTGTGCGTATTTTACAAACGCGAAGCCACAAATGGGGAAATCACGCCAAACCCCAACCCCGCCATCAAGCGAATGGCGGTAGCGCAAATACCAGTAGAAGAATATAGCCAGTTCAACAACTATTCAGTCGAAGGATTAGAGAAATAAGCCAAGAGACAAGCCACTTCGCGTGGTAAACAAGCCATCGAAGCCCTGTTTCGTAAGGCAACCGCCTTTCCTTTTCCTATCATGCAATGTTGTGAACGAGCGTATTTCTATGGTTGCTAATACCTCTCGATGTTCCGCTTTGAAGCGGAAAACCTGATATGTATATAAAATAATCTAAACTGATGTTTGTATGAAGAAGGTAGTATTGTTTGTTTTTATGTTATTGCAGCTGTGGGCCTGCGGGCAGGTGAAGTACCGTGAGGTGCTAAGTCTGGCTGATGAGTTCGTGTCGAGCCTCGAAACGGACTACCAGAGCTACGGACTTCTTGGAGGCGTGGATAAGATTAAATACACACGCGACGGCCTTTACCAAGTGTTTCCCATGGGTAGGCTCATCAACGTGAAAATTGATAGCATGGCCTCCGACGACGATTACGAACAGCTGCGACAGGCTTTGGCCGCTCATTACTCCGCAGACGGACGAGTGAGGCAGGTTTATCGCTGCCATGCCGGCACGATAATGATAGACTGCCGCAACTGATTTGAAGATACATACTGTTGTTTGAAGAAAGGGAGCGGCACAGAAACATTGCGTGGGCAACCTCGTTTCTTTTTACATTCAAGACGCTTGCGCTAGCGTTTCAATGTGTCGCAACCCTTTAATCTCTCCCTTTTGTACACCTTAATCGCACCTCGGGCATTGCCCGCAGGTGCTTTGTTGGTTTGTGCGTGCCTTTAAGCTGGTTGGCCTTTGTGGGCACTCGTCGCGCCTTTTCTTGGTGCTCATCGCGCCTTGGGCGCAGCTTGCAGGCCCTTTGTGGTTTGTACATGCCCGTAAACTGGTGCGCCTTTTGTGGGTGCTCGTCGCACGCAGGGCGCAGCTCGCAGGTGGTTAGCTGGTTTGTACTTGCCTTTAAGCTGGTTGGCCTTTTGCTGGTGTTCGTTTCATGCAGAGCACAACTTGCAGGTGGTTAGTTGGTTTGTACATACCTTTGAGCTGGGGCAGAGTGCCGCCTGTTAGTTTCTAACATAGGGTAGGGGCCCATAGCGCAACACCGTGGTGTAGGACTTGCCTGCTGGGTAGATGCACACGGTGAAGAGATAGTTGTTTTCAACGGGCGAAGAACCGCCTTTGTAAAAAGGCATGTCGTTGTCTTCCCAGTCGATGGTTACGCCGGGATAGTCCTTGTCCATCGTCATGGCAAGTGACTCAACGTCTTTCAACGCGTTCTTCTTGTTGACGGGGCGTGACGTAAAGCGGGCTTCGCTGAAATAAGTGTTGCCCTGCTCGTCGGTTTGGAAGTTAAACGTAACTTTTTCAAACCTCACGCCCTTGAATGTCATGTTGCGATACTCAATTTGCTTGTTGTTGATTGAAGTAGGCGTTCCGAATTGTCCCTTTATTCCTTTAAGAGCCGTTTCGTAGTTTGTTCCGAAGGCTACACCCTGAATGTTTGCATTGCTTTCGGCAAATGCCGTAGCCGAGATGAGAAGTGCGAACGCTGTCGCAAAAATACTTTTAATCATAGTGTTAAGTCTGTTCATAGTTGCAAAGGTAAGCAAAAACGAGCAGACTTTAATGCTCCTTGACGCTCCATTTGGCGCACATTGCTAAATAGTTTGTTATAAAGTGTAAAATATTGCGTTTCTTTTTATTAATTTGCAGGCCAGTATAGGATATTTTTCGTAAGTTTGCATACGGTGGCAAAGAATGCCACATCACGCAAAAATATAGAATATAGAATATGGCACCCATGTTATTGAATGATCTATTAGGGGGGACGAAGTCGGCTATGACGCACAAACGCATCATCGCTTATTACTTGAACAACAGCACGTCTACCATACCCGAGTTATCTAAAGAACTGAACCTAAGCGTACCTACCATTGCCAAAGTTATCGCCGAGATGTGCGAAGACGGATATATCGTTAACTGCGGCAAGATGGATACGGGCAAGGGACGTTCGCCCGTGATTTACGGATTGGCTCCGGATTCGGGCTACTTCATCGGGGTCGACCTGATGAGCAATGGGCTTAATCTGGGTCTGATGAACTTTAAAGGCGAGTTGGTGAAGCTCGATATGGACGTGCCTTACCGGTACCGCAACTCGCAAGAGGGGCTAGACGAGCTGTGCGGACATGTTACCGACTTCATCGAGCAGTTGGACATTGCCAAAGAACGCATCCTGAACGTTGGCGTGAACATACCTGGACGTGTAAATCCCGAAATGGGACACAGCTTCAGCCGATTTAATTTTGAAGAACGCCCCTTGGTAGACCTCATGGCCGAGAGAATTGGATGTAGGGTGTATATCGACAACGATACGCGCGCAATGACCTATGGAGAAATGAGTAAGGGCGTGGTTAAGGGCGAAAAAGACGTTATTTTCGTGAACCTTAGCTGGGGAATTGGCTGCGGACTCATCCTTAATGGCGAGTTGTATACGGGTAAGTCGGGCTTTTCGGGCGAGTTCGGACACTTCCCAAGCTTTGATAACGAGGTTCTTTGCCACTGCGGAAAGCGTGGCTGCCTAGAAACTGAAATATCGGGCATGGCCTTGCATCGCAATCTGTTGCAAAGCGTGAAGGATGGCCGACAAACGCTGTTGGCCGAACAAATCATGAAAGACGAGGCCTCGCTCACGCTCGACGACATTATCGATGCTACCTTGAAAGAAGACCTGCTTTGCATCGAGCTGGTTGAGGACATTGGCCAAAAGCTCGGCCGTTACCTGGCTGGACTTATCAATTTGCTAAACCCCGAAATGGTTATTATTGGCGGTTCGTTGGCCCGAACGGGCGACTCGATTCTCCAACCCGTGAAGAGTGCCGTAAGAAAATACTCGCTCAACATGGTTAATCGCGACTCGGCCATCGTGCTTTCCAAGCTGCAAGGCAAGGCTGGCGTTACTGGCGCTTGTCTCTTGGCGCGCAAAAGCCTGTTCCATTTTGGGTAAAGCAAAGCGTGTGAGCCACATCTGGCACAGGCACTGCAATCCATAAGCCGCGCGCAAAGGCATGGGTAAGTGCGCAGGGCATAATTTAAAGACTGCCGTTCGCTTCGTTTTGACGGATTTATAGTATCTTTGCAATCAAATCAATAGCCACTATGCAGACAAGATGCCACCTCTCAATGCTCATTCACGAGCAAGCGCGCAAGTATGGCGACGCACCCGCACTAACGTTTAAACCCTTTGGCGAAGACGGATGGAAAACCGTGTCGTGGAACCATTTCTCACTGCGCGTGAAGCAAGTGAGCAATGCTTTGCTCAACCTGGGTGTGAAACCGCAAGAAAATATCGCCGTATTCTCGCAGAATTGTCTGCAATATCTCTATACCGACTTCGGTGCGTATGGCGTTCGCGCCGTTACTGTGCCGCTCTATGCAACCAGTAGCGAGCAGCAGGTGCAATTTGTTGTGAACGATGCGCAAGTGCGTTTTATCTTCGTTGGCGAACAAGAACAATATGATAAGGCGCACCGCGTGTTCGCACTTTGCCACTCGTTGGAGCGCATCGTGGTGTTCGACCGCCACGTACGCATCAGCACCCACGACCCCAACGCCTTGTACTTCGACGATTTTTTGAAGCTGGGCGAAAACCTGCCACGGCAATGCGAAGTGGAACGGAGATGGGCCGATGCCAACGACAACGACCTTTGCAACATACTTTATACCAGTGGTACAACGGGCGATAGTAAGGGTGTGATGCTTACTTACAGCCAATACCATGCCGCACTGAAAGCTAATGACGAATGTGTACCCGTTGGCGAGAAAGACAGGGTAATCAGTTTCTTGCCATACACGCACATTTTTGAGCGTGCTTGGGCCTACCTGGCACTCTCGGAGGGTGCACAAATCATCATCAACACCAATCCGCACGAGATACAAAACTCGATGCGGCAGACACATCCCACGTGTATGTCGTCGGTTCCGCGGTTCTGGGAGAAGGTGTATACGGGCGTAAAAGAACGCATGGAGGCTGCATCGCCACTGCAACGGCGCCTGTTTAAGCATGCTTTGGCTGTTGGTAGACGACACAATATTTATTACCTGAGCCGCGGAAAACGCCCACCACTGCATTTGCGCTTGGAATATAAGATGATCAATCGCACGGTGCTTAGCCTTGTGCGCAAACAATTGGGGCTTGAAAACGCCAACATCTTCCCCACGGCCGGTGCGAGAGTGTCGGCAGAAGTGGAAGAGTTCGTGCATTCCATAGGCTTGTTTATGATGGTGGGCTATGGCTTAACCGAAAGTCTTGCCACCGTTTCGTGCGACCATGTTGATAAACCTTACACCCTCGGTTCGGTGGGAAGGGTTATCAACGGGCTGCAAATAAAGATTGGCGAGAACAACGAAGTGTTGTTAAAAGGCCCAACCATCACGAAAGGATATTACAAGCGAGAAGCCTTGAACAGTAAGATTTTCGATAAGGATGGTTTCTTCCGAACGGGCGATGCTGGCTACATCAAGAATGGCGAGCTGTTTCTTACCGAACGTTTGAAGGATCTTTATAAGACGTCGAACGGCAAGTATATCGCTCCGCAGATGATTGAGGCGTTGCTCTTGGTGGATAAATACATCGACCAAGTGGCCGTAGTGGCCGACGAACGCAAGTTTGTTGCTGCCCTGGTAGTGCCAGAATTTAGGGTGGTTGAGGAGTATGCGCATGCGCATAACATCGCCTTTGACTCGCGCGAAGACCTTTGCGCCAACCTCCAGATACACCAAATGATGCTCGACCGCATTCACACGCTTGTGCAACAGCTGTCGCCCTACGAGCAGATTAAGCGCATAACGCTTATCCCTCACCATTTCAGCATGGAGAATGGCGAACTAACCAACACGCTGAAACTGCGCCGTCCCGTTATCTTGGCCAATTATAAGGAACTTATCGACAAGATGTACGAGGAGTAAAAACTCAATTCAGCATCGCACACATTATATATAAATAGGAACATAACGAGAAGAACAAACATCCCCAAGCCTGCCGGTGCACGATGAAATGGACGGTTTTTGCCCCTCATCGCCTGCAAAAGCTTGGCTAAGTTCCGCAAGACGGACCTCTGATTTATGGGGAATCAATAACGCAAAAGCATGATTACAGCAGACCAACTTAAAGATATACGAGAAAGGGCTGAGGCCTTACACCGCTACTTGGACATCGACCGAAAGCGCGTGGAACTAGAAGAAGAGGAGCTACGAACACAAGCTCCCGACTTCTGGGACGACCCCGCACGTGCTCAAGAACAGATGAAAAAGGTGAAAGGCATTGAAAAATGGATTGTGGGATATAAGGAAGTGCGCCAGGCAGCAGACGAATTGCAGCTGGCTTTCGACTTCTACCACGATGAAATGGTGACAGAAGAGGAGGTGGACGAGGATTATCGCAAGGCGATAACGGCTATCGAGAACCTCGAACTGATGAATATGTTGCGCCAAAAGGAGGACCCAATGGACTGCGTTCTGAAGATAAACTCGGGTGCAGGCGGCACCGAAAGCCAAGATTGGGCGCAAATGCTGATGCGTATGTACATGCGTTGGGCCGAATCGCATGGCCATCGGGTTACGATAAGCAACCTGCAAGAGGGCGACGAGGCTGGCATTAAGAGCGTAACTATGGAGATTGAGGGCGGCGAATATGCCTATGGCTACCTCAAAAGCGAGAATGGCGTGCACCGACTGGTGCGCGTTTCGCCCTATAATGCGCAGGGAAAACGCATGACGAGCTTTGCCTCGGTGTTCGTTTCGCCATTGGTCGACGATACCATCGAGGTGTATGTCGACCCCTCAAAGGTGTCGTGGGACCTGTTTAGAAGTGGTGGTGCAGGCGGTCAGAACGTCAATAAGGTGGAAACGGGCGTGCGATTGCGCTACCAATACACCGATCCCGACACAGGCGAGGAAGAAGAAATACTCATCGAGAACACCGAAAGCCGCAAGCAATTGGAAAACCGAAACAACGCCATGCGCCTGCTTAAATCGCAGTTGTACGACCGCGCAATGAAGAAACGCTTGGAGGCACAGGCCAAGATTGAGGCTGGAAAGAAGAAGATAGAGTGGGGAAGTCAGATAAGAAGCTACGTTTTCGACGACCGCCGCGTGAAAGACCACCGCACCAATTACCAAACGGCCGACGTTGACGGCGTGATGGACGGTAAGATAGACGACTTCATTAAGGCCTACTTGATGGAATTTCCTGTTACAGACGAATAGGAAGGAGCAAGTGGTAAGGGGTATGTAGTAAGGAGTTAGTAGTAGGTACTAGGTAGTAAGGAGTAGATTATAAGTGGTTTAAAGCTGATTTAGGTGGTATGTTTAGCTGAGTAAAGAGGGACTAAACAACCCCGAACAGCTAGATAACCTAGAATAACAAGATGGCCTAGAACAACCAACGATCCTAGAACTGCCAGCCTCCTGGAATAACTATCCATCCTAGAATAGTAAGCTATTCCAGAACAACAAGCAAAGAGCCGCCCCTCTTTACCCTTACCTTTCGCAAACTCCCATCAACTTGTTAACTCGTCAGCTAATATAAACACCCAATTAAAAATGAAGTCGTCTTGACTTCTATTGTTTCTATAAATTGAGAGGTGCGCAGGACAAGTCAACTCACCGGTTTATAAACTCACAGAAGCCCAGCAACTCCCCAAGGCGTCAATTCACAAACTCCCCAACTGCATAGCCATTAACTCAAAACATCCCAACTCAAAACATCCCCAACCCAAGATCTTAAATTGCTTTATTTTGTTTTACAATATCGCTCTAATTCCCGCTCCATTCTAGCGAAAATAAAGGCCATAAAGTAGGTAAATTGCTACTGTTTCTAGTCTTTCGCGTCTTTCAATATGTTCAATTTTAAGAAAAAGACTTGCATTTTGTACCATTTAGCCTTTCTAGATTGGTTGCCAACTCGTATTTTTTCAACTCCGAAAACCCACTTTTTACCCCTAAAAAACCACTTTTTAACGACCATTTTGCCCCATTTAGCCATGTTTTTCATGGTTCTAAAAGGTTTTGTTTATACCATTGTAGTGCATATTTATTCTTTTCGCCTTACGTTTAGCAGCATTTTGCACTGCGTTTAGCACCATTTTACCTTGCGTTTAGCATCAAAACGCAC
>CALIZL010000111.1 GCA_938028745.1 uncultured Prevotella sp.
ACTGATTTTTCTGAAAAAGATAAGAAAGAGGGAAAAGTCTAGATGACTTCAACTTAAAAATTCAAAAACTCAAAAGCTTAAATAACTGCTTTTTATTTTACAGCATTATTCTAATTTCCACGCCGTTCTAGCGAAAATATAGCCCCAAAAGTAGGTAAATCGCCCCTATTTCTTGGTTTTCACGCCTTCCAATATGTTCAATTTTAAGAAAAAGACCTGCATTTTGCACCATTTAGCCTTTCTAGATTGGTTGCCAACTCGAAATTTTCTAAGCCCAATTACACGCTTTTAGCCCCTAAAATCCCACTTTTTAACCACTATTTTGCCCTTTTCGGTCACGTGTTTCATGGTTCTAAAAGGTTTTGTTTATACCATTGCTGTGAATATTTATGCTTTTCGTCTTGCGTTTTGCACCATTTTGCCTTGTGTTTTGCACCATTTTACCTTGCGTTTAGCATCAAAACGCAGTGCATTTTGCACCAAATCGCAGTGCATTTTGCATCAAAACGCAGTGTATTTTGCACCAAAACGCAGTGTATTTAGCGGCAAACAGCCCAAAATCTGGTGCAAATGGCGGTCTCTTTAAATAAAAATTCATTTTACTGCATTCATAGGCCAACCCCTTTTTCCATCAAAACCAACCTTCGCGAGAATCGATTTTTTGCGGCAAGGTGAGCGGTTGGTGGACAAAAGGGCACTCACAATGTTAAATTTATTACTAAAACTAGACAAAACAAGTATGTCGTAAACACGCACGAGTGCCCAACGGCACCGAGAACATGTACGCTTGTGACCTCCAGCGCGAGCGGTTGCAGGGCATGCTACTCACACACTCTCCTGTATATCTTTTTCGCGTAAGCCATGAGCGCGAGCGGTTGCAGGGCATGCTACTTACATACTGCATCATGCAAACGCAGAAGTAATCTGCCATTTACAGCTGGGTTTTCAACTTAAAGAGAATGTATGGAACAACTTCCGCCAAGTTGACTTCTAAAATATAACCACGTTTTGCCACAGACAAATGGGGCAGCATTTCAGGTTTTTATCGTATCTTTGTCCAGGAACTTCGTACATGAGCGGGGTGTGATTTGACAGCTTACCTTTCCAAAAAATACGGAGCACCAACGAAAGAAAACAAGCTAAACCTCTTGCCGCCACTGAAAGAAGACGAATACGTACGCACATTTGGCGAATGGTGGTACTTGGCATGCGATGTAGGAGCCATTCTCCCACGAGCCGAATGGCAACAGGGCAACATGAAAATAGTTATGGGCATTACTAGCTCTGGCAGGACATTCATTTCTTTTCTAGACGAAAAGGCCCTGTCGCACGCTAATCTTGACGAATACTTTAAACAAGCCGAACCAACAAAAGCGAAAGTGGCTTGGTGGTAGGCTTTCAACCTGCACTCATCCAAACCCAACAACATCACCTATTATATGACGCGAAAAATATATTTATTGCTGAGCATCTGCCTCATCGTTAGCTGTAACCAACCGAAAGATAAAGCCGTGTATAAAGGACAAGAGCTGCATCGTTTGGTTACAATGGTGTCGTATTGCCAATATATTGACACGCTAGCGGCGTGGAAAGACACAAGTAGTTATTTCGTTAACAAAGCGGGCGAACCAATAATGGTAAACAGCCAACCGCTCTTTGTGAGGAGAAAAGGCACAGACTCGCTACAAACGATAAGCCATTTGCTACGCTACAAAGGGAAAACGGACACAACATATACATATAGGATAATTAGTGGAAACCTCGTCAGAAAGAATCCCACTGGCTTTATAAGTCCCTACCTGTTTACGTACGACGATAAGAACAGGCTTGTTAAAGCCATAACCTACGCCACGGACACATATCAATATAAATTTAAATGGGTTGGCAATCTACTTACTGACATCATCATGGAAGGAGGATATTACAGCAGAACATTTCGTACACATATAGAATACGACAAGTCTCAAACCATCCCACAATCAGGTCTGCCTGCATTACTTGACGGAGCTGCTTGCTACCTTTTCATGCACCCCTCGTCAAACGCTTATCTGCTAACAGGCTATATGGGCAGGCTGCCCAATTCGCCTGTGAAGAAGATGACGACAAAGGCAGAAGACGGCAAGACCATAGCAACGTACAACATTAAGACTACATTCGATAAAGCCAAAAGAATTACATCATACACGCTGGTCAAACCCAATGGTATGCTTTATGTAAAACAAGATTTCTATTATCCCGACTAACGTGAGAAAGACAACACAACAGGTAAATCGCAGAGGCATGACAATAGACAAAACAAAACTTGCACTAATTCTGCTTGTGGCAATGGTCACGGTGATAACATGCGTCAACCCCATTTATCCCCACGAGCAATTGCTTCAACACATTGGAACGGCCTTGTTATTCATTCCGCTAATCACCGATGTGTTTAAGAAAGCAATGCCCATGTCGGCTTTTATAGGACTTGCATGTTTCACCATCCTGCACGTTATTGGCGCACGCTATATCTATTCGTATGTGCCATATAAAGAGTTAGCTGTTTCGTTGGGGTTGGTTGATGCGGGGTTCTTTCATGGCCCTCGCAACCACTACGACCGACTGGTGCATCTTTCTTTCGGCGTATTGCTGTTCCCATACTTGGTCTACATCTGCAAGAAAAGGTTTAAACAACAACATCTTGCCGCAATGCTTATGGCATGGCTGATGGTACAAACGGGCAGTATGATATACGAACTGTTTGAATGGTTGCTTACTATTGTTATGACGGCAGAAGCGGCCGACTGTTATAACGGACAACAAGGCGACATGTGGGATGCACAAAAAGATATGGCCTTAGCCCTACTTGGTTCCACGGCAATGCTTTTCTACTATATGCTCCGCTATGCGAATAAGGAGAGAAGGCGCCACTGAGGCCATATTCATAAAACACTGCGGCCAAAGCATCCACCACTAGCTTCAGGACATAAAGCAAAAATCGATGCGAACATCTCAGGTCAAAGCCATCTGCCCCATCACCATTTTACGCGTATTCGGGACATAAAACTACGCCCCGCTTGCAATATGCACGAGGTTAACGCCTTTACAACAGCTCCCCAAAACACATCAAATCACAAGCTTAAGCCTTAAACACATTGCACCATAATATAATACACACGCTCGTACCACCCCATTCTAGCGAGACATAAGTCGTTTAACCTAAATCAAGCAATAGAGCCTGTATTATCCTTCAAGGCGTAGCGGGCTACGTCAAAACAAAAAGAATGGCAAGATGCCGACAAGCAAACGAAAGAGGGACAGGAGGCTATGCAAACATCTTAAAATCTTTTCTGAAGAGCAGACCGCGTTTCAGTTGGCTAGCCGAAACCTCAGCGCAAGCAACCTTTAACGAATTTGATGTTCTGTAAAACATCGTTAACCCGCTTGCCGTTCTCAATATTTTTTCGGAACTTTGTAAAAGGATAATACTTTTTACCGATTGAGAAGCCCAATGAGCAGGATGATATCTAAGCTGTTAAGACAAGGCTTTCATTAAACTCGTTAAAGATAAATGTTTTGGATTTTATTACAAATGATAGATATAAACACAATCAATCCTCCTAAGTAAGATGAATAATTTTTATGTAAACAAACATTTCAGGCGGCTCTGCTTAGCGGTAACGCTCATTTTTAGCTTGTCGGTTGCTGCACAAAGCGACTTCTCCACCATCCGCACAGGCGTAAATGCTGCCGATGCAAAGATTATCGAACAAGGCATTAAAGTTGTTGAACTGCCCAAAGACCCGGCAGCAACTCGGGGTAACGGTTTCGACAACGACAACAAGGATCATGGCAACAGCGTTTTCGGATACGAATTTTATCGCTACACCTACCCCACCGTCAACGCCAAAGGCCAACCCATAACCCTATCCGCTCTTGCAGCAATGCCCAAGGCGGAAACTGTAATCATCAACAACATTATTCTGGGATGCCACTCCACCATCACAGACAATGCCAGCACTCCCTCGGAATATGTAAGGGGGAACACCATGTTTAGCGAAGTGGGCATGCTCACGATGCACGCCAGGTTCAGACCCTTTGAGCGAGCATACACCTGCCTTGTAATACTGCCCGACTATCAGGGGTATGGGCTAACCCGTAACGAAGCGCACCCCTACCTTGTAGAAGACGTTACCGCCCGACAAAGCGTGGACGCACTGCGCTACGGCATTGAGTTGTACAAAACCTGCAAGAAAAAGAGGGCAAAGATAAGGGATAATTGGAAAACCGTATGCGTGGGATACTCGCAAGGGGGAGCAGTGGCAATGGCTTGCCAAAGGTTCATCGAAACCAATTCACTAGACACCGACCTGCATCTGGGCGGCTCTGTATGCGGCGACGGCCCCTATAACCCCATTGCCACACTGCGAACTTACCTCGCCGAAGACAAGGTGTACATGCCCGTTGCATTGCCGCTTATCATTAAGGGCATGCTAGACTATAGCCCTTACATGCGCCGACACAAGGCAAGCGACTATTTCAGCAAACGATTTCTAGACACGGGCATACTCGATTGGATTGCCCAAAAGGAGAAAACACTTGGCGACATACACATGCAATTGAGGAAAACGTTTAACTTCAAGAGAGACGAGCGGGGAGACTACCTCAAAGCATCTGAGATATTAAAACCAGAAGCATTCGCGTTTATGGCCAAAAAGATGAAAGGAGAACCCACAGAGAAGAACCCTAAGTACGAAGACCTTTACGCCGCACTCGCCGAAAACAACCTGACCGAGGGATGGAAACCCAAGTATCCCATTTACCTGCTGCACTCGCGAACAGACGAGGTTGTACCCATCGCCAACGCCGAAAGTGCCTACAACAACATGAGAACAGATGCTAAACCCAACATCATCAAGTACACCTACCTTAACAAAGGCAACCACGGCGACACGGGCAAGGCCTTCTACTTCTCTGTCATCGGGAAATGTTATGAAGTAAGGGGCATCGATGCCATTGTAGGCGGAGAAGAAACGTGGAACCAATTTAAGCCCTAATGGCAATTAGCACACACACCATTTACAATCATCAACACAGAAAAAAAACATGAGAAAATATATCATATTACTGCTACTTGCCATCTGTACGCAGCTGTCGGCCGAGGGGTTAGGCAAGGACACGAACATCAAGGGAACGGCTAAACTTAACGGGAAAGACGTACCGATGTGGTTTAACGTAACGGGCACAGACGTTGTAGCGGTTGGCAATGGCAAGAATGCAGCCATCAGTCAGTATTCGGAAGGCAAGCTTGTTGTGCCGGCCAGCATCGTTAACCCTGCCGACAAGCGCAGGTATAAGGTTGAGAAAGTGGCTAACTTTGCATTTAGCCTTTGCAGCAAACTAACCGCGGTTACCCTAGAAGAGGGCATCAAGGAGATTGGCGAGAATGCCTTTTCGGGCTGCAACGCCCTGCAAACCATCGGCTTTCCCGCATCGCTAACCGCCATTGGCAGAGGTGCATTCGCGGGTTGCAACCAGCTTAGGCATGCCCAATTGCCTAAAAACCTGGCTTCGATAGGGCAAGAGGCTTTCGCCGGAAATCAATTCGCAGACAATAAGCTGCTACTTCCGATAAAGGTAGCCGCCATCCCCATCGCCGCATTCGATGGCTGCAAACTGCAAATGGCGATACTGCCCCCTACGCTGCAAAGCATTGAAGAAGATGCTTTCCGCGGAGCAGGCTCGTGCGACTTCTACATGTTCGACGGCAATGCAGTGCCATCGGTACACAGCAAGGGCGTGAACGCCGCTAGCCACTGGTATGTCAGCAAACCGCAAAACTATGTGCAAAAGAGCTACTGCAACGGGCTGCTCCCCATCAGCGCAATGGTGCCCCAAGATGAGTTCGTTGCCGATAACCTCACCTATCGGATTGTACAAGTGGGCCAATATCCGGGCATATTCACGGCCTCGGCCTACAAAAGGAACGACAAAAAGGATTGGACAAGCGAGTTTAAAGACCTGAAAGCGGCCGTGCACAATCCCACGTTCGCAGGTAAATGGAATCCCCAATACCGCATCAACGGCATAGATGCCAACTTCTTTACTGGCAACGACATTGTTAAACTACACCACATTGCCTTGCCTGCCGGCATCGAACCCGTCCTATCTAAAAACGCCTTTGCACAATGCAAGGCTTTGGTTTCGCTGGATTTGTCGGCCATGAGCCCGCTAAGCAAAGCCGAAAGCGATGCGTTTTTAAGCGGACTTCCCGAATTTACCATCGTGTATGCGCCCAAAACACAGGCACAAGAACACCGCGCCGCCAACACCGTGCTGACGAATAAGGACGGGAAACGCCACACAAGCCTTTACAAGATGCAGCTAAACGAAACCTTCGACGCATTGGCACTGCAAGGAAACCTCGCCTATCGGCTCCCTTATAGCTTTGAAGCCAAGCGCGCAACGTTCTTCCGTTCGTCTTTTAAGAACAAAAAGAAAGAGACACTTGTCTTGCCTTTTGCCGCCAAACCGCGCGGAAAGGCCTTTGCTTTCGACGGCATGGACAAGCAAGGAGGCACCAACACCACCCTGAAGTTTGCCAAGAAAGACGAGTTGCAGGCCAACACTCCTTATATATATGCCTCTGACGGCACGGAGATATGGGCAGAAAATGTGGTGGTGAACCCACAAAACAGCACAAACACGCCGACGAAGGATGGCTTGTTTGGCGTATATAAGGCCGATTTAGTTAAGGCATTAGCCGCTGCGCAACAGCTAAACGGGGCTGCCTACACCCTTAATGCCGAGGGAAACAAGGGCAATGCCACGTTTGTGCAAGCCACCGATGATGCTAAACTTACGCCCTTCCATGCCTTCTTGCACTTGTCCGACATGCTGGTTGGCGCAAATCTCAAACTTGTGTTCGAGGGAGAAGCGGCCACGGGGATAGAGAAAGTGGACAACGATGTGGACAACGAGACCAACACATGGTATAATCTGCAAGGCATCAAGTACAATTCCAAGCCCCAAAAAGGCATTTACATTCGTAATGGAAAGAAAGTGGTGGTGCAGTAAGATTGTGAGTTCATGAGTTTGTGAGCTTGTGAAATGATGAGCTTGCAGGCGCGTATGATGATAAATCGTTTACAAGATTGTAAGTTTGCGAGGGGCTATTAAACCTCAGTATCGCCAAATACCACATCAAGCTATTAGCGAAACGCGCCACATCACCATTTGAACGCTCCCTAAAAAAGCGGGTATGCCGATGGGCATACCCGCTTTTCGTTTCATCGCCAACAAGTAGGCGAGGCGTTTATGGCTCAGCGGAAAATTAGTGGGGACAAATTATTTTTATTACTTTTGCATCATG
>CALIZL010000112.1 GCA_938028745.1 uncultured Prevotella sp.
AACCAAGAATGACAGGACCAGAATCTGTAGTGTTACCATTACACCATATCCCAATGCTTGTTTTTGCACTGCAAAGTTACTACTTTTTTCGTATTTGCCAAACGATTTATTAACTTTTTTGCCTTTATATAAAGCAGGGCTGTTATGATGTACTTGTATTTTCGAGGTGCGTAAACTAAGCCTTCTTCTATGGGCGATAAGGCGTTATGGCAGCCTTTATTGCTGCAATTGTGGGTTAATGTTGTAGTAATATCAACCTTGCATCCGTAACTTTAAATGTGTGTTTCTGTACAGCAAGTTTCTGTTAATGAGGATGTTTTGTCGCGTTGGCAATGGTTTTTGCTGTTGGTGGCCTTGGATGTTAGGACTTGTTCATTCTTTGTGCTATGCCCTGCTGTTGGTTGTTGTCTGGTTATCTGGGGTAGATACGCCTTGCAGAGGCGTACTCATTGCCTTTCTCCGTTAAATATCCTCAAATGAAAAACGTTTTCTTTACGGCTCGTTTTTAGTTGATATATTTTCACTATATTTGCAAATAAACATTTAGCGAGAAAGAAAATGAGAGTCGGTTTGTTTGTTCCATGCTATGTTAATGCCTTGTATCCAGAGGCAGGCGTGGCTACATATAAGTTATTAAGACACTTCGGGGTGGATGTAACCTATCCCTTAAAGCAGACGTGTTGTGGCCAGCCTATGGCCAATGCGGGGTTTGAAAAGAAGGCTGTGCCGCTGGCCGAGAAGTACGAAAATATGTTTAAGGAGTTTGATTACGTGGTTGCACCCTCTGCATCGTGCGCGGCTTTCGTAAGAACACACTATCCACGCTTGCTTGGCGGCGAGAAACACGTTTGCGAAACGTCTACAAAGACAATGGATATTGTGGAATTTCTGCACGACATCCTTCAAGTAAAGGCGCTTCCTGGGCGTTTCCCGTTCGTGGTAAGCGTACATAACAGCTGCCACGGCGTTAGGGAATTGGGACTTTCCGCACCAACGGAACTGAACATTCCCACCTATAATAAAATGGTAGACTTGCTGCAACTAGTGGAAGGAATAACCATAAAAGAACCCGAACGCAAGGACGAATGTTGCGGGTTTGGCGGCATGTTCGCCATAGAAGAGCCCGAAGTGTCGGTGAAAATGGCGCACGACAAGATACAACGGCACATAGATACGGGGGCGCAATACGTTACGGGGCCCGATAGTTCGTGCCTGATGCACATGGAAGGGGTGGCAAGAAGAGAGAAAAGCCCCATTAAGTTTATTCATATTGCACAAATTTTAGCCGCAGGATTATGAGTACTTTACATTCTAAAAAAGCCGCTGCTGCATTGAAGAACGTGGATAAGATAACGCGACACGACCAAACTTTTTGGTTGATGCGCGGCAAACGCGACCTCATGGAACACAAGTTGCCCGAATGGGAGAGCCTTCGCGAGCATGCCAGCGAAATAAAGCGGCATACGGCTACACATCTGGCCCAGTATTTGGAGCAGTTTTCTAAGCACCTAGAAGACAATGGCGTGATTGTGCATTGGGCCGAAGATGCGCGAGAGTTTAATCAAACCGTGCTAGAAATATTAGAGAAACACGGGGTGAAGAAACTGGTGAAAAGCAAGTCGATGCTTACAGAAGAATGCGAGTTGAACCCTTACTTGGAGGCTCAGGGCATCCATGTGGTGGAAACAGATTTGGGCGAACGCATCTTACAATTGCTTGATGAAAAGCCTAGTCATATCGTTGTGCCTGCCATACATGTTACGCGCGAAGAGGTGGGAGAGCTGTTTGAGCGCGAGGGCATTAGCAAAGAGATTGGCAATTACGACCCCACATACCTTACGCAATGTGCAAGACATAGCTTGCGCAACGACTTTATGGATGCCGACGCGGGCCTTACTGGATGTAACTTTGGCGTTGCCGAAACGGGCGACATCGTGGTTTGTACCAACGAAGGCAATGCGGATATGAGCACGTCCATGCCTAAATTGCACATTGCCGTAATGGGATTAGAGAAGGTAGTGCCCGATTATCGTTCGCTGGCTGTGTTCCAACGGCTGCTGTGCCGTAGCGCAACGGGTCAGCCTTCAACCACATACACCTCGCATTTTAGGAAAGCACGACCAGGAGGAGAGATGCACGTGGTGATTGTTGATAACGGAAGGAGCGACATGATTGCCAATGATGAGCATTGGCAAACCTTAAAGTGCATCAGATGTGGCGCATGTATGAACACTTGTCCGGTGTATCGCCGTTCCACTGGCTACTCTTATTCTTACTTCATCCCTGGCCCCATAGGCATTAACTTGGGCATGTTTAAAAGTCCACAGCAACATAGCGGCAACCTTTCTGCTTGTTCGCTCTGCCTATCGTGCGACAATGTGTGCCCCACGAAGGTTGCCCCAGGTTCGCAAGTGTATGCTTGGCGGCAGTCGTTAAGTGGCTTGGGGCTTGCCAACTCAACGAAGAAGCTTATATCTAACGGCATGGGCATGTTGTTTTATAATCCATCGTTGTTCAGCATGTCGCTTAAATTCGCGCCCATCGTTAACCATTTGCCCCGCTTTTTGGTTTATCATAGGTTGAACGATTGGGGAAAGGGTAGGGAGATGCCCGTGTTTGCTAGTGAGTCGTTTGAACAAATGTGGAAGAAAGGAAAGGTAAAATGAAGAAAGAAGACTTGTTTGAGAAGTTGAAACGCAACACGCACGTGCATTGCGACATGCCTGATATGAACATGGTTGGCATTGTTTACGACGACCCTTTGGCGCAGTTTTGCGAGATGGTGGTTGCTGTTGGCGGTAAGTTTACTGTGCTGGCAGATGGCGAAGACGTGAACGAGGCCATCAAACGACTTTATCCCGATGCCAAGGTTTTTGCCTCTAACTTGCCCGAAATAACGATTGCCACGCTAAATCCCGATACTGTGGCCGAGGCGCAAGACCTTAACGGAACGGATGTGGGCATACTTCGGGGTGAATTGGGCGTAGCCGAAAACGCTTGCGTTTGGGTTCCGCAAACAATGAAAGAAAAGGCGGTGATGTTTATTAGCGAAGAGTTGGTGTTGCTGCTCGATCGCAACAAACTTGTGCATAACATGCACGAGGCATATACGAAGATCGCGATGAACGATTATGGTTACGGCTGTTTTATCAGCGGACCATCTAAGACGGCCGACATCGAGCAGGCTTTGGTAATGGGCGCACAGGCTGCACGGGGAGTGACAGTGGTGCTGACGCAGGGTACACGTCCATTTGCCGTGCCCTTATAATAAGGTGTGTTCCCTGCGTACGCGGTGCTTCCGTAGCTCGACCACTCGCTTAATGACTTTTAAAGCACTTGTTTATGTCACGCCATTAGGCACTGAACAAGAAAATCTGGCAGCAAGTTTGGCCTTAACCAAACCGCTGCCAGATTTTATATTTGATGGATGTATGGCGGGAAACCGCACACATATTTTATATCAGGTATTGTGAAGAAATACTCTGGTTTGACTCAACCCTGCGAATGGTTTCGGCGAACATGTCGGCCACCGACAATTGCCTTACCTTTGGGCAATTGTTGTGGTAGGGAATAGAATCGGTGAAGACAATTTCTTCAAGCGACGAGTTCTGCACCCTTTCAGAGGCAGGCCCACTCATTACGCAGTGCGAGGCGCAAGCCCTAACGCTCTTGGCACCTGCTGCAATCATCACGTCGGCAGCTTTGGCGATAGTCCCTGCGGTGTCTACCATGTCGTCGATAAGTACCACGTTCTTTCCTTCTACTTCGCCGATAATCTGCATACTCTCCACTTCGTTGGCGCGTGCGCGAGTCTTATTGCATAGCACCAAGGGGCAACCTAGGTACTTAGCATAGGTGTTGGCGCGCTTACTTCCGCCCACATCGGGCGAGGCGATAACCAAATTGTCGAGTTTAAGGCTTTCCAAGTAGGGCAGGATAACGGCCGAAGCGTAGAGGTGATCGACGGGAACATCGAAGAAACCCTGAATTTGGTCGGCGTGGAGATCCATCGTTATCAAGCGGTTGATACCGGCAACGTGTAGCAAGTCGGCAATAAGCTTGGCTCCGATGCTAACGCGCGGCTTGTCTTTGCGGTCTTGCCTAGCCCATCCGAAGTAGGGAATAACGGCGTTGATGGTTTTAGCCGAGGCTCTCTTGGCAGCGTCAATCATAAGGAGTAGCTCCATCAGATTGTCTGAATTGGGGAACGTGCTCTGCACTAAGAACACGTCTCTGCCGCGTACCGTCTCTTCGTAAGATACCGCGAACTCGCCGTCCGAGAAGTGTGTAACCACCAGTTTGCCCAAGGGACAGCCCAAGCTGGCGCATATCTTTTCGGCAAGATACATGCTTTTCGTACCCGAAAAAATTAAAAAAGAGTTTTCTTCACTCATTTCTTTAATGGTTTAATATGTGATTGATTGTTATCTCTTTGCCTTAATGAATAATGAAATTGCTATCCTACAATCTTTTGGAAGTTTCGGAAATGGGCGAGTAAGTCGCGAAAGTCGGTTCCGTTGTGTATGTCGAACCTTTTCCAAAGGTCGCTACACACCACCACGCCACCAAAGCCTAGCTCCTTAGCCATCCGCACATTGTCGACGTCGATGCCGCCTAGGGCATACACACGCTTGTCGATAAGTCCTTTGTCGGCCGCGTCTTCCAACTGCTTAACCGAAAAACTGGAAGGCTTTTCGGCGTTACCCGCACAGCTGAATATACGCCGTAAGAAGACGTAATTGCTGTTTTTCTTCATGTCTTTAAGCAAATCGAGATCTTCGCAGGTTCTGCTTATTTTCCCTTTGATGCCGTTCGGCACAATTTCTGTTGGCTTGTTGAGATGTATTCCTGCCAAGTCGTATTCGTTTTTCAGCCTAAAATGCTCGTGTACCACAATCTTGTCGTGGTATCCTTCGGGGATTAACGACAACAGTCTTTCCGAAAAAACGAGCTGTGAACCAGGCTTATATAGGTGCAACTTGTCCATCCCCTCGTCGAAAAGAGCAGTAAGTATCTTGTCTTCCTCTACAAAGAATGTAGATTTTGTCATAATTACGAGCTTCATCGCAGCCATTTATTTCACATGCAAAAGTAGGAATTTTATGGCAATCCTGCAATTTAAACAATATAAAAGTTACCTTTGCATACGCAAATCATTGAGATATGAGAATAAACTTAGATACTTTCGAAGAAGTGCGCAGGCCCATGTACATTGTGGAGGAGGCCAGACTGAGGCGCAATTTGGAACTTATAGCCTCGGTGGCGGCAAGGGCTGAGGTGGAAATTATACTCGCTTTCAAGGCTTTTGCCTTGTGGAAAACCTTTCCCATCTTTAAAGAGTACATCCGTTCTACCACTGCCAGCTCGCTTTCTGAGGCGAAATTGGCTTTCGAAGAGTTCGGTTCGAGGGCGCATACCTATTCTCCTGCATACACCGAGGATGAGATTGGGGAGATTGCCAACTGTTCTAGCCACCTCACTTTCAACTCGCTAACGCAGTATGAGCGTTATGCCGCGCTCGCAAAAGCAAGTAATGCAAGTCTTTCTTTTGGCTTGCGGGTCAACCCTGAGTACTCGGAGGTTGAGACTGAGCTGTATAATCCCTGTGCCCCTGGTACGCGATTTGGGCTGTCGGCAGAACGATTGCCCAACCAGTTGCCGGCGGACATCGAGGGATTTCATTGTCATTGCCATTGCGAGAGTGGTGCCGACGTGTTTGCAAGAACCTTAACGCACATCGAAAACAAGTTCTCTGGGTGGTTCCCTGCATTGAAATGGATTAACTTTGGTGGTGGACACCTGATGACACGCAAGGATTATGACGTGGAATTGCTCGTTGATACGTTGCGTTCGTTTAAGGAACGCCATCCCCATTTGCACGTAATACTCGAACCTGGCAGTGCTTTTGCCTGGCAAACGGGGCCGCTTGTGGCACAGGTGGTAGACATTGTTGAAGACAAAGGCATACAAACGGCCATCCTAAACGTGAGCTTTACTTGCCACATGCCCGACTGTTTGGAGATGCCTTACCAGCCTGCGGTTCGCAATGCGCGCTCGCTTGAATTGGAGGCAGCGGTGAATGGCGGTGCGAAACACATTTATCGCTTGGGTGGCAACAGCTGTTTGTCGGGCGATTTTATGGGTTCGTGGCAGTTCGACCATGCCCTGACCGTGGGCGAGAACGTCATATTTGAGGATATGATACACTATACCACGGTGAAGACGAACATGTTTAACGGCATTTCCCATCCCTCATTGGCCATTGTTCGCACTTCGGGCGAACTAGAAATGCTGCGCACTTATGGTTACGAAGACTATAAGGCGCGGATGGATTAGTACCCGTAGCACAGCTTTTTTGAGAAAATGTTTTTACCACAACGCCCCGCTTAACCATTGTAAGGGTTAAGCGGGGCGTTGCAGTAAATGTATGTTAACGCAGATACAGCCTTTTTACTTGCTTGCCTGTGTGGGGCAGGGCGGCATCCTTCGTTGTGTTATTCCTCCTCGTCTTCAACGGCCACTTGGTCTACCGACACCTGCCTGTCGATTAGGGCGTTGAAAGAGATAATGGTCTCACTGCCCGAAAGTCCGAGCGGTTGTAGCTTATCGTGGATGATGGACATCAAGTGGCGGTTGTTAATGGCATACAACTTGATGAAAAGGTCGTAGTTCCCTGTGGGTACATGGCACTCAACCACTTCGGGTATCTTCTCCAAAGCCTCGGCCACTTTGTCGGAAGTGTTGGGGTCTTTGAGGTGAAGTCCAACGTAAGCGCACGTTTCATAGCCCACTTTTTCAGGGGCAAGAATAAATCGCGAGCCTTTTATTACGCCTAAATTTAAGAGCTTTTGTATGCGCTGATGTATGGCAGCACTACTAACTTTGCAAATGCGCGCCACCTCTAAGAAGGGTGTGCGTGCATCGGCAGAGATAAGTTGAAGTATCTTCTTGTCCAGAAGATCTAGATTATGATGTGACATATTTATTCAATTTCTTTGCAAAGGTAACATATAAAAATGAATTTGGCAAGTAGCCGAGAGGTAAGAAAAATCTTTTTACTGATTGTTTGGGAAACTGCCAAAATGCTCAGCGCAACCTCACACTGGCGTAACAGCCTTACAATGTAACTTTTTCGGCGATTAATTCGACCTTTAATGCTTGTGATAACGTTATTCCTGTTTTTTAAACTGTATTCTTATTTTTGTGTTATTTAACTATAAATGAATGATTAAAATCTAATGATGGGCAAAGCTTACCTTAGGCTCTGTTGGTGGCAAACAAGCTGGTGGCGCAACTTAACGCTTGCTTTTATTTTGTGTGGCGGTAAAGTTCACGTTGTAAACTTTTGCCTCGCGCAAGGCTTGTTTCACTTCGGCGATGGTCTTCATCTTCGTATCTTTGTCGGCTTTTATTGATGCCATCAGTTCTTTTGCCTCGTCGGGAGAGTGTTTCGCGCGTTCGGCAGCAACGTATTTTCTTAGTTCGGCAAGGGGAATAACCTTGTCGTTAAATTGCACGATGGTGGCTTGTGCATTGTCGGCGTCCCTTTTTTCGATGGGCTTACCTATATATATGTGCATCACCGACGACTTCTTGGCAAGCCGATTCAGTTCTTTCCCCTGTGGCACCTGATACCTCACCTTCACTGTAACGTTGCGCATGTGGGTTACAATCATGAAGAAAAACAACACCGTAAATATCAAGTCGGGTAGCGACGAGGTGTTGAGCGCGGGTATTTCGTGGTTTCTTTTGCTCCTGCGTATCATGCTTATGGCGTGTTGTTATCCTTATTGTCGAACGATTCCACCATGCGTTGGGGCATCAATCGGTTCACTTCGTCTTTCTCTTCGGCCGAACATAGCGCGTAAGGATGCCGAAACATCTTTACGGCCAGTTGGTTTTTAAGCAGGTTAAAGGTAGACACGATGGCATCTTGCACATGAAAATACGTGTCGTAGTTGGCATTTTCGCTCGCTTGTAGTTGTATAAGATGGTTTCTACCTTTACGTGCCACAAACTTTTTCAGCTTGTCTTTTAGCTCGTCTAGCGTGCAGGGTGCATCGTCTACTAGAACTTTATTGTTGCCCGTTATATACACCTTGATGATATTGTCCTTATTAACAAGACTTTCCTCTTGCTTGTTTTTTTCCACGGGCGGCAACTTCCTAGCCAATCCCTTGTCGAGATCCATTGATGTGGTGACAAGGAAAAAGATGAGCAACATAAACGAAATGTCGGCCGTTGATGTGGCGTTGAGTTGCGGAACAGTTCTTCTTCGTCGAGCAAACATGGGCTTTCCTCCTCTTTATCTTTTGCGGTAATAACGGGTAAACCCGAAAACAACGGCAGCAAATGCCACAAAAAGCAAGATGCCGATGGTGTAAATGAACATGTCGGAGAGTTTGAGAAGGAACTTATTGGCAAACAACGAACCATTGACCACCATCTCCTTAGACGAACCGAAGAGCAGGGCGAGCAGCAGAATGATGGCTGTTCCCACGAACACAGCATACGAAATGGCGCGATAGGGGACGTTGTTCTCCGTGCCGTCGCTCTTTCCCGAAACGCTAAATCCTTTAATGGCACTCCAAATGGCACATGCCAAGGCCAGTAAGAAGAGCACATACATCGTGTCGAGAACCACACCCGTGAACATGGGCGCAGTGATGTCGGGGTTGAAAACGTAGGGAATGTCGTAGCCCACCATGTAAAACAGCCCGAAAACAACCACGCACAAGCCCACCAACACGTAGAAAACGCGTTGCGAGAGCCGCTCGGCAGGGATGTTCTTGATGTTTAAACTTTTCATTTCGACAGCTTATGTTTCATAATAGAGTCGAGTAACGTAATGGACGACTCTTCCATTTGGGCCACCAAATGCTCTATCTTAGAGAGTATGTAGTTGTAAAACACCTGCAAAACAAGTGCTACAATGATGCCGAAGATGGTGGTGATAAGGGCCACTTTCATACCGGCGGCCACCACTGGCGCACTGATGTCGCCTGCTTGCTCTATCTGGTCGAAGGCCATTACCATACCGATAACCGTGCCCAAGAAGCCCAACGAGGGAGCCATAACGATGAAGAGCGTTATCCAAGAGCAGCCTTTTTCTAGGTTGGCCGATTGAACGGTGCCGTACGAAACGATTGAACGTTCGATGTTGTCTATCGTTTCGCTGATGCGCGTCAGTCCTTGATAGCAGATAGATGCCACAGGGCCGCGCGTGTTTCGGCATTGTTCCTTGGCTCCTTCTATGTCGCCTGCACTTATCTTTGCGCCTAAGTCGGCCATAAATCGTTTGGCGTTAATCTCCGAGAGGCTAAGATAGATGATGCGTTCGATGCAGAAAGCCAGACCTAGCACCAGTGCCAAGGCCACGAGCGACATGAAACCTGCGTTGCCTTCGATGAATTTCACTTTAAGCGATTGGTGTAGTCCCATGCTTTCTTCCGTGTCGGCAAGGTCTAAGGCGGGGCTTGGCAATGGCACGGCAAGCGTGTCGGGCATGGCCTTTGCCGTGTCTTTGGGTTGTACTGGCACGCTAACGCTGTCGGCAGTCTTTGCTTTGCGTGGCGTAGGTGTCTTGCCGTTGCCTTGCGCTTGCAGTTCGGCTGTTGCTGCAAAGAGCAACAGGGTTATAAATAATAAGTGGCTTAACTTGTGTCTCATTGATGTAATCGTTGTCAGCGCATTATATGAACGCCGTTTTTTCTTCTCTTTATGTGGTTTATAAATATCTGCAAATGTAGTGCTTTTAAAGCAATTGCCGCTTTAATGCCTTCGGGCTTGGCTCGTTTTTAGCAAGTATTAATCTTTCGTCGCAGCCAATGTGGCATTGGGTTGCCATGCAAACGGGGGCGAAAAACAAGCGGCAAGTGGGGCGATTAGCCCTTATCCGTTTTCTTCATCCGGCTTTTTCTGTTGATAGTTCTTATCCATTCTTGGCAGACCGTCTAGCTTAACCTTCCATGTTCCGTCTTGTTTCACCAGTTGCAAAGGAAAGGTGGCACTCTCTTTCAGTCTGCCGGGCTTGCCAATAGAGTCGAGAACAAAGAAGTTTTCCACGTTCAACGCCACTTCGGCAGCAACGCCTTTGGTGTCGCCTTGTGTTATTTCGTACGAGTAGGCAAAGTTGTTGGGCAGGCTTTTCATCTGCTCCAAGTCTTCGGCTTGCACTTGGCTGGCCGCAAATTGCAGCCATTTCTTCGAGTCGGGCGTACAGAACTGGGCAGCCTTGTCGAGCCGCCAATTAAAGAAATAGACGGCAAACGAGTCTACGCTGCCATCAAATTCGCGCGAAAAGGCAACCTTGCGCACGTCGCAACCAACAAGCAGGGTGGGGAGGAGCAATGCGCATACGGCGAGGAACTTTTTCATGTGTCAGTTAATTTAGCAAAGACAAAGGTAGGAAAAACTTTGGTTATTTCGCACTTTTTCCCTAATTTTGTGGAAAACTTTAAACGCAGGATGTTGAACTTCATTTCGTTGGGAAGCGGTAGCAGCGGCAATTGCTATTACTTATATACAGAAACAGAGGGACTTCTTATAGATGCTGGTGTGGGTATTCGCACTTTAAAAAAGCATTTTCGTGAATACGGCCTTTCGCTTGCACACATACAAAATGTTCTAATCACACACGACCATGCCGACCATGTTAAGTCTGTTGGCAGTCTTAGTCGCGATTATGGGTTGCCTATCTATGCCACCCATCGCGTTCACGTGGGCATTGAGAAGAATTATTGCGTTCGGTGCAAGGTCAGTCCCGAACGATTGAAGTTGGTAGAGAAAGGTGTGGCCTTTCGTTTGGGCAGCTTTACAGTTACGCCTTTTAATGTTCCGCACGACAGTTTAGACAATGTGGGCTACCAAGTGCAGTTTGGCGACATTACGTTTTGCTTGCTTACCGATGTGGGAGAAGTGACCGACGAGATGAAACCTTTTATCAATGCCGCCAACTACCTGGTGATTGAGGCCAACCATGATGTGGAAATGCTTTCGGGCGGCCCTTATCCGCAGCACCTTAAAGAACGTATCTTGGGCAGAACAGGCCATCTTAGCAATGCAGACTGTGCCGAGGCGTTGGCCCAAAACGCATCGGAAAACCTTCGCCACGTTTGGCTTTGCCACCTAAGCGAGGAGAACAACCACCCAGAATTGGCCAAGAAAACGGTTGAACAGACTTTGCGCAGCTATGGTATTGTGGCAGGTAAAGACTTTGAGTTGGAGGTTTTGAAACGTAAAAGTCCAACAGGCGTGTACGAGTTGACCTAGGTTTCCATGCCCTTTAAGGCTTTTCATTTGAGTAGTCTTAATTGTATGAAAGGCAGATGCCAATTGTTTAGCTAGCTTATTAAGCCCCAATGGGTCGTTAGCAACCATCTTTCAGTCTTTTTCCTCATGGTAGGTTAGTGTTAAAGCAAGTATCTATATTTTACAAAACTCACCTTTCTCACCACTCCATTCTAGCAGAAATGATGGATAAAAAGTAGGCTATTAGCCGATAATTTCAGCCCTACATGTTTCTTGTTTAGTCCATTTTTAAGAATATTACCCGCATTTTGCACCATTTTGCCTTTCTAGTTTGGTTGGAGGTCCGATTTTTTTCAAGCCCCAATACACCCATTTTACCCCTAAAAACCCACTTTTTGATAGACATTTTGCCCTTATGAGCCACATATTTCGTGGTTCAAGAAGGTTTTATTTATACCATCACAGCGGATGTTTATACTTTTCATCTCGCATTTAGCACCATTTCACCTTCCATTTAGCACCAAAATAGCTTGCGTTTTGCACCAAAACGCACTCCATTTAGCGGCAAAACGCACTCCATTTAGCGGCAAAACGCACTCCATTTAGCGGCAAAACACACTCCATTTAGCGGCAAAACGCACTCCATTTAGCACCAAAACGCACTCCATTTTGCTGATAAAAGCCTAAAAACGGGTGTTAGTGGCGGTCGGTTTAAATAAAAATTCATTTTGCCACATGCACTGGCTAACCCCTTTTTGCAGCAAAACAAACCTTCGCGAGAATCGTTTTTTTGCGGCAAGGAGGGCGATTGATTGCCAGAAAGGGCACTCATAATGTTAAAATGTTTGCCGAAAAGTTGACGAAGTTTCAAGTTAATGGGATGACGGGAGCAGGTTGACGAGCTGACAAGCTAACGGGTTGGCGGGAGTGTTGGTTCGTGAGCTTTCGAGTTGATGAGCTGATGGGCAGTTAAGTAGGTGAGTTGCTGGGTTTGTGTTGCTTTTCGAGATATTTTGTGTTGCTTTTCGAGATATTTTGTGTTGCTTTTCGAGATATAACTATGTCTTACTGCTCACAGGTGTATCGGGGTTTTAAAACTATCGAACATTTGTCTGGTACTTCGTTCATGCGAGGCGTGCTTTTGGTTGATGCGTGGCATGTTTTGAGGGATGTTGCAAAAAAGAGAGGGTTTGAGTTCTGCGTTGATGATTATTTGAGATTATAAGTTCATGGGGGTTTTAAGTTCATTGGGTTTAATGTTCATGAGATTATAAGTTCATGAGGTTTTAAGTTCATGGGGTTTTAAGTTCATGAGATTATAAGTTCATGGGGTTTTAAGTTCATGAGTTTGTAAGTTAATGTAATCGTGAGTTGTTGGTCTTTCTTGAGTTTATAAGCCAGTGAGTTGACTTGTCCCGCACTCCTCTCATATAGAATTATTAAAAGTCAAGACGACTTCATTTAAGGTTATAGAGATGAAAAACGGGAGAGTGGCTAGTTTTGCAGAGTTCTTGTCGTTCTTTCAAAAGAAATAGTTTCTTTAATACATATTTAAATTTAATTGCGTATCTTTGCACGGACATCTAAAAAGATCTACTATACATCCGCGCATCCAATTGCAATGCCATCCTTATGTGCGTAAACAAAAGAATGTGATATTTAATTTTGAATTCAAATTCTATCTGTAAGGCGCAAGTTGTTGTGTGGTAAAAGAGGATACGTGGGTTGAGGGGTCATGAGTCTATAAGGTTAACCACATTGGTAAACAAGTATTAACATTAATCAAAACTATTTATGGGATTTTTTAAGAACCAACTTGGCAAACAACTGGAAAATTTTAAACAATCTATTCCAGATGAACGTTTGGACGAACTAGAAGCACAGGGTTATGACGTTAGTGAGTATCGCAAAGCTAAGCAGGATGTAAGGGATGCCAGGAATGCTGCACAGGAAGAAATGCGAAATGGACATGAGAATTGTACCAATCTCTCTAAGCTTGAACCGTATATGAAGACACCCCGTAGTACCGAAAGCGAATTCTTCAAGTCTGTTGCAGGAAAGGCACCTTGGTTTGGCAAAGATAAGTGGAGAAGAAAGTATAGTGAGGGGCCAATTGTGTATCGTGGAGTTGTTGCGGCACAATCAGAACTGTACAAACCTGGCAAAAAAGGAGGGGAGGCATTCCATGCTATTACCATTGTTGCCGTAGACAAAGCGCATCAATGCAACGAAGCGTGGATGCAACGTGTGATTAAACAGTTGCAAGATATGCAAGCGGGAAAAGTTGCTATCCCATCTGATTGTGCAGAACTTGTGGATGTGATGAACGAGGTAGACAACGAAGGGGATTGGCGCAGTGGAATGCTTGGTATGAGCATTGCCGAAGGAGCGGAGGCTCATTACCGCAAAGATGTACTTTACCGCAAGGACCTGCCAAACGGTTTCTTGCCTACCAATGGCATTATTCCGCAGGTTTGTACCTACGTTCCTGTTAAGAAATCTCATTCGCCTTTGACGGCTAATATCCCTGCTCAATTCTATATGGATTAAGTCGGTAAGTTGAACGGACAATAATAAGAGAGGTGCACAAGCTGTGTGACCTCTCTTATTGTTTTGTCGTTCTCTATGTGCGATGTGTTGTTTGTTAATGGAGTCGGAAATCTTTGTATTTGCATAGACTTGCTGATGAGAAAACTATACGCCAGTTACCATGATGCGGTAGCTGGCGTAATGCTGTAGCTTAGTTGTACGAGAACCGTACCTTATATGCTCTGACTTTAAAACGATGTAATTAGAACATGTACTGAACACGCATTTGTACTACATTTACAACCTTAGCAGAGGGTTGGTCCCATGTGTGTGAATGTATGTAGTGATAGTTCAGACGCAAGGTGACATACTTGTTCCAGAAGAAAGAAAGACCAGCACTGAGGTCGGACATGCGGCCAGCTTTGGCCATGCCTGCTATTGGAGCATCGGCCAATGCTTTCGAATCCTTCAAGTTAAGGTAGCCAAAGCCAAGCATCAATTCAAGGTTCTTGTCGGCAGGATTGTCAACGCCAGAGCACGCATAGTTATACTTGTAGTCTGCTGGGTTGATGATGATGCCACGTGCCGAGATGTAGAAACCATCTGTATTGTAGCTTTTGCATTGCCGCCCAGTATGTAAAGGCTGGCAGCAAATGCGAGAAATAGTTTCTTGTTCATGCTGTTGTAATTTAAAGAACCCTTTAAAACTCGTCTTCAATCTTATCGTAGGCACGAATTGCCTTCATGAATCGTCCTTCTACATCTTTAAGCAAATACAGTCCGTCTGCATTTTTCTGCAATCCTTTCAATGAAAGTGGGAAAATCTGTGGGGGATTCTTGAGGCTAAGCATCGCAATGTTGCGTAGCTGGTCGGTTGATTGGTAGGTAAGGTTGATGTCGCAATACATATTCCCGTCCTTTCCTTCAAACTTTTCGATAACAAGCTTACAACCAATAGGCGTTTTCTTCTCAATCGAATTGGGTAGGTCGTATGGTTCAACTTCTAATGCGGCAGTTACTGATGCGATGTTAGAGTCGTGTCCACAGAGGAAAGCCAGCTTGCGGTCTTTGTCCATTAACTCGTCGCGCATGTAGGCGAGAAGTGGATGAGCCACATTGACAGAAACTACGGGTGCAGTGAAAAGCACATCGCCATAAACATCCTTAATCTTGGAAATCTTTGTCCAATCGTCGAGGGTGATGTCGTGTCCGAAGGCAGCTTTCTTGGCGTCTGGTTCTTCATAGAATTGCAGGATGAGCGCATCCGAGCAGTTAGTGGCATCTTTCAAAGAGCCTTTCATGCGTGGTTCATCACCTTTGTCGAGGATGAGCTGGGTGTTGTAGTTGTCGAAAGCGCACAAATTCTTTTCTTTGCATGCAGGCGAATCCTTCAAGTCGAGAACCTTGGCCGTGATTTCGTAGCTTTCCTTCAAACCTTCATTAATACCTACAATACCTTTCTTTCCACCCATGGCGGCAATCTCTTTCATAGCTTGTGCCCTGAACGACTTGCTCGACTTGGTAAGTTGTGGGAAGAAGACAGGATCCATCTTGCTAGGTACGAAACGGTGGTTTACTGGAACATCGGCCACGGGGAAGAGTGCCGTTGTGAAATAATTGGCCGTTGCAATACAACGCTGCATGCTGTTGGCGTAAATGAGTACCTCGTTGCGTGATGGTGTGGCGTTTTCTTTGAAAAGCCCAGCATCTACCGACCATTTGCGGAAATAAAGTCCGAACTGATTTTCCAATGCGCCCCCACGCGTTGTTAGTTCGCTAGCACCAGCTGTCCATTCAAACCAAGGATGTGTAGTAACTTGTTCCAGCAGACTTCCCTTTGTAGAAAGCGGGGCACGGATGTTGTGTCGACTAAGGATAACAGCCTCTTTAAGCGTGTATTTGTCCCTAAATGCTTGTGAACGCTGCTTTTGTGCAAAAATACTTGTTGGCATCAACGCAAATAGCAGGCCAACTAAAAGAATGTTTCTGTTCATAATTAATACGGTTTGGTTATCAATATGATTGTTAAATCTAATACTTATATTCTCTGATTAGTGAAAAAGTGCATCAATATAAGGTTGTGTCTTAACAAAAACGTTTGGCGAATGACTCTTGAAAGAGATTTTACAATTAGCAGCGTAGGGCTGGTCTTCTTGCTGTATTAGCCCATGATGATATTGGTAAAGTTAACTAAATATTGTAGTTCTCCAAAATTTCTTTTAGCTTTTGATAGGGCAATAGTAGTTAATTAACCATAACAAGGGAGATGTAAATATAGCAGGATTTTAATAATTTAGTGGTGCTAAAATCATAAAGTAGCCTTATCTTTGTGAAGTTTAGAATGTAGTTTTAGGCAGGTTAGAATGTGGTTTCAATGGGATGATATAGCTATTTGTGCTAAGTTATGGGATGAAAAGGAAAGGCAGAATTTTTACTTTTGCGGCAGTGTGTGGAATGTGCGCCTGCTCCTTATATAATATTGCCATAGGATGGAGAAAGGGCTATTGGGGTTTTCGGCGTGTATGGTTTTGCTGTTTTGTATTTCTTCGCGGGCAGTGTCGAAGCTGTGTTTCCATTTGTTGAAGTCGCGCCGCGCCTTGATAATGGCCTTGAAATCGCCCCGATTCCTGTTGAAAACGAGGGTTTGGAAGGCCGCAACATAGTCTAAAAATACTCGCCAAGCCATAACCCTGCGCATCTGCGAAGGGGCAAGATTCTTGTAAAGCATGGTTAGATTGTTGCGAAAGTTGAGGTAGGTCTTCATTGGGTTTACCTTGGGGAGCGTGCCGCCACCTACGTGATAAACCGCACTTTCGGGTATGCAGAATATCTTTTTGCCTCTGAGTCTTAGTCGCCAGCAGAGGTCAATCTCTTCGTTGTGGGCAAAGAAACGCGCGTCTAGGCCGCCTACGGCCCAATAGTCTTTGGCTCGCACCATGAGGCAAGCTCCTGTGGCCCAATGTATTTCTTGTCGATAGTCGTATTGTCCTTCGTCTTTTTCAACGTGTTCGAATATTCTACCGCGGCAATAGGGATAACCCAAGCTGTCGATGAAACCGCCCGACGCACCGGCATATTCAAACGATTCCCTGTCGTGCATGGCCAAAAGTTTGGGTTGGCAGGCCGCTATGTCGGGGTGGGCGTCCATCTCTTCGACGAGTGGCGTTAGCCATTGGTGGGTAACTTCAACATCGGAATTGAGCAACACGTAGTATTCGGCATCTATTTGTGCCAAAGCTTTGTTGTAGCCTTCGGCAAATCCCCAATTCTTTTCCAAGGCAATGGTTTGGCAATGGGGGAAATGTTGGGCGAGATAGGCCAATGAATCGTCGGTAGAGGCGTTGTCGGCAACGTACACTGCCGCTTCGTTACGCGAATGACGCATAACGGAGGGCAGGTATTGGGCCAACATTGACTGCCCGTTCCAATTCAGAATAACGATTGCTACCTTGTCCATAACTCAATATTTATGTTGAAGATGTTATATGAGTTCTACCTTTACGGCACTTTTGTTGTGGTTGAATTGGGTTAACCTGACGGGTAACAGTTGGTTGTCGAACTCGTCTTTGGCTAGTGAGGCAGGCAATTCAACGCGCACATAGTTGGGGGTAAAACCATGCATGGCCTTGCCTTTGGCTGCCTTTTCAAAGAGAACTAGGCTTTGCGAACCTATTTGCGAGGCATAGAAGGTTTCCAATTTCTCATCGGACAGCTCTAAAAGCAGTTTGCTGCGGCGACGTTTCTCGGCATCGTTAACTACGTGAGGGATGCGAAGGGCTGCCGTTCCAGGACGTTCGCTGTAAGGGAATACATGCAACTGGCTGATGTCTAACGATTTTAGGAAGTCGTAGCATTGCTCGAAATAGGCAGGTTCTTCGCCACGCGAACCCACCATAACGTCTACACCGATAAAGGCATTTGGTATTCGTTGCTTAATGAGTTGTACCTTGTGGGCAAAAAGGGCTGTGTCGTATCGGCGATGCATCAGCTTTAAAACCTCGTCGCTACCGCTTTGTAAGGGTATGTGGAAGTGGGGCATGAAAGCTCTGCTGGATGCGCAATAGTCGATAAGCTCGTCGGTAAGCAAATTGGGCTCAATGCTGCTGATGCGAAAACGTTGTATGCCTTCAACTTGGTCGAGTGCCCTGACAAGGTCGATAAAGCGTTCGTTGCCTTCGCCCTTGAACTCGCCTATGTTTACACCTGTTAGCACAATCTCTTTTCCACCTTCGTTGGCGGCATCGCGTGCTTGCTGAACAAGTGATGCTATGGAAGGGTTTCGGGAAAAGCCTCGTGCGAATGGAATGGTGCAGTAGGTGCAGAAATAATCGCACCCGTCTTGCACTTTAAGGAAATAACGCGTTCGGTTGCCACGGCTACAACTGGGGGCAAAGGTATTGATGTCTTTGGTCTTTACCGAGAAATGGCGGTGCAAGGCTGTGCCGCGTTGCCCGTCGGCCCAAGCATCGTTAAGATATTGTATGAGGTTGGCTTTTTCATTACTGCCTAAAACGAGGTCTACGCCTTCGATGGCGCTAACTTTTTCGGATTCAAGTTGGGCGTAACATCCCGTTACAACCACAAAGGCTCCTGGGTTTTCGCGCACCATGCGGTGGATAATTTGCCTACATTTGTGGTCGGCCACTTCGGTAACCGAGCAGGTGTTGATAAGGCAGATGTCGGCAGGCTCGCCTTCGTTGGCGGTTCTAACGCCCATGTCTTGGAGCATTTGCCCGAAAGTGGAGGTCTCCGAAAAGTTTAATTTGCAACCTAATGTGTAATAAGCAGCCGTTTTACCCTGAAAAGCTGAACTGTCTATCATATTATATATATGAGAGAACGCACAATGCAGTGGCGTTCTCTGCGATGTTATTGAAATAGCGTTAATGAATAGAGATATACCACAGAGGCGGGTATGGCCATGAGTGAGGAATCGAAACGGTCGAGCATTCCGCCATGACCAGGCAGAATGTTTCCGCTGTCTTTGATGCCGAGTGTGCGTTTGAAAAGCGACTCAACAAGGTCGCCCCATGTGCCGAACACCACCACTACAAGGCCTAAGCCTAGCCATTGGGGGATGGTGAGGTTTGTGGGAGCTGTGGATTGCGTTTCCAAATAGCCGATAAGACCGGCTACTAGGAGCACGAGAATGCCTCCGCCGATGCTGCCTTCCCAACTCTTGGCAGGCGAAATGCGTGGGAAAAGCTTGTGTTTACCGAAAAGCGAACCGGAGCAATAGGCACCAGTGTCGTTGGTCCAAAGGAAGATAAACACGCTAAGGGGAAGGAGATGGTAAAAGTAAATTTGGTTGTCGGCTTGCCTGAACGCCAACACGTTTATCATTGAGAGGGGTAGGGCGATGTACATTTGCCCCAACATGGTGTAGGCCCAGTTGTTGATGGGGTCGTTAGCTTTGGTGTAAAGTTCGCTGACGAAAAGATAAACGATGGTTAGGAGATAAGGCACGAACACGGCATTGGTGGCAATAAACCCGCTGTTGACGCCTGCAACGGCCAAGAAAAGGTATGTACCAGCAACAGTTGATATAAATCGGTTAACGTTAGTGCCCTTGTTCTCGTTAACTAACCCTGCGTATTCCCAAAGGCTCAGCGACGTTATGAGTGCAAAAACAAACACCATGCTCAATGGGCGCAAGAAACAAGTAACCATGATGGCTACAAAAAGAACACCTGTTATGGTTCGTGCAATCAAATTCTTAATCTTAGGAGTCATTGTCTTCTCTTTTTTCGTCGTTATATAATGGTAACTGATGGAGGTGCGTTGTGGCATCCTCGGCATTTTGTTTGGGCGGTTGAACGGGTCTTGCGTGTTGGCGTAAAGCGGAAAGTGGCAACAGCGTATCGCCATCTGCCTGCCTTGAAAGTAAGATAGGCGGATGGCGACAGCATGTTATGGGTTAAAGTCCACGCAACCTGCGGTGTTCTTCCTCGGCCGCTTTCACCTCGTCGGGCATGTCTTCCAACTTCGGAGTATTGTCTTCAATTATTTCCTCTGAACGGCTAACCCAAGGGCGTTTACCGAAAATCTCTTCTACGTCTTCGGCAAAAATCACTTCGCGTGAGATGAGCAGGTCGGCCAATTTGTTGTGGCCGTAGCTGTTTTCTTGAAGGATTTTCTTTGCACGGTCGTATTGTTCGTTCACCATCTTCATCACTTCGTCGTCGATTACTTTCGCCGTTGTTTCAGAATATGGCTTTTGGAATTGGTATTCCTGGTTGTTGTAGAAACTGATGTTGGGCAACTTGTCGCTCATACCAGCGTATGCCACCATGCCGTATGCACTCTTTGTGGCCCTTTCTAAGTCGTTCATTGCGCCAGTAGAGATATGGCCAGTGAACAATTCTTCAGCTGCACGTCCGCCCATCAGTGCACACATTTCGTCGAGCATTTGCTCTTTGGTGGTGATTTGGCGTTCTTCGGGTAGATACCAAGCTGCACCTAAGGCTCGGCCACGTGGCACGATGGATACCTTTACCAAGGGGTCGGCATGTTGACAGAACCAAGACACGGTGGCGTGTCCTGCCTCGTGCAAGGCGATAGTGCGCTTTTCGGCGGCAGTCATTATCTTCGTTTTCTTCTCTAATCCGCCGATAATACGGTCTACGGCATCGAGGAAGTCTTGTTTGCCTACCGACTTGCTGTTATGGCGTGCCGCAATGAGGGCTGCCTCGTTGCAGACGTTGGCGATGTCGGCTCCCGAAAAGCCTGGGGTTTGCCGCGAGAGGAAATCGATGTCTACGGTGGAGTCTACCTTCACGGGGCGAAGGTGTACCTGAAATATTTGCTTGCGTTCGGGCAGGTCGGGCAGGTCTACATTTATTTGTCGGTCGAAACGTCCTGCTCGAAGTAGTGCGCTGTCGAGCATGTCGGCACGGTTGGTGGCTGCAAGAATGATAACGCCACTGTTTGTACCAAATCCGTCCATCTCGGTAAGCAGTGCGTTGAGAGTGTTCTCGCGTTCATCGTTTCCACCCATCGAGGGATTTTTACTTCTAGCACGCCCTACTGCATCAATTTCGTCGATGAAAATGATACAGGGTGACTTTTCTTTGGCCTGGTGAAAGAGGTCGCGAACACGACTTGCACCCACACCCACGAACATTTCGACAAAGTCGGAGCCGCTCATGGAGAAGAAAGGCACGCCCGCTTCGCCCGCAACGGCTTTGGCCAAAAGCGTTTTACCTGTACCCGGAGGGCCAACGAGCAATGCGCCTTTGGGGATTTTACCACCGAGGTCGGTGTATTTCTGCGGACTTTTAAGGAACTCTACAATCTCTTGAACCTCTTGTTTGGCACCTTCTTGGCCTGCAACGTCTTTAAAGGTGATGCCGATTTCGTTTCCTTTCTCGTACATCTTGGCTTTGCTTTTGCCTACACTGAACACGCCCGAGCCACCTCCGGCTCCGCCACTGCCCATTCTACGCATGATGAATATCCAAATGGCGATGAGCGCGATGAATGGAACAAACTGGATAAGGATGTCGGTGAAGTGTCCGCCTTTATCGTTATCGAAAGCAAAGTCTTTGATTTTACCTGCCTGTTGAATTTCAGTGAGGTACTTTTCAAGTTCCTCGGCCGAACCATATTGTACACTTACGTATGGTTTTTCACCTAGTTGTTTCGGGTCTTTTCCGAAAACGTCGCGCAGGTTGGCAGGCTTAACGTACATTTTAAGCGTACGTTGCTCGCTGTTTACCACCACGTTGTTGACATAGCCTTTGTTCACATACTCCTTAAATTTGGTGTATGTAGCCTCTTGCTTAACACTTCCAGCCATCATGTCGCCTTTCCCCGTGAAGAAGAAAAGCCCCAACGCGATGATGATCAACCCATAAATCCAGTTCATGTTGAAACGTGGCATCTTGGGTTGCTTATTGTTGTATGGTTGTTTGTTGCTCATAATTGAATTGTTGGTGACACGAACGTTCCATCAAATGCCATGCCAATTTTAGTCGATGTCAGTGAGGTGGGTTAGTTGGGCATCGGCCCAAAGGTGTTCAAGGTCGTAAAAAGAGCGCATCTCTGGTATGAAAACGTGTACGATAACATCCACAAAGTCCATTGCAACCCACTGGTTTAGGCCTAGACCAACGGCACTTGTGGGCTTGTCTTTGAGTTCTTTACGCACGGTCTCGCCGATAGATTCAGCTATGGCCTCTACCTGTGTGGGCGAGTTTCCTTGGCATATAACGAAATAATTGGTTATTGCACCCTCTATTTCCTTTAAGTCGGCTACAACGATATTGCTGCCCTTTTTCTCTTGTATTCCTTTAATAATGGTATTTACCAAATTGTTTGTTCTTGTCATTCTTATGTTGATGTAATAGCTTTAAGCTACAAAGTTAAGGCTTTTTATTTGATTTGGCGCGCTTTTTACCGCATATTTGTGGTAAGAATGTTGGAATAACGAGCGAAGGGAGGTTAAGAAGGGCTGTGCTTGAGATGGGAGATGTGCCTGGGCTAACCCCATTCGGCCACAAGCTTTTCGAGCATGGGTATCACGATACAGCCGCGTTTAAGCTGAATTAGCCCCTGTTTTTGCATGCCGTTGAGTGCTCGCGAGACGTTTAGGCGGTTGTCGTTCATCTCGTTTGCTAGTTTCTGCATCTTGATGTGCACAAGTTTTCTGCCAGCGGGGTGTATGCAATGCGCTGTGAAGAAACGGGTGATGCGGTGTTCGAGGTTGGAGTCGCAATGTCGCCAAGGCTGCCTTCCTGCTTTTTGCGCTTGTGTGGAGATGGTGTTGAGTAGGTTGAACTTGAAGATAATAAAGTCGTCTGTAAGTCTTAATACCTCAGACTTGCTTAGCAAGAGCAGGCTACATGTAGCTTTGGCTACGAACGTTCGGGTGTAACGCGGGGAAATACCGAAGAGGTTTTCGGGCTGGAGAATGTAGGGTGCGCCTATATCTTCCGTGAAAGTGTAGCCATTATCGTGGGCTTGCGCGCTCACTTCCATTCGTCCGCTAAGCAAAAAATAAAGGTGCGTGCATTCTTCTTCGGCCCTAACTATCGTTGCCCCTGCTTTCTTTTGTGCAAAGTCGAAGCGGGTTTGACCAAGTACTGCGGCCAAATCGTCTTTGCTCATGCCTTGAAACATGGGCAATTCCATTAGTTTGCCATATAGAGGAATGCGGTGCATCTGTTGTTGCTTGTAGGCATTAGCCCTATTACCTCTGTCGGGGGTATAAAGGACTTACTTCTGAATTTTGTCTTTTAGCGATGGCGAAAACCAAACGGCGTTTTTCCCATTCTTGTCTGAATAGATAAAATATGCCATGAGTTCGGGGTGCTGTTCCAATACTTTCTTTGCCTTGTCGAGTCCTAATACCATGAAAGCCGTGGCGTATGCGTCGGCCTCTGCACAGGTGTTGGCCAGTACCGTAGACGAAAGGATGTTGTGTTGAACAGGATAACCCGTATTAGGGTCGATGGTATGGGCGTATTTCTTGCCATTCTTATAATAGAACTTGCGGTAGTTTCCGCTTGTGGCCATAGACTTATCCGTTACGTTCAAGATGGTTTGCAGCTCTTGGTTTACATTAAGCGAATCGTCGGTGGGCTTGGTTACGCCCACTTTCCATGGCAGGCGCTTTTCACTAATGCCGCGTGTGACGATTTCTCCGCCAATTTCAACCATAAAGTTCTCAATGCCTTTGCGTTTTAGTAAGTTGGCAACCACATCACAGCCATAACCTTTGGCGATGGCACTGAAATCGAGCATCAATCGCGGGTCTTGTTTCTTGATTCGTTCGTTAACGTAAGAAACCTTTTGATAGCCGATGAATTGTTTCAGGCTGTCAATGGTTTGTGGGGTGGGGTGGACTCCGTTTTTAAAGCCGAACCCCCATGCGTTAACCAAAGGAGCAACGGTAACATCGAACGCCCCGTTGGTTTCGATGGATATTTTGTTGGCCAGTTGGAATACGTCTACGAACATCTTGTCGGGCTGTACTTGCTCGTTGCGGTTGATTTTGGAGATGACAGACCCTTTATTAAAGGTAGACATCGATCGGTCTACCTCGTTGAGCGCGGCCATAATTTCCTTGTTCAGGTTCTCGTTGCTTTGGTAAATGATACTATATGTTGTACCGAAGATTGCACCCTTGTCGTGTTGATAAGGTGCATCTTGCTGTTGCTTGATGATGTAGATTGTTCCAACAATGAGGAACAAAAGAAAGGGTATTTGCCAAAGCAGGCGTCGTTTTCTATTTGGTGTGGTCATTTGCTTATTTGTTTAGTGCTTATTGTCGCCGGCCTGGAAAGGCCGAAAAAGAAGACTTTTCTTGCTTTACTATAATTTGAAGGTGGACAAATACGTCTACAAATTGATGATAATGTTAAATGTTCCACCCAGTCGGGAGTTGCCCGTTTTTCCAAAACCAGGCACATACCACACATTTCCAGCATCGCCATCGTTGTGAGCTAAGCGTCGTCTGTAACGCACCGACCATCCCAAATGCAGCGGACCCCATATCTTGGCATCTACGGCGAACAGCAGTTCAGCCCAATGATATGAGGCCGAAACGTTATTGAGTTGGATGGCGGCTGGGTCTTTCCACACGGGATCGGTCAACACGGGGCTGGCCACATCGTACTTAAATGTGGTGAATGCATACCTCGCCCCTATATAAACACGGTAAATGTCGTGCTTGTTTTTCATGATGTTGAAGTCCATTCCCACCTTGCCGTATGGTGCAGAGGTTTTATACGCTACATGCGTAACAGGGTCGTCTTCGTGGTTAGCTGTGCCATAGCCCAGCTCGAACACAGGAAAATACTTGTCTTTGAAGTTTATGCGCAGGGCGGCCTCGTACTGTCCGTAGTCGCTTACTGCCAACTGAATTGGCCCGACAGCATCCACCATGACTTGAAGGCCACGGAAAAAGCGAGTTGTGTCGGGGCGTTCGCTTTGTGGTTTCAATCCTTGCGCACTGGCCGACAACGCGCCCAAGGCAAGTAAGGTGCTAATGGTCGCTCTTGAAATAGATGCGGAAATGTGGCGATGAAGTGTCATATGTTACGTTTGGATTGACAAGTATAATGGAGTCGATGGCGTGATGCGACGTAGTGACAGCTGTTATCGTGTGAAAATAAGACATGGGGCAATCTACCGATTCGAAGTGCGGCGTGTTTGTCTTACTTACCTTGATGGTGTCGTGCACAATATGGCCAAGGGTATCTTTCAATTGGAAGAAGAGTGCGTCTTGGTCGCGTGTATAACTCATAGGCAAGCTAAAACTTGTTGTCTTAACTCCTCTATTAAATATAATGGTATCTTGTCCGTTTCGCGTTTTCGTAAGAATAGTCAGCGTATCAGTGAGGGTGTCGGCTTTAATGCCGCCACCTTTCATCAGTACATATTGCGAATAGACTGTGTTATTGAACGGACAGTCTATCGACGAGCATGCGGTTAGCACGGCCGAGGCCAATATGAGCAATGGAATTAGTCTCCGCATCTTATCTCCTCCTCTATTTGGTAATCGTTTCTTCCTTGCGAATTGCGGCTGATAAGGTCGCCTAAGAAACCAGCAAGGAAAAGCTGCGTGCCTATCATCATCGTTGTTAGCGAGAGATAGAAGTAGGGCGAGTCGGTTATCAGACGTTGTGGAATGCCTTGGGTAAGGCAATATAGTTTGTCGGCACCCAGCAGACAAGTGGTGATGAAACCCAAAAGGAACATCAACGAGCCTAATAGACCAAACACGTGCATGGGCTTTTTGCCGAAATTACTGAGAAACCAGAGTGTGATGAGGTCTAGATAGCCATTGAAAAAACGGTTTAGACCGAACTTGGAACTACCGTATTTACGGGCTTGATGCTGTACCACTTTCTCGCCAATGCGTCCAAAGCCTGCGTTCTTGGCCAGGTAGGGGATGTAGCGGTGCATTTCACCGTACACTTCGATGTTCTTCACCACGGCCTTGCGATAGGCTTTCAGTCCACAGTTGAAGTCGTGTAGGTTCTTTATCCCACTTATTTTTCTAGCCGTAGCATTGAACAGTTTGGTGGGAATTGTTTTAGAAAGTGGGTCGTATCGCTTTTGTTTGTAACCCGAAACGAGGTCGTATTTCTCCTCGGTAATCATGCGATAGAGTTCGGGTATTTCCTCGGGCGAGTCTTGTAGGTCGGCATCCATCGTGATAACTACGTTGCCGTTCGCCTCTTTGAAACCACAAAATAGGGCGGGACTTTTACCATAGTTGCGCCTGAACTTTATCCCCCGAACATGTTCGGACTGTTTGCTCAGTTCTTCTATCACCTCCCAGGAACGGTCGGTAGAGCCGTCGTTGACGAATATCACTTCGAAACTAAAATGGTTGTCGTTCATCACCCGCTCAATCCATGAGTAGAGTTCGGGCAGCGATTCGTCTTCGTTGAACAAGGGTATAACTACAGAAATGTCCATTGTTGTTTGTGTTGTATTATCTGTTATATTGCTTAATCGTTTGTTCTTGATGTGGGGGCGATGGGCTTTGCCTGACTTTGGGGAACTTTTCTTTGCTGTTGTTTATGGTTTAGGTAACCTTTGTTTCTGCTCCCGTTTTGCTTTTTTAAACGTCGGTTTAGCTTGTTACCTCCTGTGTCTCATTCCAAATGCGGCTATGATGAGGCTAAGGAAAAGCCCAATGAAGATGTTTTGGGTGAAGAAAAGGAACACCAACTCGATGGGTTGAAGTGTGCCAAGGAGTTTAACCGACTCTTGCATTTGGGCTTCATTCATGCCCATTTGCTGGTAAGCTGCACTAAATGAGTGTATCGAATCGCGCATCATGGTGATGAGCGACTCTGGGTCGTAGAAACGAATATAGAGGTATTGAGCCAATGCGAAGATGAGCGAGGCATAAACGAAGGTGTACCACGAGTAGGCCAGCGCGCGCCGATATGAGATTTCGCCATCGAGGGCGTTGTTACGGAACGCGCGTAACCGCCACGCCACGACGAATGGTGTGGAAAGGGTTAGGAGATTTCCCACCATGGATTGGGGTAGCTGCATGGTGAAAAGAAAGGCCACAATCCATACCAATGCCAAGATGGCACCGTCTTGGCGTGCAAACGCCTTGAGTTGTTTCAATGATTCTAAAAAGTTCATGTCGTGCAAAATTACGTATTTTTTATTATATATTGCGCGCTATGCGCGGAAATCTAACAATTCTGGTTAAAGTATGTTATGGCTTTGGTGTTATTGGCGTTAAGATGGTTGGCTAAATGGGGCAGGGGTGGGTAATGAAGAGCAGAACGTGAGAAACGTTGTTCAACAACGTTGGGCATGTGTCGTATAAAGAATAAATCAAAAAGGCAGGCTGATGTCTCATCAGCCTGCCTTCCATTAAGCTATGAAGTATTATTGATTGATAAAAACGAGTTCGTTGTTAGGGGCGAATGTCGCCCGTGAAAGGCACGCATCCCCACTCCTTATTGCCGTCATGGTTTATGCTCACCCCTGTTTTGGTTACCTTCAGGTAGTAGGCTTTGCTGTCCGCACTGCTAGGGTCGGCCCTGTTAATCCAGTAGTAACCAGCTTTTCCTACTTCTACAAGTGCACCGTTTTCATACCGCCCGATGAGTGGCAAGGGATAGTAGCCCACAATTGGGTGTTCCTCGTCCGAGACAGCCGTTTTTGACTTAGAGCTTGGTACGCTTGTCCAATCCTTACCGTCGAAAGCCATAGCGTGTCCTTTACTAATAATGGGAACCCATAGTGCTCCTTTTTGTAGATGCCCATCGAAAGCCCACAGGTAATTCTCGTCCCAATAGCAGTCCTTGGCCAAGATGTAAGAGGCATCGTTGATCGTGAGAGCATCGTCTGTTAACACACCCGCAGGCGCATCCTCGTCTTCGCTATACCAGCGTGCGTCTCCATCGTGCGGCCATCTTTCGTCTTCGGGCGCAGGTATGCCCGTTGCATCTTTGTTCCAATTGTGTGGTGCTTTTGCGTCTAGAGTGTAATATGGGTCTTCTGCGCCCCACATGGTGTAATAGTTGAATGAGGGTGTGAAGTCTACCACTTCAAGCCGGCAGAATATGGGTTGATTCATACCTGTCTCCAAGTTTAATACAGGGTAAGACTTCTTTACGTCGAACCTTTTTCCTGTGCTGTGATCCTTAATGATGAATTTCACAAGCACATCGGTATATTTGCCGGGAGGTAGCACCATGATGCCTGCATGCTTTTGGGCATCTTCCTTGTTTGACGCGATTGGCAAGCCATTTCCCATGCCTTTTGTGGCGAGGTTCAGCGTAACCTTGTTTTGGTTTAATGGCCGTTTGCTAACGTCCACCCCTTTTTCTGTAAATAGGAATTTGCCGTATAGGCTTTCTTTTGCCTCTATTTGCGCACTAACGAAGTAGGTGTTGTCCATGTGTCCGCGTGGGTTATATGGCATAAAGGTTACGTATGCAGCCTTGTGTTCTAGTTTAAAGGTATGCCTGTCACCATGATAGCCCCAACCTTTCCCCTTTTTATTGTAATAGTCACAGGTGGTTTTTGCTATACCGCAATCGCCGCTGTTTGCTAGTTCCCCATCATCAAGAGATGTTTGTTTCTGAATTCGGGCAAAGTCTACGTAAAGTTTACTCTTTGAGGAATATTTTTGGTTACCGCCAACATAGAGCATGGTGTATTGCTTATTTTCATAATTACCCTTAAACCTGAATGTGGCATTTGCGGAATGGGTCGTTGCATCCTTATCTGTAAAGGACACTTTACTGGCGCGTTCCCAGATGGGCGAAGTGTCTGTACCTCTGTTTATGTACATGTGCTCATGGTCGTTGGTCGTCCAATAAAACGTTATGCCCAGGTTTGTTGCGTCAATTTTCCCATATTCCCCACTGGTGCGTGATGAAGGTGAGTTCATCGAGCCAGTGAAACTAACGGCAGATTCCAGTTCTTCTTGGTTGTTGTCTGGCTGAGCCAGGTTCTGTTCTTCCGTGCATGCCATTGGCATCATGGCCAATGCGCACACAGGAAGAGAAATCAACAATTTATATCTTAACTTTAACATGATTGTTGTCTTATTGATGTTGCTTAATTTTCGCCAGGCCACTCTTGGTAGCCGTGTCCTTTATAATATGGGTAGCTCGTGGAGTCATCATATCCTGTCACAAAGACGCTACCTGGAGCTATTTCTAAATAGAACGCACATGGTGAATAATGTTTTGTTGTAATGGCTGTACTAGTCCAATACCGGCCAACGTAGTTTTGATCCATCTTTAGTTCACCCCAATAGGTGTAGTACCCCAGAGCCACAACATAAAAATAGTTGCTTCTCTTTCCCTCTGGGACGTCTGACCATTTGTTTACAGAACCACTTACAGTCCCCCTATCTTTACGGAAGTCATTGCCATTGGCATTCTTTTCGTTCATCATTACATCCATGTTACTTTCGTTGTAGCCAGCTTCCTTAGCAAAATGCTTTCGTTTTAGAAACCACATCCTACCAGTAAACAAATGTCCATCGTATGTAAAGGGGGAATCATCCCATCGAGGGTCACCGTATTTTACATAATAGCTTATGAAGTTGGCCGAGGGAGCATTACGGTCAATTGTTCCTGCTGGAGCTATATTGTTTGCACCAGATTCCATGTGCAGATTATAAAATCTACCACCGCTTTGTGGATAACCTGCAACGCCATTAACGCCCCCCTTTCTCCAATTATGATGTGCTGCACTTTCGTGGTTTTCCCAAAAATGCAAAGTGGCTCCCCACATGTGATACTGTCCAAACTTAGGTGTGAAATCGTCTGCCTCGAGTTTTGAAAAAATGGAAGTACTCTTACCTGGGTTTAGAGTTAGTTCGGGAATAAACTTTTTAAACACGCCCGTTGTCTGGACCACGGGGTCGTAAAGCGTGTAGGTTATTTGCACGTTGTGGTATGTACCTGGCGGCATCACCATTACAGCAGCATTCTTTTTGGCTGCCTCTTGACTTTCTGGTACTACAAAGGCAGAACTAGCATCTCCATTGCCACAAATAGTTGTTCTCTGTTTATATCCCGTTGGCCATTTACTCTTATCTACATTTCCATTCTCGTCAAAGTAGAAGAGCCCTGAATTAACTTCGTCCGTTGTGAGCGTAATCTTCATGAGCTTACATTTTGTCAACGTTTCTTTACTTTTACCTTCGCCTGCGTATGGCATAAATGTTACATATGACGTAGCGTGTTTCAAGGTAAAAGCATACCAAATACCATTATCGACCGCTGTAGTAAATCCACAATCTCCCTGTTCGTACAATTTTGAGAAATCATTCGCATTGACCTGATAATAAGAATAGGGAATGTTTGTACAGGGTTGTCCGTTGCTAAAACCATAGTAACTATACCACAGCGGATATTGTTCTTTCGTAAGCTTATAATATGAGCTTAGATAAAAGCGAGATTGGGCAATCTTTCCATTTTTTAAAATCTTAAGCGTATCTTGTTTAACAAAATGCTGCCACCCCGTGCTTCCGCCTAAGTTCACCCAAAGGCGGTAATAGTCATCGTGATCCCAATAAAATTGGATGCCCATTTTACTTCCGTCTTGCTTTTTCGATACGTCTGTATACTTCCCCGACGTTTTTGTCTTGGGCAGTTCCATTTGGCTGGAAACCCCAGCGAACGACTTGGTGTTAAACGTTTCCTTCGTCTCTTTGTTCTCTGCCCTATGCTCGTTGTTGGTCAGGTCGTTAACACATCCCCCCAGCGTAAATGCTAAGGCGAACGCGTAAGCCACCATTGCCAATTGCTTCATGTGTTGTGTAATGAATTTCATGATAAATGCTATTTTTCGTTCCACCATAAAAGATAAGTGTGAGGGGGAGTTAATCCCATTCGTAGAGGGTATATCCCTTACTGTTGCTGATAACGTTGTCTTCTTCGGCTGTTCCGGCATCTCCACCCGAACTACCCGAGTTGTTGTACACCGTTCCGCCGTTTGGCAGCGTTTTGTGATCGCCTTTTGCTGATGCCTGTAGCAGTTGTCCTTGCATCGTCATTTCGGTCATGGCGATGTCGGGACATACATACGCCATTTTGCATGGGCATTGCCGTTCTTTCAGTTGTTCTTCTTTCATTTTTTGATGTGATTTGTAACAACCCGCGGGCCTTAGTTGGCGTGTGTTCATGGATTTGTTGCGGGCTGGTGTGGTTGTTGTGGCCTGTTTGTGGACACAATTATCTAAGAGAGTTGTTAATGACCGCCTTTGTGCACATTGGCGTGAGTTGTGCCTTGGCTGGGATTTATATAGTGGTTGTTAATGAATCGTTTTTGAAGTGTGTTCATGGTGTCTTGTTGTGTTTGCCTCCGCGGATGGGGTTCAAAGCGCCTCGTTTCAATACGTGGCGTTTTGAGTTACCCATCTCGAGGCATAGGCGAAATTGTTTTCCCCTTCATTGTGATGTGAACTAGCTTTGTGCATGTTCATGGCTTACTAAGGCTGTCTTTTGCGCATTGGCGCTTCAAGGTTGTGTAATGGTACTTTGATGTTGGATAGGCCAAACACGTAGGTTGGGAAACATTGCCTTTGTTTTCATGGTTTCGATATATTTGTATGGTATTTAGAAATGTAAATGTCTTTCTTGATATGGTTTAACCAAATATTATTAAACTAGATGCGTGTGGCGTTGTTTCTTTACGGAAGTATTTATTTTGTAAATTCCGAATTAAAACTAACGTTTTGTTACCCGATGACACGTTTTGTGGTATTATGGGTTCAAATTGCAACTAATTTCTTTTATTTTCATTCGATTTCCTTTCTTTTATTATAATATAATTATACTTTTATTTTTTGTGATTTTACAGATGTATATCTGATTCACATCGCAAAATTAAACATAATATTTGAACTGCCAAATAAAAAGGTCGAAAAAGTTTAAAAAAATATTGTTTTCTAAATGGTGACGTTCTGTAATGTAATAAGAATGGTTAATTTTTGGCCAAAGAGAGTGTTTTACGCCTGTGATTTGTGATTTGTTTTGTTTAGATAAAAGAAAGTAAATGTACTGTTGTTGGATATGAATGTGTGGCGGATAGAAATGGGAGGTTCTCACATTGTTGTATGGTTTGGCACACCTCTTTATCATATAAGCTCATGTGTGTTAAGTTGTCTTGGCTTTAAATATTTCTATATGGGTAGGCTCTAAAAGTATTCGCCATCATTCAATCACCGTTTAAGTAATGCTCTTTGCCCTTGTTTGGCATTTTCACTTGGCCTGTTGGTGGCATAGGCCAGTGTGCCCTCTTGTGAAAAGCAAGAGAAGCCAGCCAGTGCAGATAAAATCTAAACGCCAAAGGTGATTTTGGGGAGTAACCATCCTCCTGAAGAAGATTAAAGCGTTGTCTTAACTTTTTGTGCTTATAAATTGGGAGCTTGTTATGTTTGTGATGCCAATACAAGACGAGCACTCATCTTCTATAATAGAGTGAAGAACAAATGAACCCACAAACCTATAAACTCATAAAAACCCAATAGCTGCCGAATACTTCAACTCATCAACTTACAAATTCAAGAACCCACAAACTTGCAAATTCATTAACTCACGAACACACCAACTTCCGAATTTATCAACTCGTCTACCCACAAACTCACCAACTCAAAATCTTAAAATTGTTATCTTTATTTTACAAATGCGCTCAGAATTTCACTCCTTTCTAGCGAAAATAACGGCTATAAAGTAGTTAAATAGCCGTTGTTTCTATCCTTTCACGTCTTTCTTGTTGTCTACTTTCGAGAATTAGACCTGCGTTTTGCACTATTTTGCCTTTCTAGTTTGGTTGGAGGTTCGATTTTTTTTCAAGCCCAAATGCACCCATTTTACCTCTAAAAACCCACTTTTTGATGTGCATTTTGCCCCTATGGGGCACATATTTCATGGTTCAAGAAGGTTTTATTTATACGATTTAAGCGGATGTTTATACTTTTCATCTTTCGTTTAGCACCAAAATAGCTCGCGTTTAGCACCGAAACGCATTGCATTTAGCACCAAAACGCCTTCCATTTAGTACCAAAACGCATTGCATTTAGCATTAAAACGCATTGCATTTAGCACCAAAACGCACTCCGTTTTACTGTAAATAGCCTGTAATCCGGTGCAAATGGCTGTCTTTCCACATAAAAATACATTTTGCAGCATTCACAGGTTAACCTTTTCAACATCAAAACAAACCTTCCCGAGAATCGCTTATTTGAGGCAAGGTGGGCGTTTGGTGAATTACGATGGCACTCATAATGTTAAATTTCTTGCTGAAAAGCTGACAAAGTTTGAATCGCGGAGTAGACAAGAGGGAGGTGCTAACGAGCAGACAGGTTGACGAGTTGATAACTTTATGAGTAGACAAGATGATGAGCTGCAAGTTTTTGTCGGAAGTAAATGCTTTTGTAATGATACGTTTGTTTGGAACAAGCAACCATGTTATCTTGAACAAAACCCTACGAAAGTAACAGCAGTGGTGTTTAACTGGTTCGCGTTGGTCTACGCTTTAATTCCTTTTGTGGAGCGTGCAATATCTAGTTTGGATCTAAAATGAATCCACGCTGTGAATCCCATTTTAAGCAACACGTCACATCATCGTTTGTTTTTATCTATCATAGCTCACTTGCCTTTTCAGTTGTCTAGTTCATTATGTACGCTCAAAATGCAAGCAACGGTCGCTTAGATAAAACCTACAAAGCGAGCAGCGGAACTTTCTAGAACTGGCCTATAATCAAACAATCGTATCCTAGATTTTGGCATTAGAGATGTTCTTATTCTAAACACGCTTATATATGAATTAGGTGTCTGCGATGGTGTCAATGGCTTATTGATACGTCAGAAATACAGAATAGTATGCAATTAATTTTAAAATTCATTGTTCATTCTTTCAAAATCGTTATCTTTGCAGAAACCAATTTTGGAAGAACAATGACAAAAGCAATTATCAGATACCTGTTCGTGCTGTTCGTGGCTTTTCTTTGCATACCTGTAGATGCCCAAAACTTGAAGTGGCGCGACATGTATCAGGTGAAGAAAAAAGACACTCTTTTCGGCATTGCCAAGAACTTTGGGCTAACGTTGGAAGAACTTATCAACGCCAACCCAGAGATGAAAGTGGCTGGATATGAGTTGAAGAAAGGCGACTACATCTTTATCCCTTATCCTTCGAATGCCACCGAGAAACCCACGAATACGGTGCCTGCTACTAAGCTGCAATCGCAAAGTGCAGCCAGCTCCACTCAACAAGGGCAACAGGCCAAAACCATTAAAGTTGGTGTCGTTCTGCCACTACACGACGTGGATGGCGACGGAAAGCGGATGATAGAATACTACAGAGGTTTTCTTATGGGCTGCGACAGTCTGAAACAACAAGGCTATTCTATCGACATACATGCGTGGAACGTGCCGATAGACGCTGATATCCGCACCACGCTTCAAAACGCAAGCATTCGCAATTGCGACGTTATATTCGGTCCGTTGTACACAAAGCAGGTGAAACCCCTATCCGATTTCTGCAAGGGAGCTGGTATAAAGATGGTCATTCCCTTTTCCATTTGGGGCGATGAAGTTAGTCGCAACCCAGAGATATTTCAGGTGTACCAATCTACCGACGAGCTGAACAATGCCGCCATAGACGCCTTTATTTCACGCTTTGGCAACCACCATGCGGTGTTTATCGACTGCAACGACTCCACAAGCAAGAAAGGCATCTTTACTTTCGGCCTTCGTAATCGTTTGAACGCACGCGGCGCAAAGTACAGCATTACCAACTTGAAATCGAGCGAAGAGCTTTTTGCTAAGGCATTCAGTCGTACGCAGCCCAACGTTGTGGTGCTTAACACAGGACGTTCGCCCGAACTAACTGTGGCCATGACCAAACTTAAAGGGCTTGTGGCAAGCAACCCAAGCGTTGTGGTGTCGCTTTACGGCTATACGGAGTGGTTGATGTACACCAGAAACAATCTCGACAACTTTTTTAAGTTCAATGCCCACATCCCCACCACCTTCTATTACAATCCACTTTCTACGCGGACACAGCAGTTGGAAACAAACTATCGTCGTTGGTTTGGCGTGGAACCACTATACGCTTTGCCTAAGTTTGTGTTGATGGGCTACGACCATGCGCAGTTCTTCCTACGTGGGCTATATAAATATGGTAAGGCTTTTAACGGCAGCAAGGCTCAAAATGAGTACACGACAGTGCAAACACCGCTCAACTTCAAGCGTGTGGGGAGCGGTGGAATGCAGAACCAAGCATTCATGTTGGTGCGTTATACCAACGACAAAAAGATTGAACTAATCAGTTATTGACGGATGAAAACAAGAGCATTGGCAATTATCGCTGCGTATTTGGTCGCCACTTCGGTGTGCAAAGCCCAGATAGGGGCCTACCGCAACAACTTCTCGATAGGTTTCAATGGCGGATATGTGCTGAGCAACGTAGGGTTCAACCCTCGCGTAGACCAGGGCTATCATGGTGGCCCGACGGGCGGATTGTCTTTTCGATATGTGTCAGAGAAATACTTCAATACCATTTGTTCCATCTATGCCGAGGTAAACTACGCCTCGCTAGGTTGGAAACAAGATATTCGCGACTTGGAACGAAACCCCGTAGTGAATGCAACCACAGGATTGGCCGAGGAATATAGTCGCACGATAAACTACATACAGGTGCCAATATTCGCGCATTTGGCATGGGGTAGGGAAACACGCGGCGCACAATTCTTTTTCCAGGTGGGGCCTCAGATGGGGTTTTACCTTAGCGAGAGTACTAAAACAAATTACGATGTGTCTACCCGAAACCTAACCGACAGGGCCAACAAGGTGACGCAACAAGAGACGATGCCCGTTGAACGAACGTTCGACTATGGCATTGCAGCAGGCTTGGGTATGGAGTACAGCATACCTCGTGTGGGACATTTCCTTTTAGAAGGGCGTTACTATTATGGGTTGGGCAACATTTATGGCGACAGCAAGCGCGATTACTTTGGGCGTTCCAACTTCGGTAACATCATTGTGAAGATGGCTTACCTTTTCGACCTAACCCGTGCGTCGAAGTGACGACCCATGCACACTGCTATCCTTTGCCAAGATGGTCTCATTTTTCTAGGAAAATACAATAAACAAAATATCATTCATTAAAAACTAAAAATTAACGATTATGTTTGAAGGTCAACCGAAAGGACTTTACGCATTGGCATTGGCCAATACTGGCGAGCGCTTTGGTTATTACACGATGCTTGCCATCTTTACCCTCTTCTTGCAGGCCAAGTTTGGTTACACGGCTACAGAGACGTCTACTATCTTCGCTAGTTTCCTTGGGTTTGTCTATTTCATGCCACTCGTTGGCGGAATCCTAGCCGACAAGTTCGGTTATGGCAAGATGGTAACCTCGGGAATTGTCATTATGTTTTTGGGTTACGTGCTGTTGGCTATCCCCACAGCTGCCGACTTCTCTGGCAAGGCCATGATGTTCGGTGCGTTGGCGTTGATATCGTGCGGCACGGGCTTGTTCAAGGGTAACCTTCAAGTGCTTGTGGGTAACCTTTACGACAACCCCCAACTGAGTTCTAAGCGCGATACCGCTTTCAGCCTGTTCTACATGGCCATCAACATCGGTGCGCTTTTCGCTCCCACGGCCGCCACAAAGATTACCAACTACGTGTTGGCAGGTTCTAATTTTACCTACGAGCCGCAGATACCTTCATTGGCTCACCAATTCTTGGATGGAACAATCAAGGCCGACGGTAGTGTATTGCTCGAACAATTAAAGGCTGCACAAGGATATGCTGGTGACATGACCACTTTCTGTACCACCTACATCTCAGAGCTTTCTCGTGCTTACAACTATGGATTTGCCGTAGCTTGCGTATCGCTTATCGTGTCGATGATTATTTACTTGGTGTTCCGTTCTACCTTCAAGCATGCCGACGTAAACAACAAGCAGAAGGCAGCCCAGGCAGGTAGCGATGCTGCCGCAGAACCCGAATTGAGCCCAGAAGAAACCAAGCAGCGCATTGTTGCCCTGCTGTTGGTATTCGCCGTAGTTATTTTCTTCTGGATGGCATTCCACCAAAACGGACTAACAATGACCTTCTTTGCACGCGACTACACGGCCAAGTCGGTTGTTGGACTTAACCGCTTAGGTTTCGACATCCTTAACTTGGTGCTGATAGTAGTGTCTGTTTACAGTGCATTCTCGCTATTTCAGTCTAAAACCACCAAAGGCAAAACCATTGCAGCCTTGGTATTGGCAGGTGCCATTATTGGCATCGTGGCCAATTATTCATCGCTTGAAGCCGAAATTAAGATTTTGCCTCAGATATTCCAGCAGTTCAATCCTTTCTTCGTAGTGGCGCTAACGCCGGTTTCTTTGGCCGTGTTTGGCTATCTGGGTCGCAAGGGTAAAGAACCCACTGCGCCTCGAAAGATTGGTTATGGTATGCTTATCGCTGCTTGCGGTTTCCTTGTTCTGGCCATCGCATCGTTTGGCTTGCCCACTCCAACAGAAGTTAAGAACTCTGGTATTAGCGACAGTCAGCTGGTTTCTCCCGACTGGCTCATTTCAACCTATCTCGTGTTAACCTTCGCCGAGCTGCTGCTTTCGCCTATGGGCATCTCGTTTGTTTCTAAGGTTGCACCTCCTAAGTATAAGGGAATGATGATGGGTGGCTGGTTTGTTGCTACGGCCATTGGCAACTATCTCGTTGCCATCATTGGCTACCTATGGGGCGACATGCAATTGTGGATGGTATGGAGCGTACTTATTGTTTGCTGCTTGTTGTCTGCCTTGTTTATCTTCTCCATCATTAAACGATTGGAAAAGGTTTGCTAAGACCTAGCTCTGTTAGCATAACAAATCATAAGGGGATGCAACCAAGAGGTTGTGTCCCCTTTCTTATTGGAAGAAAAGGGTAAGCAAGTTAATAAAGTCTATCTCTGAAGAGTTGACAAAGAAAAAACTCCCGAAGGTTGAATGCAATCCTTCGGGAGCGTATATATAAAAAGGTGGGAGGGCTTATTTCAGCACCCCAAGTTCTTTACCAACCTTAATAAATGCCGCAATACACTTGTCTAGTTGTTCGCGATTGTGGCCTGCGGAAATTTGCACCCTGATGCGTGCTTGCTCTTTGGGTACAACAGGATAGTAGAAACCCGTTACGTAGATGCCTTCGTTGAGCATGCGCGATGCATACACTTGCGATAGTTTGGCATCGTAAAGCATTACAGCGCAGATGGCACTCTGAGTGGGTTTGATGTCGAAACCTGCCGCCATCATCTTGTCGCGGAAGTAGTTAACGTTGTCTACTAGCTTGTCGTGAAGTTCATTGCTTTCGGCCAACATCTTGAAAACTTCGATGCTGGCGCCAATGATGCAAGGCGCAAGTGAATTTGAGAAGAGATAGGGACGACTTCTTTGGCGCAACATGTCGATAATTTCTTTGCGGCCAGTAGTAAATCCGCCCAATGCGCCACCAAAGGCCTTGCCCAATGTTCCTGTGTAGATGTCTACGCGGCCATAGGTCTTACAGAGTTCGCTAACGCCATGACCCGTTGCACCGACCACACCTGCCGAGTGCGATTCGTCTACCATTACCAACGCATCGTACTTTTCGGCCAAGTCGCATATTTGGTCCATAGGCGCCACATTGCCGTCCATAGAGAATACGCCATCGGTAACGATGATGCGGAAACGCTGTTGTTGCGCCTCTTGCAGGCAGCGTTCAAGGTCGTCCATGTCTGCATTTTGGTAGCGATAGCGTTTTGCTTTGCAGAGTCTAACGCCGTCGATGATGGACGCGTGGTTAAGTGCATCGCTGATAATAGCGTCTTCGTCGGTGAAAAGCGGTTCGAACACACCTCCGTTGGCATCGAAACAGGCGGCATAGAGAATGGTGTCTTCGGTTTGGAAGTAGTTGGATATGGCCTGTTCCAGCTCTTTGTGGGCATCTTGTGTGCCACAGATAAAACGAACAGACGACATGCCGAATCCCCTGCGGTCCATCATGCGCTTTGCACCTTCGATAAGGCGAGGATGGTTAGATAGGCCTAAGTAGTTGTTGGCGCAGAAGTTCAACACTTCTTTTCCCTTCACCGTGATAGCAGCTTGTTGAGCACTCTCAATGAGCCTTTCCTCTTTATAGAGTCCGGCCTCTTTAATCTCAGCGAGGCTCTTGCTGAGATGTTCTTTCATTTTGCCATACATAATGATCCTTAAATTTAAGTTACAAGGGACAAAGTAAATCATTTTTTTTGATACTAAGGTTGTAAATGGAGTTTTTTTTGCGAACTCGCGAAATTTTAAACTTCTTTAAATATTAACTTTTTATACATATAAGAAAAAGCGTTTACTTTGCATCTGAAAAACAAAAAACAGATAAAACAGTTATGAAAAATGTTTTAGTCATTGGATCTACTGGCCAGATAGGTTCTGAACTTACTGGTGAATTGAGGAAACGTTACGGTAACAGTAACGTGGTGGCAGGCTACATTCAGGGCGCAGAGCCCAAAGGCGAGCTGAAAGATGCTGGACCTTGTGCCATTGCCGACGTGACAAATCCGGAGATGATTGCCGAAGTGGTGCGCAAGTACAACATCGACACCATCTACAACTTGGCCGCTTTGCTTTCTGTTGTGGCCGAGAGCAAACCGCGATTGGCATGGAAGATTGGCATTGATGGTTTGTGGAACATCTTGGAAGTGGCACGCGAGAACGGTTGCGCAGTGTTTACGCCTAGTTCGATTGGTTCGTTCGGGTCCGACACGCCTCACGTAATGACACCGCAAGACACTATCCAACGCCCTGCTACTATCTATGGTGTATCGAAAGTTACAACCGAATTGTTGAGCGACTATTACCAAAAGAAGTATGGGGTTGACACGCGTTCGGTGCGTTTCCCTGGCATTATCTCGTACGTAACACCTCCTGGAGGTGGAACAACCGACTACGCCGTAGACATCTATTATTCGGCAGTTAAGGGCGAAAAGTTTGTTTGTCCCATCGGTAAGGGTACGCGTATGGATATGATGTACATGCCCGATGCCCTGCATGCTGCCATCCAACTGATGGAGGCCGACAAGACAAAACTGGTGCATCACAATGGTTTTAATATTGCCTCTATGAGCTTTGACCCCGAAGCCATCTACCAAGCCATTAGGAAATACAAGCCTGAGTTTGAAATGGTTTACGAAGTTGACCCCTTGAAACAGAGCATCGCCGACAGCTGGCCCGACCAAATGGACGATTCGGCTGCAAGGAAAGAGTGGGGCTGGATGCCGCAATACGACCTCGACTCGATGACAAAAGATATGTTGGAGAAACTTACCGAGAAACTGTTGAAGTAAAAAAACACTTTGAAACGCCCCTCTTGATATACATGCGTTGGTGTGGCGACAACTACGCACTGCAATGTGGCGCAGACACAAAGCTCTGCAATCTACCTAAAATACGATACACACTTGCCGCAAACAACGGATTGACCTTTTAGGCGAATGCTTTTGTTAAGCCAAACGAACAATGCCAAGCTTGCTTGAACATTGCCTTGGTGAGAAAAGAACACTATGCTTGCCCAATGACAATCTGCTGAAAACAACATCAAAAACAAAACTAAGGCGCATTATTAAAAGAGGAGTTTCTCTTAAACCCAGATGCTTAATGGCAGTTGGTTGAACGAATGTTATATGCTGTTCTGCCAACTGCCATTAGCATTTTGCCCATTGTTGGAATGGGGTGGGGCGTGGTTTGTTAGCTTTCCAACTGCGCTTTCAAGTATTTTCCGGTAATACTCTCCTTGCAATTGGCCAGCTCTTCGGGTGTTCCGGCAAACACTAACTTACCTCCGCGGTCGCCTCCATCGGGTCCAAGGTCGATAACATGGTCGGCACACTTTATCACATCCATGTTGTGTTCAATCACAATGACAGAGTGACCGCGTTCTATCAACGCGCCCATAGCCTTTAACAACCGCTTAATATCATGGAAATGAAGTCCTGTGGTAGGCTCATCGAAGATGAAAAGCGTAGGTTCGGCCTTCTCTTGTCCAATGAAATACGCTAGTTTCACGCGCTGATTTTCACCTCCTGAAAGGGTAGACGAGTTTTGACCTAGTTTAATATAGCCCAAGCCAACGTCTTCAAGTGGCTGTAATCTATTGACAATAACTGTTTGTTTATGTGCGGCGAAGAACTCAATGGCCTCCGAAACGGTTAGGTCTAGAATGTCGTTAATGTTCTTTCCTTCGTAGCGAACATCCAAAACGTCTTGTTTGAAGCGTTGGCCATGACACGTTTCACATTCTAAAATCAAGTCGGCCATGAACTGCATCTCCACAGTTATCACGCCTGCGCCCTTGCATTCCTCACATCGTCCGCCCTCGGCATTGAACGAAAAGTATTGAGCCGAAAACCCCAATTGCTTGGCTAAGGGCTGATTTGCGAAGAGTTGGCGTATGGGTTCGTATGCTTTAACATAGGTGGCAGGGTTCGAACGCGTACTTCTGCCGATGGGATTTTGGTCTACGAACTCGATATGTTTCACCCGTTTAAGGTCGCCTTCCAGCGCAATGAACTCTCCTGGTGCGTCGGCAACGTCGCCCATGCTGCGTTTAAGGGCAGGATGAAGTATGCCTTTGATGAGCGATGACTTTCCCGAACCGCTTACGCCCGTTACAACTGTCAGCACATTGAGCGGAAAGGTAACATCAATGCCTTTGAGATTGTTCATGCGTGCGCCCTTCAATAGTATCGACTGGTTCCACTTGCGCCTTGATGTTGGCGTGTCAATCTTCTCTGCTCCCGTGAGATAAGCAACGGTATGGCTGTTGGGGTACTTCTCTAAGGCATCCTTTGTGATGTAGGATGCAGGGGCATTAAATACAATTTCGCCGCCCAAACGTCCAGCATCGGGGCCAACATCAATGAGATGGTCGGCCTTTCGCAGAATATCCTCGTCGTGTTCCACCACAATTACAGTGTTTCCTATTTGCACGAGGTCGTTCAGAACCTTTATTAAGCGGTCGGTGTCGCGACTATGTAGGCCTATACTGGGCTCGTCGAGAATGTATAACGAGCCTACTAGCGAGCTGCCTAGCGATGTGGTGAGTTGTATGCGCTGGCTTTCGCCGCCACTAAGCGTGTTTGATTGGCGGTTAAGCGTGAGGTAATGCAGCCCAACGTCGAGCAAAAATTGTAGTCGGTTGTTTATTTCGGTGAGCAAACGGGCGGCAATCTTAGCGTCATAGTCGTTTAGTTGCAAGTTGTCGAACCATGTTTTAAGCTTGCCGATGGGCATTTCCACGAGGTCGGCAATGCTCATTCCGTCTATCTTAACCCATGTAGCCTCTTTCTTCAAGCGTGTTCCATGACATTCGGGACAAGTTGTTTTGCCGCGATAGCGATTCAGCATCACGCGGTATTGTATCTTATATTGGTTCTCGCGTACCATCTGAAAGAAGGCATCAATGCACACCTGCTCGCTGATGTCGCGGCCCTTTTCGGATGGAAGTCCATGCCAAAGCATGTCTTTTTCCTTTCTCGACAATTCAAAGTAAGGCTTAAAGATGGGAAAGTTATCTTGTGCAGCACGCCTGCAAAACTCTTCTTTCCAAATGCCCATCTTGTCGCCATGCCAGCATTGCACGCAACCATCGTACACACTAAGCGTGGAATTGGGTATAACAAGGCTTTCTTCTATGCCGATAATCTTGCCAAAGCCCTCGCATGTGGGGCAAGCACCTAGGGGAGAGTTGAAGGCAAACATGTTGTCCGACGGCTCTTCGAAGGTCATGCCATCGGCTTCAAACCGCGAAGAGAACTCGTAGGTGATGTTGGAAGGAAGAAACACCAGCCTGCATTCGCCATGACCTTCGTACATGGCGGTCTCTACCGAATCGGTTAGTCGCGAAAGGTGTTCCTTGCTATCGTCTACGGCAAGTCGGTCTATGAGCAATAGGTATTCGTGGGCGTTGGCAGCTTTCAGCTTTTCCTCGTTTTCCACAAGCTCGTCTATGCGCATAAAGTCGCCCTTGTGCCACAGTCGGGTGTAACCCTCCTGAACAAACATGCTGAGTTGTTTCTCAAAAGTTCTCTCTTCTGGTACGTGTATGGGCGCAAGCACCACGAATTTTGTTCCGTTGGAGTATTGTTTGGTGCATTGTATCACGTCTTCCACGCTGTGTTTCTTCACTTCTTGTCCCGAAACGGGCGATATGGTCTTGCCTATTCGCGCAAAAAGCAGGCGCATGTATTCGTATATTTCGGTAGAAGTGCCCACAGTTGAGCGTGGGTTTCGCGTGTTAACCTTTTGTTCGATGGCAATGGCAGGCGGCAATCCCTTGATGAAATCGCATTCGGGTTTGCTCATATTGCCTAGAAATTGGCGTGCGTATGAAGAGAGCGACTCCACATAACGGCGCTGTCCTTCGGCATAAAGCGTGTCGAAAGCCAACGAAGACTTGCCCGACCCGCTAACGCCGGCAATGGCAATGAACTTATTTCGAGGTATGTTAAGGCTGATGTTTTTGAGGTTGTTTACCCTTACTCCCTTTAACTCTATATGTTTATCTATTTCATTTATCATAGTTGTACGAATATCAATCAATGCGTCGACCTGCAAAAATACAAATAAAAATCCGATTTACATCATCACTCCCGTCACTTTTACGATACATTTTTTCGCATATTCTGCAACTAAATCGCATTTGTTCACGTCTTATATACGTAAAAACGATAAACAACAACACGATGAAAAAATATCTATTGGCATTTTCCATGCTGTTTCTGGTCGGAGTTACGGCCATGGATGCCACCCCCAAACACCGACATCGCCACAAAACAACAACCGTCTCGGTAAAGGCCGACAGCACGTCTGCGGCCATTGAGGTATATTCTGACACCGCTTCTGCCAACGGATCGGGTTCGGATAGTGCCAATGTATCCAGCTCGTGGGACGACGACGATGACGTCCACGATGATTTTGGCCATTTCATTAATAGGGTTGCCGGCCATGGCCCAGGAGCCGCGGTTGCGGTCGTTATTATCGTCTTTCTCGGTTTCATTCTTGCGTGCGCGCCCTTCCTAATCTTCGGTTTGATAATATATTATATGGTAAAGCGACACAACGACCGCGTGAAGTTGTCGATGAAGGCCATGGAAATGGGGCAGTTGCCACCTGCAAAGGCCGATGCCGCGTTTGCCGAAAGCGATGAGTTGCTTTGGAAACGAGGTGTGAAGAACACTGCTCTTGGGCTGGGTTTGGCCTTGATGTTCCTCATGTTCGATGCAGAAAGCCTTGCAGGTGTGGGTCTGTTGGTGCTGTGCTACGGACTTGGACAGGTGTATATGGCACGCGCATCTCGCAAGAAACGCGAAAATAAAGACGAAAACAACCATCCCGAATTCTAAATGAACGTGACGCAGCTCAACGATAATACACTGGTTGCCTTGGCGGCTGAACAACACAACCGTAAAGCTTTTAACGAGCTGGTTGTGAGGTATCAGTCGCCCATCAGGCGATTCTTTCTCAACCAAACGTTGGGAAACGAGCCGTTGAGCGACGACTTGGCACAAGACACATTCATAAAAGCCTACCTCAATATCACCAAATTCAGGGGCGACTCGGCCTTTTCCACTTGGCTGTATCGCATCGCCTACAACGTTTTCTACGACTATACACGCAGCAACAAACATACAGAGGACTTGGAAACGACGGAGGTAGCACGGCGAAACGCAGAGGTTTCCGACACAACCGTTTCGCTCGACATTTACGAAGCATTGAACAAGCTGAGCAACTACGAACGAACATGCGTTACTTTACAACTCATGGAGGGTCAGCCCATCGACAAAATAGCTGAGATAACGGGCATGGCCGCAGGAACGGTAAAGTCGCATTTGTTCAGAGGAAAAGAAAAAATGACCCGATACTTAAAAGAAAATGGATATGACAGAAAGAGATGACGAATTGTTGATGCACTTCTTTTCGGAGCATAAACAAGAAATATTCGACAACGGCTTTTCTGAACGCGTGATGCAAAAGCTGCCCCGTTCGGCCATCCGCACTTACAACAGGGTGTGGACACTCTTCTGTTGCGTGGTGGGCTTGGCATTCATTCTGCTCACGCGAGGTTGGGAACAGGTGGCACGCATTGGCCACAACCTAAGTTCGCAGTTCTATGATGCACTGTATGGCTTAAACCTAATGAGTTTCACGCCCATTGTTCTGTTTGTTGCCATGCTCACGTTCATCGGCGTAACGGTTTACAATCTCAGTCTCTCGAAAGACTAACATTGGGGCAATCGTTCACATTTATTATCTTGCACTACAATAATAAAAAGGGCAGGCGAGGTCATCGTCTGCCCTTTTTGTTGGGCATTAATGTCGTTCTAAACGGTATTATAAACTTGTACGTCTTCAAGAATCTAATGTTATCACTAGTGTCCACTAAAAGAAATTAAGACTTAGCTGAGTTACAGATTGTAAGTTCTCCTTTGCTTTCTCTGGCACCAGCAAATCTCTAAGCGGCAT
>CALIZL010000113.1 GCA_938028745.1 uncultured Prevotella sp.
GCAATTACATCTGCCGTAAATAGAACCTTGGGCATAACGAACAAGGGCGAAACACGTGGACATGGGGCAACAGATAAAGGTTGGGAGCAGCAGAATGGGTGGATGGAGACGGGCTATCCGGATAGGTACATGGTTGTTGACGACACAACTATTGAAGGGGTTACGCTGAAAGACGTAAGGCAACAACATGCTGCATTAAAGCCTGGCAGCTACAAAAACCTTCTTACGTGGGCGCATATTCCGATAATTGCAAATTATGATGTGCTGAACAACAATCCTGCTGCCGAGTTACAAAGTTGGAAAGTCATTATGACTTACCTGATAGAAAAAAGAACCGATGCCGAGAATTAAATGGCAATAGCAAGGCTACTGCCCGATGGCGATACGCTTTTCGTTAAGGTTGGGCGTTGTATTGACTCGCCCAAACAGTATTATGCCGACAACGCGGAGAGGTATCGTGAAAGGGAAATGGATGAAAATGGAATGTTGTCTTAACAACAGGTTGAAACTAACAGACTTGTGCCAGTTAACGCATTACAAACCTGTCTGCTTAGTTCTCTTGTCAGCTCGTCAACTAAACAACTGGCCAACTCATCAACAGGTTAACTCGTCAACTCGCCAACTGGTCAACTGAAAACCCGCTTTTGTTTGCTCCACACCACCAGCACAACGAAAGTTAGGGCCTCGGCGAGGGGAACGGCGAGCCATAAGCCAAGCACACCGATGAGATAAGGAAGGGCAATGAAGATGGGAATGACAAATATAAGGCCGCGCAAGAACATAAAGAAAATGGCCTCGGTGGCACGTTCCACGCTTTGGTAAAAGCCAATAATAACCACATTGAGCGAAAAGAATACGAAACTGGTGGCAAAGAGTGGGAAACCTTCCGTGCACACAATGAAGGCATGAGTGCCTTCTGCCAAGAACAATGAAATAAGCGGACGAAAGGCCAACATGCCCAAAAGACTGATAACAAGGCCGCTAACAGCCGTGAGCGCAAGCGATAGGCGGAGCGTGCGGCGCACGCGGTCGTGGTTGGATTGGCCGTGGTTGTAGCTCACAATGGGCAGCTGCGCCTGTGCAATGGCATTGCCAAACATGTAGACTAGTGGGAAAAGATAGCACGCCACGCTGAATGCAGCCACGCCATCTTCGTGAAGAAAGGCCATAAACATGAAGTTGCCAACAATCATTAGCCCCGAAATGGCGGTCTCGGCAATGAACGTTGGAACGCCTAACTTCATCATATAGCCTAAGTTGCGCACGGTAAGGCGAACGCTGGTGCGCGTAAACTTGGGGCGATAAAGGCGTATGGTCTTGGGGGAATACACCAAATAGGCCACAACCATCACGGCCCCAACGGCTTCGGAAATGCTTGTAGCAGAGGCTGCGCCCATCAAACCAAGGTTAAGCGGAAAGACAAACAGCCAATCGAGAAAGATGTTGAGCACGGCAGGGAGCACGCTGGCGTACATGGCGTACTTAGGCGAACCGTCTAGCCGAATGATAAAGCCGCCCACATGCACAAGTACCATGAGGGCAGGTATGGGACTGATGTAAGTGAGATACTCAACAACGAGGGGTTCGAGCGTTTGCGAACCGCCAAAGAGGTAGCATAGCGGTTTGGCGAAAACGGCAATAAGCACACTTACGCCCGACATGACAACGAATGGAACAGTAAGTGCTTGCGTGGCGTTGATGTTGGCAGCCTTGTTGTTGCCGCGCGAAAGGTGAACGGCCGCCACTACGCTAACACCCGTGGCAAACATGAGCGACACACCTAGTCCGATGAGGAATATGGGGGCGGCAATGTTTACTGCGGCCAAGGCATTGCTGCCTATACCCTGCCCAACGAAGATGCCATCGGCAAGGGTAAGCATGGCGTTGAACACCAAACCGAGAAGGGTTGGCACGAAAAGCTTAACGAACAGCCGTGGGATGTTCATCTTACCAAAGTCTATGTTGTCTCTGTTATCCATGTTGTTGGGGTGTGGGGAGGGTTCTCTGCGGGCTAAGTTGGTTGCGACATACAAGATAACGTGGCTGGCCTAGATAGCTATGCCGCCAGGTCTGGCCTGGGTTTTCTTGCCTGTTACGCAGTCCTAAGCAAACATTTAAGGCTTATCTAGTGGGTATCCTTGCTTAACGGAGCCTTGGTTTGCCAACAAAGTAGCTTCGTTTAAACCGCAATAACGATTGCAAAGGTAGCGTTTTTCATCGAGTTGGGCAAATAGGAAAGCCGAACATCCTTAGTCTTCGCGACTTGGAATGCTCGGCTATTGTTTCCTATTTACGTGTTGAGAAGTTCGTTAGTCAGTTAACAAGCTAACGAGTTGACATGTTAACGAGTTCGTTTGCCAGTTAACAAGTTGGCCAGTTAATAAACTCGCTTGCTGTTGACAAAGCAACCAATTGGCCGGTTAACAAGCCCGCTTGCGGTTGACAAAGCTGCGAATTAATGGCCTTATGGTGCGCCACTCGCCTCTGCATGTTAACCTTTTTACTTAACGAAACCTCTTTTTCTCGTTATGGGCTGGCTCTACCGTGGACTGTTAAAGAGGCTGGAATAGGGTTGCCTCCGCACAGAACCACGATTTAACGCCACTCTCTAGCCTGCGACACACGATGTAACACACATGCCGTGGCCTTCTCTCTGTTGTATAAATCTCTCTCTTTGTTTGTGAGGCAACTTCACAATTGCCTTTAATCATCAACCTGATTTCTAAATAACGTCTCTAAACCTGAATGATTTTTTCCTTAAATTTAATGCTGTACCTATTATATTGAATGTTGTATGAACTACTTATTTCTCTGTTGGGATGTTGAAGAACAAGGGCTCTGAAATGGGGATGTTGTTTCCTCTTACGGCTGCCACACGTATAACGGCGTTGCCTGGTTTCAGTTTCTTGTCTGCCCTTACCAGTGCCGTATAGCGTATGGCCTTGCCTGGTTCAAGCTGTTCAACGTGTATGGTGGGCGAGATATCCAAGTGTTTGTTGCCCGTTTCTTCGGTAACGATGGGCTGAACGTCGTGTAGCGTTTGGCTACTGTTGTTCCATAGTTCGAAGATAACCTTACAAAGCTCGTCGCGATTAATCTGTCGATTCTGATTGTCGTCTACAAACCGAGCGTTGCGTATCTCTATCGGCAGTGTGCCAATTGTGCGCGTTGGCTCTTGCTGTGCGCTCTCACCAGCACTTGGTTGTTGTGCACTGTAATTGCCTGTATAGTCAGAACCCTTGAAGTCGAATATGCGGTCGTCGCCTCCGTTGTTCTCGTCAAAGCCGCTATCACTGGGCGGATATTGGCCGTAAGCAGGCTCCTCATTGTTATATCCGTAGTCTTCGCGTTCCATTTCTCGGCGGCGTTGCTCAATGCGTTCGCGCCTTCTTTCACTTCGTTCTTCGGCTTTCTTATCGGCTTGTTCGCCAATGGCAGCTCCGATAGCAGCCCCTACGCCCGTGCCAACAATCTGTCCGAGGTCCGAACCGCCCGCTCCGCCTGTTATTCCACCGATGGCACTGCCTAAGATTGAGCCAAGTGTGGCACCCGCATAGGCCCCAGAGCCTGCGTAAGTTCCGCATCCAACGAGCATCGCCAGTGCGATTAGTGCCATGATGAGTTTTCTTGCTACCATCGCGTTTGTTTTTTAATTGGGACGAAAGTCTGCGGCATAGCCTTGGGGTAAGCCTTTCGCTGTTGGCCGTTTTCGTCCTCGTTTCTGGATGCAAAGTTAGTAAGAATGGCTAAGTCTGTGAGAGGAATTCCCCCAAACGAAGGTAGGGAATACCCTAAACGGAAAAGGAGAATAAGAAGGTAGGTGGAAGAAACAAACGAGATGGGACAAGCAAGAACACAGGAAGAACCTGTATTTCATAGGGTTATATGGGAAAGAAAGGGATGAATAAGACAGGTAAGACAAACGAATGAAACAGGTAAAGCTTACGAATAAACTTCCCACTACGGCTTATACTCCACCCTTCCATAAACAATTCTGCGCGCGGGTTTCCACATGTCGCTGGCCATATCCTTGCGCGCTATATAATAAGGAGTGCGAAGGTTGGCGATGCCAAAGAGCAGATGACAGAGCCCATCGGACATACCCGGACGAGCTACCGCACCTTGCAGTCGATGCCACGCCTGGGGATTGCGGGCAATAAACGAGGGCGATGCCCATACAATAAGCGGAATATCGTTCATGCTGTGCATGTAGGCCGAAGTGTATTCGGGCGTTGTCGAGCGGCCATATTGGTCGCGCCAGTCGTAAATTTCTTCGCCGTGGTCGGGCAAGTAAACCACAACGGCCCGCGTATTGCGCATGGCATCGAACACCATACCCAGCACATGGTCGTTATAACGGGTGGCATTGTCGTACTCGGCCACTTGTTGTCGCTTACTCGGCGTTAGCCAAGGGGCAGAACCTTTAATGTCGGCGGCACTAAAAACGTTGAAGGCCGACGTATCGGGATACTTGTCTTTGGCATTGAAATGTTGGCCGTTGAGGTGTAACAACAACAGCCTATGGCGGCAACTGTTGGCCTTTGCATGGGCAAGGGCTCGCGAAACAAGCGCCCCATCGAGCGTTCCTTCACTGCCACGAACACTGTTGTAAGCCACAGAACGTATCTGCGGATGGTAAATAAAGCCGTTAAGACTGTAATTGGTAAACACGTTGTCGGCCGTTACCAGTTGGTTACTCCACATCTCAACCGTGTAGCCGGCACGCTTAAACACCACGGGCCACAGTGCGCCTTGGCTCCAATTCTGCCCTGCGGACACATCGTTGGTGCTGAGTATGGCCTTTACGGCCTCGGTGGTGAAGTTGTAAGGACTGATATAATCGGTAAAGGCCAGCAGGTTACCGCGCTTTTGTTCGGCCACCATTCGCGGCGTAGTGGGTAACGGATAGCCATAGATTTGGGCATGACTCTTAATGTACGACTCGCCAATAACCACCACCAACGTAAGCGAATCAGCATCATTGGCCAGGCTACTTGCACGCTTGGCCGCCGCTAAGTTATTGGCCACGGCCTCTTGCAGTTCGCGTTTCATCAGATGCGGAACGTATAACGAATAGGCGGCAATGGACAAATCGTCCATCGAATAGGCATAATAACGAATGTTCCACCATTCGGCATCGGCTGTGGTTTGGCAGCGCAGCAGGGCTGGAATGGCCGAATAAGTGTAGCCTAGGGCAACAAACGAACCAAGGATGAGGCCTGCCAGCAACTTTGTGGGCAGCTTACGTTGAGCCCAACGCCCCCACATAAGTCGGTGGCGTTCGGCAAAAACAACCACCACGATATATAATATGGTGAGCGCATAGCTTTTAAATGCGCCTGCCGACACGGCGAATGTGGAGAAGAAACCCGACACTTCGGCGGCGTTGGTCTCTGCAACGAGCATCACGGTCTTGGGTGTGAGCTCTGAATGGAGGGCGAAATGCAGAAAACTTCGCAACAATACGCACCACGTGGGCAGGGCGTAGGCCAAACATTTAAACCATGTTCGACCCACGGCATGCACCATACAGGTGAGCAAATAGGCCAAAGCAAGTGCGGCGACGAGGTGCAGCAGGGCTGCCGCCACTTCGTCGGGATAGGCGTACATGTGCTTAATGGCCTCGAAAGGCATCAGCGTAATGGCCGCAAACATGGCCACGAAGAACACCCATTGGCGCAAAGGGCGCATAAGTGTGCGTATCATTGTTATGCAGATTTGTTTGTTTGTGCAAAGGTCGGAAGAAAAAACGAGTTGACAAAATAGTCGTTCTCAACTATCGCACGGCATTTCGTACAAAGTAGATGCACGCCAAACGGACTTACTTCTCACTCCTGCCCAACAAGCAACCGCTCTCCCCAATCCTATTTCTCTCCCAAATAGACTCGCCCAACACCTTTTATATGGCGAGAAAGAGGAGTAGTGTGCCAATCCTTTCAATACTCTATATGCTCTGAATAAAAGAAAATATTGCCGTCCATTAGGGTTTTAACAGACAGCAATATCATAAAAACAAGTGCGATTAGGCTGCTTTCCCAATTGGTTTATCAGCTTTGATTGACCCAAATTACCGCGATGTCGGACAGGAAGAACAAGCAAGATCTGTTCAATGGGGTTAATCGGTGAAGGCAAACCACCCCTTCTTATTGCCCAATCGATGCCACTAATTGCCCCTATCCACACCACTAAGCAGTCCTATTTTTAACTGCAAACGTTTGGACAGGTGCCAAACGCCATGTGTCTTATGCAAGATAAGCTTTATCACCCGAACTTTTCAAATAGGCGTGGGCATAGCTTTTGCATGGATTCAGGTTCGTCTTCTTCCCAATTAAATTCAAAATTGGGATAGTTGCCCTCACAAGTTTTGAAGTTTTCGTCGTCAATATAGTCGTACAACTCGGCATCAACGGCCTCTTCGAACGCCTCTAACGCCACATACCAGAACAGTTCGAACTCGAAAAAGTCCATCTCGGCATCATCGTCTATGTAGTCGATAAGGTTGTCGGGGTTGGCCATAGCCGCCTCATAAACCTTTCGCCCGCGCGATATAACCCACAAGCGGAAATACTCAAAGCCGTCATCCGAACAGCCTCCATTCATCAAATAGCCAGCACACCACATCTCGGAGGTGTAGCTGTCGTAAAGAAGTTTGTCGGTTCGGAGCCTAAAACCAATCATTTCTTTTAACGACAGTTTGCTCAGCTCGCGTTTAACCACTTCCAAATATTCATCTTCATCGTTGCCAGCCTCGTCTACTGCGGTTTGTACGATAGCCCAAAATTGCTCTTCGTCCATCATTTCGGCCGTTGGTTTAAGTTCGGCCAACTCTTGTTGTCTTTGCTTTTCCATAACATAAAAGGTTTTTAATTTGAAGGGGGTGAAAGAGGTTAAAAACAGACTTATTGGGGCTTTTCAGGCGTTTGCAGGTTGCCTTTATTCGGTAATCCTGCTGTTCTCTACCAATTTCCAACTAACAAGAGCAAGCCTTCATCATCAATTTGCTAAGCATTACAGCTATTGCAAGCCGATAGCAACAAGCCGGTCGCAACAAGCCAAAAGCAGGCTTTCATCACCCGTTGGCAGCATAATTGGTTTTGAATAAAAGGCCAATTATCACTTCTCTTGCATCAGCCTTGTGCGCACAGCGCAGCTATCTACGCCCTTTCTTTTTCCCTTTCTTCTTCTCTTTCTTTCCCTTCTTGGTTTTCTTATTACCCTTTTGGGGCATAGTTTTCACATGTTTCTTCTTCGACTTAACGTGTTTCTTCTCCGACTTAACATGTTTCTCCTTAGACTTAACATGTTTCTTCTTCGACTTAACGTGTTTTGCTGCGACCGAGTGGCGTACTTTGGCACTACCTTTCAGTTTCGAACCCTTTTTCTTGTGTTTCTTTCCTATGGTAGAACCCTTCTTGGCCTTATGCTTTCCCTTCTTCTTTGCACTGGCTTTTCCTTTTCGTTCGCCCGACTCTTCTTTTAAACGCTTGTCGGAAGTAGGCTCCTTGTCCTCAGAAGACACCTGCTTCTTATCCACAGGCGTAACCTCCACGGGAACCACTCCATGCGAAAGCATGCCTAACGCCTTAGCGGCACCCCACGACAAGTCAACAATACGTCCACGCCCAAAGGGGCCGCGGTCGTTCACCCTCACAACAACCTCCTTGCCGTTATTTAGGTTTTTCACTCTCAGCTTTGTGCCGAAAGGATGCGTTCTGTGGGCGCAAGTAAAGTCGTTATGACGCAGTCGTTCACCACTACTTGTTCGTGCGCCCGTTGCTCGGCGCGAATAAAAAGAGGCTTTACCTCTCTGCTGTGCGTGCAAAGAGATAAAGCCCATAATGGTAAATGCAACAAACAATACGTTTCTTAATTGCGTCACGTTGTTTGAATTTATGATTATTGAGGTTTGTCACACCCCGTTGCACAGCCCTTGGCACGGATTGCAGCTCCTTCTGCCTTAGGAATGCGGGTGCACAACACTCTAATTCTATCGCGTTTACGTTGTTTATGCGATGCCCTGAGCCATCATGGCGTGGGCCACCTTCATAAATCCGGCGATGTTAGCGCCCTTCACGTAGTCGATGTATCCGTTGGCCTCGGTGCCATACTTCACACATTGTTCGTGTATCGACGACATGATGTGGTGCAGACGTTCGTCTACTTCCTTGCCAGTCCATCCCAAACGTAGGGAGTTCTGTGTCATTTCAAGACCCGAAGTAGCTACGCCACCAGCGTTAACAGCCTTTCCAGGTGCGAACAGTGTCTTCGTAGCGACAAACTTTTCGGCAGCCTCGGCGGTGCAACCCATGTTCGAAACCTCGGCCACGCAAACGGGTTTGGCAGCCAAAATCTTGTCGGCGTCTTCGCCGTTCAATTCGTTCTGGGTAGCGCAAGGCAAGTAAATGTCGGCCTTTGCCTCCCAAGGTTTCTTGCCAGCGAAGAACGTTGAGCCGGGGAACTTGTCTGCGTATGGTGCGCAAACGTCGTTGCCACTGCTGCGAAGTTCGAGCATATAGTCGATTTTCTCGCCGCTAATGCCGTTCGGGTCGAGGATGTAACCATCAGGTCCGCTAAGGGTGATAACCTTTGCGCCCAGCTCGGTAGCCTTCTTAGCAGCACCCCAAGCCACGTTTCCGAAACCACTTAGTGCCACGGTCTTGCCCTTAATGTCGATGCCTTTGGTTTCCAACATCTGGTTAACGAAGTAAAGTGCGCCGTAACCGGTAGCCTCGGGACGGAAGATTGAGCCACCCCATTCAAGGCCCTTACCCGTAAGCACGCCCTCAAATTGGTGCGTAAGCTTGCGATACATGCCAAAGAGATAACCAATTTCGCGGCCACCCACGCCGATGTCGCCTGCGGGAACGTCTTCGTTCGGGCCAATATGGCGATACAATTCGGTCATGAAAGCCTGGCAGAAACGCATGATTTCAGCATCGCTGCGCCCGCGGGGTGCGAAGTCGCTACCACCCTTACCGCCGCCCATAGGCAACGTTGTAAGTGCGTTTTTGAACGTTTGCTCGAAGCCCAAGAACTTCAAGATAGAAAGGTTTACAGAGGGATGGAAACGCAATCCGCCTTTGTACGGGCCAATAGCGCCGTTGAATTGCACGCGATAACCAATGTTCACGTGTACCTCGCCCTTATCGTCGGTCCAAGGAACACGGAAGGTGATGATGCGTTCGGGCTCTACCATCCGCTCGATAATTTTAGCTTTTTCAAACTCAGGGTGTTGATTGTACACGTCCTTAATTGAAACAAGCACTTCTTTTACGGCCTGAAGGAATTCAGACTCACCTGGATGCTTGCGCTCCAGTTCTTGCATGATTTTCTCCACTTCCATGGTTGTAATCTTTTTTATGGTTGGGTTAGTAAACTCATTTTTTTGTCAAATGGATGGTGCAAATATAGAACTAATTTGCATACGCACCAAATAAAAGGCAATATTTTTTTAGTGCTTGCCGTTTGCCTTGCGCGTTAAGTGATAAGGTGCGGCAACGGTTTACTTCCCTTTTGTTCGTTTTTGCGGCTTTAATCTTACATCTGCTAGCCGTCAAGAGCAATCTTTGTCCAAAAAGATAATCTTACATTTATCTTCAAATGTCCGCCAATTCTTGCGGAATAATGGTTGCACCCTGCTTTATTCTGTCGGCCATGCCGATGCCATTACGTAGGTTTCCGCCAACGATAAGGCCTGGATATTGACTTTGCAGTGTCTCAATGGCCTTGAAACGCGCACCGCTGCTGGCCTCGTATTGCGGAATGGCATGGCGATGGCGGAATATTTTAAGCAGACTGGGCTGCACACCGGCAGACAAACGCAGCATGTGGCGCAGTTCGGCAAGCACCATTTGCGCCAATTCGGCATCGCTCATGTCCATCACTTCGGGGTGTTTTATACCGCCGACGAACACCGAAAACAAGTCGCCTTGTTTGGGTGCACGCCCCTCAAAGCACGATGCAGGGAACAGCACACCTAATATACGTCGGTTTTCGCACGAGGGAACAAGGCCGCCAAAAGCCTCGTTGCGCTGCCCTTGCACATCGGCAAAGCCCACACTAACCTGCACCACAGGGGCGTAACGCAAACTGGTGATAGGCTCCATCAGTGCGTGGGGCACGAAAGGCAGCAACTGGGGCAGGGCATAAGCACCAACGGTAGTTACCACCTGTTGGGCTAAGATGCTGCAAGCGGTGCCGTCTGGCTGTGTATATTCGACCTTCCAACCCTGCTCAGAAGGTTGCAGATGCAAGTTGTTCGCGCCCAAAACGATGTCCGTTTCGCCAACAGAACGCCCAAGCGCATCAATCAAACGCTGCAATCCCCCTTCGGCCGAGAACACCTTTTTGGTGGCCAGCAGGTCGCGTGGCGTTTTGGGTTGGCGCATCTTAGCTATCGCCCCGCGCACAAAACTGCCGTATGTATGTTCCAAATTGTAAAGCTTGGGCAGCGCATAACGCGTAACCAAGCGTTCCGGGTCGCCTGCATACACGCCCGAAATAAAAGGGTCTACGGCATAGCGTTCAAACGAATCGCCCAGCCGTCGCCTAACAAGTTGCGCCACACTTTCGTCTGCATCTGTGCCTACTTTTCTAAAAGGCTCGGCCAATATCCGCAGTTTGTCGTGCCAAGAAAACAGGGTTGTTTGCACGCTAGCCTTCAACCCAACGGGCAAAGCGTGGAAACGTTCGCCCTTCCAAATCCACCTTTGCTTGGCCTCTTCGCGTGCCGTGAGCAGCTTACAGCCATAAGCGGCGAGGTCGGTAAATAGTTCGGCCACTTCGGGATAGGCCACCATGCCCGTGTTGGGGCCGCTTTCGTACACAAATCCCTGCTCTTCAAAGGTGTGTATTTGTCCGCCAATGCGGTTTTCTTTTTCCACCACCAGCACCTCTTTGCCTTGTTTTCGTAGGGTGTGTGCGGCGGTAAGCCCGGTAAGTCCGGCTCCTATTATTATTGTTGTTTGGCGCATGTATCTTTTTGTTTAGCTTGGTTTTCTGCCATGTTGTGCACGTTACACGGGTTTCGAAAAGCGATTGTGGTTGTTAATCATCATCTTATCGAGTGCCGCCGCCACGTTGCGCACAAAGGGCGAACCCGCTTCGGTAAGTGCTATGTGTGTGGGTTCTAAGGTTATCAGCCCGTCGTCGGCCATTTGTTGCAAGGCCGGCACGTCGTAGTTTAGGGCCTCTTTCACCTCTTCTGCCGATATGTTCAGCCTATGGGCCATGTCTGTCCACGCCACGTAATAGTTGCACATCAGGCTCTCTATCACCTCGCGCGCCACGCGTTGCCACGGTTGCAGCGCATATCCGCGTTCTATGCAGAGCCGCCCTTCGTTGGTGTGTTGAATGTAGCGTGCCACATCTTTGGTGTTTTGCGCATAGGCCACATCTAGCTGACTGATGCCCGATACGCCCAAGGCATACACCTGTGCCGTGATGCGCCGTGGGCAATAGCCCTGAAAATTGCGGTGCAGCTGCTTGCGTTCCAGTGCCTGTTGCAGGTCGTCGTTGGGTTCAACAAAGTGGTCCATGCCGATATGGCAATATCCGGCGCGTGCAAGTTGTTCCGCCGCCTGTTCGAACATGCGCATCTTTTCGGCCTCTGGTGGCAGCCCCGCCTTTTCCAGTATGCGCTGCCTACTATATATATAAGGTACGTGCGCATAGCTAAAGGTAACCAATCTGTTGGGCCGCATGTCTATTGCGCGTGCAATGGTGCGTGCAAAGCTCTGCACCGTTTGCCCCGGCAAGCCGTATATGAAATCGAGATTAACCTTTGCGCCGCTTTGCCTAAGCCGCTCAACGATATGCTCTACGGGCAACAACGAGGGTCGGCGGTTCACGGTTCGCAACACGTTATCGTCAAAATCCTGTATTCCCAAGCTGTAACGCGTAAACCCGCAGCCGATTAGCTGCTCCCAATGTTCGTCGTTAAGGTATGCGGGGTGACACTCAATGGCAATCTCCGGGTTTTCTATTGTGCCGAACGAACCCAGCAAATGCTCGTTTAGGCGCTTGATGTGGTGCAGTGGAATGGATGTAGGACTGCCTCCCCCATAATGTATCTGCGATATTTTCCGCCCCTTGTCTAGGTGTGGCAGCAGCAGGTTTATCTCCCGATGCAGGGCATCGAAGTAGGCATCCACCACGTCATTGCGCGCCATAGCCACCGAGTTGCACCCGCAATAGTGGCACAGGTGTTGGCAAAAGGGAACGTGTATGTAAAACGAAATGTTGTCTACCGCGGCATTGTTTGACTGGTCTACGGCTGCGAGATACTCCTCTTCGCCCATCTCCACAAAGCTGTTTGCCGGCGGATAGCTCGTGTATCGTGGCACGGGCTTGTTGTATTTGGCAATTAATTCTTCGTTAGTCATGCGTCGTTTCTATTTTTAATGCCAAGCTCACGTATGCCAGCGAGGCCAGTGCTATGGCGGTTTGCAGGCCAAACATGGCGGTATATCCGGCCACATCGGCCACGGCACCGCTGCCCATAGCGGCCACGATGCCCGTTAGGTGGGTTAATACGGTTTGCACGGTAAAGTCGGTTCCCTCTTTTCCTGGGCGCACATGGCTCATGGCCGAGGTGTAAACCACCACTGTTGCCATGCCATAACTGGCCCAAAGCAACACGGTGGCCAAGACTATTTGGGCCGTTGTGGGCACGCTTACCGACAGGATGGTGAACAAAAGTGTGGCACCGAGCATGGCACATGCAACCGCGGGTCGCACACGGGCATAGCCATAGCGGCGAACGAGCATACCCGTGGGATAGCCAACGGCGAAAGCCGAGGCCACGCCCACCACGCCGTTTATCAGCCCGATGTCTTTCATCGAGTAGCCTAGGTCTACCATGTAGGGCTTCATGTTAGACATGATGCCGATGATGCCCATGTAATAGAGTGCCAAAAAAAGTATCTGCCGCCACACGCCGTGTTGGCCGAAAAACCACACAAAGTCGGTTAGCCGTGCGCGTTGGCGTTTGTCTTCATCCTGTTGTAGGCTTATCTTTTTGTTGAAAAGCAAAGGCAAGGCGGCCACCAAGACAAAGAGGCTGAGGCACTGGGTTACGCTGTTCCACCCATAACGGTGCAAAACCACGAGCAACAGTCCGCTACCCACAAGGCTCCCTGCAAAGCTCCCCATAGACTGCATGCTGTTCATCAGTCCCCTTTCGCGCCCCTTTGTGGAGCGTATGGCCAGGGCATCGGTGGCTATATCCTGTGTGGCAGAGGCCACTAACGACAGCAACACCAACAATATAACCGTGGTCACATTGAGCTGCAAGTTAAGCGTGCCAGCCAAAAACACCAGTAGGGCGTAAACCAACTCGCTGCCAACGATGAGCCGCTTGTAGCCGCGCATGGTGGTGCAAGCCCTGTCTACCAGTGGGCTCCATAGCATTTTGAGTATCCACGGCAGCTTAACCAGCTGCAACAAGGCAATGGCCGAGAGCGAGAACCGTTGTTCGCGCATGGTTACTTGCAGGGCAGTGGTAAAGAAACTCATGGGCACAGCTTGTGCCAGATAGAGGCAAAAGAAGGTGGATAGCTTGTTTCGCTGGTTTAAGTCTTGCTTCATCTTGTTTTTGTATGCAATGCTGCTGCGGCGTGTTACGTTTGTTCCACTGGCGATGCACTGCTCTCGTGCGTGCCCGCTCGTGGTGTTGGTGGTGTTTGGGGTTAAGCCTACCGCCGTTAGCAGGCGCAAAGTTAAGAAAATTATGCCGCAACGGCGTTCCTTATTTATGGGGATTTAAGGCAGAGAAAAGGCGTGAGGAATAAGTTTAGCGAGGCGCATCAGGGTAGCTAGGAAAACTAGGAAAACTAGGAAAAACAGGAAAAACAGGAGAGCCAGAAAGGTAAGGGCTATCTAGGAGGACCAAGAGGGCTAGGAAACCTAGGGTATATTGGAAAGCTAGGAGCATCAGGGTATCTAGGAAGGCTAGGACATCTAGGAGACCTAGGGGCATCTTGGAAAGCTAGGAGCATCAGGCTATCAAGGAAGGCTAGGGTATCCAGGAGGCCTAGGAAATATAGGAGCACTAGAACACCTAGGAACACTAGGGTATCTAGAAAGACTAGAAAAACCAGAAAACCAGAAAATGTTTTACAAAACACACCTTACCTGCAAGCCTATTATAGACAAAATAAGGGCTCAAGATGAGTAAAAAACCACTTTTTGGGCCTTTACGCGTTTCGTTTTCATCTCCTTTTTGAGCCTACAATTTGCATTTAGCACCATTTTGCCTTTCTATTTCGCTGCCAACTCACATTTTTTTCAAGCCCAATTACACGCTTTTAGCCCCTAAAACCATGCTTTTTAATGGCCATTTTGCCCTTTTTAGCCATGTTTTTCATGGTTCTAAAAGGTTTTGTTTATACAATTGCAATGGATGTTTATGCTTTTCATCTCGCATTTAGCAGCAAATTGCACCGCATTTAGCAGCGTTTTACCTTGCGTTTAGCACCAAAACGCACTCCATTTTGCACCAAAACGCACTCCATTTAGCAGCAAATTGCCCCAAAACTGGTGCTAATGGCGGTTTCCTTAAATAAAAATTCATTTTGCCAACATTCACATGCAACCCCTTTTTGCCTCAAAACAAACCTTCGCGAGAATCGATTTTTTGCGACCGAGTGGGCGGTTGGTGAATAAAACGGCACTCATAATGTTAAAATTTGTACTAAAATTTATACAAATTCAGGGTAAGCCAACTACATTTCTTTAACCCAAACCCAAGAGAGGCATAAGGCCAAAAGCAGCTCTACTTGATGTAAACCTCGCAATTTCGCAGCCCGTGCCCATCTTCGTACTTCATCACCCACACCTCGATAACCTGCGGTTTGGCCAGTTGTGCGTTTGGTTTTGCAGTACCATCGCTTGCATCAAGCCCCAATTTAGCCAACCCCCTACTGCCGGGCAGGCAGGTAAAGCAAAGGTTGTTGCCGTTAGTAGTGGCTATACACACAGGTGCCACCTGCTTACCTTTGTTGCCCATGCCAGGAATGGCGCGCAAAGCAAGGGCGTGGAGATTGTTTTTCTGAACAAACTTCCGTATGTTGGTTATCTCTACTTGTTTTCGTTCAACCTTTACGAGCCGCGGTTCGCCCTGCAACTTATTGGCAATAGGCCATTTTGTTCCATCTGTAAATTGCAGTTCAACGTTCATCGAATCTAGGTCTGCTGGCCAGTTCGATGGCATTCCCGACCGCTTCGACATCTCTTTTAGTTGCAAACGAGCATTAGGGTAGTGCTGTAATGCCGCATCCAGGAAGAACGAATAAGCCGCATACCAATCCTTATTGCCTTTGGCTATAACCCCCTTCCAATAATAATATTTGCCTACTTGCCCCTTATCATAAAGATATCTTCGCATCTGCTCCAATTTATTCTCGGCCAAACGCATTTGCCCAAGCCTGAAATAAGCCGCTAGTTGCCTGCCAAACACCTCGTTAACGTTCACCGAGCTATCGGCGGCGATGTCTACATGAGCTGCAAATTCAGTACCATCTTTAATCAAATGGAGAAGTAACAGGCGGTGGTAATCGCGCAAAGCATCGGCATCCTTGCCCAGCTTTGTTTCTAGTTCGGCGCGTTTCCACAGCCATTCGGCCGTAGCTGTGTCGGCAATGGCTTGGTTTAGCAGGGTCATTGCCTGCCTATTGTCGCCTGCTTGCAACGCCGCATCAATCTTGTTGCGGTAATCAGAGCGACAGCCCAATAAGCATACAACACAAAAGAGAAGAGAAAGACAAAGAAAAGCCCCACCCACTGCCCCTCTCCAAAAGGAGAGGGGAGAGGTATGCTTTGTGGTTGCTAAACGAAAAAACATCATGTGCGGTGTGATTATTAAACGAAGAAACATCATATCATGGTGTGGTTACTAGGCCAATGGGTGCAACATGCTAGGCAGCAACAAGGCTTTTTACGCCCCTCGCCCCTTGGAGAGGCGTTGGGGTGATGCCAGTTGCGGAAAGGCTATGGCCTAAGATTTACCTCCACAAACACCGGATAATGGTCGGATGCCGTGCGTATTCGGTGTTGTTTAAAGTCGATTTGTTGCGGTGCATCCTGCCCTTTTTGGCTTTTGGCCGCGGGTTCTTCCGTCCAATAGAAGTTGGGCAGTACGCCATAACGAGCCACAGCGAAACGAGGCGACACAAAAACGTGGTCTATCCTACTGGTTGTTTTCAGCGTGGGGTCGAAACTGTTAAACGTTCCGTTCTCGGCAAAGCGGTGCTTAGCCACGACATAGGCATCGTTTAAGCGCGCCTTTGCGGTGAAGATGGCGTAGGTTTCGTCGGTTTGGTCTACGTTAAAATCGCCCGTTAGCACCACTGGCATCTCCTTTCCCCCTAAGCCGTCGATAGCTTTCATCACCAGCTTTGCCGACTCGCGACGGGCCTTAACGCCCACATGGTCGGTATGGAGGTTGAAGAAAAAGAACACTTCGCCACTTTCGCGCACCCTGAATTTGGCCCAAGTGCAGATGCGTATGCAAGCCGCATCCCAACCCAACGAAGGTTTTGTATGTGTAGGCGAGAGCCAAAAGTGCCCGTCGCCGAGCTTATCCAGTCGGTCGCGCCGATAAAATATGGGTGCATATTCGCCCGCCTCGTGTCCATCGTCGCGCCCAACGCCCACGTAATCGTAGTCGGGCAGTGCGCGCAACAGGTCGTCGAGTTGGCCTTTCAGCACCTCTTGCGCCCCGAAAGCATCCGGATGGTGGTAGTTAAGTTGGTCGGCTATCACCTGACAACGTTTCGCCCAAAGGTGTCCTTTGGCCTCATCGCCGTCGTTTCGATACCTTATATTATAGCTACCCAACACAAGTGTCTGCCCAAAGGCAGCAAAGGCCATGCACAACACGGCCCCAAGCAACAGTGAGCGAGCCTTATTGGAACACATAACGCAAAACAAGAAGAGAGCTAACGATGAAGAGCGTGATGTTGACGTCTTTGTAATTGCCGCTCAAAAGCTTTACCAACGTGTAGCTGATAAGTCCCAAGGCCATACCCTCGGCAATGCTATAAGTTAGCACCATCATCAAAACGGTGATAAAACAAGGTAGTGCCTCGGAGATGTCTTGCAGGTCTATCTTCTTGATAGACTCTAACATAAACACGCCAACAAGCACCAGTGCGCCCGTGGTTGCGGCAGAAGGGATGATGAGGAACAGCGGAGCCATGAACAAAGCCACGAGGAAGAACATGGCCGTGGTAAATGCCGTGAGTCCTGTTCGGCCGCCTTCGGCCACACCTGCTGCGCTCTCAACGAACGTTGTAACGGTAGATGTGCCCAGAAGTGCACCCGTAGACGTGGCGATGGCATCGGCCATCATAGCCTTTTGGATGTTCTTCACATTGCCTTTTTCGTCCATCATGTCGGTTTTGGCTGCCGTTCCGATGAGCGTTCCCAGCGTGTTGAAGATGTCGATAAACACCAATACAAATACGGTGAGCATCATATCTACGTTGAGCAGTGCAGCGAAATCGAGCTTTAAGAACGTTGGGGCGATGCTTTGGGGTAGCGAAACGGGCACGAAGGCATCGGGAATTTGGGTTATTCCCATAGGTATGCCCACAACCGTGCATATCAAGATGCTATAAAACAAGGCTCCGCGAACCTTCAACACCAGCAATGCGCCACTCAAAATGATGCCCAATGAGGCCAATGCAGCTGTGGAAGTGAAGGTGCCTAGCGTAACAAAGGTGTTTTTATCGGCCACTACAAGTCCTGCGTTTTTCAGTCCGATGAAGGCGATAAACAGTCCCAAACCGCCCGAAATGGCAAAGCGCAGGTTCTTGGGGATGCACTTTACAATTTGTTCGCGTATGTTCAGGGCGGTTAATAGGATGAAGACAATACCCTCTACAAACACTGCCGCCAGGGCTGCCTCCCACGAATAGCCCATGCCACGCACCAAGGTGAAGGCGAAAAAGGCATTGATACCCATGCCAGGAGCTTGCGCAAAGGGTAGCTTGGCCAAGAAAGCGATGAACAATGTGCCAAGAGCCGAGGCCAAAGCAGTGGCGGTGAACACGGCACCCTTGTCCATTCCCGCGGCACTTAGTATGTCGGGGTTCACGGCAAGGATGTAACTCATGGTTAGAAACGTGGTTACGCCGGCCATCATCTCTGTGCGGCGCGATTGTTTCTTGGGGTTAAACCCCAAAAGAGAATAGAAAGACATGATTTGAGGGGGTGAGTTTTTGAGTTTATGAGTTGTAAATTAACGGGTGGACTCCTTAGCGAATTAACAAGTTGAAAAAATGAAGAGTTAAAGAGTTAACAAGGAATTTTACTTTCTGTTTCAAAAGCATACGGCTTAACTCCTTTACTTCTTAACTCCTTAACTCCTTAATAATTAAAACGTCCACTTCGCTGCCAATGTAGGCAACCAATACCAACGGTGGTTTTGATTAACGAAGTTGTTGCTTACTTCCCACTCCGTTCCTAGGCTTAGTTTGAAGTCTTCGCTAACGCCTTTGATGCGGTTGAGGTTAACCCAGAATTGGGGTTCGGAAAGGAAAACGGCGATATTTCGTCCGTCGGCGAAACGGCGATCGCCCCAAAAGTCGGCAAATCCGTCGAACGTTAATAGGTGGTTGCAGAAGTTTAAGTACCATGTTGCCGTGAGTTGCCACGAGTGTTTCTGACTTTGTTTGGCCAGATACTTATACATGGGCGTGATGGTAAAGCCCGAATTAAAGTCTTTCTCGTTCCAGCTATAAGTCACACCAGCAAGATAAGCGTCGTTATACGAGCCCACCCCTTTGGCCAATCCGCCGTTATACTCTACGTGAATAGCCAATGGTGCTTGCCAGAATTTCAGCTCGCGGGCTATCTCCCAATATGCGGAAGCCACGCCATTGTCTGCATAGTCCATGTCGACGAAGAAGAAAGTGTTACCCCATTTGTCGGGTTTGAACATCTCCACGGTTGTCGTTAGTTTGGGTCGCGTGGAGAGATTGTCGTTCAGATGTCCGAAATCGTAATGCAATTGCACGTTCTGCGCCTGTACAGACAGGCTGGCCACGAAAGCAATGGCCACAGCTAAAAGCTTTTTCATCCTTGTTTTTTGTTTGGTTTCGTTAGTTATCCAGAACACACTACCCGCATACACTGCGGCGAAGAGGCCTGAAAGCAATTGCAAAGTTAGTGAGAAATGATGAGAAAAAGCAGTAACAGAGTAATAAAAAGCCTCACCCACAGCCCCTCTCCAAGGGGAGAGGGGAGTGATATGCCTTGCAATAGCATTGCATTTTTTGCTTATCAGCCTAGTAGTAGCACAGCATATTACGCCCCTCTCCCCTTGGAGAGGGGTTGGGGGTGAGGCCTCTTTTACCCACCATTCTTCCTATATTCAGACGGCGTAACGCCGAATGCTTTCTTGAAAGCGTGGTAGAAACTAGACGCATGTTCGAAACCACAACGTTCTGAAATCTCCTCGATGTTCAACTCAAACCTTGTGTCGAGCAGCTGTTTGCCCTTCTGCATCTTTAAGTTTAGGATGAAAGCACCTGGCGTGTTGCCTGTAAGCGCCACTATCTTACGGGTGAATTGCCTAAGACTCATGCCCAATCTTTCGGCCAAAGCATTAACGTCTAGCGCGCGTTTGTCGAGCAAAAGGTAAGCTGTGTCTACGGCTTTCGTTAGGAATTGCCGTTCGGCCTCGGCGCGAACGTCGCCTTCTTCCTTTGTTTCGTTTCCGTTATCACCATATTTCTCGCGCATTTTTCGATGCCTATCAAGCAGGTTTTCCACCCTTGTCGTCAGCTCTTCACTGTTAAAAGGCTTGGTGATGTAGGCATCGGCCCCGGCCTTAATGCCCTCCAATCGTTCTTGTTCGGTTATCTTTCCCGTAACCACCACGATGGGAATATGGTTCATTACGTCGCTCGCCCTAACCTGCTTGCACACTTCCAAGCCATCCATTCCAGGCATCATGCGGTCGGTTATGATGATGTCGGGCACCAGTTCTGTTGCTCTGGCCAAGGCCTCCTCGCCGTTAGAGGCATAACAAACGGCGTATTGCGGCGTGAACAACGAACCCATATACGCAGCCAAGTCGGCATTATCTTCCACGATAAGCATGCGTTGCTCGGCGCAATTATCGTTCGTTTCGTCGTCGAGACGTTTCTCCACATGCGGCAACATGGGCGTGTTGGTGTGCTTTTGAGCGTTGGCCGTGGGCTTGCACACGTTTCTTATGGGCAACGTTATGGTGAAAGTAGCCCCTCGTCCAGGCGCACTTCCCACCACGATTTGCCCGTCTAGCGCGTCTATTATCTGCCTAACCAAGGCCAATCCCACGCCAGTTCCGTTCTTCGATGCACCATTGCTGGCCCTATAAAAAGGCTCGAAGAGATGCGCTACGGCCTCAGGAGCAATGCCCACGCCCGTATCTTTCACCCTAATGACGACGTTTGCGGCCTCGCGTGCCACCGCTACGCTCACCTTTCCGTATGGGGGCGTGAACTTAAATGCGTTAGACAGCAGGTTGTTCATCACCTTATTAATATACTCTGGCACGAAGTCGGTAACGATACGCTCGTTACCAGAGAAGTTTAATTCCACGTTTTGAGACACCGCGAAGTCACGATAACTCTCCACAACCATGTTTACATGCGCTGTTATGTCGGCGTTTTCCCAGTCGGGATTGCCCACGGCCGACTTCACCCTGGCGATGTCTAGCAGCTGATTAATGAGCGTAAGCAAGCTGTTTCCTTGCCTTTCGATGGTCTGCGCCTTATGTTTGGCCTCGTCGGTAAGGCTTTCGTCTTGGTTCAATTCGTGGCTTAGACCCAGTATTAGGGTTAAAGGCGTTCGCAATTCGTGGGTGATGTTGGTGTAGAAGTTCTCTCGCAACTGGCTCACCTGTTTGAGTAAGGCGTGGTTGCGCTGCCTAATCTTGCCCACATATACCAGTGCGACCACTACCAACAGCAACAACGTAACCACCACAATGGCGGCAATGGCCACGATGCGCTTTTCTTTTTGTTCGTGTTGCGCTTGCAGTGTAAGTTCTTCGTTCTTGTATTTGGCGTTGCCCTGACTCACTGCCTGCTCCATATCGTGCTGATAAATAGAGTCTTTCAAGGCCACATAGCGTTGCAAATGCTGTGCGGCCAAGGTGGGATTGCTGGCTTTTAAGGCATTGAAAGCGCCCATCTGCGCCCTGCTTAGGTTATAAAGGTCGTTGCGTTGTTCGAATATTTCGATGGCTTTTTCAAAGCATTGCTGCGCCGATGCGTACTCTCCGCGACGGTTAAGCAGTTCGCCCTTTTGGTTCATACAAATGCCCAACGACTGCTTGTTGCCTGCTTTTTCAAGTATAGGGATGGCTCTTTCCACTGTTCTTTCGGCCTCAACGTAGCGTTCCATGTCCATTAAGGCGGTCGCCATCTGCGAAAGTCTGATGCCCGTCTTCGCTACATTGCCGCGTTGCTCGTCTATTTGGTAGGCTTTTACGGCATGTTCAAGGGCCAATTGCTCTTTTTTCATGGCATGATAAATTTCTGATGCCATGCCATATTGTATGGCCATGCGGTTAGAATCGTTGGCTTGGGTGCTCAATGCAATGGCCTCTAAGATGTAGCGTTCGCCCTCTTCGGGTTGCTTAGCCACAAGACTAATGGCCGCAAGTGTGTTTAACGAGCTGCTTATCCTACTTTTATCGCCCGTTTCGCGGTCCAGTTCAAGGCTTTTTTGGGCGTGCTTAATAGCCCGAACAAGGTCCGATTGGCGGAATAACAGCTGTGCGGCAAGCTGCTCGCAGTCGCTTATAAGCATCAAGTCGTTGGTTTTGTAAGTAAGGGGAAGGGCTTTTCGGGCGTAGTTCAAGGCCGTAGCGTAGTCTTGTTTGTCCCAAAAATACTCGGCAGCGTGATACAAAACCATCGCATCCACCTTGTCTTTGGGGGTATCGTTGGCCACTTTAACGAGCGAATCGGTTAGTTCTTCGGCATACAACAGCCCGAAAATGCGGTTGGCGATGGCCGTTTTTTCGGCTCCATCTTGTTCTTCGTACGTTGCAAGCAGGCGCAACAAACGCCCGTCGGTTTTGGGTTCGACGTTCTGTTTGGCAGGCTCTTGACTGGTAGGAGGAAAGTCGGGCAGGTCGATTGGTTGCTTATCGGCGCATGCGTTCAACAGTCCAGTCAGCACAACAAGCATGGTAACAAAGTGCAAGGCCACGTATTGCAGGGCTTGTTTGGGCAAGTAATGGTTGCAGTCCATAGGTTCGAGGTGTTGTAAGTTGCGTGCGGCACACGTCCGCTGTTCGTTTCATATTGCAAACTTACATAAAAATCCCGAAATATACACCATAATATATTAAGAGATTATATTTTTGTTTAAATAGGGAAAAGCCACAACTAGTGAGACAAGTCGAACAAATACGACTGGCCTAAAAGCAGAATAGACCGCCCAAACCGAAGAGGTTGAACTGCCTTGAAAAAAGAAAAGCCGATTAAGTTGGCCGGAACTATCAGAGCAATCTGAAAGCCTCGACCAACCTAACCGGCTTGATTTGCCCGATGCTAACTGGCTTTATTTGCCCGTTTCTAGCATCTTTGCCACCTTTTCTAGCTGCTCGCCCATGCCAATTGTGTAGCCTTGCGAACAGAAAACAACGCGATTAAAGGTGTCTGCCACAATGAAAACAGGCATCTGCGAGGGGTTAGCCAGTTTCATGGCATTGGCTACTTGCTGCCTAATCTTACCGTCGGCATCTACGCCCAGAATGATGTTGGTAGGTAATGTGCCGAAGTTCTCGTCCTTGAAACGCTGTAAATCGGCATCGTTGGGGAAGAGTAACACGAAGGGACGGCCCCATTCGTCGAGCGTGGCGCGCGCTTTTGCCAAGTCGCGTAGGGCGTGATTGGTGGGTTCTTCGCCAATACCCAACAGGGCAAGCGTGAAATATCCGCGACCCGTTTGCGACAAGATGCTCACCTCTTGACCGTCTTTGAGGAAACGCGACTCGCTATCGAAGTTGCCCAACACATTGAGCTGCCCCGACGGACGGCGCATAACGAGTGGCACTTCGGTGGTTTTGCCGGCGGCTACGTTGAAGAAACGCTGCGTGGCCAGCACGCCGCCATTGGCCAAACGCGTACCGGTAACAAGCAGATAAGTGCCTGCATCCAGGTCGTAACCGCGCTCAAAGGTGTTGGCCCAAGTTGTTCCCTCGTTGGCATTTCCGTCTCCTTCTTCGAAGTTCAGCAGCTGTGCCTGTCCGTTTACAATCTTACTCAGGGTGAAGTGGCTGTAATACTTGGGGTCGGCAGGCAGCAATGGCGCAGCCGAATAAGTAAGTTTAAGCTTACCCGTGGGCGTGGCTTGGCTTTGTGCGTTATCAAAATTCACGTCAACCCATGCGCTGTCACGCTTGTATTGCACCTTACCCGTAACCGCATCCTTGCGCGACTCGATGCCCAAGCTGCGCGCCATGCTCACAAAGAAGATGTCGCGCGAGCGTGTATCGGTAAGTCTCGAACGCCAAACGCCCATCGGTGTTTGCGCAATGCGCAGGGCCTTGGTGTCGGGATTGAGCCTGATGTTGTGCTTAGTCCATTCCACTAGTATTGTGGGATTGGCGCGCATGCTGTCTGCCAAGGCCGTATTGAAGGCATGTTGGAATGTTTGTTTAAAGGGAGCGATAATCATTTCGTCTTCCACACGCGGCGACAATTGGTTGCTTTCAGCCCCAAAATGGTCTTCAAGAATGTTGAGTGGCATGTCGTGCAAGTCTTTATCGGGCAGCGTTTCCAGCAGTGCCAACGCGCGATCCAGACGGTCTGAGTGACTGCTGACAAACTGATGGATGGTTTTCCAGTTGCCACGCGCACGCTTTAAGAAGTCGCCTATGCGCCCGTCTTTCTTGGGTTTGTAGAATGTTGCCTCGTAAGCGTGGCGTATACTGTCTTCTTTTGCCAACCTCAGCTTGTTGGCTACGGCCTCATCGAACGTTACCTCGGGTAGCGTGGCACTTTCAACGGGCGGTACGATATTAACCGAATCGAGTGCGCCCACCGTCATCTTTGCATCCGAACGTGCACTGCGGTTAAGGCGAATGGTAACGGCCTTGTCCTTTCCGAACGAGGCCTTGGCAAAGCCGTACGCCCCATTCTTAGAGGCCCACACCAGCATATCGCCCACGCCAGCGGTGAGGAACGTTCGCCCACGCGTGTCGGTAAACTTGTTCACAGCCGTGTAATACTCGGCATAATTGTATATCTTAAATTCCACTTTGGCCTTATCAACGGCTTTTCCTGCGGCATCCACCACGGCAAAGTCTACGCGGGCCGTGGGTGCATAGTTGCCAATGAGGTTTATTTCGGTATAGTTACTGGTTCGCAACATCACCTCTTCGGGGCCTCGATAGTTGCCGAAGGCCTTTGTGTGCATAAGCATGGCGCGCGATGCAGGCAGGTTAAACCAGCCCAAGTCGAGCACTGGTTCGGGTTCGCAGGCCCCTAGGAAGTGCCATTTGCCGTCGGCCCATGCCTCCACCCACGCGTGGTTGTCGTCGGTATGCGCCCAACGTGGCGTGTACACCTGCCTAGCGGGGATGCCCAACGTACGCAATACGGCCACCGTAAACGTGCTTTCTTCGCCACAACGCCCAATGGCGGTCTTCATACAGGCCAAAGGAGCCAAGGTGCGGGCGTTAGATGGCTGGTAGGTTACATGCTCATGGCACCAGTGGTTCAGTTCCAGCACGGCCTCGGTCATGCTCAAACCCTCTACGCGTTTTTTCAGTTCGTCGTACAAAACCATGCGTGTGTTGTCCAAGTTCTCGTTGTTCACACGTATGGGAAGTACGAAATGCCTGAACAACAGTTCGGGAACGTCTCGCCCCCAAGGCATTTCGTCGCGCGCCTTGAACGTGGCTTTCACGTTATCTAGGTAGAAAGCGGTGGTGTAATCGGTGACATCGGCCACGGGCATGTAGGCATACAGAAACTCCAAAGCCTCTTGTTCGGCCGGTGTAGGCACGGTTTGGGTTGGCGTGAAGAAGTTTTTGCCCACCAATTGCATTTTCGCGGTGAAGTCTTTATGCACTTGCGCACGGTATTTGTCATCAGAAATGAAATGGTAAAATCCAGCCTGGGCAACGTTACATGCGGCCAAAGCGACAAAGAGTGATAGCAATAGCTTTCTCATGTTGATAGTAATGGTTTTGTTGATGTAAGATAAGGGGTTGTGACATTATGGTATGCGTGGGTCATCTTGTTGTAGTTTTGCGGTGTCTGCATGGCTAAAAGATGGCTTGCGCATTTCGTTTCTCAGAAGTTTTTTGTGCCCCGTCGGCCGTATGGCTTGCATATCGGCTGGCGACGGGGACACAAATGCAATTAACAAACAAACTATTTAATATGGAAAAGAGGTTTCATCGTACGCCCAAAGCCCTGCTCGTGCGCCTGCATCCCGTTCAAATTCTCGTTTTTATCTGTCGGGCAAAGCAGCCGCATTGCCTGCGCCGCATGTGGGGTTTCGGGCTGTCGGCGCATCTCGTTTGGGGCTGTGGTGGGGCTATTGGGTGGGCTATTGGTTCTCCGTTTCGCCGCGCAGCTCCTTTATTGTGTGTCTAACGCGGCGTGCGGTGGTAACTTCTCGATAGGCCTCATCGGTGTCTTTTCCGCCCATTCGCACGTTTCCGCCCATGTATTGGCATGTCGAGAGCACCGATTCGCGTGCAGAAAAGTGGAACTGGGTAACGTCTGTCTCCACGTGTATCTTGAAGATATTGCGTTCGTTAACGCCACATCCGGCCATGATAGCGATGTTTTTGCCTGCCCGCTTATGCAGTTTGTATAGCAGGGGGATGCCTTTTTCGGCCGTTTTCTGCTGTCCGGAGGTTAGCACACGGTTAAATCCCAGCTGTTCCAGTTGGCCTAAGGCGTCGAGCGGATTGCGACATCTGTCGAAAGCGCGATGGAAAGTTGCCGCCATTTGCCCCACGTGTGCCATGAGTTTGGCGTTTTTGTCGATGTCGATGTCCCCTTCTGGGGTTAAACATCCAAACACCACGCCGTCTACTCCCGCCTCTCTACATGCGTCGATGTCGGCGGCCATGATATCCATTTCTAGGTCCGAGTAGGTAAAGTCGCCCCCTCTGGGCCTGATGATGACATGCAGCTTGGTGGTGTTAAGCAGTCGGCGCGCCGTTACGATGTCGCCATGCGAAGGCGTTGTGCCGCCTTCGGGTATGCCTGTGCAAAGCTCCACCCTGTCGGCCCCACCCTCTTGGGCCGCCAAACAGCTTTCCACGCTGTTTGCGCATATCTCAAATTCAAAGTTGTTGCTCGTTTCGTTCATACAATATCTACATTGTTTGGTTAAATAGATTGCCGCCTTTTGCGGCGTAGTTGTGCCTTATACAGCACATTTTCGCCTTAACTGGCGGGCCATTGTGTTGCGTGCTTGTTGCCATTATCCGTAGAAAATTTGTCTTCTGCGTTGTTCATTGTTTCCGCATGGCGTGTGTTGTGTGCATCGCTCATGGCAAAGATACAAAATAAGCGGCAATAATGCAGCCGTTTCTTTAATATTTAATGTAAATTAAAACACCGCATTTGCGCGCTTTTGTGTTTAGTAACAAGTTTAAAGAAAGGCTTTGTTGAAAAGTCGGATTTACATTCCGAATTTGCTTATTGGCAAATAGAAGTTACTTAGTAAAAGATGTATGCTTTTTGGTAAGGGTTTGAACATGATGTTTAAGCCTAGCAAATGTTCACCACGAAGTTGTGTTGACGTTTAGTGTTTCTACAAATTGAGCGGAGTTTATGTCTTTGTGCCGCAACACCAAAATACACCCCACACATGTACGACGTGCCGAACAAGGGTACGATAAAACATGAAATTATGCCCCATTTGTTTGCGGCAAAACGTGGCTATGGTTCAAAAAAGCGATTGGGCGGATGTTATTCAGCGGCATCTCCACAAGCTGTAAGCTGCTTGTCTGCGGCCAATTACTTCTGCCATTCCATGATGCTGTTGCCGTTGTCTGTGAGCAGCATGCCCTGCAACCGCTCGCGCTGGCCGCCGCAAGCGTATGTGTCTTCCTTGCCGTTGCCCACTCGTGCGGGTTCACTGAGAGTTTGTTTTGTCTGGTTTTTAGTAAGAAATTTAACATAATAAGTGCCCTTTTCGTCCACCAATCGCTCACCTTGCCGCAAAAAACCGATTCTCGCGAAGGTTTGTTTCGATGCAAAAAGGGGTGGCATGCGACTGTTGGCAAAATGTATTTTTATTTAAGAAGACCACCATTTGCACCCCTTTCGGGGCTATTTGCGGCCAAATTCAGTGCGTTTTGGTGCAAAATAGCGTGCGTTTTGATGCTAAATACCTTGCGTTTTGATGCTAAATGCAGTGCGTTTTGGTGCAAAACGCAAGGTAAAACGCTGCTAAATGCAGTGCGATTTGCCGCTAAATGCGAGACGAGAAGTATAAATATCCACAACAATTGTATAAACAAACCCTTTTAGAACCATGAAAAACATGGCTAAAAAGGGCAAAATGGCCATCAAAAAGTGGGGTTTTAGGGGCTAAAAGTGGGTTTTTGGGTTGCAAAAATAATGAGCTGGCAAGCAAAATAGAAAGGCAAAATGGTGCAAAATGCAGGCCTTATTCTTAAAAAACGACAAGTCAGAAGGTGCGAAAGGGCGGAAAAAGTAGCTTTTTACCTACTTTTTAACCAATAATCTCGCTAGAACGGAGCGAAATTTAGAGCCGCATTGTAAAATAAAAGATAAGGATTTAAGGTTTTGAGTTGGTGAGTTGGTGAGTTAGGGAGTTATTGGTTGTTCGTAAGTTTATAAGCCAATGAGTTGATTACAACTAGTTCAACTAGGCATCCTAGATTAACTAGAACAAAAAGAATATCCTAGGCATCCTAGATTAACTAGAACAAAAAGAATATCTAGAACAACAAGAATATCTAAAACAACTAGGCATTCTAGAATATCTAAAACAGCTACAATATCTAGAACAGCTACCCCCACATCCCCGCCTGCGAAGTAGAAACAGCCCACTAACTGGGAAACTTTGGCCAAGCAAACAAAAAAGTATGGCAACATGATGGTGCTTTCTGGGTTTATCATTAAATTTGCAGTATAACGCAAAGGCCCACACCACCACTTCAGTATGAACCCAAAACTCACAACTTTCGCCCTCCCTTTGCTTGCCCTCTTAGCCCTGTTGCTATCGGCTTGCAGCCCAAAGAAGAGTTATTTTATAGGCGTTTCGCAGTGCAGCGAGGACTCTTGGCGAACGAAAATGAATAGCGAGATAAGGCGCGAGTCTTACCTCTACGACAACGTGCGCGTGGAGTTTGCATCGGCCAAAGACGACAACCGCGTGCAGATTGCGCAGATTGAACACTTCATCGAGCAAGGGGCCGACCTCATTATCGTGTCGCCCAACGAGGCTAAGGCACTTACACCCGTTATCAACAAGGCCTTCGACCGCGGCGTTCGTGTGGTACTGGTCGACAGAAAAAGTGCATCAGACAAATACACGGCCTTTATCGGGGCCGACAATGTGGCCATCGGACGAGCCGTAGGCCGCTTTGTTGGCGAACATCTTGGCGGAAAAGGGCGCGTAATGGAGTTGCAAGGACTTCGCGGTTCGTCGCCCGCAATGGAACGCGACAGTGGTTTTCGTGAGGCATTGGCACGCTATCCACAAATAAAAGTGGTGGCCAACGCACACGCCGATTGGTTTGAACAGAAGGCCGAAAGCGAGGCCGAACGCATGTTTAAAGACGTGGGAGGAGCCGATTTGGTGTTTGCGCAGTGCGACCGAATGGGCATCGGGGCGCACCAAGCCATACAAAAAATGGGCGTAAAGGGCGTGAAGATAGTGGGCGTTGATGCGCTGCCCACCCCTGGCGACGGCATCGAGGCCGTGAAAAACGGAACTTTCTTGGCCACATTCGTATATCCCACGCATGGCGACGAGGTGCTAAAACTGGCCATGAACATATTGGAAGGTCGCCCCTTTCAGCGCGAAACCATCTTGCAAACGGGCGTGATAGACGCCACCAACGCCGAAAGAGCCTTGCAACAATGGGCCGAACTAACCCTGCTCGACAACAAGATGCAACGCCTAAACCACCGCATAGACGAGAGTTTGGCGCAATACAGCAACCAGAAAACCATCCTCGTGCTGGGCTTTTTGTTGGTTTTCATCCTCATGGTTTTCGCTTTCTTCGTGTTGAAAGCCTATTTCGCGAAAGCGAAACTCAACGAAAAATTGGAAGAAAAGAACCGCGAAATAGAGGCTGCCACGCAGGCTAAGCTGATGTTTTTCACCAACGTGAGCCACGAATTGCGCACGCCTTTAACCCTTATCGAAACCCCAGTGGAACAACTTTTGGCCGAAAACCAACTGTCGAAGGTACAACGTGGGCTGCTCGAAGTGGCGCACCGAAATGTGCGAACGCTGCTAAAACTCATCAACCAAATACTGGATTTCAGGAAAGTTGAGGGCGGAAAGATGACCTTGCAGTTGGCCGAAACCGACCTGGCTGCACTGATTGGCAACGTTGTGAGCGAGTTTGTGGCAGCTGCCGAGCACAAGCGCATCAGGCTTTCTTGCCGTCTGCCCGAACACGTAACCGCCAAAATAGACGCAGGAAAGGTGGAAAGGGTGGTGAGCAACATCCTTTCTAACGCCGTGAAGTTTACGCCAGTAGCGGGCGAAATAAACGTAGAACTGGTTGTAGACACGCCGCAAGACACGGCAACGCTAAGCGTAACCAACACGGGCAAGGGCATTGCCGAGGGCGATTTGCCCCACATCTTCGACCGCTTTTACCAACCGCAACATAGCGAAGGCGGCACGGGCATTGGCCTAGCCTTGGCAAAAGCCTTCGTAGACATGCACGGCGGACACATCGGCGTTAGCAGTAAGGCCGAAGGACCAACGGTGTTTACCGTGCATCTGCCGCTGAATTTGCAGGCCGAAACGCCGACATCGACCGCCGAGCAGTCGCCAATTGCCGAGCCACAAGCGTTTATCTTGCCTGCATCGACCGCCACAACAAAGGGCGATGCTCCGCAGTTGCAGACCATTTTTGAAGAAAGCAACGACCCCAATCAGCCTACCATCCTCTTTACCGACGACAACGACGACGTTTGCCAAATGGCTCGCACGCTGCTCGAAACGCACTATCGCGTGCTTACTGCACCCAATGGCGTGGTGGCTTTGCAGATGGCAGAGCTGAATATCCCGGACTTGGTGGTGAGCGACGTGATGATGCCGCAGATGAATGGTCTGGAATTGTGCAGCCGACTGAAACAGAGCACGGCCACAAGTCATATTCCCGTGATTCTGCTCACGGCGCAAACGCTCGACGAACAGCGTATCGCCGGCTACGAACATGGTGCAGATGCCTACATCACCAAGCCGTTCAGTGCGCCCTTGTTGTTGGCGCGCATCCACAATTTACTGCAAAGTCGCAAGCAACTAAAACAGGTTTTCGGTGGCGCAGACGAACTGGCGAAGGAGGAGATAAGCACACCTGACAAGGAGTTTGTGAGCAAAATACGCAGCGAAATACACCGCAACATCAGCAATAACGACTTTGGGGTGGAGCAATTAGGCGCCGCGGTAGACCTTAGTAGGGTGCAACTTTATCGCAAAGTGAAGGCATTAACGGGGCTTAGTCCTGTGGAACTCATTCGTGCCACGCGCGTAAACCGCGCGCGTAAGCTGATTGAGGGTGGCGCAACATCGGTATCCGAGGTGGCTTACCAAGTGGGTTTCACCTCGCCATCGTATTTCACCAAGTGTTTTAAAGACCAATTCGGGGTTAGTCCGATGGAACTGCTTAAATAGTTAAAGGTGAAAGGGTGAAAAGGTGAAAAAATGGCTAACGCCACCTAAGCATTTGGCTTAACTCCCTAACTCCATAATTCCTTTACTACTTACTACTTACTACTTACTACCTTTACTACTTACTACCTTTACTACTTACCACCTTTACTACCTACTTATAGGTATATTTAACTTCCATTAACCACCCCTCGGACACATTTGTTACCCTTTACTAGGTATTTCTCCATGTACCTTTGCACGCAAAACAATAAACATTAAACGTACAAAACAGCATTATGGAGAATAAAATGTTTTGTTTCCAATGCCAGGAAACAGCCAAAGGAACGGGTTGTACCGTTAAGGGCGTATGTGGAAAAGAGGCCTCAACCTCTAATTATCAAGACCTACTACTAGGCGTGGTGCGCGGTGTTGCCACCATCGACCGAGCCATTCGCAAGGCTGGCGTGGAGAGTGTTGCAGGCGTTGACACCTATTTTGTAGACGCATTGTTCGCTTGTATCACCAATGCCAACTTCGATGATGCAAGCATCCTTAACCGCGTAGACAAGGGTATCGCCCTGAAAAAGCAGCTGTTGGCCATCGCCAAAGAGCATAATGTGGAGCTACCGGCTTATCACGAGATACTGTGGGGCGGCGAAAAGGCCGACTACGAGGCGCAAAGTCGTAAGGAAAGTGTGCTGCGCAACGAGAACGAAGACTTGCGTTCGCTGAAAGAACTCACCGTGCTGGGCCTCAAAGGTATGGCCGCTTACTACGAACATGCTTCGCGATTGGGCTATACCGACACAACCATTACCGACTTTATGGGCGATGCGCTGGCCATCATTGCCAACCCCGACGCGCCAATGGACCAGCTTTTGAACTGCGTTCTCGACACAGGCAAGTGGGGCGTAAACGCTATGGCCCTGCTAGATAAGGCCAACTCCACATCGTATGGCCACCCCGAAATAACCAAAGTGAACATCGGCGTGGGCAAGAACCCTGGCATTTTGATTTCGGGACACGACCTGCACGACATCGAAGACTTGCTGAAACAAACCGAAGGAACGGGCGTTGACGTGTACACCCACGGCGAAATGCTGCCCGCTCACTATTATCCCAAACTGAAAAAGTATAAGCATCTGGTTGGAAACTACGGCAACGCGTGGTGGAAACAGAAAGAAGAGTTCAGCACATTCAACGGTCCTATCGTGTTTACCACCAACTGTATCGTGCCGCCTTCGCCAAAAGCCAACTACAAAGACCGCGTGTTTACGATGAACTCTACGGGCTTCCCCGGTTGGAAACACATCGAGGAAGATGCCAACGGGCATAAAGACTTCTCGGAAGTGATTGCCATTGCCAAGACCTGCGAGCCGCCAACGGAGATTGAAACGGGTGAGATTGTAGGCGGTTTTGCCCACAATCAGGTGTTTGCACTGGCCGATAAGATTGTAGAAGCCGTGAAAAGCGGTGCCATTCGCAAGTTTGTTGCGATGGGCGGATGCGACGGCCGCATGCGCAGTCGCGACTATTACACGGAGTTTGCCAAGCAGTTGCCCCACGATGTGGTTATCCTCACCTCGGGTTGTGCCAAGTTTAAGTACAACAAGCTTAACCTCGGCGACATCAACGGCATTCCCCGCGTGCTCGATGCAGGCCAATGCAACGACTCGTACACATGGGCTGTGGTGGCCTTGAAGTTGAAAGAGATATTCGGTGCAGCCGACATCAACGACCTGCCACTTGCCTTCAACATCGCTTGGTACGAGCAAAAGGCGGTTATCGTGTTGCTCGCCCTGCTGTCGTTGGGCATCAAGAACATCCACATCGGCCCCACGCTGCCCGCCTTTGTTTCGCCTGGCGTGCTGAAAGTGCTGGTTGAACAGTTCGGACTTGGTGGCATTACCACCGTTGAAGAAGACCTGAAACGCATGATTGGATAACAGAAAACGCCTATTGGCATTAGCCTGATTAGTCGGACTAGTCAGACAAGTCGGACCAGTCTGACTTGTCCGACTTGTCCGACTTGTCCGACTAATCTAAGCCCTCTGATAATCCAACGCCCCTTATTTTTCTTCCAAAACCTTCGCCACTTCTTCTTCCAAATACTCCATCGTGTCTTTGGGTTCTACGCGTTTCACCACCTTTCCTTCGCGGTCGACGATAAACTTGGTGAAGTTCCATTGAATGTCGTACTCCACATTCATGGGCACATCCTTTGGTAAACGCTCAAACTCGGCGCGCTGTGTGGAGTCGCTCATCAAGTAACCAAAGAATGGTTGCTGGCGTTTGAGGTAACGATAAAGCGGAATGGCCTGCTTGCCATTCACGTCAACCTTGGCAAATTGCGGGAAAGTTACGCCGTAATTGGCCTCGCAAAACTGGCGTATCTCTTTGTTCGTACCAGGTGCTTGCCCTTTAAACTGGTTGCAAGGAAAGCCTAAAACCACCAAGCCCTTATCGCGATACTTGTCGTAAAGTGCTTGCAAGGGTTTGTATTGAGGCGTTAGTCCGCACTGCGTGGCCGTGTTAACGATGAGCAACACCTTACCACGATACTTTGATAACGACACCATTCGGCCGTTTTCATCCTTTACCTTAAAGTCATAAACGTTCTTTTGCGCCATGCCCGAGAAGGCAAAAAGGGCGAAAAGAGCAAAGGTTAAGGTTCTGAGAAAATAGAGTTTTGAGTACATATATAATTAATAAAAAGCCTCACCCCCAGCCCAACCGGCCTCACTACAACTCCAAACCGGCCTCACTACAACTCCCCAACCGGCCTCACCCCCAACCCCTCTCCAAGGGGAGAGGGGAGTGAAATGCCTTGTTGGAGCATGGCTGTTATGCTTGTTTGTTCTTGTAATTGCCTTACATCCTTTATTATTCCCCTTGTTGGGGCGTGGCTGTTATGCTTATTTGTTCTTGTAATTGCCTTGCATCCTTTACTATTCCCCTTTGTTGGAGCTTTACATATTGTATTATTTAGCTTTGTTGTAGCCTTACATATTACTCCCCTCTCCCCTTGGAGAGGGGTTGGGGGTGAGGCCAGTAGGGGCAGATGTGAGGCCAGTAGGGGGCAGATGTGAGGCCGATAGAGCTGGGAATGAGGGTTAAATAAAAAACAGGGGCGACCCAATACAGGCCGCCCCATCTTATCTGTTACGCTTCCAAAAGCCTTAGGCGCGATGCCATATCAGCATCTATCACCAGTCATTTGGCAAGCATTGGCATTGCGCGCATGCTTATTGCTTCTTCAGCCTTTCGTAGCCATAGCGTGCAGAGCAGCACAATTGTTCCTCGATACGGATAAGTTGGTTGTACTTAGCCATACGGTCGGTGCGGCTCAACGAACCAGTCTTAATCTGGCCAGAGTTGGTAGCAACGGCGATGTCGGCAATAGTTGTGTCCTCTGTTTCGCCCGAACGGTGCGAAGTAACGGTGGTGTAACCAGCGCGGTGAGCCATTTCGATAGCCTCAAGCGTTTCGGTGAGCGAGCCAATTTGGTTAACCTTAATAAGGATAGAGTTGGCAGCACCCATCTTGATACCCTTCTCCAAGAACTTCACGTTGGTAACAAAGAGGTCGTCGCCAACCAACTGGCAGCGGTCGCCGATAGCCTCTGTAAGCTTAACCCAGTTGTCCCAGTCGTTCTCATCCAAACCATCTTCGATAGAGTCGATAGGATATTTGGTGATCAGTTCTTCGAGATACTTGATTTGTTCGGCAGCGGTAAGCTTCTTACCGTTAGGATCTTTGGGCATGCCGTTTTTGAGTTGACGATAGTCGTAGTACCATTCGCCATTCTCTTGTACAGCAAATTCAGATGCGGCACAGTCCATAGCAATCTTCACATCCTTGCCAGGTTCGTAGCCAGCATCCTTAATAGACTTCATGATGGTGTCCAAAGCGTCTTCGATACCGTCGAACTTAGGAGCGAAACCACCCTCGTCGCCAACAGCGGTAGACAATCCGCGAGCCTTCAAGTTCTTAGCCAAAGCGTGGAACACCTCAGCACCCATGCGGATAGCCTCACGTTCGCAAGATGCACCTACGGGGCGAATCATGAACTCTTGGAAAGCGATGGGGGCGTCAGAGTGTGCGCCACCATTGATGATGTTCATCATCGGAACGGGCAAAACGTATGTGTTTGTGCCGCCGATGTAGCGGTAAAGGGGCATACCAAATGCCTTAGCAGCGGTGTGTGCAACAGCCAACGAAACGCCAAGGATGGCGTTGGCACCCAGCTTGCTCTTTGTGGGCGTGCCGTCTAGTTCGAGCATCTTGTAGTCGATTTTGCGTTGTTGGCAAACCGACATGCCTTTAAGGGCAGGAGCGATAACGTTGTTTACGTTCTCTACGGCTTTGAGAACACCCTTACCCAAGTAGCGGCCCTTGTCGCCGTCGCGCAATTCGAGGGCCTCGTTTTCGCCTGTTGATGCGCCAGAAGGTACACTTGCGCGGCCTACCACGCCATTGCATAATGTCACTTCCACCTCTACGGTAGGGTTACCTCTTGAGTCGAGGATTTCTCTCGCATGAACTTTTTCAATTACCATAATTTGTTCTTATTTAATTAAATAAAAAAATGTCCGTATTAAACTCTTGCAAAGTTAATAAATATCTCTGGAAAAACAGATGAAAAACAAATAAATACGCTCCGTTGAGATAACTTAACTTATTGCAGCGTAAAGGCTAACTGAAAACGATGAAGTGAAACAAGCGTTGGCAACTGTCTTTAAGCACCGAACAACAGCACCACAAGGAGACAGTACAAGCCACCTTGTAGCGGCACTACAAACGACTTGTACAGGCGCTACAAGGTGCTTGTAGTGCGCCTACAAGTGCCTTGTAGTAGCACTACAAACAGCATTGTACCAACAACGTTAAGGCCTAGCCACCGCTTTTGTTATCTTCTTCAAACGGGTTGCCAACGTAGTATCCTTTCGTGCAACCTGCATGTTGTACTTCATCTGTAATTCCATTAAGGGCTCGGCAGGAATGTCCAAAGCCGCTTCAAACATAAGGGCAGAAGTGGTACTCAACGGCCTACGCCCATTCAATAGTTCGTTTAGAACCGAATAAGCCATGCCGATACTTTCGGCGAACTTACGCTGGGATATGCCCCTTGCCTCCAATTCGTCTTTAAGCACTTCGCCAGGATGTGTGGCATAAAAGCCATAACCTAAACTAGACATATCATTTTATTTATAATGGTTTGACAATTCCAATATGTTGCAAACGGTAACAATCCGTTCTCCGGATTTAATTTCCGTGCGAAATTCAATACGATATTGGTCATTAACTCGCACAGACTCACGCCCGACCTTGCCACCTACCAACTTTTCATAATGCAAAGAGGTAAAGCGATACATGTCTTCTGTACTATTAAGCGAGCTCATCAGGTTCAACACACTAATATACTTCCGTATAACTTGCGGTTGAAAACGATGTTTCTTATCACGAGTTTTACCCAAATAAAACAGCTCCCTCAAATATTCTTGCTCAAAGGTTATTTCCATCTTTGCTGTTTCTTTTTGCAAAGATAGCCAGAATTATTAATCTTCGCAACTTATGCGAACACATTTTGCAGGCATTACGACTATTCCTGTTCCACTCACTCTTCGCTATGTATACCACAACACACGTGCTATCCATTTCTAAACGCTAAGGGTGTTTGTCCCGTTTGCCGTTTAAAGTACTTATTAAAGAAACTGGGATTGGGAAAATTCAAGGCTTCTGAGATGGCCGCCACCGTTAATTGGCCATGCCGCAACATCACCTTTGCCTCGGTTATCACGGCTCGGTCTATCCATTCTTTGGCATACACGCCGCTGGTTTGCCACACCACCCTACTAAGATAACGTTGCGACAAACACAGCTTGTCGGCATAAAAGGCCAAGTTATGTTCGCTTTTGGCATGCTCGTTCACCAAGGCGATGAACCTATCAAACACCACACGCTGCCGCGAAGGACTCTCTGCGGGATGCTCTGTGGCACGAATGTAACACTCGTTATACACATAACACAGCGCGGTAATGATGGCTAAGGCCGCTTGCCGGTTGTAAGGCCTGTCCCTAAGCACAAGCATCAGGCTCTCGTAAAGGCTTTCCACCTTGGCGATGTCCCTATCGTTGGCAGACATAAGCGCGTCTTTCACCTGTCCGTTAAACATCGTTGGCACGCCCTGCGGAAACAATTCGTCCATCAGCCACGGGTCAATCACCACCCCTTCCACCTCACTTTCGAGCGGAATTTGGTCGAATTGAAAGATGGTACCATCGCAAAAATACCCTAATGTGCCACTTTGCGCACTCCGTTCAAGCAGATTAAGCGTTGCCTTTATCTCGCCTTTCTTCAATAATCCGATACGAATACCAGGCAGGCGATAAGGACAATGGGCCACAACGGCCAAGCCAAAGGTGTTGCGACCATTATAAAGCATGGTGAAACCCTCTTCAGTTATGGGCATATCGGGTTCGGCCACATGCACGCTGAGCCTATTTCTTATCTCCTCCATAGTAAGAGTTTCGATTGTCTGATTGTTCATAACACGTCCTTTCTTATTTCCACAAAGATAATAAAAACCACCCATAAAAACCCTGATTAAGCGCAAAAAGCTACTAAAAGAACATTTATTGGCCGTAAAGGATAACAAGGATGTAAGCAAAACGGCGTAATTTTGCACCATGAGATGTAAACGAAAGGAATGATGAAGCATACATTATTAATAGCCCTCGCACTGTTGTGTGCCGCCGCTTGCCCTGCGCAAACCACGTTAGAGGCCTGTCAACAGCAGGCACAACAGAACTATCCGCTCATCAAGCGGCGCGCACTCTACGCCCAATCCACGGCCTACACCATCGCCAACATCAAGAAAGGATGGCTACCGCAGGTGCAAGTAGCGGCGCAAGGCACGGTGCAAAACCGCGTGGCGCAACTGCCCGAGCAGCTATCTAACATGATGGCTGCACTGGGACAAAGTACACGCGGACTGGCAAAAGAACAATATCGCGTGGGCGTAGACGTTAATCAGATGCTATGGGACGGCGGAAGGATTAGCGCACAAAAAGAAGTGGCACAGCTACAACAGCAGGTAGACGAGGCACAAACCGACGTTTCGCTCTATCAGGTGCGCCAAAGGGTGAACGACCTTTACTTCGGCATCTTGCTTGTTGACGAGCGTTTGCGACTTAACCGCGACCTACAAACGCTACTGCAAAGCAACGAAGACAAACTCGTTGCGCTGCAAAGGCAGGGTGTGACCATGCAAAGCGATGTAGACCAAGTGAAAGCCGAACGACTAACGGCCATGCAAATGGCCAACGAACTGCAACACTCGCGCGATGCGCTCTGTCGTATGTTGGCCTTGTTTTGCAACGTAGAGCGTATCGACAGCATTGTAAAACCGACGCCCACGCCCACCGAACAGACGGCGGAAGACATTCGGCCCGAGCTAAAAGCCATCGACTTGCAGCTGAGTTTGATAACTTCGCAACAGCGCGCACTGCGCAGCGCACTGCTCCCCACATTGAGCGTATTCGGTCAAGCCTACTATGGCTACCCTGGTTTCGACATGTTTAAAGACATGAACAGCCGCTCGCCTTCGTTCAATGCTTTGGCTGGCGTGCGCCTTGCGTGGAACATTGGCAACCTATACACGCATCGCAACAACGTTCAACGGCTATCGGTGGCACAGGCCGAGATAGAAAACGCCCGCGAATTGTTCTTCTTCAACAATCGGTTGGAAATGGTGCAACAGCAAGAAACCATTGCTAGCAAGCGTCAAACGATGGCTGCCGACGACGAAATTGTTGCGCTTAGACAGAGCGTTAGGCGAGCTGCCGAGGCCAAACTGGCGCACGGCATCATCGACACCGACCGACTGTTGCAAGAGATAACCCGCGAAAACAACGCGAAAATAAATCGCTCTACACACGAAGTGGAGATGTTACAGGGGATATATAACTTGAAGTATGTGAGGGGAGAACCCACAATCCCAAAACAAGCCACGCCTTAACCGGCCTCACCCCCAACCCCTCTCCAAGGGGAGAGGGGAGTAATATGTAAGGCTACAACAAGGGAAAATAAAACAGTATTTAAGGCAATTACAAGGACTAACAAACATAACACCCACGCCCCAACAAGGCATTTCACTCCCCTCTCCCCTTGGAGAGGGGCTGGGGGTGAGGCCGGTTAGGGGTTGCTGTGGGGCCAGTTGCTGGGGGATTGCTAGGCCGAAACAACACAATTAACATGAAACATCCATCAATAACCATCGCCGCACTTGCGCTATTAATCACTGCCTGCGGCGGAAACGAAAAGGAATATGATGCCACGGGCATCTTCGAGGCAACCGAAGTTACGGTTTCGGCCGAAGTAACAGGGCGACTGATGGCCTTCGACATCAGCGAAGGCTCAACACTTACGGCAGGACAGCAAGTGGGACTCATTGATACCGTACAGCTACAATTAAAGGCTAGGCAGGTGGGAGCCACACGCGAGGTCTTCGCCAACCAACGTCCCGACATCCAAGCGCAGATTGCCGTCACCAAACAACAAATCAGCAAGGCCCTTGTTGAGCAACGTCGCACACAAGCCTTGCTGAAAGATGGCGCTGCCACCAGCAAGCAACTAGACGACGCCGAAAACGCCGTGGCCGTGCTACAAAAGCAATTGCAGGGGCAACTGTCGCTGCTGCAAAACAGCACGCGTAGCCTTAACAGCCAGATGAGCGGTGCCGACATTCAACGCTACGAGGTGATGAACCAATTGGAAAAGTGCCACATCAAGTCGCCAATAACGGGTACGGTATTGGAGAAATACGCCGAACAAGGCGAGTTTACCAGCATCGGCCGACCGCTTTTCAAAGTGGCCGACATCCGTAACATGACCCTCCGCGCCTACATCACTTCAATCCAACTGGCCAAAGTGCGCGTGGGACAGCACGTAAAGGTGTTCGCCGACTATGGCGACGACACCCGACATGCCTACGAAGGAACCATTACATGGATTTCGCCAAAGGCCGAATTTACACCCAAAAGCATTCTTACCGACGACGAAAGGGCCGACCAAGTGTACGCCGTAAAGGTCAGCGTGAAGAACAATGGCTACATCAAGATTGGCATGTATGGAGAAATGAAGTTATGAACGCCATCGAAGTAAACAACATCTGCAAAAGCTACGGCGAGGTACAAGCCTTGAAGGATTTCTCGTTTAGCGTGGCCAAAGGGTCGCTACACGGACTTATCGGCCCCGACGGAACAGGCAAAACATCGATGTTTCGCATCCTTGCCACCTTGGTTTTGCCCGACAGCGGCACGGCATCGGTAGATGGTTTCGACGTGGTGAGCGGACTAAAACACATTCGGCAGCGCGTGGGCTACATGCCGGGGCGGTTCAGTTTGTATCAAGACCTCACCGTTGAAGAGAACTTACGCTTCTTCGCCACCCTCTTCGGCACAACCATTGAGGCCGGTTATCATAACGTTAAGGACATATACGGCCAGATAGAACCCTTTAAACGGCGGCGCGCCGGTGCGCTATCAGGCGGCATGAAGCAGAAACTGGCCCTTAGTTGCGCACTTATTCACCAACCCAGCGTGCTGCTATTAGATGAACCAACCACAGGTGTCGACCCTGTTTCGCGCACCGAGTTTTGGGATATGCTTGCCCGATTGAAACAACAAGGCATCACCATCCTTGTTTCTACGCCCTACCAAGAGGAGATAAAGCGGTGCGACGAGATTACCACGCCACCCCTGCCACAAGCTCTCCACACGCCACCCACACGCCCCTTATATATTAATAAGGTGTGCGAGGCAACGACAACGTCCCCCACCGACAACGCCACACGCAACCTGAGCCAAGCCGAAACCATTATCCACGTGAGCCACTTGGTAAAGACCTTCGGCACGTTTAATGCCGTAGACGACATTTCGTTCGATGTTCGCAGGGGCGAAATATTCGGCTTTCTCGGTGCCAATGGTGCAGGTAAAACCACTGCCATGCGCATTCTTTCGGGCCTTAGTCAGCCTTCGGGCGGCAAGGCTACTGTGGCCGGGCTAGACGTTAGCACGCAACACGAGGCCATAAAACGGCGCATCGGCTACATGAGTCAGCGTTTCTCGCTCTACGAAGACCTCACCGTTACAGAGAACATCCGCCTCTTTGGCGGCATCTACGGCATGAGTTCGGCCGACATCAAACGCAAAACCGAACAGCTGCTCAACCGACTGACGTTGCAAAACGAGGCCAACCGACTAGTAAAGACCCTCCCCTTGGGCTTTAAACAAAAGCTAGCCTTCTCGGTAAGCATATTGCATCGGCCCGAAGTAGTGTTCTTAGACGAACCCACGGGCGGCGTAGACGGCAACACCCGACGCCAGTTTTGGGAACTGATTTACGAGGCGGCGCAGGGCGGCATCACCGTATTCGTAACCACACACTATATGGACGAGGCCGAATATTGCGACCGTTTGTCTATCATGGTGGATGGAAAGATACGCGCATTAGACACGCCCGAACAGCTGAAACGCCAATACGCAAAAGACAATTTGGGCGAGGTGTTCACCCTCCTTGCCCACAATGCAGAAAGGAGTGAATGATGAAGACCTTCTTTTCATTCGTCAACAAGGAGGTGCGGCACATCCTACGCGACCGCCGCACCATGCTCATACTCTTCGGCATGCCGCTAGTAATGATGTTGCTCTTTGGCTTTGCCATCTCTACCGATGTGCGAAACGTTCGCCTTGTGGTTGTAACCACGCCGTGGGACAATGCCGCGCAGCAGATTGTAGAGCGGCTCGACGCCTCCGAATACTTCGTTCACACCTACAACGCACCCACAGTTGAGAAGGCCAAACAGCTTATTCGCGACCAGAAAGCCGACCTCGCCGTGGTGTTTTCGCCACGTTTTGCCGACCATCGTTACGATGGCGGCGCGCGCATACAGCTTATTACCGATGGCACCGACCCCAACATGTCGAGTTTACAAGCCGCCTACGCCTCGCAAATCATTGTCCAAGCCCTGCAACAGGGCAGCAAAGTAAGCATCGGCAGCACACCAATGGTGACCACCCGACTGCTATACAACCCGCAAATGAAAAGTGCCTACAACTTTGTTCCGGGCATCATGGGCATGTTGCTCTTGCTTATCTGCGCCATGATGACCTCGGTAAGCATCGCTCGCGAGAAAGAACGTGGCACGATGGAGGTGCTTCTCGTCTCGCCAGCGCGCCCTTTACTGATGCTCATCGCCAAGGCCGTGCCCTATTTTCTGTTGTCTATTGCCATCTTGTGCATCATCTTAGGCATCTCACATTTCGTTTTGGGCGTACCGCTCTCAGGCAACCTGTCCGCCATTTTCGCCCTCTGCCTGCTCTACATCTTCCTAGCCTTGTGCATAGGTTTGCTCATCAGCGTGTTGGCCAGCACCCAATTGCAAGCCCTGCTCATATCGGGTATGGTGATGTTGATGCCCAGCATCCTGCTATCGGGCATGATATATCCCATCGAAAGCATGCCACAAGTACTGCAATGGCTAACATGCATCATTCCCACACGATGGTTCATCGCCGCCATTCGCAAGCTAATGATTATGGGCGTGGGGCTAGATATGGTGGCAAAAGAAGTGATGATACTCGCTGCAATGGCAGCGTTGATACTCGGTATTGCATTGAAGAAGTTTAATATTAGGCTTGAATAGTCGAGGAGTTAAGGAGTTAAGGAGTTAAGGAGTTAAGCCAATAGTATGGCTGCTACATTCTTTAACTTGTAAGCAGAACCCAATTGTTCTGCGCCCTTAATCCCCTTAAATATATTAACAAGCAACAAGATTGTTAGCCACTGTGCAACAAGGCATTCGGCTTAACTCCTTAACTCCTTAACTCCATTAACTCCTTAACTATGTTCAAATCTCTCCTCCAAAAAGAATGGATACAGATACGCCGCAACGCCTTTGTTATCCGACTTGTGGTGGTCTATCCCATCTTTATCATGGTCATTGCACCATGGATTACCACGATGGAAGTGCGCAACATAACGGTGAGCATCGTAGATAACGACCGCTCAACGCCATCGCGGCAACTCGTCGGTAAAGTAGAACACTCCACCTATTTCCACTTCAACGGCATGGCCTCATCGTATAAAGAGGCCTTGGCAAGCGTGGAAAGGGGACAGACAGACGTGGTACTGGTTATCCCACAGCACTTCGAACGAGAACTAACATTGGGAAAAAGCCCACAGGTGTTTGTTGCCGCCAACGCCACAAACGGCACCAAAGGCGGCTTGGGCAGCGTATACCTAGCCAACATCGTTACAAGCACAAGCCTAAACAACCGTCCCCTTCCCTCGCCCCATCAGCAAACCATAACCTCAAACACCCTATACAACCGCCACGAGAGCTACAAGGTAAACATGATTCCTGCACTTATGACTATGGTAATAATTATGGTTTGTGGCTTTTTGCCCGCACTTAACATCGTAGGCGAGAAAGAGGCGGGCACCATCGAGCAGATAAACGTAACGCCCGTAAACAAAATGCACTTCATCTTGGCCAAGCTCATACCCTATTGGTGCTTTGGTTTCGTCATCTACACATTTTGTCTGCTGCTCGCCTGGGGCATCTATGGCATCACGCCTGTGGGAAACGTGGCCTTGCTCTACCTATTTATGATGCTGCTAGCCGTAATATTCAGCAGTATCGGACTTATCGTCAGCAATTACAGCGACACCATGCAGCAGGCCATGCTCGTAATGTGGTTCATCATGGTTTGTATGATGTTGCTCAGTGGTTTGTTCACGCCTGTGCGCAGCATGCCCAACTGGGCGCAAACGCTTACATGGATTGTGCCAGTGCGCCACTATATCGACGCCGCCCGTTCGGTGTTTATTCGCGGTACGGCACTAAGCGGACTAACTACCCAACTCGCCATCCTCGCCGCAATGGCCACCATCATGAGTGTATGGGCAGTGTGGAGTTATAAGAAGAACAGCTAGATTAACTGGGAGAATTAGATTTTCTAGAAGGCTAGATGAACTAGCGCAACTAGACGAACTAGCCAAACCGGACTGCCCAACAAGAATTTATATTGAAGTCGTCTTGACTTTTAATGTTTCTATACATTAAGAGGCGTTTGCTCTCTCTGTGATGCCAACACAAGATAAACACCCTTCTCATTCACGAAGTGCAGAACAAACCAAACCAACGGCTTATAAACTCACGAAAGACCAACAATTCCCGAACACATCAACTTACAAACTGGAAAACTCACAAACTCATCAACTCAAATCTTAAATCATTATCTTTTATTTTACAATACCACTCTAATTTTCGCTCCGTTCTAGCGAAAATATAGGCCATAAAGTAGGTAAATCGCCCCTATTTCTAGCCTTTCACGCCTTACAATATGTTCAATTTTAAGAAAACTACCTGCATTTTGCACCATTTTGCCCTTCTAGTTTGGTTGCCAACCCATGATTTTTGCAGCCCAAAAACCCACTTTTAGACCCCAAAAACCCACTTTTTAACGACCATTTTACCCTTTTTTGCCATGTATCTCATGGTTCTTAAAGGTTTTGTTTTTCCATTTGCAGTGGATATTTATGCTTTTTACCTTGTGTTTAGCTGCATTTTGCACTGCGTTTTGCACCATTTTACCTTGCATTTTGCACCAAAACGCACTGCATTTAGCACCAAAATGCACTGCGTTTAGCGGCATATTGCACTATATTTTGCTATAA
>CALIZL010000114.1 GCA_938028745.1 uncultured Prevotella sp.
TATTCATGTTCTTGAAGTTTGGTCACTACAAAGATACATAATACCAGCTTTTTATTATACCTAATGAGATATATCCATCCATTTAACGGAAGAACCTGTTTTTAGTGGTTGTAAAAGGTTTATTTATACCAATTGCGGTGGATTTTTATGCTTTTCACCTTGCTTTTAGTAGCATTTTACACTGCATTTAGCATCAAAACGCATTGCATTTAGCATCAAAACGCACTGCATTTTGCACCAAATTACACTGCGTTTTGCACCAAATTGCACTGCAATTAGCGGCATATTACCCCATATTTAGCAGCAAACACCCCTAAATCTAGTGCAAATGGTGTTCTCTTGGGATAAACATTCATTTTACCTCACTCACAGGCTAACCCCATTTTGCACCAAAATAAACCTCCGCGAGAATTGAATTTTTCGGTCGAACGAGCGATTGGTTTACAAAAACAGCACTCATCGTGTTAAAGTTTGTGCTGAAAATAAGACAAATTGGACCGCTGGCGAGTTGACAAGTTGGCGAGTTGACAGGCGTGTTGGTTGGTGAGAATACTAGTAACATTCAAACTGAATTGAATTTAGAAAACCTATGTGGACTTTCAATCCTGACTAAAACATCCCAAAGACAATGCGAAATTTTTAGCTTTTCTCCAACTACTGCGTTGTGGTAGTTGGCATATTTTAAGCTGCTATCTAAACTTTTTAAAGCCAACATGGGCTTTTGTACCCAGCTACTGCACCTTTCCCGAGCCATTTACTATCTATTATTTTCCGGCCCTGGTTAGACTTACGGGCTTTAACCGTAATCTTTCTATCAATTGTTTCGGAAGCATAGTGGGCAAAACCCCATGACGGAGCGAGAGAAATCTGCACAGATAAAGCCTAAAATCAGCAGATGTACTTTTTACTTGTGTTAAATGTGGCCACGAAAATAGCATCTTGTATTCTCATTGTTGGGTTAACGTCTGATGGCTGGGTGGCCATGTGTTGGTCTTTTATAATCAGTGAAGAATGGGATGGATGCTAGTATGGGGCGGCTTTACCTTGTATGTGTTGGGCGTGCAAGAAGTAAAACTAGGGGGGTGGTTGACGAGATGGATTAAGGCATGGGCTGATAACGACAAGCCGTTGTGCCACGGCATACCTTTCAGTCTATTTACATCGTAAATGGTGATAGTTTCTGCTAATGTACAAACTCGCCACTCAACAAGTGTATCCTATTAAATGGCTCTTGTTGAGTAGCGAGTGTTTCAATGTAGCATTTGCAAAGGCACTAGATCGGTTATCTCCCTAGCCAAGCTTCGGGGTTTAGCTTTGCCGTTTCCTTGCGCAATTGGAATTGCAGGATGTTGTCGGCACCCACAGTTCCAAGCGTTTGGCGTGTGGTTACGCGTTGTCCGCGCGTTACGCTGGCCGAACGGAGATTGGCGTACACCGAGATGTAGGCACCATGCCGTACCATTACAACCATCGAACCGCCGTAACCGAACACGGCACTCACCTCGCCATCGTAGATGCTGCGTGCTTGACAGCCATTGCCACCAAGAATGTTGATACCCTTGTTGTCGAGTTTTACGTTTTTAAGTCCCTCAACATTGTATTGTCCGAAGTGACTAACGATGCGATAGCTGCCTGTGATGGGCATGGGCAAGCGGCCTTTGTTGGCTTCGAAACCACCACTCACCATGCGGTCTACGGTGCTGAGCTTGCGTGTTTCTTCCACTTCCTTCTTACTATCGGCAATAGCTTTCTCGCTTCTGGCTCTTTCGGCTTCGGCTTTGCGCTCAGCTGCCAGGCGTGCAGCCTCGGCTTCGCGTGCCGCTTGCTGTGCTCGTGCCTGCTTCTCGGCCGACTCGCGCGCAGCTTGGTCGGCTCTTGCCTTACGTTCGGCAGCCTCTCTGGCCTCCTTTTCGGCACGTGCCCGTTTGTCTGCCGTTTCTTTTTCAGCCTTAGCGCGGCGTTCTTCGGCCTCGCGTGCCGCCCTTTCGGCCTCAACGCGGCGTGCCCTTTCAGCCTCCTCGGCTACCTTAGCCTCTGCCCTTAGTCTTTCTTCGCGTGCCTTAGCCTCGGCAATGCGGCGTTGGTTCTCGCGTGCTGCCGCTTCGGCCGCAGCCTTCTTTCTTGCCAACTCTTCGGCTTTACGTTTAGCCGCCTCGGCAGCTTCGGCTTTACGTTTGGCTTCTTCAATGGCTCTTTGCCTAGCTTTTTCAACTTCGATGGCAATGAGCCTGTCTATCTCGGCGTTTAAGGCGGCATCTTTCTTTTGCTGTTCGGCAATCACGGCCTGAATGGTCTTTTGTTGCTGTTGCAGTCCGTCTACGGCTTTCTGTTGCTCACCTTGTTTGGTTTGCAGTGCGGCGTGTTCTTGACGTCCCTTATATAATAAGGTGCTCTTTTGGCCTTTCACCTCTTCCAGTTGGATGTGTTTCTCGGTTACTTGTTGCTGTTTGGCCTTAACCAATTCGCCTTGTGCCTTTTGATACGAGGCATATTCGCGCACGAAACGCATGCGGCGATATACTTGTGCCAGATTTTTGGCCGAGAAAACAAACATCATCTTCTCTTGCACGGAACGGTGGCGCGCCATGTAACGCACCGAGCGGATGTACTTTGCCTTGCGGTCGGCCAGTTGTTGTTCGAGTGTAGCCAACTGCGAGTTCAGTATGCCGATGTTTCCTTCAATATGCTTGATGTCCTTCTGTATGCCGTCGATGTTTTTTTGTCGTTCGCCAATCTCGCTGTTGATAACCATCAGCTCTTGCAACCTCTTCTTTACGTCGGCTTGATTGGCTTTAAGGGCGGCCTCTTGTTGTTGAATTTTTTTCTTTATAGCCTCCCTTTGCCCTTGTAAGCCCTTGATAACCCTGTTGGTTTCAGCCTGCGTGTTCTTGCCGCGCGCGGCGTTTCCGCGTTTGTTCGCTGCGTTTGCACCCTTCTTGGGTGCCGGCTTGACAGTTTTCTTAGCAGGAACATTTGTTATCTTGGCGTTCTTTTTGGCAGGCTGTGCGGCTTTGCCTTTGGCCTGCGTTCGCTTTTCGGTGGTGGCAGTAGGGCGCGACTTCTTAGCGGGACGCTTTTTCTGCGCACCGAGTGGGAAGGCCACCATGAGGGCAAGGAGGATGGTTAGAACGTGTTTCATTTACATGTTGAGTATTTTGTTGAAGACATCTTGTGCCTTTACTCGCTTATACTTAGGCGACACCGTTGTTTGTGCGTCCCATTTCTCGTCGGTCTTCACTTCGTTCATTTTGATGGTTACTTGCAAAGTCTGTCCGCCCTTCACGGCAGCAGAACTCATACTGAACACTTGCGATGTGGGGAACATCTTTACGCCAACTCCTTTGAAGTCGCCATACTTCCATGTAAGCTTCGTAGTTCCGCGTGTGGGGTCTTGATGGGTTATGTCCGTTTGTCGTAAGCGTCCGTTGTCGGCATCGGCAAGCCACGCATAGTTGAAGTTGCCCGTGGAATAGGTTATGGGATTGCTGCTGCCACCGCTGAAAGTAACGCTGAACTGGTTGAGGTCGCTTTCGGTGATGCGTGGGCGGTCGGGCAATAGCAGTTCGTTCCAGAACAAGGCCTGCAAGCTATAAAAGTTAAGTCCGTTCTTTCGCAAGAAGTCCATTTGGTTGTAGTCGGCCTTGATGTATTCTTTATGAATGCGGTCGATAACCAATACGTAGTCGGGTGTGAACTCTACGCGCCCCACTTCGGTGCCAAGCAGTGGCACAAAGGCTTGCAGGCGTATCACTTCGTCTTTTCTCATGCGCAGTTGTCCTGGCACGGTGACGTCTTTCCCCGCGCCTTGCACGTTGAGCGATATGCTTCCAACGATGTTTTTGGCGTACACTTGGTTGCCGTTAACGCGGCGCATAAAGGCCAATTGGTTGTTGGCCAGAACTTCGCGGTCGCGTGCAGCCTTGTGCGTGGGCGTTGAACTGTCGGACACCACGGCCGACTTTGTTTTGCAAGAGGTCCATATCAGTGGTGTAAGTACCACTGCGAGAGCAAGACTTAGTGTTCTCGCTGCCGCTTTCAAACCTGTTATGTGTTGCATCCCATTGCGGGTGCATGCCGTTGTTGTTTTTTTGTTCTTTATCATAACTGTATGTTTTTTGGTGGTAAATAGCGTATATGTACTCTCAAAGCGTGGAAGGCTTTTAATGAGGAAAGGGCTTTTAAAGATGAAAAGCTGAAAAGGTGAAAGGGTGAAAAGATGGCTGCGTCCGTTGCGTTTGTTGGCTTTGGCTTGCTAATTTTTCTAGTTGAACTAGGTTTTCTAGTTGTTCTTGGTTTTCTAGTTATTCCAGTTATTATAGGTTTTCTAGTTGTTCTTGTTGTTCTAGACTTCTAGTTATTCTAGTTGTTCTAGTCTTTCTAGACTCCTGTTTTTCTAGATTTTCTAGCCTAACTGGTTGAATTAGCTTGCCAAACAACGCCCGGAAAAGGGCATCGCTTAACTCTTTAACATCTTTCCTCCTTCACTTCATGTTACTCATCATCATGTGGTTTAACTCCTTAATTCCCTAAATGCCTTCTTCTGTTCACTCAGAAAGGTTTCTTAAGCTTTATTTTCCTGTTGATAACCGCCTTGTCGGCACCCAGTTCCAAAGCCTTTTTCCAATACTCGATGGCCTTTTCCGTGTCGCCGTTCATGGCGTGAATGTCGCCAGCATGTTCCACCACAACCTTGCTTTTAAGGCTGTTAGAGTCGTTTTTCAGTGCCTGGTCGATGTAAACCTGCGCCTCAGAATACCGCTTTTTTAGGAAAAGCAGCCACGCATAGGTGTCGAGATAGGTGCCGTTGTCGGGTTCTTCCTTAACGGTTCGGTGGCTCATGGCCTCAGCTTTATCTAGCTCAATGCCCTTTTCGCCTAGGTAATAGGCGTAGTTGTTGAGGCATCCCAAGTTGTTTGGCTTCCATTGCAGGCAGCTATCGTACGAGGCGAAAGCCTCTTTGGCCAGTCCTTTTTGATAGAGTATTTCTCCCATCAGTTCGTAAAAGTCCGACACGATGTCCTTATTGCTGTTGGCGTTAATCTGCGTTACGCCCCTTCTGAAAGCGTCCAGGGCCTCGTCTTTCTTGTCTTTCTGATAGTAGGCGATGCCTTCGAAGTAGTAAAACGCCATTTCTTCGGGGTTGTAGGCTTGTGCCGACTTGCTCAAAGCCAACACTTCGTCCCAATTTTGCTTTCGCCAAAGGTGCTCGATAAGTTGCAATCGTGCCCCTGCGTTGTCGGGTGCGATGGCAATAACCCGCTTCAGGGCGTTAACAATCAGGCTGTCGGGCATTTTCTTGACCGACATATAGGCTGCTTTTAGTTCGGCCATGCCCGCATCGTTGGGGTTAGCCGCCGTTATTCGGTCGAAAAGAGCCAGCACCTTTGTGCTGTCGCCGCCTGCGCGTTCGTTCTCTTGAACCACCTGTCGCATGATGGAGAGTTTCGTTTCGTCGTCGGTCTTCGAGCTGATTAGCATCTTGTCGCGCAGCTGTGAGGCCTTCGTCTCATCGTTTTTGGCGCGATAATAGTCGTAGAGCGATGCCTGTGCAAAGCTATTGTCGGGGTCGTCGGCCAGCACATCGGTAAAAATCTTATGCGCGGCTGCCTCCTTTTGGTTCTGCATAAGCCAGTTTCCGAGCATCAGCCGATAGTTCACGTCATTGGGATGGTCGTCGCTCAGCTGTTTCAAGGCCTTGTATGCCGCGTTCTTGTTGTCTAGCATCTCGTAGGCGCGCACCTTCGAGAGGGTTGTTTCTTCGCTAATGCCGTTCACTTGTTCCAGTCGTTCGAGCGACCTTAGCACCCCAGCAAAGTCTTTTTTCTTATTGTAAAGCTGCATGAGGATGTTCAGAGCCTCATCGTTGTCGCGCTCGCCGCTGTTGGTGGTGAGTCTTTCGTAAGTCTCGATGGCCTTGTCGAAGTTGCCGCTACTGATGTAAAACTGCCCTAGGCGTTCGGTAAAGGTGGCGTTGTCGGGGCGTAGCGATGCCGCCTTTTGCAGGCAGGCCAATGCCAACGAGTCGTTTTTTATCTGCACATAGTAGGGTGCTTGCATGAAATACACCTCTGCTGCGTTGGGGTTGATGCTAAGGCAGTGGTTCATCAGGGCAAGTGCCGAGGCGTAGTTGCCTGTGTTTTCTTGTTTCACGGCTTCGAGAAAGAAGTAGTCGAAGCGGCGTTGGTCGTTATAAGACAAGGTCTTAGTGGGCGCAACTCTGGCGGGTTGCACCTTTTTCTTAGCCCATAGCGTGGGTGTAGCCATGGTGAAAGCCGTGGCGAAAGTAGCTGTCGCAACGGCGATGTGTATCAGATTTCGTTTCATCAGTTGTGTTATTTCAGTCCAGTATGTCCGTATCCGCCTGCTCCCCTTTCGGTTTCGTCGAGCGTTTCAGTGAGTTCGAAGCTCACTTGTTCGTGCTTGGCAACAATCATTTGTGCAATCCGTTCGCCGTCTTTCACGACGAAAGGCTCGTTAGAGAAGTTAACCAACAGCACCATTATTTCGCCACGGTAGTCGGCATCCACTGTGCCGGGCGTGTTAAGTACGGTGATGCCGTGTTTAAGGGCAAGACCGCTGCGTGGCCTTATCTGCGCCTCGTAGCCTTCGGGCAGTGCGATGTACAGCCCCGTTGGTACCAGTTGGCGTTGCATTGGCAGCAGGGTGATGTCTTCGTCGATGTTGGCTCGCAGGTCCATTCCTGCGCTAAGAGCCGTGGCGTATGTGGGTAGCGGTTGGCGTCCGCGGTTAATAATCTTTACTTTCAGCATCTCTTTTCGTTTTATTGCGCATGGCGCAGCATCTGCAAAAATACGCAATTATCTTGATATAAGGACAAAACGCTTATTTAAAAATACACAAAAACGGACAAGTTGGGGTGGAATAGGCGAAGTATCTGCTAATAAAGAGGCTTTTAAGGGTGCAAAGTTGAAAGGGCGCACAGGTGGAAAGATGGCCGCGCCTACCCGCTTGCCGATTCGTCGGCTTGTCGACCAGTGAACTGCTCAACGCGTTAACTTGTCGGCTTATGAACTCATCAACTCGTCTGCTTGTCAACTCGTCAACCCCTTCACTCGTCAACTTGTCAGGCGTTAAGTATTTTGAATGCCCACTTTATGTCCGCTCTTTTGTTTTTAAACGAATAATAACATAAAATAACCTCATGTACTTTGGTAAGTCTGTAAAAATAATTAACTTTGCAAAATAATACCCGTTAGTGAAGGGTTTGCCCTTTTAAAAGGCAGAAAAAGATGGAAATTGTTTGTATTCAGCATGGAGCAAGCGATATGTGTACAACCCAGACACACGCCAAGAGCCCATGAAAAACAATTGTTTAAAGAATGAAAGAAGGCAATCGCCCCATATTTAGAGAGTAAAATAATCATGTAGTATGTATTTAATAACATAAACTTATATGTATCATGGAAAACGAAAAAACGAAGCATAACATGCAGGATGCAACATTCCTTGCACACATACAATCTCTCAAACGTTACTACGACGTGGCCCGGATGGCGTATTAGCCATTCTGCCCAGTGCTTTTTTTGCCAGAGCTAACCGCATATTCAGACTGCTAGACTCTTGGCCAGATGAACAATTAACACATAAACCACAATAGCATGAATACATTTAGACTTTTATTTTTGTCGCTGTTGCTTGCAGCAATACCAATTAGCGGGTTCTCATACACCGACGATCAAGTTGTTGATTTTGGCGATTGCTATTACAAAGTGGTGTCTGGTACGAAGCTTACCCTATCTTTTTTGGGCATGAAACCTGGCAAAACAGGCGCATTGGTGCTGCCCGCAACCGTCACCGACAAGTACGGATACGTACTTACCATTGTCGGTGCAGAATATAACCCCCAATACAGAAGTGCAGGGATAACCTCTGTAACATTGCCGCAGACAATGGAATTTATCGGCGGTTACGCTTTCTCGGGCGCTTCGCTTGCCACGATGAACATTCCCAAGAGCCTCAAACGGATAGAAAGAGGTGCATGGAGCAGCCTTTATGGGGCACCCAAATTCACGGTGGATGCCGATAACCCTGTCTTCGAGAACGATGCAAACGGCGTGCTCTACTCAAAAGGTAAGGCCACGCTCATCTGCGTGCCGTCTAATCTTCCGTTGCAGGGTGGCAAATACACCGTCAATCCCAGCGTAAAGGTTATCAGCACAGCAGCTTTCCAAAGCGTACACGGCCTTACCAAGATAGTGTTGCCTAAATATCTGGAGAAAATATTTGATGGCTACCCCACCATCGCACCAACCAATTCGCTGGCCGCATTCGAGATTGCCACAGGCGCACCCCACTTCAAGGTTGTCGATGGCGTACTATTCAGGGGGGACACACTCGTGTTGTATCCTAGGGCAAAAACCAATACCACCTATACCGTGCCCACTGGCATTACAGGCATAACATCTTACGCCATATCCAGTAACCGATGGCTAGAAAGCATCAACCTCAATCAAGTAACCAACCTGGCTAAGTCGTCGATATATAGTGCAAGTAAGATTACCACCCTGACATTACCCGCCAACCTAAAACCTTATGACAAGGATACTGGCGAAGGTATGGTGGAGGGTTGCTTCGAGGCGTGTAACAATCTAATTGCCTACCACGTCATGCCCAAAAACAAATACTTTGCCTCCTTGGGCGGCGTGCTGTTCTCTACCAACATGAAAACGCTCTACTTCTATCCCGGCAGCAAGCCAGGCACAACATATACCATACCCGGTACGGTGGAAGTAATTGCCGGGCATGCCTTTCAAGGTGCCAAAAACCTTACCACGATGCACATCCCCGCAAAGGTACAACGTATCAACGCAGAGGCCTTTCGCGACGTGCAAAACCTCAAAACAATAACATTCCACCCCAATTCGCAATTGCAAGAGATTGAATATTACGCATTCAGATGGTGCAGCAGCCTAAAAGAAGTGACACTGCCCAAGTCGTTGCCTAGGCTCAACGAGATATTCTACATGTGTATCAACCTCGAAACAATCAACGTTCCGGCCGGTTCGCATCTCAAATACATCAGGCATGGAGCATTCTCTACGAACTCAAAACTGAAGGCCTTCAACTTCTTAGGCGATTGCGAATTAGAGAAACTCGAACGCAACGTCTTCGCAGGCCTGCGCCTTCTAGAATCGTTTAATATCCCCAAGTCGGTTAAGGTTATCGAGTCCAACGCCTTCATCGGATGCGCCAATTTGAAGACGGTTAAGTTCCATTCCGATGCCGAAATAGACAAAATCGGTGCCGGTGCCTTTGCCGATTGCGGCATTACCAGCATCAACATCCCCAAGAAGGTGGTGAAGATAGATAGGGAAGCCTTCTTAAAATGCCAGGCACTTACCACGATAAACATAACGAAAACAACAACCAGCATCAGCCCCGAAGCTTTTAAGTACTGCTCCAACCTCACCGAGATAAACGTGGATAGAGACAACAACGTTTATTCAAGCAACGACGGCTGCTTGCTTTCTAAGGACAAAGCCAAGCTGATGATATTCCCTCCGGGTAAGGCTAACGACAAGTTTACCCTCTTGCCGCCTTCAATCACCATCATTGGCGATTATGCTTTCTACGACTGTGCAAAGCTGAAGAATGTAACCATACCCAACAAGGTAGACTCTATCGGCATTCGCTCATTCGGACTTTGCGACAACCTGAATACCATTACCTTCCTTTGCGACCAGATGATAGACCCGCAAAAGATTAATCAGGCCACCAACGAAGCCGCATTCGATGCCGACAAAGGATTGGATAAAAAGATAGGGAAGATACACATCAACGTGCGAAAAAACATGCTTGGCGCGTATCAGTCGAACACGTTCTACCAAAAGTTCGCCTCCATTAACCCATCCTTCAATGCCAATACCGAAGAATACATTGCCGTATCCGACCAAGCTGTCGACCTGCTGAGCACAACCTGCGCCGACCATACCTTTATCTTGCCCAAGTCTATCGAGCACCAAGGCAAGACTTACGAAGTGAGCCTAATCGGCGACTACGCTTTTGAGAACGCTCCCAGCAGCGTTGAAGAAGTGGTGGTGAAGAAAAACGTGAAGTATATCGGGGCAAAAGCTTTCGCGGCCAAAAGCAATAAGATAAAGAGCGTGTTCTTTATCGAGAGCCAACCCACAAAAGAAATGCTTAGCACCACTCGTTTCAGACTAGACGAAACTGGCCTGAACTTTAACGAGTTTGCACCCCACACCAAGATATACGTTAAAAAGTCGGCATATCAAGAGTACAAAGACAAGTGGACAAAGACCGTGTACAACCAAACCACGAAAACTGAGCAACCAAGCTCGTTAGACTTTACGTCGCAGATTGATTATCGCATCACCGACTTCCACATTAACACCAAGTACGCCACCTTTGCACGCGAGTTTGATGTCGATTTCAGAGATTGTGTGGCCGAAAATGGCGCACGCGTGGCAGCATTCGTGGCCGGTTCTAAGATTGAAACAGGCGCGGGCGACTACGGCACAGCCACTTCGCACATCAGGATGACCAGCATCGACCGCCACGGAGGGGTAAGCAATTCGTATGCTTATGTACCTGCCGAAACGGGCGTGCTGCTGAAAATCCTCGACAAAAAGAACGCCACAGATAACAATTTCTATTACACCATCGGCGAAAAAGACGATGTGCAGTATAACATCTCTAACAGCGTGATGTGTGGCGTGGTTGGAAAACCCGCACTTGTGCAGGCTTCTGCCGCAGCACCCATCTACGTAATGCAAGGCGGCATGTTTAGGAAATGCACTTCAAACCTCAACCCGTTTCCCGTGCATAAGGCTTACCTAAAACTCAAAGGTGGGGCAGGGGCCAAGTTGATATTGCATTTCGACGACGACGACACCACTACTGCTATCGAGGAAGTAGCAGCCGAAGAGGCTGCCGCGAGCAACGAAACCTTGTACAACCTCAACGGACAGCGGGTTAGCAACCCCCAGAAGGGCATCTACATCCGCCAAGGCAAGAAGGTAATGGTGAAGTAGTACCTGTGGCACTAGCCATGAACCATGCCGCATGCCTGTGGTTGTAGCCATGCTCGTGCAACAGAACGCCACAGGCTGAACTTGCTCGTAATGCGGAGCGAATAGTAAAAGTTGGCTGGTCATAACGTCTTTACAGAACGTTTGTCCCTTCAAAAAGGAAATCACGATACACCTCCTGAAATGGGTGTTTAATAGTAGTTGAGCATTAATGAAAGCCTGAATAGGGGAGCGATAGTTGCTCCCCTATTCTCACCAGGCGGTGCTCCGCTTCTTAAACCTCAATCGGTCGTTACAGCGCTTACCTATTATTTTAAGTTGTTTCCATCGCTTCCTGTTCGTCTTTCGTTTGCTTGTCGGCATCTGGCCTGCCTTATTCTCTTGATGTAGCCCGCTACGTCTTCAAGAATAAGGCTGACAAGATGCTCAACAACACACAAAATCTGCACAGGCTCTAACGGCTTATTTAGGTTAAAATTGTTGTTTTTGTTTTACAAAACCGTTCAAGTTTTCACTCCATTCTAGCGAGGATATAGCATAAAAAGCATGTAAATTGGCACTCTTTTCGCCCTTTCACGTCTTTGGTTTTGTCTATTTCTAGAAACAGAACCTGCATTTTGCACCATTTTACCTTTCTAGTTTGGTTGCCAGCTCATAATTTTAGAAGCCCAATTACCTGCTTTTTGCCCCTAAACCCCCACCTTTTAATGGCTATTTTGCCCCTTTGCGGCATGTGTTTCATGGCTCGAAGGGGTTTTGTTTATGCAATTGCAGTGGATGTTTATGCTTTTTGTCTCGCATTTAGCAGCAAATCGCACCGCATTTAGCACCATTTTGCCTTGCATTTAGCACCAAAACGCACTGCGTTTTGCACCAAATTGCAATGCGTTTTGCACCAAAACGCACTGCGTTTAGCGGCATATTGCACTACATTTAGTAGCAAATAGCCCAAAAGTTGGTGCAAATGGAGGCTTTTTAAAATAAATATTCATTTTGCCTGCGTTTACAACCAACCCCTTTTTGCACCAAAACAAACCTTCGCGAGAATCGATTATTTGCAACAAGGTTGGCGATTGGTGAACAGAAAGGGCACCCATAATGTTAAATTTCTTGCTCAAAACTATACAAAACAGGCGTATCTTACATGCACACGAATGGCAATGGTAGGGAAAACACATACGCTTGCAACCACCGCGGTAGCCGGGCATACATTAAACCCTAGTCGGTCGTTATACCGCTTACCTATTATTTTAGGTTGTTTCCATCGCTTCTTGTTCATCTTTCGTTTGCTTGTCGGCATCTTGCCTGCCTTGCTCTTTCGGCGTGGCCCGCTACGCCTTCAAGAAAAAGACAGGCAATATGCTCAACAATACACAAAATCTGCACAGGCTCTAACGACCGATTTGGGTTAAAAGTCAAGACGGCTTCGTTGTTAAATTTGTGGGCGTTACTAGCGATAATGATACAGCTAAGCATGCCCGAACATCTATAAATAGTGGGCGTGAGTGTGCCAAAATGGGTAAAACGTTTCGTTAAGAGCAACTTTTTATTAACTTTGCAATACGGATGTAGCCAACATCTCTACGTTCAGCTTAATGCAATGATACAAGAACTAACAATAAAAAACTTCTTATCGTTTAAAGATGCTACCACGTTTAGCTTTGAAGCAACAGACGACAATACCTTTGAAGACTGGCAAGTGGTGCAGATTGGCAATACAAGGCTGTTGCGCTTTTCCCTAGTTTATGGGGCAAACGCCAGTGGAAAGTCGAACTTGTTGGCCGCATTCGAATTCTTACGTAGTTTTTGGTTCCGTATACAGCCAACAAAAGATACGCCAATAGGCGTGCAGCCTTTCATGCTCGACCGAGCGACCCCTAGCAAACCCAGTTGTTTTGAATTGGTTTTCTTTGTTGGAACCGAAAAATATAAGTACGAACTAGAACTTGACAACAAGGTGGTTTACGGCGAACGCCTATCTTATTACAAAACCACACAGCCCACATTGTTGCTTAACCGCACCTTAGACAATGGCGTTTCGGTTGTCAAACTGCATTCAGACCTTAAAGTATCAAAGAAAATTTTAGAACGGGTGAACTTGGATTGTCTGCCCAACATGTCGTTTTTCGGAGCAAGCGACATGTTGATTTATAGGCAGCCGATAATAGGAAAGGTTCAAACTTGGATGGAAATAAACTTTGCGCCTGCAATCAAACCCGACATTTCTCTGTTCGAATCCTTTGAGCAAATGCTTACTGATGAAGTGGAATTGAAGGCCTATATCCTGGATTTTTTGCGTTGTGCAGACACGAATATAACCGACATAACAACAAAGTTGCATCGGGAGACCTTATCTGATTTGGATAAAACACTCATTGAAGGCAGTGATAAATTCTCTCGATACGAGAAGAACGAAATTCTGAAAGCAGGAGCATTCGAGCGGGAACGATCCTTTTTCGCGCATGTGGTACGTAATGGTGACGGAAAAGAAACGTACTCGTTGCCTAGCAGCAGCCTGAGTAGGGGCACAAAACAAATGATAGGCTTGGAGGTGGTTATATTTCGAGCTCTTCTGGTGCAGGCATTTCTCGTGATAGACGAAATGGAGACATCGCTGCATCCTAGGCTGTTGGAGCTTGTTCTCACCCATTTCTTGCAGAAAAAGAGCCGTAGCCAGTTGCTTGTTACCACAAATTACGACCCGCTGTTGGATGAGGTGAACGATATACTTAGAAAAGATATGGTGTGGTTTACGGAGAAAGGCGAGGATGGCGCAACTGAACTTTACTCGCTGGCCGATTTTAAGAGACTGAACACAGCCCGTTCGCTGTGCAAGCACTACCGCAATGGGCGTTTTGGCGCAGTGCCTAACATCGGATAGAATGGGAGAAGTAGGGGGATGGAATCCCCCTCATTGGGGCTGTTCTTTCATCCAGTTTGTGGTATGGAAGACCGCTGGTGGCGTGCCGTAAGGCCGTAAGTGGGTCTACGCCGGGGTTGTGGTAGTGGGCTTTATCGTTAGTGGGGTTCGGGCGAAAGGGTTGTTTGTTTAGTGTGAAACGAAGTGTATCATACGCCATTAGTCGATATAACGTTGTGGATTCTGTCCTTTATTGAATGTCAATCTGATTTATCCAGACTTGACTTCTGTCTTGGGTTGTATCGAAATTCTTCAACATAAAGCTCACGTCATATCCAATCCGCTTATCGAAACGCAGCTTTCCGTTTACGTATATGCGCACTTTCTTGTTCGTGTCTACCATTTCAGGAGAAATGTTTACCGTGAAAGATTTGATACAAGACGTTTCTATCCGGAAGATATTATCTGCATATTTTGCCATTATCTTGCCCGACTTACGCGGAAAATCGAAAGCCATCTTGTCGACATTCTTGGTTATAATACTGTCTTTTTCGTTATATTCTAGCCATAGATTGATTTTGAAGTTCTTTTCTTTATGCCATGCCTTCCTGCTTGCCAACGTGTCTAGCTTTATGTTGGAAAGCCAATCTACGTGGCCATAACGATTGTCGTCAAACTCCCATGATATTTCTTTTAGGAAAGGGTTTCTTTGCCGTTGAAGAAGGTCGGCAAACAAAATCTTGTATGCTGGTTCTGATTCGTCGAACTGGGGAAACCAATGCGGGAAGCCATTGTAACGATATTCCTTGTAATCGGCTTTGATGCTGTTCATCAATTGAGTAAAATCATCGTTGGCATTGGGCGGATAATAGTAATCCTTATCTGTTGAAAAGTTGATGAACGAACGGTTTTTGATGTTCTCGACAAAGGTTCCACCCGTGAAAACTTTTGGCTGGGTGTTGAAACCATAGAAGCCTGCAAATGGCGTTGGCTGTTTCATCAGATACGAGAAAGAGCCTGTTGCTCCATTTGAATGTCCTGAAACAAACACCTTGTTGTCGTCTATGTTGAGTGCCTTCTTAACAAGTGTAAGAATCTTAGGCACCATAAAGAAACCATCATCGGGAGTCATCCAGTTGAATTCTTTACTACCTTGGGGAAAGACAAGTATCACATCGTTTAGCTCGGCATACTTGGTGTAATATCTGTTCCAATCGTATAGCACCCACGAAGCAGGCAGATAGTCGGTGAGGCTGTTGTTCCTGACTGCCCCATGTAGGAAGAATAGCAAGGGATAACGCTTTGCAGGGTTGTAGTTTGGGGGCAAATGAACGAGGAAAGCCGTTCTCGCCGTGTCGTTTATCACAAACGAAAGAGAATAGTCTTGTTGTTGCTTGGGCAGAAATCCAGCCTTTTTCTTAATCTCGCTGTACAGTATCTTGCCGTCTTTCGCATTGTTCAACGGAGCTTTATCCACAACGTAAAACTCTTTTTCGAGGGCTTTTAGGCCGTCGTAAAAGGTTTGCTTGGCTTTCAAGGCTTTGATTTTCAGGTTGTCCCACCTAGGGTCAGAAAGCAGGTTTGCATACTCGTCTTGGGCATACTCGCCAATTATAAGTTCCCAATTGGTCAACTGTGGGAGTTTTGAAGACAATTGAAATAGGTGGTTTAGATAATTAAATGCCTTGTCTTTCTCGTTCAGGTAGCCAGCAAGAACAGATGCCTTGTAGAGTCCTATGTCTTCGATGCTGTCGGGGAAAAGCGAAAAGGCATGCTCGTACATGGCAAGCGACTTTTTGTAAGTTGCGCTGTCTGCCGACTGCCACATGGTTTCCAAAGCCGCTCGCGTAAGGCTAGAATAGGTTTCTTGCCCATGTAGCGGAATAGACACTAACACAGAAAGTAGCAAAAGATGCCTTACTATTTGTTGTTTCATGTTGAACTGTTCCTCCTTTGTTTAGCTCTCGGTGTCGGAGATGTTCGCATACGAGAGGCTTTACTATTATCAACAACGCACACAAGCTTGTTTTATTACAAAAAGATACCGAGCAATTTTGAGTAATTGCTCGGTATCTTTTGGGGTATATTCAATTGTTAGTTGACAAGTTAACAAGTAGACAGGTTGCCAAGTCTACGAACCTTTCACGCAGATAACGCTTGCATGCTGCCAACTAAGTGTGCAATTCGAGCTTTCGAAAAGCCGAATTGGGGTGGCGTGAAAACGTGGTGAAGCGTGGGCAAGCTTACTTCTTACCCTTCTTCTTGGCAGCCTTCTTGTCGGCGTTTGCCCAATATTTAGCACCTTTGGCTTTCAGTTGGGCGGTGAATGCTTTGGCCTCGGCAAGTGCCTTGGCCTCGTCTTCGGGTGCTGCGTAAGCGTGTTTGTAGCCCTTAACCTCGTTCCAATGACCGCGAGTAAAGTCGGGGACCTCTACGGGCATAAAGCCGTTGTCCATCGAGATGGAGCCAAGCTCGGCCAAGCAGCACCATTCGGCCAAGTCGTAAACGTCCATATCAAGTGGCAAGCCGTTTTGCAGACAGTAAACCAAGCGGCTGTCCATGATGAAGTCCATACCTCCGTGGCCGCCCACTTCTTTGGCCTCGTCGCCATATTTCTTCACAATCGGACTGGTGTAGCGTTCAACAAGTGCCTTCATGTCGGCCTCTTTCAGGTAATCGTGTCCCGAAAGGTCATCGTTAGAGGGCGTAACGCCAGCCTCTTTCATGTCTTTGGCCGACACGGCATAACCTTCCACGGGATATTTGTTGGCAAATCCCTTGGTGCCTGTTAGCTGATACATGCGGTTATAGGGCTGGGGCGTCATCACGTTGTGTATAATTTCCATCACCTTACCTTGCTCTGTGCGGATGAGCGTTGTGGTTTGGTCGCCGTTGCGGAAGGTGTCGCAAGCCTCGCCAGAGTACTTTTCTGCTTGCTTTTTGCCGTTAAACGAGCGCGTATCCATGGCGATGAGGGTGCGCATGCGGTCGCCGCGGTGGATGTTCAGCACCTGCGCGATGGGGCCAAGGCCGTGTGTGGCATACACGTCGCCACGAAACTCCTTGTTATAACGTAGGCGCCAGCCCAGTTTGTCGTTGGGGCCGTTCTTCCAATAGTGTTTCCAGAAGGGCGACAACTCGTGGCGATAGGCGCCTTGGGCGTAGATAACATCGCCGAAAAGTCCCTCTTGTGCCATGTGCAACGAGTTGAGCTCGAAGAAGTCGTAGCAGCAGTTTTCGAGCATGATGCAGTGCAGGCGTGTCTTTTCGGACAGGTTAATAAGTTCCCAAATCTCGTGCATGTTCATGGCCGAAGGCACTTCTATGGCGGCGTGCTTACCGTTTGTCATGGCTTCTTTGGCCACAGGGAAGTGGTGTGCCCAGTCGGTAGCGATGTACACGAGGTCGATGTCGGGGCGTTTGCATATTTCCTTGTAGCCGTTTTCGCCGTAATAGACGTCTGCGGCAGGCATGCTGGCTTGCTTTAAATACTTTTGGCAACCCTCGGCACGGCTCTTTTCGTAGTCGCAAAGTGCTTTAATCTCGATGCCGGGGATGTGGGTCCAGCGTTCAACGGCACCCGGTCCGCGCATGCCAAGGCCAACAAAGGCCACGCGCACCACCTTCATCTTGGGCGTAACGAGGTTGAGGGCGGGCTGTTGTCCTGCGTCGCGTTGGGGAACATCGGTTACTAATGTACCGTTTACTTTTTTGTATGGCCAGTTAAACTGTGCCTTCATCGTTTGGGGCATCAATGCGAGTGCCACAAACGACAGTTGTAATAGTAGGTTTTTACGTAACATATATGTTGTTAATTTTAATGTTTAAGTCTACCTTTCAATATAATATGGTGTGATACAAAGGCGTGATTGTTGGCCGCAAAGATAATAAAATATGCTGTGAATGCGTAGGAAATGTTCGGGAAAAAACATCTTTTCTTCTTATTTGCATATAGCCGTTGTTTTGCCTCATATAACCAAACGCCCCATCGGCTTGGGGCCAACGGGGCGCGATGGCTGTTAGTGCGTTGCGGCAGTTACAGCTTTTCGTAATAGGGCAGTCGGTTTAGGGGCACGTCTATGGTTATCGTTCGGCCACCTTTTAGCACGCGTCCGCGGTCGTCTTTCCATTTCCCAGGAGGAAGAACTACGCTTCGGCTCGTACCTGCACTTACCATCGGAGCCACCATATACCGTGCGCCAAGCATCCATTGGTCGGTTATTTCGGCATAACCGTGGTTGGGATAGGCGTATTCTAGGCTTTGAACGATGGGCTCGCCCGTCGTAGCCGACTGGCGTGCGCACTGCAAGATGTAGTGGCCAAAGGCTGCATGCAGCTTGGCCATGGCCTTTACGGCTTGCAGATGTTGGGCATCGAGAATGCGCCACGGGGCAACCGAGAACTGCATCATGGGCATAAGGGCGTGAACTTGCGCCGAACGAACGATGAGTTGTTGGTCGAACTGAGTGGCATCGATGCCTAAGAAGGTGGCGAACGACCCGCCGCCAATCATGTCGGGACAGGCGTAGGCGTAGCCAAGCAAGCCTGCCGCAATCATATCGGGGATAAGTAGGCGCACGGCTTGCCACGAGTAGTCTTTGTCGCCCAAGCGTTGAACCAGTTCTTTGCCGCCCATTTGCCAACCTGCGCGGTATTCGTTGAAGGGGAAAGCAAGTCCCAGTTCGGCCCAAGCGCGTGTATGGTCTACCGAAACGATGCCCTTTCCGCCATGCGAAACAAGGTCGGTGCGGTGGTAAAAGTGGTTGTCGCCACCGTCAAACTTAAAGCCGTCGATGCCGTAACGTTGTTGAACGTCGCGCAATAGGCCGATAAAATGGTTGCGTGCATGGGGGTTGGTGAAGTCGTACACGGCACTTTGCCCGTTCCACCATTTGATAATGGCTGGCTGCGAGGTGGTGTCGGTTAGTAGAAAGCCCTTTTCGGCCAGGTCGCGATACTCAGGACTGTCGGCAGAAACGAAGGGGCAGACCCACAACATCACCTTAAACCCCATCTGATGCAAGCGTTTCACCATGCCTTCGGGGTCGGGAAAGCGGTCTGGTTTAAACTCAAAGTTGCCGTAATGTCGCTGCCAGTTGTCGTCTATCATGATGATGCCAGGGGGAAAACCGTTCTTCACGATGTCTTCGGCGTAGGCCAACACGTCTTTTTGGTTTTGGTTGTACATCAGTTCAATCCAAGTGTTGTATTGGGGCATGGTGAAAAACAGGCTGTCGGGCAACTTACCGCTGGGTGGGAAGTGGGCGTGCATGGCTGCGAGATAAGCATCGCGCAGGGTTGCCCCCGCCTTTTTTGAGACGGTAATGGGTGCGAAGGGCGAGTCTAGATGCAGGTCGCCTTGGCGTACGCTGAATGTAAATGGGCGGTCGCTCCACATATATCGGCCTTTGTTGGAGACGAGTAGGGGCGACACTTGGTTGTTGTCGTTGCGGTTGAAGAGGTTGAACGCGGGCAGTTCTTTGCCAAATGGCATCTTCGAACCTAAGGCTGTGGCTCCGCCCCACCAGCGTTCGCCAGGCAGCGAAGGAATGTTTGTGACGTGTTGCGCACGTAAAACAAAAGCGAAAGCGAGGGCAAGGAAGAGGGTAAGGGTGCGATGGTGCATATTCTTTTTGGGGAGTTGAGGAGTTAGGAAGTTGATGAGTTAAGCCAAATGTTTTGTTGCTGTATTGGTAATTATAAAGACACAACTAACCAATCAACTCGTAAACAACTTGAATTCACAAGGCATCTCACTCCCCTCTCCCCTTGGAGAGGGGCAGGGGGTGAGGCCGATTGTGATAGGGAGTGAGGCCGATTGTGGTTAGGGGTGAGGCCGATTGTGGGCGAGTTGTTGAGGCTTTATCTTCTACTTCGCTACATATTCGAGGGTGAAGGGTGTTGTTCCTTTGCGCACAACCTCGTCTTTGGGCGTTATCTCGATACCGTCTTTCAGGTCGATTACCACCTTATAATAACCAGAACTCTTAGGAATGTTGAAACTGCCAGGCCCATTTCCCGTGTTGGCATACGTGGTGTTGAAGGCTGCACTGGGCAATCGAAGTGATTTACCGCTGCGTGGATAGGTTACGTAGAAGGCTACATCGCCACCCCAACCAAAGTTGTAGAACGTACCTTCGTATGTTCCCTTGTCCGTGCGAGCCAAAGGTATCACCTTCTCGGCATTCCAAACGATGTCGGTTGCATCTTCTCTCGGAGCCAAACTCCAACCATCCATATAGATGAATTGGGGATAAGCGGAGGTGGGACAGGCATAGAACTCGCCGTTAAAGAGGTCGAGACGTGTATAGTATTTGTCGTTGGCGGTCTTCAATGTCCACGTATCGTTGCCCACGCCAACAAACAAATCGGTGCTGCCTTTAAAGAGAGCAAGACTGAATGGAGCCGAGACGGTTTGACCTTTCTTCATGTCGAGCATTCCTTCGTACACGTAGTTGTTGCCCGGTTTGATGTTCAGTTTCTGCCCATTGACGGTAATGGCAGACTGCATCTCTTGTCCATTGACCGTTACTTTGCCGTTGGCAAAGGTGAGCGACTTACCATCGCCGCTTATTTTCACCGTGGTGCAAACGCCCTTTTCGAACTCGGCACGGATGGTAAAGCGCCCTTTATCGGTAACGGGGAAACTCTTATTCTTGTCGTCGGTCTTGCTCATCACGATGTTCTTGCCGTCCCAAAGGATGTAGTTTCCTGTGGAAGGTTGTTTCAAACGGAATGTTCCTGGTGCGGTACTTCCCCACATTCCCACATTGGGGTCTTCGCCTTCGGGAGCCGTCCACGTAAAGTATTGTGCGCCCTCGTACCCAAATCCCTTCATGGCCATCTTGGTTTTGGGTTCTTTTATCTCGCCGTCTTGCCAATGACCGGATATTGTTCCGAGGATGTAATAGTTTTGGGTGTCGCCCAATGGTGCCCAGAAATGTTTCTCGCCCTTGGTTAATTCGAAGGTAACGGGGTTGAAAGACACCTTGAACGAGGCGTCAATGTCGGCGCCAATCACGATAGAATCTTTGGCCATCGTGGTGATTTCGCCGCCTTTCGTGCCCCAATAAATACCCGAATTGTCGGGTGTCGCGGCCACAATTCCTTTGGCATTGGCAGGGAAGAAAATGTCGTCGGATGCCGAAAACTCATCGCCGTTCTTTGTTAGGGGGTACACTTCGCCCGTAGAAAGGAACAGGTATAGCGTGTTGAACGTGGGTGCCGAGACGTTGGTTAGGTCGAAATTCTGCACCAATTCGCCGTTTTGCGTATTGTCAAGGCGCACTTGCAGCTTTAGGTTTTCGGTCTTAGCGTTCTTGGGCAGGGCCACAAGTAGGTCGGTATTTACGTGGAACGTGTCGCCCAACAGACTTTGTTGTTTGCGCACGAGCGTGTCGCCAGCGGTGTTGGTGATGGTCATCACGTATTGTTCCAGGTTTCGTTCGTCGGTCATCAGTCCCGAAACGTTCACTTTGTCGCCATACAACAGCCCGTCTTGGGGCGTTACTTGTAGTTCCATGGCTGGTTTCAGACCGTTTTTCTCCGTGCTTATAGCGTTGTCGTTATCGCTACATCCCACCAGCGCGAAGGCTAATGGCAGCACGAATGCACAATAGATAGACTTGAACATAATGTTATAATTTAAGTTAGGCTTTTACGAATATGTTTAATTTGTACATCCATCGCAATACGAGGAGTACGAAAAGGCCCTGCATGGTTGCGCCTAGCACGGGGTAGAAGGTGCCAAGCAGGGGCTTGAATCCATAGAAGAACGAGTCGGTGAGCGAAGAAAAGCTCACGTATTCGCCCAGCACGTAGGCCACAAGCGAGTTGGTTCCGTAGAAACGCAGCCACAGTAGGCCGCGCGTATGGCCTTTAAGGTCAACCCAATAGTATGCTGCCGCCATGAGCAGGAAACAGATTCCGCCTGCAAGGAAGGTCATCGAGGTAGACCAAATGTGCTTGATGATAGGAACAATAGGACTTAACGCGAAGGCCAAAATAATGAGGCCGACACCCGAAAGCAACAGGATGCGCAGCTTGCTTGTTCCCGATTTACTTGTGCGTAGTACCACGCCGGCTAAGTAACCCAGGTAAACGGTGGCCACAAAGTTAAGCGATGATAGAATCCAAGTGTAATGATAGGTTGCATCCCATTGCCATTGGTCGCCGTTCCATATCACACCGTCGCGCCAATGGCCCAGCACCTGCCGGTCTATCTCTTCGCAAATGTTGGCGTCGATGGTAAAATCCATCCGTCCCCAAATGGCAAACACGGCCACATAAGCCACCATGCAACTAGCAACAACGGCCAGTTGTGTTCGCCAAGAGGTGTAGACGAAGAGCAGCGCAACCACCACATAGCCCACGGCAATGCTTTGCAACGTGTTGCTGTAAAGGTGAAGTAGGCGGGCATCTAGGGCAAGCAGGTTGCCTTGAACCACCATACCCAGCAGCCAAAGCACCACAAATCGCTTGAGCAGACGGAGCAAGAACCCTGCGCCAGCCTTGCTTTCGCCACGCTGATACTTGCTCATAGAGAAGGGAATGGTAATGCCCGACATGAACATAAATAAGGGCATGATGATGTCCCAGAAGCAAAAGCCCTGCCAAGGCACGTGGGTTATCTGCCCATAAACCACCGCGCCGAATGTGCCTGGTGCTGGTTGACTGGCCTCTAACCACTGATAAACCACAGGTTGGAACAGAACAAGGAAGGCCAAGTCCATTCCGCGCAAGAGGTCGAGCGACAGAAGGCGCGACGCACGCGGTGTCGTCGTGTTGCCATTGGCTACCGTTGGGGGCTGTTGGGCTTGCTCTTCGCCGCCGTTATGGGGCGATGGCGTGCCGTTGAGGGGTGGGGTTGGATAAGTCATTTGCCTGTTTGGGGGTTATACTCGTTGGGTTGAGAAGAGGTTTTCTCGCTTCATACGATTGCTCAAAGGTCTACCACGGCCTTTCCTTCTTTGAGAAGACAAGGGATGAAGTACCAGGTTTGGCATTCTTGTCCTTGGCTACATTCAGGGTGATATTTAGGTCGTTGTAACCCGTTAGTTCTCCCCAGGTCGTGGTATTGGCAAGTCGTACAGCGTATTTAGGATTTTCTTGCAACTTCTTATCTTTGTCGGGGAGCCACAATAAAAGCTTATACTTACCTTCAGGCATGTTTTCAGGAAGCTTTAGCTTTGTCTGCATGTTGGTGGGTTTACCTGGTTTCACCATGCGGAAATCCAATCCCGTAGATACTATATATTCTCTGCCTCCGTCTGTAGGACTAAGAACGAGGATGGCCAAACGGGGATTGTACATGCAAGCCGTACCGTAATTGTTTACCAAGAGGTTAACCGTTAGATCGCTTCCAGGTGCGTTTTGCTCCGAATATTCGACCTTTGTCAAGGCTAAGCGGTAGCCAAGAAACTTCTTGATTTTATTAAAATAGCCACCAGCCTCCCACTTGTTGAGCAGCTTCTTATAGTAAGCGTCGTTCAAGAACGACCAATGCAAGTAGTTAACTTCGTTCCAAGCCTCTTCTCCTGTGGCCCATTTCACGCCCGATGGCGGAACAGCCGTCTCGCCTCCAAGTGGCACATACAGTGCATCTTGCGCAATATAGCTCTTTTCTTTATCAATATCCTCATACGTGCCCATGTTCGTTCTGTCTGTCATAAAGGCGTCGTTGTGATGGGCGATGCGTGCGGCAGGCGTGTTTTTAAAGGCCGTATTGTCGTTAAGGGGTGTGGCATTACCCACGAAATCTTGCTTATACTTGGGCGTACGCACCTGTATGCACCGCTCGGCAGGCAGCACTTCGAGCCATTTGTTCAGCAATTCGCGATAAGCCGTGGCGTTATTTAGCTTGTTGGTAGAGTAATACCACTCGCCCCATGCGCCGATAAAGCCTGCCTGAACACAAGCAATTACACCCACTTGCTTGTGCAATGTAGGTTTTATTTGGTCGAGATGGCGCTTGATGATGTGCATGGGCGCATCGGCTCCATTTTGTTTGTCGGTGTAGGCGAAACGCAAAATGGCCTTCATTCCTGCTTCACGCACTTGGTCTAAGTCCACTTCCAACTTCGTTGCAAAGCCTTCGGGGAGGTCCTTGTCGCGGTAATCGTCCAGGTAATACATCAATTGTACCAACGTCTTACCCTCACTCCTTAGTTTCCTCAAGTAGCTTAGAGCCACATAGTCCTTGGCGTTGGATTCGTATTGGGTGAACAATCCACGCTCGGGATTGGCTATTTCGTCGTTGCTTAGTTGATATGTTATGGTTTTCAAACCCGTCTCTGGGTTTTTCTTTGTGCCATTGTCGGGATTTTCCTCGTTTGTGTTGCTCCCGCATGCTAGGGCCAAAAAAGCTGCGGTCGCCAACAAAATGCAATGTCTTTTCTTCATGTCGTATTGATGTTTTGGGCTTGGACGAAACGAGAAAAGTCTCGGCCAAGCATGTTTTTATTGATAACCAGGATTTTGTTTCACTGCACCCTTGCCGTCGATAATGGCTGCGAGGGGTAGCGGGTACACCTCTTTATACTCCTCGGCGTAAGGCGAACCGTTTATTTTCTTTACCCACGGGATGAGTTTATGGTGACGAATGAGGTCGGCTCTGAACTGACCGTTCTCGCACCAGAACTCGTGCCAGCGTTCCGTTAGCACGGCGTCAAGCACCTTTTCGGGCGTGTTGAGAGTGGTGGCAGAAAGGTTTTCGATGCCGGCACGATGCCTAACAACGTTGATAAGGTTCACCGCCTCCTTCAAATCGTTGGCTGTTGCGCCTGGTTTTTGCGACGAGGCCTCGGCTAACGACAAGTAAACGTCGGCGTAACGGTAGAGGATGAGGTCGATGTCCGACTTTCCTTCGGAGGCTTTCACCCTTGTGTCGTAACCCATTTTCAGTGCGATGGGACCCACGGCAAGGTCGGAGCCGTGCGTGTCGCGGTCTATTGTTGCTCCGGTAGAACTGGTGTACGACGTAAGCAGCTTTGTCCGGCGCACGTCTTTGGGCTCGAACGAGTCGTAAAATGCCCATGTGCTGGTTACTGTTCCCCATCCGCCGCTCATTCCGCCTTGCGCAAAGTCGGTGGGAAGCACCATCATGTGCCACTGGTTGATGCTGGGTCCATTGTACGAGCAAGGCAATGCGTAGATGATTTCTTTGTTGGCCGAGCCTTGTCCGCCCAGTTCGAACATCTTTACGTAGTCTCTTTGCAGCTGGTAGCCATACTTCGGGTTCATCAATTCGCGTGCCAACGTCTCCACCTTATTATAATAGTCTTTGCTTATCGGCGTTTCGTGCAGGTACAGGCGTATCAGCAACATCTTGGCAAACCCACTGCTGAACCGTCCATATTCCGCTTTGCCGGGCATGGGCAGGTGTTCGGCGGCAAACAAGAGGTCGTCTTCTATGAACTTCACTTGCTCTTCGCGCGTGAGCCTGGGCAGCGGTTGTTCTTTCAAAGGGTGCTTTAAAACGTCTAACGGAGCGATAACCAGCGGCCCGTACATGTCGTAGAGCGTGTAGGTAAGGAACGCACGTGCACAACGAACCTCGGCTTCGTAGGTCTGTTTCTTGCTTTCGGCGATGGGCGCATGGGCTATATCGTCTAGCGTAAGCGTGCAAGTGCTTATTTTATTGATGTATCCGCCGCTGTAATCGGTGGAGTTGCGTGTGAAGTAAAACCACGTTATCTCTTCGCTCGTGGGGAAGAAGTTCAGTTCGGCGGCCATTTTCTGCGCCCCGAACTTGCCCGACAGGGTGCCTGTTGTGCAGTCGTTGACGAACATCACGCCCCTTTCTGAGGGCGAGTAGATGCCGTCCCACCAGTCGCCGCGCAGTGGGCGGTAGCAGTTCATCACCAGTGCCTGCACGTCGCTCTCGTTTTTGGGGAAGTTGTTCGGGTTAATCTCCGAATAGTCTATGGGCGTAAGGTCTGAGCAAGCGGCCGCGAGTGCTAGCAAAACCGTGCCCAACAGTGTGGATAAGCCTTTTATTCTTTTCATCGTTGCAGTGGTATTGCGGTTAGAATGTTACGTTTATGCCCATGCTGTAGGTACGGGCGTTGGGATAAGCTGCCGCATAATAGTCGGTTTCGGGGTCCAATCCTTTATACGGAGTGATGCAGAACAGGTTGTTGGCGCTTAGCGACAGGCGCACGCGCGACAACACCTTGGTGCGCGAAATCCAGGCTTGGGGCAGTGTCCAGCCCAGGCTGATGTTGGTTAGGCGAACAAACCAGGCCTTCTGATAGTACCAGTCGCCCGAAGTGTAGTTGTTGTTCCATCCGTTAAACGATGCGGGTTGCGTGGTCGAGGGGTTGTCCCAGGTCCAGCGGTCCTTTATCTTTCGCAAGGCGTTGTAGCCATAGCGCGCCAGGTCGCCCCCTCCAAGGCCGTACGCCATCTCGGTGGGGTCCTGCATAAGTCGGTTGAACATGCCGTTGAGTTGTATGCTCAGGTCGAAGTCTTTATATCGCAGCGTGTTGGTTAACCCGGCCAGCCAGCCTGGGTCTTGCGAACCCAGCAGCACGTTGTCGGCATCGTCGATGATGCCGTCGGGCTCTCCTGTCAGCACGAAACGTCCGTTTTCGTCTACCACGGGCTGGTTTTTGTCGTCGCGCTTGTAGCCGTTAATGTCCTTAATCACTATTTCGCCCGGGCGCAAGTCGGGCTGTGCCTTGGGTGCTTTTTCGCCAATCTGCAAGATATGGTCGGCCAATCGCGAGTATATTGGGCGTATGGGGTCGTCCACGCGTTCGTAAACGCTGGGTTTCCAGTCGGGCGTACGCTCTTTCCAACGGTCTTTATAGGCGGTGAAAGTAAAGTCGGTGCTCCATTTAAAGTAGCGTGTGTCGATGTTTTTCGTGTTGATGGTCACCTCAACGCCTGTGCTTTGCGTCTTGCCCACATTGGCCATCACGCTCGTAACCTCTTGATAGGCGTTCAGTGGCTTGTAGTTCAGCAGGTCGGAAATAACCTTATGATAAAACTCAACGCTGGCAAGAATGCGGTTGTTGAGGAAACCCAGGTCCAAGCCCACGTTCCATTCGGTGGTGGTTTCCCATTTCAGGTCGGGGTTTTCAAGGCGCAAACGATATACGCCGATAATCTGTGAGTTGTCTTCTTTGTTGAAGGCGGCCCGTGCCGAATAGCTGGCAAAGGCGTTGGTGCCGATGTCCGAGTTGCCTGTTTGTCCCCAACTCAATCGCCATTTCAGCATGCTTACCCATCCTAAGGGTTTCATGAAGGGCTCTTCGCTCACGGTCCACCCCAGTGCCACCGAGGGGAAGTAGCCCCATTTGTGGTTACGTGCAAACACGCTGGCACCGTCGGCGCGCATGGTGGCCGTTAGGTAGTATCGCTCTTTGAGGATGTAGTTGGCGCGGAAGAAGTAGCTTTCCATCTTGTTTTTGCTATATCCCGACCCAACGCGCTTTTGTCCTGTGCCTGCATCTAGGTTGTGGTAGCCGAAGGCGTCGGTAAGGAAGTCGTTGTTGCCTGCCCGCGAAGTTTTCAACTCAAACTCTTCGTAAGATGTTCCTGCCAACAGCGACAGCTTGTGCATATCGTTAAACGTGCGGATGTAATTGGCCGTACCCTCCAAAAGGTATTGGTTGTTGTCGTTGTTGTAAACGTCGGCGTTGCCATTGGCGTTCTTTCCGGCCAACGTGGTCTTGGGTTCGTAGGTTCCGCGGAAGATGTTGGCGCGGTCTAAGCCTGCGTTTAGTTTCAGTGTGAGCCCTTGCAAGGGGTTGGCTTCAAGGAAGATGTTGCCCAACAGGCGGTCGATGCGGCTCTCGTCGGTGTTGTTCAGCAGCGAGTAGGGGTTGGGTTGCGTTCCCAGTAGTGGGTTAATGGGGTATGTGCCCGTGGCGGGGTCGAAGGCTTTGATGTGCGGACCCATCTGCACGGCTGCCCTTATCATGCCCGACTTTTCCCATTGGCGGCCTCCAAGCTGGGCGTTGGCGTTGTCGATGCGTGTCAGCGTGAGGTTCAGGCCTAGCTTAAAGATGTCGAGAAACTTTTGGTCGATGTTGGTTTTTAGGGTATAGCGCGTCATGGCAGAATTGCGGATGATGCCCTTATTGTCGTAATAGTTGAGCGACAGCATGTATTGCGTGCCTTTCGAGCCGCCGCGCACGCTTAGGTTATGCTCTTGCACCTGGCCGTTGCGCGTGATGAGCCCCAGCCAATCAGTGCCTTCGCCCGCTGCCGCAATTTGGGCTTCGGTGTAGGGTTGCGTGTAGGCCAGTCCGTTTTTGGGCGATTTCAGTGCGTCTTCGAGCCGCTTTCCGCCCCACGGGCCAACGCCGTTTTCCCACACCCAGTATTCCCACGTCGACTTGTTTTTCTCCACCATCCACTCTTTTAGCGAAAGCATGTCGTAATTGTCAGAATACTTCTGGAACGAGTAGTTGTACGAATAATCCACCTGCGGTTTGCCTTCGGCTCCGCGTTTGGTGGTTACGATAACCACGCCGTTGGCCGCGCGTGCCCCGTAAATGGCCGTTGCCGAGGCATCTTTCAGCACTTCCACCCGTTCGATGTCGTTGGGGTTGAGAAAGTTCAGCACGCCCTGCGTGCCTGGGTCCATACGGTCGTTAACGCCCTTGGGCTGGTCTATCTTGGCAATGGGAAACCCGTCTACGATGTACAGCGGGTCGTTGTTGGCGTTAACCGAGCCTGCCCCGCGCACCAAGATGTCGAGTCCGCCGCCCGGTTGGGCCGAGTTTTGGCGCACATATAGCCCTGCCGCCTTGCCCGCGAGGGCGTGTGCGGCCGAAGCAACGCCAGCCAGAGCTACGTCCGACCCCTTTACCGAGGAGATGGCGCCCGTAAGGTCGCGTTTCTTCATCTTGCCGTAGCCCACAACAACCACCTCGTCTAGCGAGTGGCTGTCTTCGCTAAGGGTGATGTCGAGCGAGGGCTTGGCCTTCACTTCTTGCGGCGTAAAGCCGATGTAGGTTATGGTCAGGCTGCTGCCTGCGGGCACTGTGAGCGAGAAACGGCCGTCGATGTCGGTTACGGTGGCCAGTTTCGAGCCTACCACCTGCACGCCGGCGCCTATTACGGGCTCGCCGTTGGCATCGTGAACATAACCCGTAACGTCGATGGTTTGCACCGGTGCAAGTGTCCTTAACGAGGGCGCGGCGTGGCTCTCGGCACTTGCTCGAAGGGGCAAACACAGCCCCGTGCAGCTTGCTAAGAGCAGTGCAAACAGGCCGTGCTTTACTTCATAGCGTACTTCCATGTTGATTTTGTTTTTTGTAATTAGAGATGTGATTGCTAATTTGGGTTTATAAAATTATGAATTGTTTGGAAGAACTGGTTAAAACATATGCATCGTTTAAACAATATAAACATAAATTAGACGCGATTAAGAGAGCGTGCGGCTTTTACAACGGGCAGCCAAACCACGTACGACCGCAAGCGGGGGCTGTGCGGTAGATTGGTTTGCAATTCTTTTTCAACCCGATCGATACACACCTCAAGACATACATACTCATCAACTTATCAACTCGGCACCTCATTAATTCAACACCTCATTAACTCGGTACCTCATCCACTTGCCACCTCATCAGTGCAACACCTTATCGCCTCATCACCTCGAGAACTTGCAAACGCCTCAACTTATCAACACACCAACCCACCAACTCAAAACCTCATCACCACGAGCACTTACATTCTCCTCAACTTGTCAACTGGTCAACTGGTCAACTCAAAACCTTAAAAATATTATTTTTATTTTACAATATCGCTTCGATTTTCACGCCGTTCTAGCGAGAATATGGGTTAAAAAGTGGGCAAAAAGCCACTATTTCTAGATTTTTTCGTCTTCCGTTTTGTCTGTTTTTGTGTGTGAAACCTGCATTTTGCACCATTTTGGCTTTCTAGTTTGGTTGCCAGCTCGTCTTTTTTAAAGTCCAATTACCCGTTTTTTGCCCCCAAAATCCCACTTTTTAACGACTATTTCGCCCTTTTCGGTCATGTTTTTCATGGTTCATAGAGGTTTTGCTTATACAATTACGGCGTATATTTATGCTTTTCGCCTTGCATTTAGCGGCACATTGCCCTGCATTTTGCACCATTTTACCTTGCATTTAGCACCAAAACGCATTGCATTTAGCACCAAAACGCATTGCATTTAGCACCAAAACGCACTGCGTTTAGCACCAAAATGCACTGCATTTAGCACCATATTGCACTACATTTAGCGGCAAATGACTCAAAAACAGGTGCGGATGATGGCCTCTTTAAATAAAAATACATTTTGTTGCATTCGCAGGTTAGCCCCTTTTTGCATCAAAACCAACCCTCGCGAGAATCGATTTTTTGCGGCAAGGTTGGCAGTTGGTGGGCAAAAAGGGTGCTCATAGTGTTAAAAAACGAGCCGAAAATTGTACAAAACAGAAGTGCACACAGCTTTTTGTTGGCGAGGTTTTGGGGTGCAAACCGATTGGTGCAGAAACGGGTATTGGTGGAGAAATGGTTGATGTTGTGTTTAAGCACCGAGGTAAAGCCCCCTGTGTGTGCAAGCCTTTGTACGAAATGGGTACTGCCGATGCGCTGAACTCCCTCACGGAGGTGCGTTGCGTTTTATGCCGAACCCACGTTTACAAAAAGAAATCTCCCAGCGGCATGGCGAACCATGCAACTGGGAGAGATGCTTGGGTTACCCCCTACAAACGCCGAATTTCGGCAGAACGGGGGTAAGTGGAGCTTGGATGATGGCCGTTAGTCTGGCTTGCGGCCAGGTAGCGACGTTTATTCGGCTGTGAACCAAAGGAGGAACAACCCGCCGTCTACCTCGGTCAGCATCGCCATTTCTTTCTCAGTGAGGGTTTGTATGCGCGAGTTGCGCAGGAGCATCGGGCCTAGGAGTATTCGGGTGTCTATGTCTACGCGCTTGTTCTTAACGCTCCACTTGCCGTCGGGGAAGGTCTTCGACTGGGGAGAGCTCACGGTAAAGGTGAACTTGGAGTTGGGCAGGAACTCGAAATGCTTTACGGCCTTGTTGACAAACATGTGGTAGGGGTTTGAGCTAGTGTGGTCTACGATGATGCGCGAACGCTCTTGGTCGGACAGCCACTTGTGTTTTTGCAAGCCCTGTGCAATTTGTTCGTCGGCGTATTGCTCTTCGGCAGCGGGCAAAGTAAGGTTGTTCACCTCGGCACTGGTGGCTCCGCTTTTCACTACCAGTTTCAGTTTTTGTTCATAACCGGCCAGCAGGGGCAGCTTAAAGGTATGTGTTCCGTTCTTGTCTGCTGAGGCTTGGTCTAGTGCCTTACCCCTTTTAACGTCTAAAACCAGGCTTAGCGATGCCTCGGCTGGGGCATTGGCCACGCTCACGGTGGCGGTGTTGGCCTTGGTGTCTGCGGCCACTTGCACCTTCAACTCCTTGGGGTCGGGCTTCGGTAGGGGCGCGTTGCTGTTGTCGTCGTCGTTAGAACACGCGAATAATAACATGGCGCAAAGCAGCGCCTGCATCCATAGTATGGAGCGAATTGCTTTTTTCTGCATAGTGTTGTGTTGGTTTATGAGTTTATGATTTTTTAGTTTGTGATTTTATGCGTTGATGAGAATATGCGTTTGTGGCTTTATGCGAACGTGGTTTTACGGGTTTCTGGAGATGTGGACTTGTACAGATAAGGGTTCGTTTGGCTGCTTGTTTGCTTGCTGGTGCGTTGGCATGTCGGCTTACAGACCGCCTACCGCCCCCTCGTTCCACAAGAACACTCACCCCTCTCTCTTGATGGAGAGAGGGGAGGGAAGTGTTTTATTCTATTCTTTTTGTTACCAGTTTTGCAAAATATGTTCGGTTTTTACTTAGCAACGTCGTTCCCAAATTCGTCTTGCGTAACCCATGAAGGGTAGTTAACAAGCTTGGTTTTCCCCTTGTCTACCCTTATTAAGAAGTCGTTGTTGTTTTTAAAGTTGCTACGTTTAAGGTTCTTAGGGAAGATGATTTCTTTGACGGACCTTTCTTCCTGATAAATGTCGTCAATCTCAAGCTTGCTAACATTGTCTAGCTTGCTAAGGTCCAACACCTCGGTGGCCATTTTTTCGAGCTTGGCACTTGTGATTGTAGCAGGTAAGACAACGCGTTTCAGGTAGAGCGTATTCTTTTTATCGCCGAAGTCGGATATGCCAACACGATAGACATTGCCAAGTGCTAGCGAAACTGTTTTTACATTTAGGTGGCTTAAGTCTAACTGCTCCAACTTGCCTGCGTACCTAAATGGTGCAAGTTGTAACGTGTCTAGTTGTGTGGGATATATGGTTGTTGCCGTAATATACTTTTCGTTTCTCAACACCTTCAATCCTTTAACTTTCGAATAATCAACCAGTGTACCTTCCTTGATATCGACGTCGCCGCTCCCAGCAATGGTCAACGACGTTACGGGGCAAGGTATATCTTGCGGTAGAAGCCAGATATATTCGGGGTTGAAAGAAAGGAGTTTGAGCCCGCTTAGCCTCTCTAGCCCAACCAGTTTCACATTGCCTTGCTTGGGAGCGTATTCTTGTGTTGAGCCATATAAAAACAAAGAGTCTAACTTGGAGTTAAGTTTAATCTCCTTAGTTGGGATAGCTTTTTTGCCACCTTGAATTATTGAGAGGTAGGTTAAGTCGCTCTCGCTTACGTCAAAGCTTAGTATATCCGTCCCTTCTTTTAAGCCCTCGCTATTAGACACATGCAATCTGCGCAAGTATGGGTTTTTAACTTTAATGTTGGGTTCTTGCGATTTACTTCCATCTAGCTTTATCGAGCGTGCCTTAAACGAGTTAATGGTGGATGAATTAAAAAGACAATATTGGGCGTTTACTGTTGGCAGCACGTTTGCGGGAACTTTTGGAGCTGTTAAATTGCAATTTTTAAACTCCATCCATGTTATCTTGTCGTTCTTCGAGAAGTCGTATCCGCTTACGTCTATGGGCTTAAAGGGGCGGTTGGGGAACCAAAGCGTGTAATCGAAGTTGCCGGCTTCAAAGATTAGTCGCACCTCTTCTAGCTTTGTAAGCTTGTCTAGGTCGAGCATTTTTGTTATCTGCGCCTCGGTTATGTAAATGCTTTTCGTGTTTGGAAAGTTGCCTGCTCCCCACAACGTAACGTCTTGCCCCAGGCCTTTGAACTCGGCATACTGGTTGAATTGCAGAATATGCTCTATCTTTTCTGGCGGCAGGTTCTCTTCGTTTTTCATCTTTAAGAAGAGCGAGTCGCCGTTGGGTAAGAGGTATGCGAAGCCGTCTTTGAGGGCTTTTGCGTGGTAGAAGTTGATGATGCGTTCGCCCTCTTTGCGGTTAGCCTCATCGGTAAGCTTGGGCAAATTGGCGCGGGCCTGCTCAAAGCGGTAAGCTCGGGCGTAGTCGGTAACGCGCTCTTTGATGAAATCCTGGTATTGGGCGGTGTTCTCGTTCAGCTCCACATCGTCTTGAACGACGTTGAGCAAGTCGCCCTTTTGGCACGAGGCCAGTGTAAGTGCCAGGGTCGTTGTGGCGGCCAGTGTGATATATGTTTTGTTCATTGTAGCTTTGTGTTAGGGTTGTGTCAACGTTTTTGCGGTTTCTCTAACGCCTTTAACATCGGTTAAAGTGGCGATGGGCTGCTTGAGCATGAAGAGATAATAGGTTTCTTGTGGCGATGAAATGCGGAACCATGCGCCCGTGTTTGTGGGTTTGATGTACTCGATGATGTAGTAATAGTTTTTCCAAACCTTCACGGCATCGCCGTTGTCGTTGCTGAGTAGCACGTCGAGCGGGCGTTGGTCTGTTGGAACACGGAAGAATGCTTCGCCCACACTGATGAACGGAAGCTCGTTTGTTTCGACGATAATGCGGTTGCCTTGCGTGCGCCAAGTGCCTTTCACCATGATGGTTTTGTCTTCAACCTGCGATGCCCAGGGGCGGAACGCCGTCTCTTTAACGACAGATGGAATGTCTATGTACACGTTGCCGTCTTGTGCGAAGTTGAACTTCGCCCCGTAAACAAGAGATGGTGTCTTGGTGAGGAAGTCGTTAACGAAAGTTGTTCGGATGGCCAATTGGGGTATTTCGAATTTACTTTCCGATTCGCTTGAATAGGGCGACATCTCCCAAGCGGTGTTGTTGAACAGGCCTTTGTCTATGGGTTGTCGGCTAACTTGCATGCCGTCGAACCATGCTTGCCCCATGTTGCGCAGGTCGGGAAACTCTGTTGGCGAGCCGCCTTCCAGCACCGAGCCTCCGTTAAAGAAGTCTATCATCATCACGCGGTCGCCTACGTCAACGTATGTGCGTATCATGGCCACGTTGTCTTTGGTTTGCAGGTCCATCACCTTCACGCGTAAGGTGGCATATCCCACGGGTGTTTTGGTGTCGATGATAACGGTGTTGGGGTCGGTTGGCGATGTTTTCCACTTGCCCCTGCAAAGAATGAATTGGTGTTTCGTAAGCGGTGGATAGAAGATGAGCGTGGAGGTGCCGTCTCTTTGCAGCTCCATACCCAGCCATGCCATAGAGTAGAGCATGCCTTCGAATGGGGCAGAGGCCTTATTGCCGAAGTTGGTGCTGCTCCACGACTCGTTGGGAATGTTCAAGTTCACGTCTTTAAACCATGTGGTGGAGGTGAGTTTCTGCACCACGGGGTTGTTCAGGTCGGGCACGGCGGCCTCTTGGTGTACGTCTATAACGTTGCGTTGGTCGCATGCAGCGAACAAAGTGGCGAGCAACAAGGCCGCCAAAACGATGTGTTTCATTATATGCGGGGTTTTAAATGTTAATTTCTATGGCCGCCGATAGATAACGGCGAGGCTGTGTGAAGCGTGCGAGCGACTTGCGCCCGTCTTTAAAGAAGAGGTTGATGTTGCCCAGCAAGGCGGGGTTGGTGAGCTGCCGCAGGTCGTCCCAACGGTGATATTGGGTGTCGAAGAGGTTGTACACGCCCGCCCTCAGCGTGATGTGGCCACCTATTTTATAATAGGCATAGAGGTCGAAGGTGTATGCGTTCTCTAAAAATGCGGCAGGAAAACGGCGAATGATGTCGCGTCCGGAGGCGTCGCGGTCCCAAAATGTGGTTTGCGAAATGGGCTTGGCGAAGTGGAAATTCATCTTGGCGTTAACCTCCCAACGCTTATTTGCACTGGTGTAGGCTAGCCCTAGGTTTCCGGCAAGCGGCTGAACGCTGAGCATGCTCATGCCCGAGGACGACTCGCCCTGTGCGTAACTCCACGCCGACGACAGCGAAATGCCGCGTAAGGCGGGCCACCAAGCATCTGGATACAGTTGCAGTGCGGCATCGAAACCTACAAGATGGGCGCGGTCGCGGTTAACGTTGGTTACGTAGGCCAGGCGTTTTTCTTGCGGCATAAGTGGCTGGCTCACCGTGAGCAGGCCTTGCCGAAGCTCGATAAAGTCGGAGTAATGGTTGTAATAGGCACTGAACATGTAGGCCAGGGCATTGGTTTTGCCTGTTATTTCCAACTCGTGATTGATGGATTTTTCGGGCTTCAGGTCGCGGTTTGCCATCACAAGGAACGATGGCCACGTGCTGTAGAACTGGAAATACTGCTCTTCGATGTTGGGTACTCGATAGCCAGTGGAGAATTTGTAGGCCAAATTGAGCCACGGCTTGGGCGTGTATGCCAGCACGGCCAGTGCCGAAAGGCCACCCTGGGTGTTGCGTATCGGACTGAAATCCATGTTCGCTCCCTGCACGTTTTGCAGCAGGTAGGCAATGTAGCCCGTGTTGCGCGCCTGCGTGTCGGCGTCGTCGGTTGTGCGGAAGAGGTCGTAACGCAGGCCCAGCTTGAGGTTCAGTTCGGGCGAAAGCGTGGCTTCGTCTAGCAGCGACAGGGCCAAGTTGAACCGCTTGATGGGGTTTACAAAGGCGTAAGCTTCGGCCGTGGTGCCCATGTTCTCGCCCAAAAGGTACACCTTTCCGTGCCTAACGGTGTAGCCGTCTACGTTGTTTGCGGCTACGGGATTTTCCACATCCACGTTGCGCGAGTTGTAATTGCGCAGCGAAGTGGTGGCAGTTAGGTTTAGGCTGTGTTGGCCTAGCGCGCCAAGAGGCAGCTTACGGGTGTCGGCCGAGAGGCGTAACAGGGCATCGCCAATCTCTTGTGCGCGGTATTTGTCGCGCTTGCCCTCGTGCAACAGGGTCATGTTGCCGTTGTGCTTGTCGAAGTTTGGACGATAATAATCTGTCCACGTAGTGGCATCGAGATACGAAACCTGATAGTGTAGCCTGGCAGCGAACTTCTTAACCAGTGCTTCGTCTGACGTGAAGCGGTAGCCGGCAGAAGCCTGTCGGGTTAGTGATTGGTCGTGCGAATAATAATAGGGCTTGCCTTCTGCCGTGAAAGCATCTATGGGTTCGAGTGTCCAAACCTCGGCATCTGCCTTTCGGTTCATCGCGTAGAAGGCCGCATCAAGGTGGTGGTGCTCGTTGGGCGCATAGGCAAGTTTGGCCAACCAGGCGTGTTGTGCAAAGGAGGTGGGGTCTGTTTGGGTAGAGGTGATGTTGCGGGTTCGCGCTCCGTGTGCGAAGTTTCGCAACTCGTTGCCGTCGCGGCGGGTAACCATGAGCAACGCTTCCCATTGTTTCCACAGGGCTGCTGCCCCTCCGATGAACGTCCGTAGGTTGTCTTTGCCGTTATATCCTGCGTGGGCGAACCCTCCCCATTGGCCTTTCGTTATCAGGTCGCGTGCGTTTTTGGTGTTGTAGTTCACCGTTCCGCCCAGCGCACCGTTGCCAGATACGAACGAGTTTGCACCCCTTTGTATCTCTACCGATGAGGCTAGGTAGGGGTCGAAGTCTATCCGCGAGGCGTTGGAAAGGCCATACGAGCTAAACACGACATTGTCTTGGATGTCGGGTTGTAATATCCCGTCTACGCTTATAGCCACCCTGTTGGCCTCTACACCGCGCATGGCGAAGCCCCGCATGCCGCCGCGCGACCCCGATATCGACACGCCCACGGAGGGCATGTAGCGCACAAGGTCGGTCATGTCGGCAGGCATTTCCACTTTAAGCTGTTCTGCCGTTTGCTTAATCATACCCACGGCACGCGCTCCGCGATTGGCTTTCACCACCACTTCCTTAATGTTGTGCGCACGTGTGGTGTCGTTAACAACGGCTTGTGCGCTGACAGTTGCGGGCATGAAGCACGCAAACAAGAGTGGTAACACAACCCAAAGGCCCAGCTCGCGGTGCGCCAACGCGGCGCGGATGGTTTGCCCACTAAGGGCATCGGCAGTTGTATGTGAATGTCTTTTCATCCGTTTATCAGCGTTAGTTTCTTGGTGTAGGGTTTCATCTTGATGGTTCTCCCGTCGGCATTGAAAGGCGTTCCCACCGCTATGGGTGCTTGCGCGCCGTCTATGAGGATAGACTTGAGGGCAAGTTCGAACGTGGGTTTCGACCCTTTCTGCGTTTTTCCACCGGGTAACAAGATGCTGCCGCCATCGGTTTGCGTGAGGTTGAAGACGAACGAAACCGTTGTTTCGCCCCAATTTAGGAACCTTGGCGGCACGCGCTTAAACGTTAGCGTGTGCTCGTTGGCGCGGTATTCGTAAAGCAGACCGCGCAGGGGAATGCGCAATGTGCCCTCCGTTCCACCGTTGTCTGTGGGCAAGAGCAGTTCGGGTTGTGAAAAATTGGCCACCTCGTTGTGCAGGTCGAACCACAGGTAGGTGTTGCTTTCGTCTATTACGAATATCTTCGAAAGCAGCAAAGCGTTGTCGGCATCCATCTCAGAGGGTTGCGCCTGTTGGAAAGTGTCGTTGTCGTCTAGCTCCCGCCCGATGCACCCCGAAAGGGAAAACAATAGCGAGAGCAGTGCGGCTAGCAACTTAAAGTGTGGCATAGGGCTCATTCTTTCGGGGTTAGGGTTATTTGCTTAAAGGGTTCGGGATAGCTTGTGTCGAACGTTTTGTCGGCATACGAGGTTAGGAATTGCTTGATTTGAACGAACAACCCGATGCGGGGCTGGCTCAAAACGAGGTTCTTGCCATTACGTTGATAGGTAAACTCGTAGTACCATTCGCGCTTCACATCACCATACCCATCAGAGAAGTTGGAAGTATTCTTCATTGGGATGCGGAAGAATATCTTGTTGCCGTAGGTGGCGTAGCGCATGGGCGTTTCGCTCATGTTAGCTTCGAGCCAGTCGCCATCGCCGTTGAAGCGTTTGCTGTATTCCTCAACGGCAGGCAAAAGAAAGAAACGTTGGGCCTTTACTGTATTGTCGGCATTAAGCGTAAAGTCGAAGGCGAACTCTTTCATCGACTTGTACACGCCCTCGTTCAGGTCGGCAACGTTTTCTCGAATGCTGTCTATGTCGAACGTCCAGGTCCATTGTGTGCCGGTTATGTCTTTGGGTGGAGCTTGTGTTTTGCTGCTCAATTGGTCTACATACTTCTGTGTTTCTTTGTCTATCTGCGCCACAAGTCCTTTCAACCGTTGGTATCTTTCGCCGCTACGAAGGCGGTAGGGCAGCTCGTAGAGCGTGCTTCCGCTAGAGATGAGCAACTGGTTGCGCGCAATATACATGTCGAACAGCGTGTTTTGGCTCATCTTTGAAGGTACGTCGCGAGCGTCTCTGTTAAGTCTTACGGCAATTTGCACCAATGTTTGAAAGGCGCGGACGTCGTCGTCGGCCAACAGATTGTGGTCGTCGGTAACGAGATCGCTGAACACAAGTTGGTTAAACTGCTCCTCGGCTTTGTCTGGCGACTCGAAGGCAAGGTTGAAAAGTTGGTCGAATTTGTCGGCCAGTTGCTGTTTGGCTACAAGTGCGCGCTCGTTCTCGTCTAGTTCGGATGTGGTGCAGCCTACAAGGAAAAAGGCGAACAGACCCGTAAATGCGATGGCAAACCAACGCTGGGCTTGGATGAGTGCTTTGTTTGAGTTTGGCATAGTTGTTCTATTTTTTATTTAGTTTATGGTGATGTAGTTGTCGGTTCTGTTATTTAGCTGCTTCGACATTCACCACCACAGGTAGGATGTTGGGGAAGATGCGCAGAACAAGCTTGTTGTCTTTCCATGTTCCTTCGGCAGTAGCCCTGTCTGTTTCAAAACCTTTGGGGTCGGGAATGGCTATGCCGCCAGGTGCTTGCCCCGGCTTTACGCTTTGTCCGTTGTGCGGTGTGGCCTTAAAAAATCCCTTTACCGACTTAAGCAGTAGCTCGCCGTTTTTCCCTGGGGTTACGTCGAGTGTGAAATCAACGGCCATGTCGAAAGGCATGCGCGATGCTAAGGGCTTGCCGTCTTCGCCGAGGAAGGGCGCGTTGAAACCTTCGTAGTGCAGGCGCACTTGTTGTGCATCGGCCACACGCTCTATATATAAGGTGTGCGGCCCTTCGGCCATTTTTTTTGTCCCCATTGTAGGGGCGATGGTGGCCTTGTATGTGCCAACCATGCGGGTAACGATGCTGTTGTCAACTTCATTGTCGTCCGTACTGCTGCAAGCGGTGGTCAAACTCATGCCCATGACGAGCATAAGGAGCAATGCAGAAAGGTTTTTAATACTTATAGTTCTCATATGTTGATTGTTTTTTTAGCCCAACTTGCTGTTGGGGAAAGGTGAATAATGCTGGCTGCTGGGCGGTAAAACGCTTTGTTTGCTATGCTTTCGGTGCAGGCGCAGCCATTTCTCATGCACCGATAAGGGGTTAAGGTGTGGACATTTGCTTTTTGCCTTGCCACCTGATTTTCATCGGAACGGGCAACATCAGGTCGATAATGGCGTATATTTCGCCTTTCGATTTGAGGTAAAAGCCCTCCATTTCGGCATCGTCGCTTTCGGGAAGCGGCAGCCCGATGGTTTTTCCGTGGTCGCTTGTTTGCACCGAGCCGTCTTTGCCTGCAAGGCGGATGGTGTCGCTAGGCGTGTCGGTGAGCAATAGTTTCATGTTTATCGACATGTAGAGCGGCATGAACTGGGTGTGGAAATCAACCACACGGAGTTGCAACCACCCGTTGTTGTTTGCTGTGAGCGGCACTATCGCATCCCCACCTGTGAAGTAAAGGCGAGGCGTTACGCGGTCGGCATCGTAGTAAATAAGGTCGAGCCGCGAGTCGTACAGCCCTGCCACAAGTTTGGCTTGCGCTTGGGTGTGCAGGTTAGAGTCGGCATATTCGTTGCGGTTGGGCAGCAGTTGGTCGGCCCGTTCCAGGTCGGGCGAGCGCATGTCGTTGGTGCATGCCCCCACAAGCGTTGTTGTAAGGAGGGCAAGTGCAAGCCCAATGGCCGCCCCGCGCAGTTGGGACATGTTGTGTGCAACCATCGCTAAGCCCGTTTTCGCGCCACCATCGAGATGGCTTGGATGTTCTTGTCGTGCTTCCTAAATATGCTCCGCATGTGCAAAACGCGTTTCCGGGCAGGGGCATTGCGAAGCATGCGCCAAACGATGCGCAGGAAACCGCCCCATCCTTCGTCGGCCACCACGCGGCGCCATTCTAGCAGGTGCATCGGACTTTGTTTCGTCCATACCACCTCGAAGCCGTTTTCTTCAAGCACGGCGCGCCATGCCGAGAGCGTTAGTGGGCGCACATTGGTCTTGATGCTATGTGCAAGGTCCTTCTCAATGGTGCGTTGTAGCTCGCTGCCCGCATCGTCGGGACAGATTACAATTTCGTGAATGGCGTACAGTCCGCCCGCTTTCAGCAGTCGTGCCGCCTCTCTTACGATAGCGTTTTTCTGCGGTGCGCTCTGCATGGTGAGCATCGCCTCGCCGTACACCTTTGTTGCGCAGGCATCGGGTAGCCCTGTTTGTGCGGCATCGGCCGCCACTACGCGCATGTTGGCATAGTTTACGTTGTGCCGAACACGGCTGGCGGCCTCTTCGTTCAGCTCTACGGCGGTGTACGAGTGTGGCTTATGGGCTACGGTCAGGCGTGCCGTTTGTCCCAATCCCGGTGCAAACTCCACCACATCGTCCGTCTCGTTGATGTTCATTGCCTCTAACATTTGGGCGGTAAGTTCGCGTCCTCCTGGTCTAAGCACCCTTTTTCCAAGTTTGGCAAGCACCCAATGGCCTTGCTCCATGTTCATTTTTTTCTCGGTCATGATGGTTATTTGTTAAGTTCAACGGTGTAAAACATTTCTGTTGTTTAAGGGGGTAATGCCTACATTTGCCACGTTAAGCCCCCAAAAATGCAACGCGGCTGGGCGGGAATGAAGAACGCCATCTGCCTTGCAGAGAAGTTGGGGAAGGGGATGGGCGGGTTATGTATCTCGTCGCTGATAACGTAGCTGGAGGCGTAACGGCTGTTGGCCACGTTCTTCATCTCCACGTACAGGCTGATGTTTTTGCCCAGTGCGTAGGCCGCACGCACGTTCCACACGCGGTATGCGGGCTGAAACATGGTGTTGGTGTGGTCGATGGGGGTTTCGCCTGGTTTCCATTCCACTTGTGCCGCAAGGCTAAGACCGCACGAATGCTCGTATTCGGCCGACAGGTTCAGATAGTGTTGGGGTATGCCCGCCAGGCGTTTGCCTTGGTATTTGCCGCCGCTGAAACGGAAGTCGCTGAAGTCGTACACTCCGCCAAGGGTCAGCTTACCCGCGTTTATGCCCCAAGGATTGTCGGCAACAACGGCGTTTAGCCCCACTTCCACGCCCTGATGTAGGGTAGTGGGATAGTTTTCGGTGCGCTTAATGCCGCGCACGTAGTCTTTCACTTCCAGTATTTCGTTGTGTACCCACGAACGGTAGGCGGCCACATTCCACGAAAAGCGTGTGGTTCGTCCCTTGCTTCCCAGTTCCAAGGTGGTGGCCGTTTGCTTGTCTAAGGCAATGGCGTAAAGCCGCTTAGGGCTGGTGTTGATGTTGGTTGTAACCTCCGTGCCAACCAGTTCGTCGAAGGTTGGCGGCTCGTAACTTCGGCTTAGGTTGCCAAACAGCTGCACGTCTTCGCCCTTAAAGGGGCTGTATATCAACCCTATGCGTGGGTTGAAAGCCGTCCAGTGTTGGTTGAGCGTTGTGCTTTGCGAACGAAAGTAGCGGTACTTTTTCGACATGTGGCTGTACCATGGCCGAAGGTCGGGTTGTGGAAAGCGGTCGCTGCTGTTGCGCTCGTTGTACACAAGGTGGGCATCGGCCACGAAATTCAGTTTCGACGTCATCCTAATCAGGTCTTCGGCAAAGAGGGTCAGGTTGCGCGCTTGCAGGTTGTCGTGGGCAAACATAAACGATTCTAGCCCGTCTTTGTTGATATAGGTGCGGCGATCTATTTGTCCTGCCGATGCCACAAGGCCTGCACGCAGGTTGTGTTTGCCTGTGTTGAGGCGGTAGCTGACGGTCAGTCCGCCATCGTGATGGTACGAGTGGGGGATGGAAATGGTGATGGGAAACACAAATTGGTCGTCGGCATATTGGTAATACACGGCAGCCACGAGGTCGCTGTTGGCGTTGAAGCGGATGCCTGTGCGGTTGGCCACGCGTATAATGCGTGCAAAGCGGCGTGGCTTATCGCGCAACACGTTTGGCCCCATGCTGAAAGGAAGGTCTACGCCAGCGTTAACTTGCTTGGGATTATCCATTAGCTGCTGCATGTTGAGCGGTCCTGGAAACTGGAATTTCAGCCAGGTGAAGTGCAGGTACGTGCGATTTTCCACATGCCCATTAAGGCTTTGCAACCCATAGTTGGCCGCAATGCTCCATCGGGTGTTGTGGTTGTAAAGCCGGTGCCCGTCTTGCGCGCTGTACGATGTGCTTATGTGGGCATCGCTTGTTTGCCAACGGTAGCCCATGCTTGCAGCAACAGCCCTGTAACCATAGCTTCCAACTTCTACCTTTACGAGCGTGTTAGCCCCATGTTGCTTGTTGGCCGTGGGCGAAACGAAGTTGATGGCTCCGCCAAGGGTGCTTGCACCGAAGTTTAGGGCGTTGGCTCCTTTAAACACTTCAACGAAGTGGGCCGTCATGGGGTCCATCACGCCGATGATGTAAGAGCCGTCGGCAAAGTTTACGGGTATGCCGTCTTGCAGCAGGTACACGCCTCGGCGTTGTGGGTTGCTCTGTATGCCCGAACCGCGGATGTTGAGTCGGGGTTGGTCGTTCAGACCGAAGAACTCTTGAATGATAACGCCTGGTTGCATGGCCAACGCATCTTTTAGCGTGGACAGCCTTTGCCGTAGGGGCGACATCTGCACCAGCGATGTGCTTCCGGCAATGAGCCGTTGCTCGTTTAGGGCTTGTGCTATGGTGGGTTGCGTTAGCTGTCGGGGCGCAAGCACGTCTACTTCTTTGAGGTTTACCACGCGTGGCAGCGTGTTTCGTGCCTTATCGGCTTGGGTGCTGTCGTTGTCTGTGGCACTTGGCAGGGCATGGTGTAGATGGTATGGTGGCCTTACCGCCATGCAACTCATCACGGTGAACCAAAATGCTAAACCAAGCTTCAAACGTGCGTCCATCTTTTTTTTGCTAATTTTGCGGCAAAGTTAGAGTTGCAAACCAACAAGAAAAGTAACAAATGTTACCGAAAATGCAAAATACCTAGTTTTAGGTAGGCTGCTGAGAGGGGGGGAAAAGTGGGGGTGTTTCCGCCTGTTTGCAAGGCGATGTCGGCCGATGGGCTACGTCTAGCTTTTGTGTTGGTGTGCGTTTCTTCCATCGTTTTAAAAGTTTACAGCCCTTGCGGCTTGTATGTACAAAACCTTACTGGCGCACAAACGTGCAAAAAACACACTTGCGCATTTGGGGCTTGCAAACTCGGTTTCGCACTTAGAAGAGGGTATACGGATACACTCACCACTCGCAGGCATAGAAGATTGCTAACGCATAAACTCTCGAAAGCCACCAGTTGCTGAATACGTCAACCCGCAAACGCATCAGCTTTAAAAGTTAAATCTTTGCTTTGTTTTTACAATAGGGGTCTAAATTTTGCGCCGTTCTAGCGAGAATATGGGTCGAAAAATAGGTAATTGGGCACTATTTCTAGCTTTTTATGCCTTTTGTTTTGTCTCTCTTTGAGAAAATAACCTGCGTTTTGCACCATTTTGCCTTTCTATTTTGGTTGGATGCTCGTGTTTTTTCAAGTCCAATTGCCCCCATTTTACCCCTAAAACCCCGTTTTTTTACCCCTGTTTTGCCCTTTTTACCCAGGTTTTTCATCGCTCTAAAAGGTTTTGTTTATGCAATTGCAGTGGATGTTTATGCTTTTGCCTCGCATTTAGCAGCATTTTACCCTGCGTTTTGCACCATTTCGCCTTGCATTTAGCATCAAAACGCACTGCATTTAGCACCAAAACGCACTGCGTTTTGCGGCATATTGCACGCCATTTAGCAGCATATTGCACTATATTTTGCTGCAAATCGCCCAAGAACAGGTGCAAATGGCGGTTTCTTGAAATAAATATTCATTTTATCGTATTCACAAACTAACCCCTTTTTGTGTTAAAACAAACCTTCGCGAGAATCGAATTTTTGCGGCAAGGTGGGCGCTTGGTTGGTAAAATGTCAGCCATAATGTTAAATTTTGCGCTGAAAACTTTACATAAGTGCGACAGGTGTAGTGTTGTTGCGGTGCATTTCTTTTCTTTTGTTGTGGGGTTTCTTTGTGGGGTTAGCTTTATTTGCCGTGCTTTGGGTTGGCTTTTCCCCATTGTGTAAGGTTAAACTTGCCTGTCTAGCCAAGCTGGTTTGTCTAGTTAGTTTAGCCTGTCTGGTCTTTGTGCTGTTAGTATTCGCATGGCTGGTTTGTTAAACCATGCAATAGGGTTTAAGTCTTCAATGTGTTATTTGTTGCTCTGGTTGCACTCTAATTTTGTTCTCTTTGCGAAGTGTTTAATTTATATATATAAGGTGTAATGGTGTTTTTAAGCGCGCAAAGTGTTTCAAAATGTTAAATATAGAGCTGGATTGAATGTTTTTCTTGTGAATGTTTTGCAGGAAATGAAAAAGTGTATACCTTTGCATCCGCTTTCGGGAACGAAGTTCTTTGGGAGCGATTGAAAAAGAGTTCATTGAAAGATTTACATAGACAGTAGTAGTACAAGAGCAGACGTGCTTGTTTTTATGAGATGAGCGCGTTTGGGTAGAACATTAAGAACCGTCAGTTCTCCCAAGTCTTTGGTTATTAAAATTAAAGATGTGGGTTAACTGGTACAGGTGAGTGGAACTACGATAGATTTGGGTGCTCGTCCTGATGGGATAATGCCGCAAGGCATAAAACTTTTAGCGTTTGGGGTTTCTCTTTTGGGATTCCCCTGATGCGCAGACATTTTACAATGGAGAGTTTGATCCTGGCTCAGGATGAACGCTAGCTACAGGCTTA
>CALIZL010000115.1 GCA_938028745.1 uncultured Prevotella sp.
TAAATGGAGTGCGTTTTGGTGCTAAATGGAGTGCGTTTTGGTGCTAAACGCAAGGCATTTTGGTGCTAAACGTAAGGCAAAATGCCGCAAAATACGAGACGAAAAGCATAAATATCCGCTGCAAATGGTATAAACAAAACCCTTTCTAGCCATGAAACACATGGCTAGAAAGGTCAAAATAGCCGTTAAAAGTGGGGTTTTAGGGGCTAAAAGTGCGTAATTGGAGTTGAAAAAATACGAGCCGGCAACCAAACTAGAAAGGCTAAATGGTGCAAAATGCACATTCTTTTCTTGAAAACGGACAAAACAAAAGATGTAAAAGGCTAGAAATAGTGGTTTTTTACCTACTTTTTAACCTATATTTTCGCTAGAACAGAGCGAAAATTGAAGCGATATTGTAAAATGAAAGATAAAGATTTAAGCTTTTGAGTTGAGGAGTTTTGGGGTTGATGACTTGATGAGATGGTGAACTTCTGAGTTAGTGAGGTGGTGAGCTGATGCCTTCGGTAGATGTTGATTTTTAGTGAGTTTATAAGCCAGTGAGTTGACTTGCGCTGCACTCCTCTCAATTTGTAGAAATACTAAAAGTCAAGACAACTTCATTAAGTACACACTATCTAGCTTCAAGCATCGGTACTAGCCGCTTGTACTGATACAACAAGGCGCTTGTAATGTGGCTTCGATTGGGTTTGTAGTGCGGCTACATGCTGTGTGCTGAGATTAGTTGAAAGCAAAGTGAGGTAGACGAACAAAGTTCAGAACCTATTCCTCTGGCCTACAATTTATCCACTCGTTAACACGTTAACAAGTCAACCGAAAAGGCGAAAACGACTTGTTCTACTCCCTTCCTTGTTCATTTCTACGCCTTTGGCGTTCCTCATAGTGTTTTATCACGTCTTCAATGGGTCCCATGTGGTACTTCCCCGTTTCCCTATCGTAACGCATTTCAAACTCGGCGCGCGTTCTTTTCCAGCGATTGTGGCTCCAAAGATACATTGCAGGGTCTTTTCGTATCGACTGTTCCAGGCGTTCGAAGTACATGTCTGTTATGCAATAGTCTTCAAACTCCTTGGCCTTGTCGGTCAGCAACTGGAAATCGCATTGGTAATATCCTCGTCCTTTACGAGAGAGCGATGCGTAGAACACCACCTGATTCATACGCTTCATGATACGTTCCGAACCAGTAAACACAGGCGTATCGTGGTTAAGGAAATCTAGCCAATGATGAATGTTAAACCAATTAGGCACTTGGTCGGCTATATATCCCATCACGATGGGCTGGCCTTCCTGCTGATATTTGATGGTCTTTCTTAACGACTCTTGCATAGACACGCACACGGCGCCGTTCTTTTCGCGAGTTACCTTGAACAACTTGTCGAAGACAGGGTTTTCCAATGGGTGGTAAATCTGTGTGCAAAGCCCGTTAGACCGTAGCCAAAGCGGTAGAGAGGTTATCCACTCCCACTGTCCGTAATGCCCTAGATACACGCCACACGAACGCCCTTCGGCCACATACTTGTCGATAAGGTCGGTTCCCGTGAACACCATTCTGCGCATCAGCTGCTCCTTACTCATAGCCGAGAACTTCACCGTCTCTGCGATATAGTCGCAAAACCAATGGTAGAAATCGTTAACGAGCCTAGCCAACTCTTCTTCCGATTTCTCTGGAAACGAGCTTTCCAAGTTGGATCTTACTATTTTAAGCCTATACTTTACCACGTAACGAACGAGAATATATAGGCAATCGGACATGAAATAATGAAACCAAAAGGGAAAGCATGCCAGAACATTCCAGCAAGTTCGCAAAAGGCTATACAGCAATTTATCTATCTTTCTCATTGTGTTCAAAACAAAATAACCTATGGCAACAGCTTATCGTTAACCATCCTATACATGTATTGTTGTATGATGGCCTTCACCTCAAGCTCCATTTTCGCCTGTTCCTTAACTTTTCCTTTGAGGTTATTCTTCATCAAGAGGTCGTCAAGCGCATACACTCCCTTAGTCTGTTTGCCATCAAACTGCAACACATAGCCATACTTCACATATTGGTAAGTGCCGTTAAGATAGTTCACGGCGTAGGTTTCTTCCATCGGTGTAGACATCAAGTCGCAACCGAAAGAAAGGAAGGGCTTGTCGTAACCCAAGATGTTGAGCACCGTTGGCAAGATGTCTATCTGCTGGGCAATGTCGTCGTGCATGCCTGGCTCTATTTCGCCACTGGGGTCGTAGATAATGATAGGCGAACAAAACCCGCCAAGGTCTGTTTGATATTGGGCGTGGTCGCTGATGTTGGTGTGGTCGCTTGTAAGCACAAAGATGGTGTTTTTAAACCACGGTTGCTTGCGTGCGCTCTCAAAAAACTTACCTATGGCCATGTCGGTATACCTAATGCACTTATGTATTGGCAAGCCCTCTTCGGGATAAGTTTTCTTATACTTGTTGGGGATAACGTATGGCGTATGCGACGATACGGTGAAAACGGCCGTCATAAAGGGCTGTTTCATCTCGCCCATCTTCGTGCAATAGTATTGCAAGAAAGGCTCGTCCCAAATGCCCCAATGCCCATCGAAGTCGGCATCACCGCCAAAACGCGGGTCGGCAGCATAGTCTTCTCGCCCATAATATTCCTTAAATCCTGTTTTCTTAGCAAAGGCCAAGAATCCCATGCTACCCCTAATGGCCCCATGAAAGAAGGCGGTGTTGTAGCCCTCGTTAGACAATATCCCGGCCAAGCCCGTGAAATTGTTCACCGATTGGGGCGTAAGCACAAACGGCTCGATAAACATAGGGATGCCACAAAGCACCGAAGGCATGCCGTCGATGCTTTTGCGCCCGTTGCAATAAGAGTATTTGTAGGTGGTGCTTTGTTCAATCAGTTTGTCTACGTAGGGCGTATAGCCTTTGTAATTGCCGCCTTCCAAGTCTTTATTTAGCGCGCCAATATACTCTCTGCCGAAGCTTTCTACAATCAGCACCACCACATTCTTCTTCTCTGTCCCAAACGGGTATGTGAACTGGTGGATGGGTGTGAACACCTTTTCCGCCTCTTCTTGCGTTTTGAAATAATCGGGAACAACAAACACGCTCTTGCCAATGGTGCGTATCAGCGCAAAGGGTGTGTTCAAAACCAAGGCGCATTCGGTTGGTCTATCCACATATTCGTTGGCGTTACTGATGGTAATGGGCCTTATGTCTCCGCTTAATCCGCCGCGACATGCACCGATAACAATTGGCGTAAAGGCGGCCAACAGCAACAATTGCACGCCGCTATAAGCCACGCATTGCTTTACCGAAACATATTGTTCCGCCCTAACCTTAGGCGTAACGTATAGCTTACACAAAAGAAATATCAACAATGCAGCCAGCAACACCAAGTACCAGTGCTCTAAAAGCTCGCCCCAGAACACATCGCCTAGGTTGTTTTCGTTCTTAAACTCGCTGAAAACGGTGGTCGTGGTTCGCCGAAGGGTGTAAGGGAAGTAAACGGAATCGCCCAAGTTGATTATCAGCGTGAGCGAGTTAACCACAACAAACAGCCACTTGCAGACCTTATGATACAACGGCGTCTCTTTCAACCACAGCGGAAAAAGCATCATCACCACATAAAGGGCGTTGGTGTAGAATATCGCCGAGCGGTCGAACATGTAGCCGCCATAAAACAATCGCCAAAGACGAGCGGGCGACAGGACGGCACAAAAGTAATTGTAGTTCTCAAACAAGAACTCTATTCGAGCCACGATATACAAGCCAAAAGCCAAAAGCAGGTTGGCAAGCAACGCCACGAATGGCGCCAACGGACTTTGCATAATGCCCAGATGATGTCTTCTCATATTATATACCTTATTATAAATAGGTGTGGTTTCAGAGCGACTGCATATCGTTCAGCTTACGATAATAGCCATCGATGGCCAGCAGTTCTTCATGTGTTCCACGTTCAACGATGCGCCCTTCGTGCAGCACGCATATCTCGTCGGCATTCTTAATGGTCGACAGGCGGTGGGCAATGGCCACCGTGGTGCGTGTTTTCATCAGCCTTTCAAGGGCGTCTTGTACTAATCGTTCGCTCTCTGTGTCCAAGGCACTAGTGGCCTCGTCCAATATAAGTATGGGCGGATTTTTAAGTACGGCGCGAGCAATACTTACCCGTTGACGTTGTCCGCCCGAAAGTCTGCCGCCCCTATCGCCAATGTTCGTGTCGAAACCCTGTTCCGTTTCCATAATAAAGGCATAGGCATTGGCAATGCGTGCTGCCTCCTCCACATCGTGCATAGTGGCATTGTCTACGCCGAAAGTAATGTTGTTATAGAACGAGTCGTTAAACAAGATGGCCTCTTGGTTCACGTTGCCAATAAGCTGGCGTAAGTCGTGTACGCCCAAGTCCTTCACGTTGATGCCGTCGATAAGCACTTCGCCCTCTTGTACATCGTAGTAACGCGGAATCAAATCTACCAAAGTAGACTTGCCCGAACCGCTTTGTCCCACCAAGGCCACACTCTGTCCCTTGCGTATAGTGAGGTTGATGTGGCGCAACACCCATTGTTCGCCATACTTAAACGACACATCCCTGAACTCTATCTGATGTTCAAAGCTGCTTATGTGCACAGGATTTTCCTTCTCCCTGATGTCTATCTCGGCTTTCAATATCTTGTCTATACGCTCCATCGAGGCCAACCCCTTGGGGATGTTATAGCCTGCACGCGAGAAATCTTTCAGCGGATTGATAATAGAATAAAGAATAACGAGGTAGTAAATAAATGTCGGGCCTTGCATCACCTGATTGTTCAGAACCAGTATTCCGCCAAACCACAGCACGATAACAATCATCACCGTACCCAAAAACTCGCTCATGGGATGCGCCAATTGCTGGCGAATGTTCACCTTCATGATGTCGTTTCGGTAGGCGCTGTTCACTTTGTCGAATCGCGCATTCATCTTATCTTCGGCACAGAAGGCCTTGATAATGCGCAACCCGCCCAGCGTTTCTTCCACTTGACTCATGGTGTCGCTCCACAACGTCTGGGCCTTAATGGAGTTTTGTTTAAGCCGTCGGCCCACATACCCCATAAACCAGCCGAACAAAGGCACGAAAATAAGGGTGAAAAGCGTTAGTTGCCACGATACAACGACCAGCGTAATGAAATAGGCGATGATAAGAACGGGATTTTTAAACAGCATGTCGAGCGACGACATGATGGAGCCTTCAACCTCTTGCACGTCGCCGCTCATTCGCGCAATGAGGTCGCCCTTGCGTTCTTCCGAAAAGAAACCCAGCGAAAGCGACGTTATCTTGCGATACATTTGGTTGCGGATGTCGCGCACAACGCCTGTTCGGATGGGGATGATGGCTGCCGACGACAGGAAGTAGGAAAGCGTTTTGAGCATGGTCATAAAGGCCAACAGCAAGCCCACTACAAGCAGGGTGGTTGTTGCTCCCCACTCCACTATCATTCGCTGAATGTAATAATTCAGGTTGTTTACGATAATGTCTACTAGCTGGCCAATGCTCTCCGCACTTCCCCAAGCCATGTACGGCACAGGTTTGGCGGCCTCGCTGGTCTTAAATAGTATGTTCAATATGGGTATGAGCGTTGCGAAAGAGAAGATGTTCAATATCGCAGACAAGACATTGAACACTATGGATAGGGCCAAATATTTCTTATACGGCGGCACAAAGCGACGCAATACTCGTAAAAATTCTTTCATATATAGGGTGTTACACACCTGCAAGGGGTGCTGTATAATGACATAATATGGTGCAAAGGTAATGCAAATTACGCGCTTTCGCAACTTCTTTACCCTTGTTTTTCATCATCCAGGCCGTCCGTTCTGCATCAGGTGAGGTTTCTTAACAAATTTAAGTTCATCTGTTGGTGCGCTCATCAGACTGTTGGACGACCAAACGAAGAGATAAATAGACAAGAAAACAAGTAGACAAGAAGACAAGATAACAAGTTGACAAGACAACAGGCTAACGGGCTAGCAGTTTGATAGGCGTAGCCATTTTTTCACCCTCTCACGTTCTCACACTCGCACCTTTCACGAGCATTAACAGTTGGCGTATTATCCATATTTATTAACACAAAAGACCAAATCAAGTATTTAAACGAGAAAAATTTTATGTTTTTTAGCAATAAGTTTGGTTTATAAATAAAAAAATAGTAAATTCGCAACGAGAAATAAACAAAAGGTAACGACATGAAAGTACTGTCATTAATACTCATGCTATACTCTATCATGTTTGTTGGCTGCGAAATAAAGATGTGGCACAACATGAATGGCGATCATGGCGACTGCATTAAGGTGCAACGCTACGACCGCTTAGAGAGTCGTTACCTTACCACTGGCGATTACTCTGCACTACAACAAATGAATACCGATTACCCAACAGAAACGCGCACGCTAATAGAAAAGGTGTTGCAATTGGGAACAATCGAAGACTCCGAAATACATCATAGGTTCTTGCATTACTATCAAGACACCACCTTGCAAAGGCTTATTACCGACGTAGAGGCCGAGTTTAACAACATCAACGACGTTAACGAGCAATTCACCCATGCGTTCAGCAAGCTTAGCAAGTGGTTCCCTAACTTGCCGCAACCAAAGATTTATTCGCAAATTAGTTCGTTCGACCAAAGCATCATCGTGGGAAACGGCACCATAGGTGTATCGCTTGATAAGTACATGGGCGAAGACTACACGCTCTACAAGCGCTTTTACAGTCCCGAACAAACCAAGACCATGTACCGCGGTTACATCGTTCCCGATGCGCTGAGTTTCTATCTACTTGCCCAATATTCGCTGGATAGAAACGACACACGGCCGCAAATAGACCGCGACTTGCACATGGCCAAGATATGGTGGGTGGTAAATAAGGCCACGGCAAAGCAAAGCTACCGCAACAAGTATGTTGACCAGGTAGACAAATACATGCGTGCCCACCCCAACATCACTTACGAAGAACTTATATCCACCGAAAATTATAAGGCCATGCTGCCTTGAACAATTTGCTCGTTTGCCATTTTGCGAACGAGCAAATTGGTAAACTCATAGTTCTTCAATCCCCATTTTGGCGCGATAAGCAAGCCTTCGGGCGATTGACTAACAAACCTTTCCAACACAAGGTCCTTGCGTAGCCGTTTCACATACTCGCAAATCACATCCAAATACTCTTCTACCGTGTACAAGTGGAACGGCTGTTTCATGTACTCCTTGGCCAACAACGTTCCGCGTATTATCTGCATCTGATGTATTTTCAAGATGTCGATGGGCAAGGCAGACATGATTGCGGCCTGCCTAATGCTTTCTTTGGCATCTTCGCCAGGTAGGCCAAGGATAACGTGCGCCCCCGTCCTTATTCCGCATTCGTGTGTACGCTCGATGGTTTCTCGACTACACTCAAACGTATGTCCACGCTTAACGCGTTCCAAAGTTTCGTTGTTGGCACTTTCAACGCCATACTCCACAATCAGAAACGTATGCTTGTTAAGCTCTTCCAAATAGCGAAGTAGGGCATCGGGCATGCAGTCGGGACGTGTGCCAATAACCAAGCCCACCACATCTTCTACCATCAAAGCCTCCTCGTACATGGCTTTAAGGCGGTCGATAGTGTCGTAAGTGCTGGTGTAAGCTTGAAAGTAAGCCAAGTATTTCATGCTGGGATACTTGCGAGCGAAGAACTTTTTGCCTGCCTCCAACTGCTCGCCAACCGCCTGTTCAGGTTCACAATAGGCAGGATTAAAGCTGCGATTGTTGCAATAGGTGCATCCTCCTAACCCTGTATGCCCATCTCTCGTGGGACAAGTAAAGCCCGCATTAACCGATAGTTTCTGCACTTTGAAGGGGAATTGCGTCCTCATCCAGTTCCCAAAATCATTATATGGTAGTTGCATTGTTCGTCTTTTTGTAGTGGTAGGCAACAACAATTGCTCGCCTTTGGTTTGCAAAAGTACAGATTTTTAATTATCTTTGTCCGCAATTACGACTAAAAACATTCAATCATGAAAAAAGTAATCATATCGTGCATGGCCTTCCTCTTGTCGTTGCCTAGCGTTTCGGCGGCTGGCACGCTCGACTTGAAGAAGATTACCGACGGTACGTTCGCGCCAGAGTACATCAGCGGCATTAAACCCATTGCAGGTACCGACCTCTACGCGCAGATAAGCGACGACGGGCAACGTATCGTACGCTATTCATTTAAGACAGGCAAACAGGTAGACGTTCTGTTCGACGTGAACGACACACAAGGGCAAAAGGTGAAGTCGTTCGACAACTACATTCTTTCGCCCGACGGCACACGCATACTTATTTGCACCAACTCGCAAAAGATTTATAGGCGCACCTTTAAGGCCACCTATTATATATATACTGTGGCATCGCGCCGACTAGACAAGCTATCCGACGGCGGACCACAGCAAAACCCAACGTGGTCGCCCGACAGTAGACAGGTGGCTTTCGTGCGCGACAACAACATATTCTTGGTGAAACTGCTCTACGACAATGCCGAAAGCCAAGTTACCAAAGACGGGAAGCTAAACGAAGTGATTAACGGCGTGCCCGATTGGGTGAACGAAGAGGAGTTCGGCGTTAGCAGTTCGTTGGTGTTTAACGCCGACGGAACCATGATTTGCTGGGTGCGCTACGACGAGAAAGACGTGAAAACCTTCGCCTTGCAGATGTATCAAGGGCAATATCCCGCACACAAGGAGAACCTAAATTACCCTTCTTCCTTCGAATACAAGTACCCGAAGGCAGGCGAAGACAACGCCAAGGTGTCGGTATGGAGTTTCGACATCAAGTCGCGACAAACCAGAAAGCTCGACGTGCCATTGGATGCCGACGGCTATATACCACGGATTAAGACCACCAACAATGCCGACATGATACTTGTTTACACCATGAACCGCCACCAAGACGTACTGAACGTATATACGGTGAACCCTCGCAGCACCATTGCACAGCTGTTGGTAAGAGAAAAAGGCGACAAGTATGTGAAAGAAGAGGCCATCGCCAACATATCGGTTTACAACAATAGCTTTCTACTTCCTAGCGACCGAGACGGCTACATGCACCTCTACCTATACGACATGGGTGGGAAACAGATACGTAAGATAGGCGATGGAAACTACGACATCACCCAAGTTTACGGCTATGACGAGCAAACGGGCGACGTATTTTACCAAGCAGCTGTGCCCACCGCGCACGACAGACAGGTGTTTGTGAACCACAAAAACGGAAAAACAGAATGCCTAACAAAGCAAGAAGGCTGGAACAACGCCATCTTCTCAGGTGACCTGAAATACTTTATCAACACCTGGAGCAATGCCACCACGCCTTACACCTTCACGCTATGCGATGCCCGCGGAAAAGTTATATCCACATTGCTGGATAACAAACAGCTCGTTGCCAAATACAAGCAAGAAGGACTTTCCGAGCCCGAATTCTTCTCGTTTACAACAGGCGATGGCGTAAAGCTAGACGGCTGGATGGTTAAGCCTGCCAACTTCTCCTCATCAAAGAAATATCCTGTCATCATGTTCCAATACAGCGGACCAGGCAGTCAGCAAGTAGTAAACTCGTGGGGCATTGGCTCGATGGGGCAAGGTGCACTCTTCGACAGGTACTTGGCCCAAGAAGGCTTTATCGTTGTATGCGTGGATGGGCGCGGAACAGGCGGCAGAGGTTCGGCTTTCGAGAAGTCCATCTACCTGCAATTGGGCAAATTAGAGTCGCAAGACCAAGTGGCAACGACCCGCTATCTCGCCTCACTACCCTACGTAGATGCCAACAACATCGGCATTTGGGGTTGGAGTTTCGGCGGTTTCAACACACTTATGAGCATGAGTTCGGGCGACAACGTCTTCAAGGCAGGCGTTTCGGTGGCTCCCCCCACTTCATTCCGCTACTACGACACCATCTACACCGAGCGATACATGCGTACGCCCAAAGAGAATGCCAAGGGATACGACGACAACGCCATGTCGCGCGCCCACAATTTGCATGGAGCCTTGCTCATTTGCCACGGCTTGGCAGACGACAATGTGCATCCGCAAAACACCTTCGAGTATGCAGAATCGCTTGTTCAGGCCGACAAAGACTTCAAAGAGTTGTATTACACCAACCGCAACCATAGCATCTATGGCGGCAACACACGCAACCACTTGTTGCGCCAGATAACCAATTTCTTTAAGGAACAACTGAAATAACCTCGGTTCATCCACCCCAAAAAGCCCCAAACCCTTCTGCTAAGGAAAGGTTTGGGGCTTTTCCGTATAAAACCAGTCACGCCATTGCATAACATCATCCACGCCATTGCATAACACCAGCCATACCATTACATAACATCATCCATGCCATTGCATAACACCAGCCACGCCATTGCATAACATCATCCACGCCATAGCATAACACCAGCCATGCCGTTACATTGCATTAACCACGCCAATGCGCAACTTTGACCACACCATTAGCACCTGGCTAGCCCGCCGCATTTTACTTTACCACCGCAGGTAAGCAAACGTTTCTCGCCTTGCCCTGTTGCGGATTAAGGCTTGGTTTTTACCCTGCCTTGTTCACCTTCTTGCACTTGCCAGAAAACTCTTGCACCTCAATCTTGATGATTTCTGTACGATGAAACGATGCCTGCGTGTACTTCTCGCCCAGCTGTTTATGTTCGGGCGATAGCTTGTTGATAAGCAGGTGCAAGGCTTTCATGCGCTCGTCTTCGTCCAATCCCGTTCGGGCTAGGCCATAAATCACCACACTTTCGTATTCGGTGGTGAAATTAGCGGGCAACAAGTTAACGTCGCCCACAATGCAAAGGCACACATGCGGGTTCTTGGCTATGGCCCTTAACTTCTTACCTTCGGGTGCGCAATGCACATATAACGCGCTTTCACCATCCCAAACATGGTTTACGGGGATGGCATACGGCATGCCTTCCTCGTCTGTCATCGAAAGAACGCCATACTCGGCACCCTCTATCAGCTCTATGGCGCGTTGCTCGGTCAACAGTCGGTCGCGCCTTCTTACATGGTCGTTATTGTATTTCATAACTTCTTCTTTAATGGCAAAATTAAGTATTTTTTGCCACAATAACCCATAACATTTCATGGTTTATGCGGTTAAAGTGGGTTAATTGCCTTAACTTTGCAGCTAGTTAAACTGCGTATGGGTGAGCCGAATCCCCTCGTTCTCTCGCCCATCCATGCCCAAATCACAGCTGCACAATGACAGAAATACACCCCATAGCCCATTTTCGTTCGCCTTTCAGCTCAAAGTTTGGCATACCCAAACAAAGCGGATTGGTACAAGATGTGCGCGGACAAATTGTTTTCGAACCCGCTTATCGCTCGAAAGACGCCCTGCGTGGGCTAGACGAGTTCGACTACCTATGGCTTATTTGGCACTTTTCGGCCAACAAACACGCACCCAACAGCCTTGTCGTTCGTCCGCCATTGCTAGGCGGCAACACCAAGATGGGCGTGTTTGCCACACGTTCGCCCTTTCGCCCTAACGGCTTGGGGCTATCTTCTGTGCGGCTAGAACGCATCGAATGGGAAACGCTCCAAGGTCCCGTTATACATGTTTTGGGTGCCGACTTGATGGACGGGACACCCATTTTCGACATTAAACCCTACATCGCATACGCCGATTGCCACGTGGGTGCACGCAGTGGTTTTGTAGACAGAACGGCCATTACCCGACTAGACGTGTGCATACCCGAACGTTTCCGCGCCATTTTCTCTCCCCACGACCTTAAAACGCTTTGCGAAGTGCTGGCACTCGACCCTCGCCCACATTATCAAGACAATCCCCAAAAGGTGTATGGCATGCCGTTTATGGATAAGGATGTGCGTTTCACGGTGTCGGCCGAGGGGCAACTGCTGGTGGTAGACGTGGTATAAGCCGATTTCATCCTGTGCGACGCCCCCGCACAGCCCTTCTCCCTCCCTATCGTTTCTTGGCAAACATCATGCGCTAAACCTTGCTAAAAAACACATTTACATCCTTACTAACCTTCCTTTTTTACCTTTTCCACACTGCGTTGATAAAAAAAATATGTAAAAGTTTGTCTATTTAAGAAAAGATTTATAACTTTGCGAACAACACTAAAAACCCTTAACCGTGCCATTACAACATGGGGGACGCACCAATAAAACTACTTATCCGCTAAACCAAACGCGGCTGTCTAATCTGAAATGTAAGTCCCACATTTGTACAAACGCATTAAAGAAACTGAACTAACGATAAAAACAATTATAAAACAAAAACAAATGATGAGAATTTCTACTTTATTACTGGGAGCGACCTTGTCGCTTTCAACTTTTACTGCTATGATGGCGCAAACCTATTGCCAACCCACCAAAAGCAGTGGAGGAAAAAATTGGGCGCGTGCCAATTCGCAGTCGTTTTACAGCTTAAAGGTTTCTTCGGATGGTAACGAAGTATATCAGTTTACCGACGAAAATTGCAGCAACCAGTATAACTGGATACAAGACGAGCAAGGCTTTACCACCTCAACAGGTAAGAAACTGGTGCTAGATGTGCGTTCGGGTATTTGGACGTGGGACATCCAAGTGGGATTTGACTGGGATGGCGATGGCGACTTTGAAGACATTCAACGCGCTTTCTCTACGGTAGGAAAGAAACCAACAGCGAAAGAAACCTCTTGGAACCCCAAATACAGCGACACTTACGCCAATGCCGATTGGAGAAGAGCCGAGGAAAAACGCTTAGGCCATCGCGGCGTGCTTTACCATCAGTTTACCTTCACGGTACCCAGCAATGCCATTAATGGTAAAACCCGCATGCGTATTTTGTGCGACGGCGATGGCGGGTCGGCCGATTTCGACATGTGTTCGCCTGTTGGCTATGCCGGTTCGATGCACGATTTCGGCGTAACAATCGTTTCAAAGAACACCGCAGCTAAGCCCGTTTTCAGTGTGGCAGACGGAATTTATAAGATGGACCAAATGGTGACCATCACCACGAACACGCCCGATGCTAAGATTTACTACACCTTAGACGGCAGCACCCCCACCGCTGCCAACGGCATGCTGTACGAAAGCCCCGTTAAAGTGAGCGGACTAGAAGGAAACACCACCGAGGTAACCTTAAAGGCCATTGCCGTTAAAGACGGAATGGAAGCCAGCAACGTGGCTACGGCCAAATACACCATACAAAAGGCTTGGAGCATTGTGAAAGGTACGGTTCATCCCACCGAAGATCGCTACATCACCTCGGCCACAACCGAGGATGCCAAGCAAAACCTAAACTTCACGCAAAGCACCAAGCCATCCGTTGTTTACATCAATACAGGCAGCGCATTCACGGTAGAAAGCGGCAGCAACTTCAAGTTGCACGTACAATGCAGCCCTTCTATGAAGTGGGACCATGCCATTGTGTTTGTTGACTGGAACCACAATTACAGCTTTGACGACGCGGGCGAACAGCTATTTAAGGTTGGCGAGGAAGTGAAGGGCAACGAAGAGGTTTGCAACTTTACCCGCACCATAGCCGTTCCTGCCGATGCCGCTGTGGGCGCAACGCGTATGCGCATACAATTTACCGATGCTTGGCACAAGAAAAACGAGCCAGGACATACGCATAGCGCAGAAGATGTGATAGACAAAGGCGGAGCTTACGACTTTGTTGTGAACATCGAAAAACCCGTAGTAAACGGCATTGATAACGTTTCGACAGACAAAACTGCCGCCGAAGTGTACACACTTGAAGGCATAAAGCTTAACAAGCAAGTAAACGAATTGCCTAAGGGTATCTATATCGTTAACGGCAAGAAGGTGGTAGTGAAATAACATACGAAAGAATATATTCAAGGCACACCTTAATAATATGTTATCAGATATTAGAGATGTAAATTTGTGAATATGCCGTGATGGCATCAACACAATGATTTCCAGCATCCCTCGCACGTCATTGTGCAGGGGATGCTTTTGTTTTATTATAATCGAAAACAATTCGTTTTAGGTATTAATTGCCTTATGGGCGAGTTTGCACATATCGAGTTTGTCTTTATTTTAACCCCAATCGGCATATACGGCACAATCATTCTGTCCACTTTTCAGCAAGCATTTTAACATTCTGAGTGCCCTTTCCGACAACCAACCGCCCATCTTGCCGCAAAAAATCGATTCTCGCGAAGGTTTGTTTTGATGCAAAAAGGGGTTA